>OY282360.1 GCA_958295675.1 Minisyncoccota bacterium | reverse complement strand
TTCTTTCTCCTCTTTCTCTTGTTTGTCTATGCGTTCACCTACGGGCACTACGGCGTTAATCCGCTTGATCCGTCTTTCTGGAACTGGGATGAGATAGTAATTACGCTTGCAATCCTATGGCTTCTTTTCCGCTCATGGTGCCGTTCAACATACACTTCGTAAGGGTATTTTCAATGGTATGGCAGTACAGTTGAATATATGATGAAACACAAAACCGCGCAAAACTGCACTGTATGTTATACTGACCGTAAGTACTATGTGGAAAATACTTATTCTTATTCTCGGGTGTTTTATTATTGCTTGGTTTTATTTTTCGTATATGAGTGAAGGTGCGCGTGGAGATGGTCAAGGAGCATACGCGGTCGGTGTTCGCCCTCTTTACTTTCATGACACAGATCGTCCGTTTGACAGCTGGAACAGCGAGCATGCATCTGACGGGTATACAGCGATGTTACGGGATGTCAACGCTTCGGGGGAGCGACAGATAGTTGCCGCACACATGTGGTATCCGACAAACAGTGCCGATTCCGGCAGGCCTGCCACTCTTGCTGATTTTTCAAAGAGCGCAAGCGATGTTTTTAGTGCCGCGTATGAGCGCAACGCAGTATCTTTTTCCCTGGTTGAAGTAAGCGGTCCTGACTTACAGCCCGGCGGTGAAATTTTTTCAAAGCCGGAGCTGCTCAATGCCATCTCAGACGAGATGAAGCGCCGCATTATTACCGCGTCATACGGAGCTGATATTGCCGAAGGTTCGTTTCCGGTCATTGTCGCCGCACACGGTCTTGGCGGTACTTCCATAATGTGGTCTCTGTTTGCAGAGTATTTAGCGAGTAATGGATACATTGTTATCGCGCCGAGTTTTGTGTCTGACAGCGGTGCGCCGCATGTGTTTGAGAGTCCTGATTCACGGTATACCGCGACTGCCGGCGCGACGGGATTGAACCGTGCGTATGAAACGATTATGGGAGAGCCCAAAGTGGTTCCTAATTTCTATCGATACTTCTTTAATCACAACATGGAAGCGGAAGAATTCCCTGATTCGTCCCAACTTCAGTTTGTTTCCGGCGGCGGTGAGCGGGTCGGTGCTATGATGGCAGGGTTGTTTGATCAGCGGGTGAGCGATGTACAGACCATCATTGACGGTATTGAGAGTTTACATACAGACAGTCAGACCTGTGCTGCCGCATATACACAGCGCGGTCAGCCGGTGCACGGGAAAGAGGTGTGCGGATTATTTACCGGTGCATTTGATCTTGACAGTATCGGCATTATCGGTCATTCGCTCGGTTCAATGACCGCTCAATTTTCTGCCGCGCGTGATGATCGTATTGTAACCGCGGTCGGGTATAACAACGGTCCGCCGCACTATTGGGAGCCGACCGGCATTTTCGGTACCGGTACCACAGATGACGGTCAGCCGGTCGGTGTTGCTAAACCACTGCTTCAGATTCACGGATCGGAAGATGCGTTTGTGCAGAATGTATTCCGCGGCATCATGTGGAACATACTCAGTGCTGCCGGTGGTGATCCTGAGGACATTTGGCTCCTTCCCGGAGAACGGGTACTGCCAACTGATGAGAATCCTCAGCCGGTCGCCCGGAATGCATATAATCGGGCGACAGGTGACAAGATGATTATTTCAGTGAAGGATGTTACTCATGTTTCACTCGTTGATGATTTTGCCCCCATCTCTTCAAAGCAAAATCCTATTTTTGTGAACCGTTCTGCATACTTCTTTAATCCTCAGTTTAAACCACGGAAGGCGGTCGGTGAAGATGTGCTCAATCCGACATTTCAAGGGGAAGAATATATTCCGCTCAATTGGAGTACTGAAACAGGTACGCTCACCTATCTGCCGACTCACATTCGGAATTATTATACTAAGAACTGGCTTGATTTTTATCTCAAGGGCGAGGAACAAGGGTTGTCCGCATTCACAACCAATATTGCCGAGAACATACTCACCATTCACGCTGCCATAGCATCTCAATAGTGGTACAATAATGGTATTATTAATGGCATAGTAACTATATATGATGAAACAAAAAACTGCACAAAACCTTTTTCTTTCAGCACTCACCATTTCTGTTTTGATTATTTATTTCAACACCTTTTTCTATAACGCATTCGCGTGGTATGTCGCTGATATGTTATATGTGCTCATTCCGATTATTTTTACCTGTTTCTGCAGGCGTTCCTCCGTACAAGGTGATTCAGTTATTGCCGCTCTGCTCTGGGTTCCCGCCGCCGTTATCTTCTATGCGGCATTTCAGGGATGGCTTACGGTTGACCATGCGGTGTGGCACATCATGAATCCGCTTCAACTGATTTTCTACAGTTACCTCATCGGCACCTATCTGCGCGTTCGGTAATGGAGATATTATGCTTGTTCTGTGGACAAGCGGGTTTTGACAATATTTAAATAATATTGTATATATTCTTTTCCTGTATCCTAAAAAAAATTTTTGCGCTATAGTATGGTATTAACGATTTCCATGGTGCGCTATGAGCAATTTTTCATACACCGTACGCAGAAGTAAAAGAACGAAACGGGTGCACATTGATGTGCATCGTGACGGCAGTGTGGTTGTGGTCGGACCGATCAGTGTTCCTCAATCGGTGTTGGATTCGTTTGTACGGGAGAAATCTGTATGGGTGGTTAATCAAATTGATTTTTTCAAAAATCTCGGCTTTCGTCCGCTGCCGGTTTCTTCCCGGGAGGATTACTTGAGGCACAGAGATCGAACACGCGCACTTGCCGAGGAACGCCTCTGTTTCTACAACAACCTGTACGGTTTTTCATATAATAAGTTGTACATACGGAATCAGAAAACCTGCTGGGGCAGCTGCACAGCCAAGAAGAATATCAGCTTAAACCATCGTATTCTTTTTTTGCCGGAACGGTTGCGTGATTATATCATTGTGCACGAGTTGTGCCACCTGAAAGAACTTAATCACTCGGACAGGTTTTGGTCTCTCGTCAGCAGGGCGTTTCCTGATTACCGCGCACTTCGGAATGAATTGCGGGAATACGATTTGTATAACTAAAAGTATTGTTTTGGTGTGGTATAGTACGGGTGTATGGTAAACATTACCTGTTTCTGTTTTATTCGTTTTGTGAGCGCTGTCGTTCTCGCCACTCTCGTATTATCAAACCTGTATTTTTTGTATGAAGGTATTTTTCTGATGCACGGCTCGGGTATGACCGCACTACACCTTGTTTTTTATCTGTTCGGCATGGTTGCTGTTCCCATCGTCGCTTCAGTGCCTCTTTTGTATGATGTGTTCAGATCACAAAATGTGAAATACTATGTTTTTGTCGGATCCGCTTTTATAGCACTTCTCGGTTTCAGCGCTCTCTTTTTAAGTGTTGCTGAATTGGGTATGTCTGAGGCAGATCGGTACGATATATTCCGTTTTGCTGAGTCCCTTATTGTTGTGCTGATCGCACTACTGCTTGTGCTTGTCTCAACCGTATGGCGAAAGTATATTCGTTTATTCTACGGCGTCATCACATCACTGTTTTTGGTGTACTATATCCTGTTCGCGCTCGTGTTCTACCTTATTGATTTTTTTGATCCCGTATATTTTGATGTGCCACCTTTTGACTTTGTGTATGTTCTGAATGTTTCGTTCGTTATCGCTCTCTTCGCATGGTGTGCGTTCCGTTCATGCTCAAAAAGCACCTTTGAGCCGGCAAAGAAGAAGATAGGCGCACGGAAAACAAAGAAGGGATTCTGCCTGTGCACACTTTGTTTGTGTGTAAAGAAGAAAAAATAGGATGTAGGAATAAAAAGGTTTTTTGTCAGTACCTGTTTTTGTGGCATGTGTTGATATTTTCCTATTGCGCTTGTTTATCCCTGTATACTGCTTTTGTATGCCAGTTTCTGCGCATGTTAAGCCGTCTTTTATTCAGTACGAGACTGTGACGGTGCCTGATATTACTACTCCTGATTTTGGCGGGCAGGATGCCGTGCAGGATTTTCTTATTGATTTTCAGGGTGCTCATGTGTGTCTTTCTCCAAACAGCCATATCGCCTCAACACTCCGTCTGTTCAGCGATATACATGCCGTTACTGATGAATTGGTTATGGAATCAAAATCCGGAGACATATTCTTGACGCCTATATATTCTCGGGACACCGTGATTCGCGACAGTAATGTTATTCTTGATTTTGCTTTTCCCAATTCTGGAAAGGATTTTTCCCAGAGGGTATCCGGTGCGCCGCCGTATTCCGTGGATCTAGGGAAGATTTTTCCTTCTGATGAGCACTTTTCACCCGACGACCTGCAAAAGTTTTTTGACGCATTGCTTCCGCAACTGCGACCCGCGCACTCTGTTACACTTTCCGGCACTATTCCGCTTATTCCGGCTTTCTTTTCAGCTGCTTTTCTGCGCGAAGCTGCTGATGAGTTACGGTATGAGGGTATTGGCAAGGATACAATACAGGTTTTTAGCATATGAAAAGTGGGAGAAGAAAATTAGTATTCGGAAGGTTGGATGAAATAACCAAACCATTTCCCAAGAAGGAACAAACATCAGAGCAGTTTTCCAAACCGGCTTCCGAGAGGGAGCAAACACCAGAGCGGTCTCACAGGAAACAGGAACTTTCTCCCGATCAGGTTACGCCGATGGACAGGCGCAGAGATGAAGTGATGGAATTTTTTTCCAATCATGAATCGTCAGTGTTAGTGGCGCACACCGGTGCCGGGAAAACCACACGCGGTCCGGATTTTCTTTTTAAAACACTCGGTCCTGATTCGCGCATTGCCGTCACCGTGCCTCGGGTAAATATCGCCGTTTCCGTCCCTGAATATGTTGCTGACCTGAATGGTTATTCTATGAATCGGGAAGTCGGATACCAGGTTCGTTTTGACGACCGTACTGACCGCAATACCAATTTGAATTTTATGACTGACGGTATTATGCTGCGGAAAATTGTCAATGATCCGCTTCTGAAAAACTATGATGCCGTTATGGTTGATGAAGCGCATGAGCGGAGTTTGAATATTGATCTTGTTATGGGTCTGCTTAAACAGGCGCAGAAGCTGCGGAAAGAACAGGGACACCCGCCATTGAAAGTTGTGATTTCCTCGGCAACTATTGAGAAGGAGAAATTTGCCGAATACTTCGGTACTGAGGCAATGAAGGAGATAGAAGGCAAGATGTTTCCTGTTGAAGAGCATTATGCGGAGACAATTGCCAACGACTATGTTTCTGCTGCTGCTGAAAAATGTGAAGAGATTGTTACGTCCGGAGAGCCGGGCGACATACTTGTTTTTATGCCCGGTCGTGAGGAAATAAAAGGCACCATTCAGTGTCTGAGTGACTCAGACATTACCAATCGGTGTGAGATATTGGAGCTGCACGCGTCTGTTTCCAAGGAAGAGCAGAAGCGGGTGATAACCAAGCGAGGTGACACACGGCGTATCATCGTCTCCACAAACATAGCCGAAGCAGGAGTGACTGTTGACGGTATACGGCATGTGGTTGATTCCGGACTCATCAAAGAAACTGATTTTGATCCGAAGATGCACATCAGAAAATTGGAAACAAAAGAGCATTCGCAGGCCGGTTTGAGGCAGCGGCGCGGGCGCGCCGGTCGCGTGACAGACGGTGTGTACCATGCACTCTACACCAGAGAAAGCTTTGAAGAACGACCGGCGTATTCAAAGCCGGAAATTCAGCGGACGAACCTCGCCAATCTTGTCCTGATTATGAAAAAATCCGGCATTGATAATGTGCGTTCCTTTGATTTTATTGACAAACCGGATCTGGAGAACATTGATGCCGCTGTTCAGGAATTGAAAATGTTAGGCGCTCTTGACGAACAGGAAGCCATTACTTCTGTCGGTGAGACGATGGCAGACCTGCCGCTTGAGCCGAGAATTGCCCGAATGGTTGTTGAGGGTCTTGATCGCGGCTGTGTCGGTGATATTGTAACCATCGCTGCTTTTTTTGATGAACGCCGGAAATTGTTTGTGCGTCCCAGAGGAAAGGAGGATGAAGCGGATCGAGCACATCTTCGATTTCAGGATGATTCTTCTGATTTTGTAACATTTATGAACATTTGGAAGGAGTACAAAAATCTGAATGGCGGTCGGTATCAGTGGGCAAGAGAAAACTTTCTCAACGCTCAGGCGCTTGACCGTGTGCGTCAGACCAGAATGCAGATGCTCCGCGTTCTCAGAAACGGACGGAACTATGAAGCGCACTCCGATGATCCGGAAGCCGTTGGCAAATCCGTTTTTGCCGGTCTCGTTTCAAACTTTGTGCGAAAAAATAGTCGCTTTAGTTATGGTTTTGTGCGCCCTGATCCCGCCGGTTTTTCTCACGGAATGTACATGTTTATTCATCCGTCGTCTTCGGTTTACCGGACCGTGCCTGATTTGTGTGTTGCCGGTGAGATATTCACCACTGACACGAAACGCGGACCAAAGACATGGCTTTCGCCTGTTCAGCGTGTGAAGCAGGAATGGATTTCGGAAATCGCTCCCCAATTGCTTGAAACATCTCACGATTCTTTGGAATATGATCCACAAAAAGATGGTGTGTACAGGCATACCGTTCAGCGTATAAAAGATGTACAGTTTCAAGATGATCTGCCGCCTAGTGTTGAAAAAGTAGATTCCAATCCGGATGCCGTGCGTGCATTCAGTGAATGGCTTGTACAGCATCCGAATTTTGCTGATTTTACCAGGAACAACCAGCAGGTCATGGATCGGTACAATGTGCTGCGTGCCCGCAATGGCAGTGATATTCAGGAGAACCAGATGTTTTCAGGATCATTTTCCAAAGATTGTTTGCGTGATCTATATTCCTTGGGACTCACACACGCAGGTAATGCGTCTTCCATGCGTGATTTGAAGCGTCATGGTATTAGTCTATCTTTCTCTCTTGAAGATTTCATATCACGGGATACACAGCGCGCGATATATAAAGAGAATCCTAATACGATTACTGTCGGTGGAAAGATGTATCGTGTGCAGTACATCACTGATCCTCATGACGGTTACTATGCAAAGATAGAGATGCGGAATAAAGATATTTTGAAGCTTGGTGATATCCCCTCTTTGCCGTCTGGTCGTAAGGTGTATGTTCAACTGCAGGATGCGTTTTCTGAGAACAAATTTAATGATATTGAATCTCTCAAACAGGATGTACGGAATCGTTTGAATACTGTTGTATGGGAAAAATGGAAATTAAATAATCAGGATAGATATGAACGGCAGCAACACAGGTTTGATCCTCTGACATCAGACCTGTCACTGCCCAATCCTATTGTGTACGGCAATGATGGTGTTACCGGTGATCCGTTAACCGCACATCCGGCCCGTGTTGTAGGATGGGGCGGTATCCAATATAGTATTCGCTATTACCGTGAAGAAAATGAAGCGAAAAAAGAAAATGCCGAAACTCTTCAGCGCATCAAAGAACTTCGTGACAATGTGGCACAACAAGAAGAGAGTGAACGACTTCGCGATTCAATCAGAAAGAAAGTTAAAAAATTGAGAGATTTTGCACTTGATAGGCGAGTCCGACCTCCGCGCCTTAATGTTGTCAGTCCGGAGCAGGTGGAGATGCTTTGGGGTAGTGTGCAAGATGCTGAGCGTAAACTTAATGTGCCTCTATTGAAGGCGGCGGAGACAAGCATCGAGCGCGCATCTGATATTGCTGATGCTATTGAAGAAAAAGAAGCGGCGTGCAGGGATTCGGATGCATTAATCAACAAGGTTATGTACGGTGACCTATTGAAAGAATCTGAACTCGGTATCCCTTCAGATGTTGAAAGTGTACGGCGCGGCGGTGTGTCCGTTCCATCAAATGTGCTTAAGCGCATTAATTTTTCAGACAAAAATCAGGTTCTTGTTTCTAATGTTTCCGCCAAAAAATCTGGTTCTGGTTATGAATATATCATCGCCCAAATTCTTGTTGACAGAAGTGGTGCAGTTTTATTCGCGGATGACAGAGAGAATATGATTTTGGGCGATGATAGTTTGGTCTGGGACGACGGTATAGCGGATGAAGTGTGGGTTGATGATTATGAGATTTTCTATTCAGAGGAGGAGATTGAACGCCGAGAGCGTGGTGTTCCGGACGATTCTTATTTTGTCGCTATGAGTATTGATGATTTAGAGAATGAATTCGAGAGCGCAGGGAATCCGGAACGCAAGAAAACGGCGCGTCGGCACCTTATCAGCGCGCTTGAGGAAAAAATTAAATCTTCGGATAAGCCGTTTGAAGTTGCGATATTGCGGGCGAAACTGAAGGATTTGCGATAATAGCAGTACAAATTACGGATATTTTTGGTTTTTTCTATGAAACATGGTTATAATGAGTCATAAAATGTTTTACAGTATACTACAATTATGCTAAGGATAGGAGTTTGCGGCGCGGATGGTAAAATGGGTTTAACGATCCTGCGTTTAGCGCATGCCGCATCGGCTATGCGAGCAACTGTTGCGATCGTGGAACCAACCAGTCCCATGGCTAACAAGGATATTGCGCCGCTCAGTGGCGGCGATCATCCTCTTATCTGCATAAGCGCAATTGATCCAACCGGATGTAAGGTGCTCATTGATTTTTCGCATCCGGATGCAATTATAGATGTTTTACACGGATGCGCCGCGCAAGGCATAGGTCTAGTCATCGGGACGACGGGACATTCAACTCAGCAGATCGATCTGATTAAGAAAACAGCCAACCAGATTCCAATTTTCTGGGCGGCGAATATGAGCCTGGGTATTTATGTTTGCGGCGAGTTGGCGCAGCAAGCAGCGCGACATCTGGGCGAAGAATATGATATTGAAATTGCCGAGGCGCATCATAAGCATAAAAAAGACGCCCCTTCCGGCACAGCATTGATGCTTGGTCGTTTACTAGCCGCGACGCGTGATTGCCCCTTAGACGAACTGGCTGTTTATGATCGCTGCCAAGAAGGCGAACGAACAGCGGGTAGTATCGGCTTTCAAGTAACGCGTGGCGGGGATCTAGTCGGCGAACATAGCGTGCGCTTCATCGGCGAGGGGGAGGTGTTGGAAATTCGTCATCAAGCCAATTCCCGTGTTCTGTTTGCTCGAGGCGCGTTACGCGCCGCGGCCTGGCTGGCGGACCAGAGCAAAGCGGGTCTCTACACGATGAACGATATTCTGTGAAACCGCCAAGCGGTTTCCCTACCGCGGTCGTGGCGGAGACAATGGCTGAGTTTAAGTGCCGATTGGTGGCGGTGGATTGTCATCCAGATCTGCAAGAACGAATGACCTATATTCTACGCGGCGAAGGGAAATACATTCGGCCTCTGTTACTTTTAACTTTTTATCGCTTGATGGGACAGCGCGGGGAAGCTGGCATCCAAGCGGCGTTGGCGGTGGAATATATTCATGCGGCGTCATTAATACATGATGATATCATTGACGAGGCATCGTTGCGCCGGGGCCGGACCACAGCGCATAAAAAGTGGAGTATTAAAGAAGCGCTCTTAGCCGGTGATTTTTTATACGCCCGGGCTAAGGAAGCGGTTCGCCGCCATCTTATTGCCGCGCTTGAGGAAAAGATAGCATCTTCCGACAAAGCACTTGAAGTTGCGATACTGCGGGCGAAACTGAAGGGTTTGCGGTAGTAGGTAGTATAGATTGTAGATATATTTACTTCTTTTTCCTTTCAATCCGCCGTCCAATCCCGTGCCCTCGTCATGGTACTGTAGGAGTTATGGAGGTACTGGCAGGACGGTCTATAGTAACAGGGTGTTCGTTTGGTTGGGTACCGTCACTTCACCCCGCAGTTTCGAACCTATTCAAAAAAGCGAAGCAGTTGTATACATAAACACTCTGCTATTTTTCACTCTTACGCGAGATATGGAATGTTTCGCTCTGTTTTCCCTGTTTTATCTTTTTTGCACTTTTCGGTCGCAAAGATTCAAAACTGGAAATACTTACAAATTGCTTTGTATAAAACTACCCAGTTTGGTTTATCCAATCTCTAACTATTCCCTCAATTCTTCCTATTTCTGTTTCTGGAAGTGTCCCTGTGTGCATGATGATATTTCTTGATAATTCTAAATCATTAAAACGAGACGATATCCAATATTGTTCGGGAAAGATATCGGAAAAATTTTCCCAATTATTGATGATAATTTTTTCAAGATCTCCAAACATTGTGTACCCAATTGGATGTAAATTTCTTTGGGTGTGGTATTTATTTTTTTCTTCTTTCTTTCTTAAGGTTTCGACAGATTTTTTTATGTTTTCTGAAACACAGGTTTCCCACCAATTTTCGTTCATTCGTTCCGAAAGACGCTCTTCTATCAGTGATCTGGCAGCGTTCTCCATACAGAAAAACATTTCGTAAACTCTGCTCATACTTCTTGCTTTATTTAGTAAAATTGGGCTAAAATCATTTTCCTGCTCTTCCCTTTCTTCCTTTTTTTCAAGCACTCTTATATCAATTCCATTCTTTGATAAAGCATTGAGACTTTCTATTGCCAGAATTCCGTTGAAAGTCATTCTTTTGAGATCATCCATATACTTTTTGTTTGTTTTTTTCATATCAATCCAACAGATTTTCTCGTATGCTCTGGAAGATAGCATTGTAAACCGCAGTGTCTTTGGTCATTGGTAGTTGTATTTGGATGTTTTGATTTAAACTGATTCCATCTAAACTTCCTTTGACAGAGTGTTCGTCCTTTTTTTGTTTTTCTTTGGTGTTTGCTGCACTTTCTGGTACCTTTGTTGTTTTCGGTGAGACCCCAAACTTTGCCATATTGCTTAATGATGAGAAAGTTAAGACATATCTGTCAACACTTTTTTTATCTTTTCCAGTAACACGGTTAACAGCCCCCTTTATTTCATCTTGATTCTTTTGATGGATTTCAGTGTCTATATTGTAGAGATCCTTGTACAATTCTTTTATTCTTTCCCCAAGCACATATTGCCAGTCTGTTGCATCGCGCAACCTATCATAATATTCGGTGGGGGACCCATCCTCATTAATGAAACCAAGTTTTTTAAACAGGGGTACGATTGCTCGATAATTTGAGCTGGCGAAACCAAGTTTTTGCAGAAAGGCAGCATTAAATCTTTCTGGTTTTGCAGCCTGTTGGATTTTTTGGAAAACAGGCTCAAGCTTGTTGTTTATTACTGTGTATGGGTATGAATCTGATATATAAGTATTTTATCACTTGTTGTATTTGTATTTTAGCAGACATCTTGCTGTAAATCAAGATATTCGACACAAAGACATAATTTTGTTTATTTGCTATACTTTATCTATATCTATGCAACCCGCAACTCAAGGTGTGAGATATATTTTTAGTAGTATGTATACAATAAACGACACACAATCTTTTGACTCATTCCTTGAGGGTGTGGATTTGGCTGGGTACAGGAAAAAGTACCAGCCGATTAAAATCGTGGAGATGGACTTGCCGAGAAATATACAGGCACTTGATTTAATGTACGAGATTTACTGGGATAAGCGTGAGTATGTTAACTTTGATACATTTTACAAACGATACAGTAAAAAATACGAACAGGATATAGAGGAGTTTCGGGATAAGACAACAATATGTCCTGATTGTTTTTATAGAGGACTGCCTGCGAGAATTTACCGGACTTGGGCGAGCATCATTACACAGATACACGCCGGGTATGTTGCCGAACAGGTGTTTGGTGCCGGTACGGTGAATATGTCTACCGAGCTTGATAGAAAGAATGCAGATATACAAGTTCATTATAAAGGACGCATGCTTAACTATCAGGTTAAAAAACGCACACAGAGTAGGGAGGTGCGCCGACCGAGGACAAGTAAACAACAGTTGCAGGGTGAGTCGATAGATATTGAATACGCTGTGCCGAATCAGGAAGTGTTTGAAAAACCGAAGAAACTGAACGGCGAGTATAGAAAGCCGTACCTTGATTTTATAGAAAATAAAAATCTGAAGAGGTTGGGTAACGGGTTTGTGGTGTTTACTCCGAAAGTGTTTCGTGAGAAAAAAGAGGAGATTGATGCTATTTAGGCATTTTCTTATTGAATAGACCGTTTGCTAATTGTATATATTCTTCGTTTATTTCTATACCAACAAAGTCGTGTCCGAGTTGTTTTGCCACAAGGCACTCCGATCCTGATCCAGCAAAAGGAATGAGCACCAATCCTTTTTTATTGAGGCAGGAATGAAGCAATTTTTCAGTAAGTACTCTTGGTTTTTGTGTTGGGTGCTTCAGAGTTGTGTGTGTTCTGTGTTCGTCAAGATTTTTTGACAAATATACTTTGTTACAGGTTTTGCAGAGGAAATGTCTTTCCGATTTTCCTGCTCCTCCGGCAAGTGCCGGGGTTTTAATGACATCTCGCGGTAGAGCACCCTTTGAATGTGCCTTGTAAATCGTGGTACTCTCTCCATTGCTGAATCTGCAGGATTTTGATTTTCTTACCTTGCCGGCGGAATTTTTCAAGAATGTTTCGGAGTACGGTTCTCTGATTGCGTCTCTGAAAAATTTTGGTTTTTTCTCTTTCCAGACGCACAGCACCCCTTCGTGGCTTCGCTGCCAAAAGTTTAGTGATGCAACATTTTTGTTGGTGTAGTGCCATACCAACCACCTTTTGTTTGCCCGTGTGTTTGTTGCAAGGTGTGCTAGTATTTCACTAAAACCATAAATAAACATTGTTCCTTCCGGTTTAAGACACCGCAATCCTTCATCAATCCACACCTTGCACCATCCGATATATTCCTCCATATCTTTTTTGTCCTTATTGTTTCCGAAATCTTTTCCTATGTTATACGGTGGATCGGCAATGATGACATCAACACTTGCGGTTGGAATTTTTCTCATTTCTATCAGCGTGTCACCGCAGATAATTTTGTTTTTTATGTGCAATTTTTCAGTCAGTATGTTTTTTGAGACAAGGTTGACACTTTCCTGTTCTGTTACATCTATCTTGCCAATGACAACGCCGAGAATGTCCATCTTATTTTTTGGAAATGACAGTGTTTCTTTATTATCGGCTATAAGAACAATTCTTTTTTCTGTGAGAGTTTTTATTCTCTTTATGGTGTCTCCCTCCTGTGTCCTGGCGATAATCACATCATCCTGTTGTGCATTTTTGGTATTCTCTACAAGAATGGTCTCGCCATCTTTGTAGGTGTGTCGCATACTATCGCCGCCTATTGTTAGTGAATAGTATTTTTTCCTTGGTTGTAAGATATCTTTTGAAACAGTTATTGTAGACGGAGTACCACATATCGCTGTACCTAGTGAAGTTTTAGCGCAGACCGTACCCAGAAACGGGATTTTTACATACTGCGTATCCATACATACATAGTATACGAGGAAAACTTACGGCAAGGTGTCATTTCCACCTCCATTAAGCCTCCCCGGCAGGAATTGAACCCGCATCGCAGGCTCCGGAAGCCTGTGTTCTATCCGTTAAACTACGGGGAGTATGCCGGTATTTCTCCGGGCCTCCTCGGCAGGATTCGAACCTGCGACCTACTCCTTAGAAGGGAGTTGCTCTATCCAGCTGAGCTACGAGGAGATGAGTATAGTATATCTTTTTGTATCTCTTTCGTACACTTTTTGTTCTGTGCTTGTATGATAAAAAAATAATTGTATGTATTCAACACAAAAACTCCCGCAAGCGGGAGTTTTTGCCCTCTAAAACCTGCTTGAATGTGCTTGTTCTAGAGTCCACTTGTATTTTGCACTACTTATTAATTTTTTGCAACCCCTTTTTTCTTTTTTTGTGTAAAAAATTTTATTTTTACACTCGGCACTTCGTTTGTGTGTTGCACATAAACGAAATGATGCAACATTATAATTCATAGTGATTACTTTTTACATTTTTCTTCCGTACCATGACTGTCAGATCTTTGTTTCATTTGAGATGCGCATGACTTTTATACATCCAGCGTAACTTGTTTACTTTTTCTTGTTTTTTGTATGTATACGACTCCCATCAAGATCGCCAATCCGGCTATGTAGCCATAGTACGGTACCGCAATATTGATGAAAAATCCGATAAATGCCGGATTAAGGAAGAGGAGTGCCGCGCCGATGCACAGGATGTTTTCATACCACCTGCTTTTTATCAGAAGCCAACCTTGCAATGCACTGGTGAAAGAGAGAGCGCCGAGAATGCCCATTATGGCGATGAGGAGACCGAGCCAAAAGTTTTCAATATTGTACAGAATGAGATCGGTGTTCAGAATGAACATGAAAGGAATGATGGCATCTCTGATGTCATAGAAGAATGATTGCAAACCTGTTTTTATAGGATCTGATTTTGCTATGGTTGCCGCGGTGTATGCGGCGACACCGACCGGCGGAGTGTCATCCGCGAGGATGCCGAAGTAGAAGCAGAAGAGGTGTGCGGCGATGAGTGGCACAATGAAACCGATTTCCGCTCCAAATTCAAGAATTATAGGCGCGGTGAGCGATGCCATTACAATATATGTTGCCGTGGTCGGTAGTCCCATGCCGAGGATAATACAGGCAATCGCAGTGAATAGCAGCAACAGGAATATGTTTCCCAACGAGACCGCGCTGACCAGTTGCGTGATGCTGCTGCCTAATCCCATATTAATAACACCGATAATAATGCCTGCGATCGCGGTCGCGAGTGCGACCATCACCATATTTTTTGATCCGAGAATACATCCCTCAACAATAGTTCTGCCTGCACCTCGTAAACCCTTATTGATTGATCCTTTTTTATATCCGCGCCATAGTTCCTGGACAAAGATAATTACTAGCAACAGCAGCACCGCTTTATACACCGACATCTCCGGTGAATGGCGCATCACCAATAGTTCGTAGAGCAGAAGACCTATGACCGCAAGGTAGTGCGCGCCACCCCATAGCACTTTCGTGAAGCGGGGTATATGTTCTTTTGCGAGTTTTTGCAAACCGAGTTTTGATGCCTCAAAGTGCACCACAAAGAACAGGGAGGCGAGAGAGATAATCGCGGGGATAAGGGCTGCTTT
Source organism: Minisyncoccota bacterium (assembly GCA_958295675.1). Classification (GTDB taxonomy): domain Bacteria; phylum Patescibacteriota; class Minisyncoccia; order Phycocordibacterales; family JABAAK01; genus JAPPJI01. The sequence goes on along the minus strand of OY282360.1, from coordinate 709,535 downwards.
AATGATTTCCACATAGGGGACATTGAGATATTCCGCCATAATGAACGCCGCTGCGCCCATAATCGGCGGCATAAGCTGTCCGTCTGTACTTGCCGCAACTTCTATTGCAGCCGCTTTTTTCGCCGGAAATCCCGTCTTTTTCATTAGCGGGATGGTGAATGCGCCGGATGTCGCGACATTCGCTATGCTTGAGCCGGATATGGTGCCGATCATCGCACTTGATGCGACTGCCGCTTTTGCCGGTCCGCCCCTTGATCTGCCGACCAGCGCGAGCGCGAGATTGATGAAGTATCTTGCCGCACCGGCGCGCTCCAAAAGTGCGCCCATTAGCACGAACAGGAAGATTGTTGATGCGGATATGCCGAGCGGTATGCCGTAGATACCCTCAAATGAGAGTGTTATTTGATTGAAAAACTCAACTATTGAGACATCTCTAAACGCGAGTATGCCGGGGAAATGTGAAGCGAAGAGCGCGTAGAATATAAAAAATGCGGCGGTAAGCACCAGTGCCATGCCTATTTTTCTCCGTGTCGCTTCCAACAGAATGGCGATTAACAGCACACCCATCAGCATGTCGCGTGTCAGTAATATGCCCGCACGCTCCGCGATACCCTGCCAGTCAATGATGATATAGCACGCCGCGGTGATTATTATCGCGATACATACACTGATCGCTGCATAGCGGATGATTTTGCGGAACGGTTTTTTGAGCGTCGTCGGTTTTGATTGTTTCCACAAATTTGCGGTGAGAAACGCTAATGTCAGTGCGAATGCGAGATGCACCGCACGGATAACTAATGTGTCCAATAGGAGTAGTTGGGGAAGCGCGAGCTGGAACAACGCCCATGCAACTGAAACGATTATAATCAGCAGCGGTGTGCGCTTTATACTAATACCTTCAATCTCTTCCTCTATCTCCTCATGCACTTCCGGTTTCAGCCGATCTTTCAGTATTCTGAATGTGTTTCGTATGTTGTGTTGCATATCCATCGCCGATTATCGGCGATATATCCGATTATGCTTCAACGAGCAGCCGATCGTCTATTCTTTCCAGCAATCCCGCTTCTTTGTAGTAGCGGATTGCACCCTTATGTAATGGGGCGGAAAGTCCTTCCAGCATGGATTCAGGTGTTATGGTTTCATATGCCGGATGGAAGGCCTTGAAGTCATCCAAATTCTCAAACACTTCTTTTGTGACCGCGTAGACAATGTCTTCCGATGTTTCACTTGAAGTTACCAGTGTTGCTGCCACACCGAATGTTGGGATGTCCTCCGTATTGACACTCTTCGGATACATCGTTATGGGAATGGTTGTTGTGCTGTAGAACGGGTTTTCAACGATAAGTGTGTTGATGCCGGGACCTTCAATAGGAATGATGCGTACTGGTATGCGACCGGATGCCGCTTCCTTGATGTTGCCATTCGGATGTCCGACTGTGTAGAAGAACGCATCTATGCGCCCATCCTGGAGCAGGCCTGGTGCTTCAGCCGCTTTAACCATCTCCGCTTTCACATCATCTTCAGACAATCCGAATACTTTCAGCACTGTAAGCGCGTTCTGTAGTTGTCCGGAGCCGACATTGCCGAGGTTCACCCGTTTATCACGCAAGTCGGAAACGGTGCTGACCTCGCTCTTTTCGGATGCGACTAAGGTGATTGCTTCGGGGTAGATTGCAAAAACCGATCGCAGGTTTTTCTGAGGTCCCTCGGACTCCCATTCCGCAAGTCCGTTGTACGCCTCGTACTGCCGGTCGGACTGCGCGATACCGAATTCTATGTTACCCGCCAGAACTGCATTGATGTTGAACACGGATCCGCCTGTGGACGCGACTGCCGACTTGATGTTGTATGTGTCCTGTTTCTTGTTGATTAAACTGCTGATCGCCCCACCTGTCGGATAGTAGACACCGGTGATACCGCCTGTACCGAATGTGACGAAACTCCTATCCTGCGGACTCCTGGCAAAGAATACAACAAGGAAAATGATAATGATGATTGTTATTATGACAAATATATTTTTAAACATACTATCTTCTAATTTGGATGATTACTAATACCTGTATTCAGTGTAGCATACGGACGATTTCTGCGTGTGCGTATCTTTACTCTCATGGAATTTGCATAATCGGCAAAAAGTTACCCACACACTTCAGTGTGTGGGTATGTGTGCTACGTCTCCTCGTCAAATCCTTTGATGAGGACCACGTTGCTTTCTCCCTTCTTCCGTATCTCCGGTCCTGTTATGAACAGTGTCCATGTTTTTCCTGCAAACCGTTTCGGAATGAGCACGGAATGTCGGACTTTCTGAGTATACCACCGGAAGAAGTATCTGTGTACCAGTTTTGCGTTTTCTAATTCGTCATCATCCGGATTAGCAACCACGATCAGTGAACCCACTTTCGCAATTTTCTGCTTGGGATGTTTGTCTACCAATTCCCACACACTTCCTTTGAGTGTTATGCCGATGCAGAAAAGCATATTGTGCGAATGGAGTCCTTTGACGAGTATTTCTTCAGATCTCCACCATCGGTGTAGATGGATGTTGAAAATTCTGTTTTCCGGCAGTAGCGACCATCTGTCCCATACCAATATGCCAAATTGGTATATCCTTGATCGTCGTTTTCCAATCGCTGTGGTTCTATCAGCAAAATCAGGAACATTCTTCCCTTTTCCGCCGTTTTTCTTCCATTCTTGCAAGCTTTCATGGAACACATCATTGCTCCCGAAGACAATCTCAAATTTTTCTTCGGGTGTGTGTTTGTCCCACTCTTCCAACCTTTTCTTCCTATTCTTCCTCATCCGTTTCTCCCTATCAGGAAACCTGCGGTATTGTATTCTATTTTCAGGTATTTTTCAAGCACTACAATTTGGCGTTTGTGATATAATCAGCTATTAATATGAATAAAAATAGAAGAGGAGATTTTGGCATTTGTTTTTTATGTAGGAAAGAAAGACCCCTCATTAAAGCACATATATTATCGAAAGCATTCAGGAAATATATTTGTGGTATTGATGAAAACAACCCGAACTCTCAGGATAAACGGGGAACTATAATAATGGCAGATGGAAGCACAAAATATACTCAATCAAACAATCTTCCATATATGAAAGACACTTTTTGTGCTGACTGTGATAATAAATTTTCTGGAGATGAAAAATATTTTCTCGAATTTATAAAAAATATTGGGAAAGGGGATATTAATATTATAACTGATGATGAAGAATATGGGCGCCTAATGAGGATTGGCGACTTTCTTAATAGTAATTTAAGAGATGGGATAATTAATGATATTGATTTAGAAAAGATTAGAAGATTTATATTATTTTTAATATTGAAACTTGATTTATCAGAAAAGTTTTCTCATATTAACATTGGACCGTATAGGGAAAAAATAATATGCGAATTATCTTCTGGTGATATTGAGAAAAATATTAATCTCCTTTTTTCAATGTACAAAAAATTTGACATGTCGAAATCAGGCAATACTGGGATATTTTCTCCTATACACCGCAGGATATCTGGAATAAACGCCGTATCAATCATTTTTCCATACCTATTTGAAGTTATTTGCAGATTGGATAGTAGAGAATTTGAAGATGTTCTTGAAAGGGCAGGCATTAATAATGGTTATTTTGCCTTAATAAAACAGGAAAATTTTGATGACTCTCTTTATATAAAAACTCTACTTTCCTTATAAAGAAATTTAGGGGAATTCATTCATAGATTTTTACACTATAGGGTGATATATTGCCCCATTATATATATGAACTCCTTTAAAGATGTTGCTTACAAAATTTTAAAAGATCATGGTAAGCCACTTCATAGCAGGGAAAAGCAAATAGGTGTGAGAAAGTAACACATATTGTGTAATTTTCTGATATATACTATATATATGGAATATAAGGAGGTTACTCTGAAGACAACCAAAGAATTTGATGAGAAAAGCAAACGCGTTGTCAAATCTTTCTTGGATGAATTTAATAGACATATTTATTTTGAGCCAATGGGATCATATGAGGTGAAGCTGTTTGTGAATAATCTTGATTTTGAACGGTTCAAAAGCAGAGCACTGGAGGTAAAAGCGAACAACGGAGAGGAAGAGGTTCTCAGTGCTATAGATGATCTTGTGGAGGCGGTTAACAGTATCGGATCATACGGGCTCAAGAGTGGGAAAAGAGTGTATGTTGATTTTAATAAAGAGAGAAAGGTAAAGAACAGAAAACAAAAATCGGAAAAAAGAACCTCCAGTATTAGAAACACAGAAAAAAGCATAGAAGAAAATATCTTGCCGTTTGAATATGAGAATGCAATAGTATGTGCGGATAGTTTGGATGTACTCAGGAAGTTACCAAATAATTGTATTGATGTGATGATTACCTCACCGCCGTATAATTTCGGACTTGAATATGAGAATGGTGCAGATGATAAAAAGTGGGATGATTATTTCAATCAGTTATTTGCAATTTTAGAAGAAACAAAACGAGTCCTAAAATATGGCGGAAGAATGATTATTAATGTACAGCCGCTGTTTTCAGATTATATACCGACACATCATATTATCTCTAAACATTTGTTGGATATTGGGATGCTGTGGAAAGGGGAAATACTTTGGGAAAAAAATAACTATAACTGCAAGTATACTGCGTGGGGTAGTTGGAAGAGTCCGAGTAGTCCATATCTGAAATACACATGGGAGTTTATTGAAGTTTTTTGTAAAGGTGATTTGAAGCACTCTGGAAAAACTGAAGATATTGATATAACGGCTGAAGAGTTTAAAAAGTGGGTTGTTGCGAAGTGGTCAATTGCACCTGAAAGGAATATGAAAGAATATGGGCACCCTGCAATGTTTCCTGAAAATCTTGTATCGCGATGTCTCAAACTTTTCAGTTTCAAAAATGACATCATATTGGATGTTTTTAATGGTGTGGGTACAACAACCAGCGTTGCTCGTATGCTTGATAGAAGGTATCTCGGTGTGGATATATCAACGGAATATTGTAATGTTGCGGAGAAACGATTAGCAAGCTCGTTGTTTTAATATATGAATATAGAAGATTTACCGGAAATTCCAACCATTGATGATTTATTAGCTGCATATAACTCATTAGTTAAGAGAATAGGTTCCGAGGTCCAGGATACAAAACGCGCAACGGGCGGTATAGAGCGTTCTATTAAGGGTTCTTTTGTTGAAGCATTTGCACGAGGTCTTGTGAAGCGAGCATGGTTTGATATGGTGGGCAATATTGATGATCTGAGCACCGAGCAGGGATCTGTCACTGTCCCGCTTAAAAAAGATTATTTAGATACTATTGAAAACGAAATAGCAGAACACATACGAAAAAACATAAAAGATTATTCGTACAAATTTAACATAGATGTTCCTGTTTATGTGCGAGGTAATCTCGTAATGGCCATTGAATGTAAATCATACACAGAAAACGCGATGATAAAGAGAATTTTAATTGATGGCTCATTTGTAAAAGAAATTTCTCCTGATGCGGAGATTGTGCTCTTTCAACTTGAGAGTCAGCTTGGTGGCGATTATTCAGAGATTTTAAAAGAGGTAAAATTTGGTAGCACCAGCACCCACACCCTTATGTCTTACTTTGACTACACACTCAATATAATCACCTTATTAGAAGGAGATAGAAAAGTAGATAGACCGATTCATAGGGGAGAGTTTTTTAAGCCAATGAAAAGAGAATCTTTAGTTAACGCACTATCATTTTTTAAATCGCATCTACAGCAGTATTGCTGAAGGAAATCAGCCGAATTCCGCAACGCATGACGCGCCAAAACGATGCGCCATGAAAAAGAACAACCCACGCGATAGCGTGGGTGTTCCTGTTTTAGTTTTCTGGTGGAGGTGGGGAGAATTGAACTCCCGTCCATATTGACACTGCGAAGAATGTTTTCGTGGCGTAGTGGGCGATAGGTTCGCTCACAGACCAAAAACCGCTTCGTTCGTTTACTTTTCGTATGCTGTTTGAAGCGTAGTACAGCACGCCGTGTTTCTCACATTATCTTACATCCGTTTGGATTAGTGAGAATCATCCTGCGGATGCCTCACGGGCATTGTTATGCGTACGCGAGGGCAGGTGTTCTGTTGAACATCTGTGCAAGTTTATTTGCAAGGTTTCGGTGATTATAGTGACCTCTCACTACCACGCATTCCATTCACAGGGCATGTCAACTGTCAAAGCCTGACACCCCCAAAGGGGAACACTTCTGGTGGGTTGAAATGTCCCCCTTTGGACGCGCTAGTGTTTCATTTGCCGCCTGATACTCCGCTCGCTTTCCCGTCTTTTTATCGTCTCCCGTTTATCGCGTGCGTTTTTCTTGCGGGCGATGCCGATATCCAATTTCAGCACCCTATTACAATTATACATACTAATCGGCACTAAGGTCAAGTTTTTTGTCTCTGTCTGTGCGTTGAGTTTTTCAATCTCCCGCCTGTTCAGCAGGAGTCGCCTTGTGCGTTCAGGGTCGTATGACGGCTGTGTGTTTTTCTCCTGATATGGCGGAATAGTCGCGCCGACGAGGAATACTTCGCCGTCGCGGATGAGTACCTTCGCGCCGAGCAGTGACCCCTTGCCGTTTCTGATACTCTTCACTTCGGTGCCGAGCAGGGTAATGCCTGCGCGCACGGTGTCAAGGATTTCATGGTGTTGTTTTGCCGCTCTGTTCGTTATATACGCCATACTATGTGTATAATACACTGATATATGAAGAAAGACACGCACAGGAAAGAAAAACAGGAGAGAGGTGAACACAGCGGACACCCAAAGAAAGACGGACATCGGGAGATGGGTTTCGGATTCTTCGGTGCCCGATCGTCTGACAATGGGAAGCCCGGTCTGCGCAAGCGGTATATGCCCGATTTGTTCAATATTATTCTGTGGTGTGTTGTCTTTTTTATCGTCTTTTCTTTCATTCGCGATGCGTACTACGGTGAAGAGGAATTGGAGCCGACCATCTCCGAAGTAGCCGCTGCTGTGCAGGCGGGTGAGGTTACGGAAATTATCGTGCGCGGTGCAAAGGTGGAAATTCAATATGCCGACGAACAAATCGGCACCCTGCGCAAAGATGCGGTTGCTGCGTTTGACGAGACATTGCTTAATCTTGGTGTAACCGCCGAACATCTCGCCGGACTCCAGTACAGCGTTGAGCGCGAGCAGGGGATCGGCTACTGGCTGAAGTCCAGCTTGCCGTTCCTGTTTCCGCTGCTCCTGTTTATCCTCTTCTTCTGGTTTCTATCACGGCAGACGAAGGGTATGGGCGGTATGCAGCTGTTTCAATTCGGCAGGTCGCGCGCTCGGTTCGTTAATCCTGATGACAAAAAGAACCAAGTGACTTTCAAAGATGTTGCCGGTGCGTCAGAAGCGAAAGAAGAGCTTGAAGAATTTGTGACTTTTTTGAAGCACCCGAGTCAATTTTTGCGTATTGGCGCGAAGGTGCCGAAGGGCGTCATGCTGACCGGTGCGCCGGGAACAGGGAAGACCCTGCTCGCCCGCGCGGTCGCCGGCGAAGCGAGTGTGCCGTTCTTTTCCATATCCGGTTCTGAGTTTGTTGAAATGTTTGTCGGTGTCGGCGCTTCCAGAGTGCGTGATTTATTCGCTATGGCAAAAAAGGCGGCACCCGCTATTGTGTTTATAGACGAAATAGATGCGGTCGGGCGCGCCCGCGGGAGCGGACTTGGCGGCGGCAATGATGAGCGAGAGCAGGCGTTGAACCAGATTTTGGTGGAAATGGACGGGTTTGAGCAGACGGACAAGGTGATCGTACTCGCCTCCACCAACCGTCCCGACATCCTGGACAATGCGTTGCTGCGTCCCGGTCGGTTTGACCGGAAGATCGTCGTTGATTTGCCGGACATCAAAGAACGATCAGAGATTCTTATGGTACACGCTCGCGAGAAAAAGTTTGACGATTCAGTCAATCTTGAGATAGTCGCCCGCAGGACGCCGGGGCTCTCCGGTGCCGACCTCGCCTCCGTGATGAATGAAGCGGCTATTCTTACCGTGCGTGACAAGCGGAAAGTTATCACCCAAAAAGATCTGCTTAACGCGATTGAAAAGGTGATGCTCGGACCTGAGCGGAAAGGACGCGTAATCACTAAGCACGAGAAAAAAGTCATCGCCTACCACGAGGCGGGACACGCACTGCTCGCATCACTGCTGCCGTACGCCGATCCGGTGCAGAAGATCACCATCGTCTCCCGCGGTCACGCGGGCGGCTATGTGCTCTCACTGCCGGACTCCGAGCGCCGTTTGAAAACTAAAAAAGAATTCATTGACACCATCACCGTCGCGCTCGGCGGCTACACGACCGAACAGCTCATATTCGGCGATGTCTCCACCGGACCGTCCAGCGATTTGGTTGAAGTGTCGCGTCTCGCGCACAATATGGTCACCCGATTCGGCATGTCGGACACAGTCGGTCCGATGGTGCTTCGGCAGCCGAACATGCACAGTCTGACCGGCGGCAGGGAAGGACACTCACAGGACCTTGAAAAGCAGATTGACAGCGAAGTTGATAACATTATCAAGGGTGCGCACCAGACTGCGAAAGATCTGCTGACAAAACACAAAGACGCGCTTGATGTCATCGTGAAAGAACTGTTTGAGCATGAAACACTTGAACGGGAAGAATATGAAGCGCTGCTCAAGAAACACGGTGTTGAAATTCAAAATGCGTTTGATAAGTAGTCACCAGTCAACTGACCCCTTGTTGTGCTGTTTCAGATACTCATTCGCTTTGCTGAAGTGCTTGCAGCCGAAGAATCCATTTTCCGCGGAAAATGGCGACGGATGTGCCGCGGTGAGAATACAGTGCTTATCTCCGTCAATGAGACCTTGTTTCTGTTTCGCATAGTTGCCCCACAGCATGAACACCACATGCTCTCTGCTGCCGGAGAGCAGGGTGATAACATCATCAGTGAATTCCTCCCAGCCGATACCGTGGTGCGATGCCGGTTTTCCCGCCTCAACGGTGAGGATGGCGTTCAGGAGAAAGACACCCTGTTTCGCCCAACGGGTGAGGTCGCCATGTGCCGGCACGGCTGTGCCGATATCGCTCTGTATTTCTTTAAAAATATTCTGTAAAGACGGCGGCATACTCTTTCCTTCCGGCACCGAGAAACAGAGACCGTGCGCCTGTCCCGCGCCGTGGTACGGATCCTGTCCGAGAATCACCACCCGCACATCGGTGAACGGGCAGGTGTCAAACGCATTGAAGAGGTGCTGCGGTTGCGGGTATATGTGTTTTGTTGAATCCTGGTACAGCACTCTGACTTTTTTCCGCAGTTCGTGCATGTATGCTTCCTCCAGCAGGGGTTGGAGGTGCTCTTTCCACGATTGTTCTATATTAATGTCTGATATCCCGGTCATTGTATAGGTTCGGAAGCATGGAAGCCGGATCCCACTCTTTTTGTAGTTGTTTCAGATCATTCGTTTTTTGATATTTCCCTTTTTTGGTGTAATCGTTTCCTATAATCGGTCCGGTTTCAAAAAATACAATCTGAGCGATTCTTCTGCCGACGACCAACGGGATGTGATAGTGCTGCGCATTGTTGGTGATTTCCATCGTCCAGCGGTTGGTGAAGCCCACATCACCCCAGCCGGCGCACTTGCATACCTCTATGAAGTTTCTTCCCAGCGATGAACGGGCTTTCATCATGGTAGTGATATGATTCCGTCCGCCGATAAATTCATTTGTGTGCGCAAGAATAGTTTCTCCCGGTCCCAGTAAAATAACACGATCATCTTTTCTGATACCGACAAACGGAAACTTGATTTCCTCAAACACCTCTTTTGCCGTTCTCGCCTTTCTCGGCTCGGTACCCCACACCCGATTCACATCATCTTTGCTGTACATGTTGTAGAAGTTATTGGTGTTTTTCTGTTCCGCGAAGTAATACTCGCCGAGCGTAACATCGTAACTTGAGGTGGAAAGGTTTTTCTCATTGAACGGGGAAATGACAACATCCCCCTTTTCCATCTCCTCAAGGATTTTTTTGTCCGACAATGCCATATGGTTTCAGTGTATCATGGTGTGTAGTAATATGATATTACCACCTGTAGCTCAATTGGTAGAGCACGTGTCTTATACACACGCGGTTCCTGGTTCGAGTCCAGGCGGGTGGACTGGGTAGAATAAGCAGATATACACTCACTACCGTTCGTGTGGCTGGTTGCGCGCGCATCGTAGAGTGCTTTCCATGCACTGCACGGGATGAAACGAATGGTGTGTCCGCACAGCGCGTGGAAAAATGCGACGAATGAATCAAAAAAAGAAAATGCGTTGTTGTGGGTCGGGAGAATCATGTGCAATCCGCCGGCGAATCCTCCAACTTTGGTAAATTAGGAAACTTGACATAAATATATACCATCTGTTACGATGGGAGTATATGGTTTATAATCCTATAACTCAAAGTCATCAGAAGAGATTTAAGAAAGGATTAACATCTGATTTTCCTGCACATTTTCATCAACCAATAGTGACATGGATTGTTACATGTGAATACAGTGACACTTTTCATTATGGTCTTTGGGGTGATTTTATTTTTAAATCATCTTTTATTCAGGAAGCGCAGATTTCTCTTAGATGTATCATTCCTGGATCCATTTCTTCTTTTTTTAGTGAATCTGATCTTGTTATTGAAGTATTGAACTTTTTTGTGCAAAATCATGCTACACCAGAAAAATCTATGGCCTTAGAAAGTATTTTGTGTGAGGGTGGGCATGCGTATAAGGTTGCGCATATCGGGACAGAGCAGGTTGGTTTAGAACGACGAGTGTCTGACGGATTGGAAGCTGCCTCAAGGGAAGTATTGAATGAAGATGCATCGTTAAGAGAAGCATGGCAATCTTTTTACAAAAAAGACCCTGATCTTACAAAAACAGTTTCTAAGTGTGTTGATGCACTGGAGACAAAGATTAAGAATAAGTATTATCCTAAAGACCAAAAGCCGAGCTTAGGAAAATTTTTGAATCAGATGAAAGAAAATCCCAGTGCAGTAATATCATATATTGGCAAGAGTGTTGACGATGAGAAAAAACTTTTTGAAATTTGCTCACGGTTCGCTAATTTTAGAGGTCAACATACTAGTGGCACTGGTCAGAATCCAACAAAAGAAGATGCGGAGTTTATACTACACACATCGATTCTACTTTATCATTCAATATGAAGAAAGAGAATGAAAAATATTATAAAATCGGTGAAGTAGCAGAAATGCTCGGTGTGCATGAGGATACTCTGCGCAACTGGGATGAGCAGGGACTGGTGATTGCTGATAGAGTCGGGACACGGAAAGATAGGCGGTATACAGCGGAGCACATAAAACAGATCAAAGAAAAAGGTCTCGTGTCGGATCTATCGCGTCGACAGCCTGCACGACGGGATTATTCGGATTATACAAAAGAGCAACTAATAAAAGAATTGCAGTTGTTGAGCAAGCAGCGAAAATATGGGCTTGTGTGGGAGGATAAGCTGGAGGAAGTTGTTGAGCGGTGTAAGAGGGAGGCGCCGATATTGAAGTCAGTTTCTGAAATGAGTGTCGCCGGCAAAGAAGGTGAACAAAAGCACATTATGATAGAGGGTGATAACTATCATGCATTACAGGTGCTGAACTACACACACAAAGGTAAGATTGATGTTATTTACATTGATCCGCCGTATAACACAGGTAATCAAAGTTGGGTTTATAACAATAGTTATGTAGAAAAAGATGACCAGTTTAGACATAGTAAATGGTTATCATTCATGACAAAAAGGTTGTGGTTAGCGAAACACTTGCTCAAAGATGATGGATTGATTGTCACAACGATTGATGACTATGAACTTTTTACATTAGGACTGCTTATGGATGACATTTTTCTTGAACAAAATAGAATTGGTTTTTTGGTTGTTGAAAGCAATCCACGAGGCAGGACAACGAATAAATTTTTTGCAACAAGTCACGAGTATTGGTTAGTATATGCAAAAAATATAGAAAAAGCGGTAATAAGCAATCTTCCATTAACAGATGAACAAGAAGGGTTGTTTAAATTTGAGGACGATATTTCCAAATATAGATTACTTCCCTTTAGGAGAAGTGGTGGGCTATCTACACCAGAGGAGAGACCAAATTCATATTATCCAATATACTATGATCCAAAAAGAGGAAAAATAGATGTACAGAAAGATGATGGTTTGATTGAAATTTTACCTATTGATAATGCAGGTGGAAAACGCGTGTGGCGTCAAACCAAACCTTCTTTAATGCAGGCAGTAGAGAGGGGGGATATTGTGATCAAAGAAGGTAGAAGTGGTTATGTAGTTTATATGAAAGATCGTATCAAACAAGGTAGAAAAGCAAAAACAGTTTGGATAGATCCAAAATATGATGCCTCTTCTCATGGAACGGTCCTTGTTGACAAAATTTTAGGAAAGAGAAATTCTTTTGATTATCCGAAGTCCATTTTTGCAGTTTTGGACATTTTGGATATTTTGAGTAGTGATAAAAAAGAAGCGGTCATTTTAGATTTTTTTGCTGGATCTGGAACAGCCGGACATGCGGTTTTGGAATTAAACAAAAAAGACGGCGGCAATCGTCAGTTTATTCTCTGTACGAACAATGAAAATAACAACGGTAACGGACATGGTGGTGTTGCAGAAGGTGTATGTCAGCCAAGAATAAAAAAAGTGATGAAAGGATATAAGAAAAAAGGAAGCGGTGAGAAGGTGGAAGGTTTGGGCGGCAGCTTGGAATACTTGAAGACGGAATTTGTTGATGTGGAGCATGTAGACCGTGTCCCTGATAGGCAAAGGTTAGAATTTACCCATGAAGCCGGTCATGTGATTGCTTTGAAAGAAAATACTTTTACTGAATTAGAGAAAAATGACTGGTATCAGATATTTACTGATGAGGTAGATAAATATGTCGGTATCTACTTTCGGGAGAACTTAAAAAAACTTGAAGATTTAGAAAAGAAAATTTTGGAAAAAATGGAAGTGAAGTTATATATATTTTCGCATGGAAGTACTGATGATTGGAAAAACGACTATGCGGAATATGAAAATGTTTCAGTGGAAGACATACCTGAGCCGATACTGCGGGTGTATAAAAATTTAAATTTGTAGTATGAAAATATTTAATTTTTTAAAGAAAAAGATAAAAAAATGCTTCGGTCACAACAGGATAGATCAGGATATATATAAAAAAACAGAGAGAGGTGATGCTGGTATTCAATTCAAAGAGATTTTTGGAGGGAGGAGGAATAAGTTGTATTTAAGTCCACAAATAAGAAAGTATATTCTAGATTATCTTGTTATGGAAAAACATTTCATGAAGCATCATTCATTACGTGGTGAAGTGAAAGACTATACATTTATTATTGCTCCACTGTGTTTAGCATTTGAAGGTTTTGTTTTTAAAATTTTACGAGATATCGGTTTTTATAAGAATGATCGGTCACTAGGAAGATCATTAGAAACCAAAAATATAGAAGAATATTTGGAGAATCTTAGTAATAAAAATACTAGAAAGATAAGAGAATTTTTAATTAAAATGAGCATAGATTTGAAAAATCATAGAAACAATATTTTACATTTTGAAGGTAATAGTAACCTTCGTAATCTCAATCAAGCAAGAAGCAAGGCACAATCAATATTGTCAGATATATGTACTTATATAAATGATGCATATTCTCTTGGATTAATAGGCAGTGGATCAGATGAAAGCCTCTCCTCATTGATGGAAGGAATCATACAAAATAAAGATATTAGCCTTTCTGCTATTCTTGGTCCAAGCAGGAAGAGGGAGGTTGTTGATGAGAGGTCTCGAATTGTTGTTTTTTTGAGAGATGAAAAAAAAATGACTTATTCAGCAATAGCGAATATTTTAAACAAAAAAAATCACACCACAGTGTTAAATTTGTATGAACGAGAAAAAAAGAGAAAAGGTAAAGAACAAACATGAAAAACACAATACTAAAACCATTTCAGATTGATGCAATAGAAAGATTGAAAAAGGATGTACTGCACAGGTGGGACAGGGACACAAGGCAAGATATCAAGTTTCAATCACCGACCGGATCCGGTAAGACCGTTATGATGGCTCAGTTTGTGCGGGATCTTGTGAATGCACCAGAATTGTTAAATGTTGATTTTGCCTTTTTGTGGGTCAGTATTGGCGGATCCAGTGATGGAGATTTGGCTTCTCAGAGCAGAAATAAGTTTAATGAGTACTATGGCGGTGCGTCTGAAGTTGAAGTGACCGGACTGGACAGTTTGAGCAGAGAGAAAGTGTTGAATCAAAACGAAATACTGTTTTTTAACTGGTCAAAGATTAAGGCGAGAAATAAGGAGGGGAGAAAACTGAGGAGGGAGAGTGAGCAGGAAATAACATGGGACGGCATGATTCAAAGAACAAAGGCAGAAAATCGTTCCATCATTCTCATCATTGATGAAGCGCATACTAGTAGCAGTACTTCACTTGCCGAGGAAGAGATACGATTGATTGATCCGAAAATAGTGATGCATATCACTGCGACACATAGAAACCAAAGCAATATAGATGTGAATATTTCACACGAAGATGTTGTACGCGCCGGTCTCATTAAGGAGTCAATCAAGTCTCAGACGCGGGAGGATTTTACTGACAGAAAAAGACCGGTCAAGGACTTGGATGAACATGTTCTCAAATTGGCAATCAAACAGCGAGCAGAGATTGCTGGTCTGTACGCAAAAGAGGGTGTAGATGTGAATCCATTACTGATGATCCAACTGCCAAACGACGATCGTGCGAATCAGGAAGAGGAGAAAAAGAAAGATATTGTTCTCAAGTCGCTGAAGGATATGGGTATCCATGAAAATACTATCGCCATTTGGCTTGATAACGAGAAAGTGAATTTGGGGAACATCACCATCAACAATAACGGTGTTGATGTTCTGCTTTTTAAGCAAGCGCCTGCAACTGGTTGGGATTGTCCGAGGGCTCAGGTGTTATTGATGTATCGGGAAACAAAAGATCCTGTCTTTCAGGTTCAGGTGTTAGGTAGAGTTTTGCGAATGCCCGAAGGTAGGCATCATACGAAGTCAAAATTAAATATGTCATACTTGTATACCACTTATACAAAAAATGAGATTATTGAAAGTTACGATAACTACCAAGGGGAGAATCAAGCGGCAATACACCATGCATTTATTAAGGAAGGTATTGATCAGATACCGCTAGAAACCTTTGTCTCACAAAGAACCAGTTACAACGATCTTGGGAAAACCTTTCAGTTTACCTTTATTGATGTTGCGAACAAAATGCTTGAGAAGAAAAAACCTTTTCAGTCGTGTTTTGATTTTGGCGAAGATGTGGATGTAGATTTGATAGTTGATCAGGATATACGGGATTATGATAAATTTATACAAGACATTAAAGAGGCAGATAGTTTCGGAGAAAAGATGTCTCGTAACGATGTGGAGAAATTGTATAAGAAGTTATGTATTGAAATACTGCACAAACAGGAGAAAGAGACCAAATTTAAAAATATCGCACGATCCTACGGAAAGTTGAAATCAGCCATCAATGTATGGTTTGAAAGTTATGTTGGCATCAAGGATAAAAATAAGTATTATCCGTGTGTGGTGAATGATCTGAGCAGGAAGGCAAACAGTATCCTTCTTCCTGTGATAAATAAAGCATTAGAGAAATATGTTTCTGTGCGGACAAAGGAGGAAGAGGAGAAAGATAAAAGAAAAATGAGTAAAAAGGATATTTCTATACCGTTGAGCAGTGTTTCTTACACGAGTATTTATGAGGAGATAGAAAGTGAGAAATGTGCATTATCGCCCTGCTATATAAATAAAGGCAATCAGAACGAAATGGATTTTATAACATATCTTGAGGATAATGAATCGGTTAAGTGGTGGTATAAGAATGGAGATAATGGTTCTGAGCATTTTTCTGTAAGGAGACATGATGGCGGGTTGTTCTTTCCTGATTGGTTTATAAAAACAGAGGACGATGTTTGGGTGATTGATACTAAGGGTGGTTTCACCGCAAAAGGAGAATCAGCACAAATTCGGGCACAGGCGTTAGAAAAGTGGTTGGGAGAAAATAAAAAGTTTAAAGGTGGTTTTGTGAAAAAAGAGCGTGGTGTTTGGAAAATTGCTCAGGATATCACCTTGAAAAAATGGTCTGATTTTCAATTTTGAGAGGGTAGATTGGAAGGCGGGATGTAAAGAGGTAGTTGTTTGGGAAAAAATGGAAGCATTTAGTTGGGAGTGCTCAGTAAAATCTGAAAAAACAGGGTAAAATAATGTTAAACAAAGATATATGGGAACTAAAAAGATAGTAGAAAGGAAATTTTCAATGACTGTGTTTGTAGCTGATTCTTTTAGACAGGAAAGGCGTGATTTTCTGTCGCAATTAATTATGGAAGAGATTAAACGGGGCGCTAGTATTATCGTTGACGATGTATTTGAATCACAAAATAATGATGAGTATATTATAAGCGGTGATGCTGTGTCGGCAGAAAGAATGGTTGGGGTGATAGGAGATTATTTTGAGTGTGGAGCAACGCTTAAAGAAATACAGCAATAAGATTTATAACTCAGGAGGAAGCCCAAGACGGAAAAAAATTTTGCTGGATTTGGAGAAACTGAATGATAGGGTATATAACAAGACATTTCCTCTTTCGGGCTTTTTTACGAAACAAAAATTGTAATTATTTTCACCGACTAATTTCATTATTTATCATAGTAGTATACAAATCGCAATAAATACAAGGTATTATTGAATGTGTGAAAAATGATTATTTATCAAAATATCGAATGTTTAAGGTGAAGTATATACCAAAAATACTTGATTTTTGCATTGTTTCAGTGCCTTAGAAATATCTTGAAAATAAACACCGAAAGATAAAGCGTATGTATACTATATGTGTGTAGAAAGCATATTTTCAATTTATGGAAAATATACAAAAAATTGCCCACTTACTCAACAAATTTGGTCGTAAGGGGGCTGATGTCATCAAACTTGTTAAGTTGCTGGTTATTGCTGATGTGTATAAGTTGAGAAAATACGGAAGTGAATTGCTGCAGCGGGAAGAGTATTTTGCGTTAAGAAATGGTCCTGTGCCGTCAAGCACAACGAATTTGATAGATCATGCTAATGAATATTTATCTGAACAGGAATTGGAGATGAGTAAGAAGATGTGGAGGCGAGTGTCCAGAAGAAACAATATATGGGATATGGTACGAATCAAAGGAAAGGTGGATGAGGATTATCTTTCCGAGATTGACAGAGAAGTAATTGATTATTCCTTTAATAATTACAGTAATTACACACCAAAAGATCTTATTCAAGAAGTGCATAAATATCATGCATGGAAAAAATACGAAACAGATTTGAATGACGGAAATTGCAAAAGAGTGAAGATAGAAAAAATTGACTTCTTTGAAGATGATGAAGGACCAGCGAAAGTTGAAAAAAATACATTAGCAGATTCAAAGCAATACTTTTTAGAGACTGTTTAATGGTGGTATGGATTTGCCAAAACAAGAAAGGGATGTGTACTATTTTTCAAGTATTGTTCTGAGAGGTAAAACACCCGAAAAAACGCTAAAAAATCGGGTATTTGGTCTAGAAACACCCGAATAAGTCGGGCATTTTATCCTACATCTACCTAATTAGTCAGTAAAAAAGAGCATTTGACAGACTATGATTATTTTAGTATTATTTCTTGAAAGGGTAGTAGCATTACGCATATGACTACCACCAACTCTACAAATAAAATACCTAAAGATACAGTTATTACCATTACCCCAGTGTTATTTCTTTTATTCTTCAGTATATTTGTATTGAGTATAATACAACCCGTCTATGCTCATCCTGGTAGAACTGCCGGTGATGGGTGTCATTATTGCCGAACAAATTGTGGTAGTTGGGGTGGCACAGCGTACAATCAACGACATTGTCATCAAAGCAAAGGGGTACCACAACCATATGAGCCAATACGAAGTCACAGAGACGGTACCTATGAAGTGTGGGAGGCATACAAGAAACCAAAACCGAACAGTCAATATTTTGGCAATACTAACAGTAAATTTACAAGAACACTCAGCGTTGGATCAGTTGGTGAAGATGTGCGTCGTCTCCAAAAATACTTAAACACCAGAGGTTTTACAGTATCAACAACAGGAGCTGGTTCACTTGGTAATGAAACATATTATTTTGGTCCAAAAACTAAACAAGCACTTATTGACTATCAGAATGTTTACCGTGTTAATATCCTTGAGCCAATAGGACTTTTCGTTGGCACAGGAAACTTCGGAAAAATGACCATGCAACATATGAATAATGAATAACAAGCATTTTTTGAATGAGTGGTTAATCTTATGTGGTTATCCTGCAAATTTATTTGTTAAGTTTTTTGGTATTTTTACTCATTATGACTCTGGTCGGTTTCTATGGCGTGTTTTAGTTTCGGGTAGTTTGTGAGTTCCGGGTCGGTGTCCACTATTTTTTTTGCTTCCTGCTGCGCTATCGCCACAAGTTTTTGGTTTTTTAATCCTTCCATGACGAGATCCGGCACGCCTGATTGGCGCAGTCCGGCAAGTTCGCCGCTGCCACGCATGTCCAGGTCTTTCTGGGCGAGATTGAATCCGTTGTGTACTTTTTCAAATTCTTTGAGGCGTTCCAGCGTCAGTTCGTTTTTACTGTCGGTGATGGCGTAACAGTGCGGCTGATGGTTGCTGCGTATGACGCGTCCGCGGAGTTGATGAAGCTGGGCGAGACCGAAGCGTTCGGCGTGCAGTATGGCTATGATAGTCGCGTTCGGCACATTCACGCCGACTTCCACCACTGTTGTGCATACCAGTACCTGAATTGTTCCGTTTATGTACTGTTCCATTATTTCTTTTTTTTCTTTCGGTTTCATTTTTCCGTGGAGCATGTTGACTGTGAGGTCCGGGAATACTGTCTTTTTCAGTTCTTCACATTCTTTTGTTACTGATCGGAGTATTGAGTCGTCGCTTTCTTCAATGCGCGGACACAGGACATACGCTTGGTGTCCCTTTTCTGTTTCTTTTCTGATGCTGTTGTAGACAGCATCTTTGTTGTATGAATTGACCAGTTTTGTGCTGACTGTTTTTCGTCCTTTCGGCACTTCTTCTATGACGCTGATGTCCAGATCGCCGTAGATGGTCAGCGCGAGTGTTCTCGGTATCGGGGTCGCTGTCATTGAAAGCAGATGCGGTGTGTGCGTTTCCGTGAGGTTTATGAGTGATTGGCGCTGTGCCACGCCGAATCTGTGCTGTTCGTCTATGATGACGAGAGCGAGCCGCTGGAACTTGATGTCTTTCTGTATGACGGCGTGTGTGCCGACGACGATGGCAATCTCTCCGGACGCGATCCATTTTTTTAACTGTGTTTTACTTATGTCGGTCGCTTCCTCACTGTTTGTTTTTGACGGGTATTTGAGGCATTCTTTGCCGCTGATGAGCCCTATATTAATCGGGAGGTGGTTAAAGAGTTTCATGAGCGTGTTGAACTGCTGTCTGGCAAGCACTTCAGTCGGCGCGAGATAGGCGACTTGCGGTCTGCCGCTTGTTTTCTCTTCCGCTTTCGCGGTGACGACACCGTGCATGACTGCTGCCGCCACGGCTGTTTTGCCCGATCCGACATCGCCTTCCAGGAGGCGTGCCATAGGTTTATTGCTGTGTATATCGGTAAGTATTTCTTTGACCGCCTTTTTTTGATCTTGTGTCGGGGTGAACTCAAACCTCTCTTTCATGAATGTGTCGGTGTCTTTTTTATTCACGGATAGTTTGTATGCTTTTGATTCCAACCGTTCATTCCTCGTTCGCTGCTGGGTGATCTGCATGGTGAGCGTTTTCTCAAACACAAATCGTTTTTTCGCGCCGATGTGCTCGTTTTCCGTGCGCGGTTTGTGTATGTATATGAGCGCGTTATATATGTCCGGCAGTTTCAGGTGGTTCCGCATGTCTTCCGGTATCGGGTCCTCCATTTTTTTTATACCCTCCTTTCCTAAAAGTTTTTCTATGCTCGTTGAGAGCCATAGCGACGACACTCCGTGCGTTTCCGGATAGACAGCGATGAGTTCGTTGCGTGTTTCTGTTTGCTTCTCCTCATTTTTTTTATCGTTTTGCGCGAACAGGGTGTCGCCACCTGTTGATTGTTTAATAATCGGGTTGGTGATGTATGTTTTTTTCGCTGTTCCTGCTATTTTTCCTGAGAGTGTGACCGTATCACCGATTGTATACTGGTTGGCGATGTACGGTTGATGGAACCACACCGCCCGCACCTTTTTTCCCTCCGATTGTATGGTCGCCTCGGCAATCATGATGCGTCTTTTTCCGCCGGTGCGCCGTTTGTTTATCTTTTCAATCGTGCCGATGAGTGTTATGGTGGCACCCGCATGCATCTCTCCGGCAAATGTCTCGGCCGCATCGGCGTACCGGCTCGGGAAGTGGTAGAGCAAGTCCCGCGCCGTGTATATGCCGAGCCGTTTCATTCCGTCCCGCTGCTGTTTTTTCAGATTCGGGAAACATATCTCTATTGGCGTTGTGGACTGCATGTATTCAGTATACGGGAGGTGCTGTATACTATCTGTGTAATCTCGAGCGTGGGATTATTTTATTAACATTACAGTTTTTTCTATATGAATAAAAAACATGTATGGACAGTGATAATTGTGCTCGTGGTTGTCGCTGTGGTGGTTAATGTGATGATCAACAAGGGCGGTTTTTCTGTCTTGGGCAGTGCGGCACACACACTTGATTTATCAAACGAGTCGGAATATGCCATTTCTCCCGGTGTTGCGGTGGTACACAGTGATCCGTTTTTGATGAGTTTTCTTGATACACAGGCACCAGCTGAATACGAATCGCTTGCCGAGGTCGGCGATCCGTCAGCTGTTATTGCCATGATGAAGAACAACCCCAGTGTGTATCAGGTACGCAAGGTCGGTGCTTTAGAACCAGGTGAGCAGCGGACGATTAATTTTGCAGAAGCACCGGAGGATGCCGTTGTTTCATATATGGCGATGATTGTGCAGACCAACGACGGTGTGGTGTGGTTGGACAGTTTTCCGCTTCATCATGATGAAGAGTTGGGCGAACAGGGTGATCAGGTATGGGTGACCATGCTTGACATGGGTACCGAGGAGAACTCGCCGATTGGCTCCGGCTTTGCAGGCGGTCAGCCCGATCCTGCGCGAGGCGCGGAGAATGTTGATAACGGAACCGCTTCAACCAACGGCGTTGTGTCGTTCCATTCCCAGTTCTACGAGGATGACGCCATTTCCACCGCCATTGTTTTTGCGGGGATTAATATGCCTGTCGAAAAATCAGCGGGTAATTAATTTGATGTTTGGACAAACACCACCTATAGTGCGGCGCAATGTGCTGCTGTATCGGTGGTGTGTCCATAGGTGCACAGCATGAAGAAAAAAAAGAACATCAAATATATATTTGTTGTCGGCGGTATTATGTCCGGCATTGGTAAAGGTATCTCCGCATCCTCCATCGCCACCATTCTCACGCATTACGGCTACCGGGTGAACAATATGAAAATTGACCCGTATCTCAATGTTGATGCCGGCAATATGAATCCGACTGAACACGGAGAAGTGTTTGTTCTGAGTTCCGGTCTGGAGACCGACCAGGATATGGGGAATTACGAGCGGTTTCTTAACCGTGACCTTTCACATCATGATTATATCACCAGCGGCATGGTGTATCAGACGGTAATAGAGCGGGAGCGATCGCTCAAGTACAACGGGAAATGTGTTGAAGCGATACCGCATGTCGTTGACGAGATTCGCCGGCGTATTGAGGATTCGGCGCTGCGGCTTGATAACGATGTTCAGGTTGTGGAAATCGGAGGCACACTCGGCGATTATCAGAATCTGCTCTTTCTTGAGACCGCAAGACAGATGCATCTTGATATGCCGGAAAGTGTGACATTCGTGCTTGTCAGTTACCTGCCGTTTCCGAAAAGTATCGGTGAAGTTAAGACACGACCCACACAGAACGCCGTTCGCATGCTCAATTCATACGGTATTAATCCGTCTGTCGTTATTGCGCGGTCTGAAGGTCTCATTGATCAGAAACGCCGGGAGAAAATAGCCCGCGCATGCAATGTTCCTAAAGGGAACATTATTCCCGCTCCTGATGTGAAAAGTATCTATGATGTGCCTATTAATTTTGATAAGGCAAAAATTGCTTCTGTTTTAATCAAGGAACTGTCCCTGCAGAAACGCAAAACAACCGGTGTGCTGAAACGATGGAAACAGATTAGCAGAAACATTCAGAACAATAAGAAAAATCCCGTGCGTATCGCTATTGTCGGTAAATACTTTGAGACAGGGTCATATATGCTCAGCGATTCCTATGTCTCCGTTATTGAGGCGGTGCGTTTTTCCTGCGCATGCAGCAATACGCGACCGGAAATATCATGGCTCAGCGCGAAGAAGTTTGAGAACAGAACGGCGGCAAAGCATTTGGAGGACTTGCAGAACTATGACGGTGTTATCATACCCGGCGGCTTCGGCAGTCGCGGTGTTCCCGGTAAACTTGCCGTTATTCGGCATGCGCGTGAATACGGCATACCGGTTCTCGGTATCTGCTATGGCATGCAGCTTATGGTGGTTGAGTATATGCGGAATGTATGCGGCAAACGATCCGCGAACAGTTTGGAAATTGATCCAAAAACCAGACATGATGTCATTACTATTATGGAAGATCAGCACGAGAAACTCGCGGACGGGCAGTACGGCGGGAGTATGCGTCTCGGGGCATATACCGCGCATATCGTGAAAGAGACACTGCTGCACTCGCTGTACGGCGTTGACAAGGTTGATGAGCGGCACCGGCATCGGTATGAGGTGAACGATGCATATGTTGATGAGTTTGAAGAGAACGGTCTTCATGTCTCAGCGCGCTCACGAGGCGGTTTAGTTGAGGCGGTTGAGCTGTCGGAAGAGACACATCCGTTTTTTGTCGGTACGCAGTATCATCCTGAGTTCACCGCGCGTCCGTTTTTCCCGAATCCGGTATTCACCGGTTTTATTCGCGCCGCACTCAATAAGCGTGTGGTATAGTATGGGTATGGAAGAAAAGAGTGATAAAGATTTTACTGTTCTGGTCATCGTGTCCATTTTGATTGGTGCATTTGGTATTGATCGATTCTATTTGGGGAAGTACGGTACCGGTTTCTTGAAGTTAATCACCATTGGCGGTTTCGGCATTTGGTGGCTGATTGATATCTTGCTTATTTTGTTCGGCAAGATGAAGGACAGCGAAGGCAGGATTGTTAAAGAGGCATCATAATTTTCGGTATGAAGTATCTCGGCGTTGATATCGGCAGTAAGCGGGTCGGTGTCGCAATTTCCGATGATGCGGGAACAGTCGCGTTTCCGCTTGAAGTGCTGTCGCGGGAAGCGTGTATTGATCGGATGGCTGCCATCATTGACGAGAGAAACATTTCCGCTGTTGTTATCGGTGAATCATTGGCATTGGACGGATCCGAGAATCCGATTATGCAAGATGTGCGTGCCGTCGCCGATGCGCTGCGCGGGAAAGCGGAAATTATATTTCAGCCGGAACAATTTTCAACACAAGAAGCATCGCGGCTCGGAAAGGGGAGTGATGCGGAAGCGGCAACCATCATTTTGCAGAGTTATCTGGACAGACATGCACCTGATGCTCCTATTGATTTTGAATAGTTGGTGTGCGCGGTAAGTGTGCTACCATATTGAAAAAGGAGAGGTGGCTGAGTGGTCGAAGGCGCTCGTTTGGAGTACGAGTGTGCGGGTCACACCGCACCGTGGGTTCGAATCCCACCCTCTCCGCAGGATGGTTTATTCGTTGTGCGTTATAAATGAAGCACCCCGCCAGCGCAACCATAGAGTAGAGCCCTATGAACTGACGGGGTGCTTCAAGTGCTCTACCGATTATCTATGGTTGCATTAGTAATATACAACACAAAAAATATTTCTCGTGTTTGGGCAGAAGCGAACACTGCATCTTTAGGAATTTTTGTGCAAGCGGACTTTCTTGCAATTTGGTATGCTGTACACAGCAACCAAAGGAGTATAGCCAAAATGCCAGTTTTACTGGTTCATAGAAAAATTTGCTATGACAATAAAAAAGAAGAAATCAAGATTTGCTTTTCTGAAAAAAGATGTGAAATTCTCCAAGAATATTTTACTGAAAAAGAACGATGTTGGGATGGTTGAGGATAAGATTGGAGAAAAATATTCCGTATTTTTTGTTAGAAATGGACAAAGAGTGAATATAAAAAGAGAGTTGATATCATTTTTTAATATTAGTAAAACTGGAGATGATTTTCAAAAAAAGATTTGCAATGTTTGTCATAAGTTATTAAAAACTTCTCATTTTGACAAGAATCAAAATGCAAAAGACAACAGAACAGTTAGAAGACCCTCTTGTAGAGATTGCAGAAGATACATTGACGGAGTACCTGTTGATTCAAAGGAGAGGAAAAAGTTTTTGAAAACAAAGCCGAATAGAATTCCATTTGAATGTCCAATTTGCCACAAAAAAACTATTGCGGGTATTACCAGTAAAGTAGTCATTGATCATAATCACAAAACGGGGAAAATACGAGGTTGGATTTGTGATAGTTGTAATACAGGAATAGGAAGATTTAAAGATGACGTGAAAATTTTAAGAAGAGCTATTAGATTTATTAAATAAAGATAAGTTGGAAGTGACACATTCCATTCTTTTTTTAGCAATTTCTACATATTTTTCTGAGATATCACAACCGACATAAATCCGATTGTTTTTTTGTGCCATTTTACAGGTAGTTCCTGAACCGCACATCGGATCAAATACTATATCCCCTTCGTTGGTCCAAGAGAGAATATGGTCTTCTGCGAGTTTTTCTGGAAAGATGGCAGGGTGCTCAAAAGCGATTTTATCACTTGTTGAGCCATGTAGTCCGACTGCATATTCCCAAATGTTTGTTTTTGTCTTTTTGCTGTTCAATGTCTTTAATATTTTTTTGTTCACACCATCCGGACCTTTGTTGTGTGTGAGCATTTCTAATCCCTGTCTAACTGTGTCTATTTGAATCGGGTTGAACACTGCTGGTTTTCCCTTACTCAACACAAACATAAATTCAAAGCAGTTTGTGTATCCGTTTGATCGCATGAACGGTGTGTTTTTTTTCTTATAGATCATCACATCATGAACACGGAATCCCAATTCTTGAAATAAGATTACCTGCTTAAAACTCGTCAAACTCCTGTCTCCATTTTTTATCTTATCACCCACAACCCATACAAGAACTCCTCCAGTTTTTGTTACTCTAAATAATTCTTGTGCTATGGACTCAAAATCAAAATTATATCCCTCGTAATTTCTCAATTCATCGTATGGTGGTGATGTAACAGTGAGATCAATGAAAGCGGATGGGAAACCTTTAATTATATCTGAGGCATTACCGCACAATATTCTATTTTCTAACAACTGTCCTTCTCTTTGTATCTTTTGCCTAATGGCAGTATCTGTCATTTTTACCATATTTTTATTATAACGGTGAAATACCTATTGCAATTCTTTGTGCACATGTTCTACTTCGCACCACAAATTTCTGTTTTCCAAAGTATGCGATTGATATTTGCAGTACTGTGCTACTTTATTAGTATGCGTGGCACAGCGGAAATTTTGAGAAGAGTGTTGTTAGTAGCAACAGCATTTACTGCGGCATCGCTGTTTTTGATGCCGATGGTTGCCGGTGCGGATCAGGTTTCATTGGAGCGGGCACTTTCTGATCCTGCTGCGCGCGGTTGTGCGGTTCGGAATCTTCTTCCTATTCAAAAGCATGACGCACCGGTAACAGTGACCGCCAGCGAAAGTTTTGTGAATGTGTCCGGTCAGACAGAAGCGCAGATTACCTATGATATATTCAACCGCGTGATTTCTTCCGTGAGCGAATGGGATGGATATACTGTTCGGAGTGTACACGAGTATTCCTATACCTGTCCGTATGATTTTCTGCAAAGTCTTCGCCGGGAATCATGGGAGCTATTGCAAGGTGATGAGGTGATCGGGTCTCAAGAGACCGTTTATGAGGACGGTGTGTCTGTAAGCGCGACACATAACGGAGAGTTGGTGCCGATACTTACTTTTCGTTCGTCGGAACCGGCACCGACACGGGAGTGCGACCGGACATCTCTGCCGCTTCAGGTGAGAGACGCGCCGGTGACTCACGCTGAAGAGGACGGTAAACAACGCGTAGTAATTACTTTTGATATGTATGATAGGGTAACATCCATTATTCAGCAGATGCCGCTCGGCTATACAGCGGAAACTTCTTATGAATATTTTGACGAGACATACCTTGATGAAGAGTATTCTTCGCCCGGTTTCTGTAGTTATTTTGAACGAAAACGTGGCGAATCCGGCAGATTACTGAAAAATGGCGAGGTGCGCGCGGATTATCATATTACCTTTAACACAGATGAAGATATTATTGAGCAGGTTAATAACGGCGGACGGTTTGTTCGTTTTGTTCTTGCCGTTCTTGCACCTATTCTCGGATACAGCACTGATGATCCGGAGAGTAGGGAATGGATTGAGGAACGGTTCGGCGATGCCTGAACATTGTCGGGTGGCGCAAGCATTGTAGCTCTGTTATTTTTCCTTATTCTTTCCGTTTTTCTTATCTCGGGCAAGTTTTCGCATGTTGTGGTGTTTGTCGTTTTCATCAATAATTTCACATTGAATGATTTCTTCTAAAATATCCTCAACAGTTATAATGCCGGCAAAACTGCCGAATTCGTCCTGAACGGCGAACATCTGCATGTGTGTTTTTATAAACTTATTGAGCACATCGTCCAGCGGCATCTGCTCATCAACCATATGCACTTCAAGCAGGTTTATATCGCTGACCGCACCTTTCATTTCTATGCCGATCAATGATCGAATCGGTAACAAGCCGACGACTTTTTCCCGAGTTTCATTCTCATATACCGGAAACCTTGAGAAACCGCTGTTGACGAGTTTATCTATCAATTCCTGTGTGAGTTTTTCGTTTTTGAGTACGCCGACTACCACAGTACGCGGAGTCATGGTTTTATTGATTTTTTTGTTGGAGAATTTCAGCGCGCCGAGGACAATTCTTTCTTCATCAGCATCCAATGGTGATTTTTTTGAATCTTCATGTTCCGCGATGATTGAGATAAGTTCGTTGTGGGAGTACACATTCGGTGCTTCTTTGCCGAGCAGTTTATCAAGTAAAAGGGATATCGGATATACAATCGGGTACAAGATGAATATGAGACCGCGCACCAGCGGTACGGTCGCGGCACCGAACCGCAGCGCGTAGCGCGGTATTGTCGCTTGCGGGATAATTTCACCGAATATAAAAATGAGCGCAGTTGCTGTTATGCCCGCAACGACTCCGCCGGCGATACTTCCGAGGAATACTGACAGCACGGCGTTGACGAACACATTACCAAGCAGCAGAGAAGTCAGCAGAAGATTGCCGCGGACACGCAGCGGGTATATTTTTTTCGCGTACTTGTTGCCGTCCCGCATCTTTCGCTCCACATCGTACACATCAAGACCCATGAGACCGAGGGTCAGACCGGAGAATAATGCTGAGAGTGTGATAAGAATTATGACGACAATGTATGTCAGTATCATGTTGGAACAGTATACTACAAAATAAAATCTTTTTTGTTATTTAATAGATTGATGTTCGTGTGGCGACCGGCGGTGCCTGTGATAGTATGCAGGTGCCATAAAAATCCCTTGCAGAAACAATCTTGCAAGGGATTGGGGGAGTCGGGGAAGATTTGTGTTCTCATACAACAGAAGCGAGAACTGGCAAATGCCATGACCCCAAATGTTGTGCTGCAAAGTACTACCCTCGTAGTATAGCAGATTTTTCTGTATTTTTATATTACATATTAATTTTTTCTAATGTATTATTGAGTTTTTTGTGTTATTATAATGCATATGACTGAAAGGAAGGATATGCCGTTGCGAGAGACGGTTGTTGAACGGGAAGAAAAAATACTTGCATTTTGGCGAACACATCGTATTTTTGAGAAGAGTGAGGAGGGAATTTCCGGCAGTTTTTGGAGTACTGTATGTCGGTTTTTCAAAAAAAAACACTTTATTTTCTATGACGGACCGCCGTTTGCGACAGGGCTTCCGCACTATGGGCATATTTTGGCGAGCGCGGTGAAGGATGCGATTCCGCGCTACAAGACTATGCGGGGATATATTGTCCGTCGCCGGTGGGGGTGGGACTGCCATGGGTTGCCGCTTGAAGTTGAGATGGAGAAGGAGATCGGCAGTAAGTCCAAGAGCGATATTGAGAAATATGGCATTGAAAAGTTCAATACGGGTATCTGTAGATTTGTGCTGCAGTATGCTGACGCATGGAAGAAGATCATTCCCCGTATCGGGCGCTGGGTGGATATGGAGAATGACTACCGCACACTTAGTGCTTCGTATATGGAGTCAGTATGGTCAATCTTTCATCGTCTGCATAAGAATGGTTTTGTAAGCAGGGGATTTAAATCGCTGCATCTTTGTCCGAGATGTTCAACAACAGTTTCTAATACAGAAGTTGCTGACAGTTATGAAATGCTCACTGATACCGCGGTATACACATTGTTTCCGATGAAAGCGTATGCAAATACTTTTTTTGTCGCATGGACAACCACGCCATGGACATTGTTCGGCAATGTCGCGCTCGGTATCGGTCGTGATATTGAGTATGCGGTTGTTGAGGAAAACGGCAAGCGGTACATTGTCCATAGCAATGCGGCGCATCTTTTTAAAAACGGACATATAACAGCGACTAAGAAGGGTTCTGATTTTATCGGTGAAGAGTATCTGCCGCCGTTTGATTTTTTGTACGCGGATGAAAAAGATGACAGAGTATCGGAGAAAATTTGGCGTGTGTACGATGTGCCGTACATAGACACCGAAGTCGGCACCGGTATCGTGCATCTTGCGCCTGCATACGGCTCAGACGATATGGAAACCGCCGAGAAGCATGGTCTGCCGATTCGCCACCATGTTTCAAAGGATGGTGTGTTCATTTCCAAACTCGGTCCGTTCGCCGGTTTGCGTCCGAAAGAGCAGGGAAATCCGAAAGAGACGGATGACAAGATACTGGATGCGCTGCGAAAGAAAGGTGTATTGCTGCACAGTGAAGATATTGAACACAGCTATCCGGTTTGCTGGCGTTGCAGTACACCGCTGCTCAATTACGCCGCTGATTCATGGTTTGTGCACGCGGACAGGTACCGTGATAAAATGGTCGCCGAGAATAGGAAGGTGCGCTGGGTGCCGGAGCATGTGCGTGACGGAAGATTCGGTAACTGGCTGAAAGATGCGCAGCCGTGGGCGGTGTCAAGGAGCCGTTTTTGGGGCGCGCCACTGCCGATATGGCAGGTTGAGAAGACAGGTCAGTATCTTGTCATCGGCTCTCTCTCGGAGATGTTTGCAAGAATGCGTCCAAGAAACACATACACATTTGTACGGCACGGACATTCGGTCAGCAACGAACGGAAGGTGTTTAACTGCAAACCCGGCAGCGGATGGGGACTCACAGAGAGTGGCAAAGCGCAGGCGCGGAAGGTTGCCGAGGAATTAAAAGATGTTAAGCCGACCGTTATCTTTTCCTCGCCGCTTGAGCGGACGCGGGAGACGGCGGATTATATAGCAAAAGCGACCGGTGCGAAAGTTATTGAGGATCCGCTCATCATTGAGATGCAGTTGCCTGATATGCACGGCAGGTCGTATGCCGATGTGCGGGATACGGCAGTGGCAAGCGGAGCGTATCGGGATATGCGGAAGAAGATAGGTTCGGGTGAATCATATAACGATGTGTATGTCCGTATGCTCAAGTTTCTTGACGCTGTGGATAAGCAGTATAGCGGCGCGCATATTATCGTCGTTACGCACAAGGCGGTGTTGGTGAGCGCGCGCAGAGTGGAGTCCTTGGGTGTGTTTCGGTATTCGTACCTAAAAGAGCATTTTTCGCCGCTGAACAGTAATACCGGCACATTCCGGCTTCGGTATAAGCCGGTGAAGCGGACTGAAGACGGAGATGTGGATTTGCATCGACCGTACATTGATGATGTCGTTCTGTATGATGATGACGGCAATCCGGCGCGACATGTCAGGGAAGTGTTTGACTGTTGGTTTGAGTCGGGTGCGATGCCGTACGCGTCGCAGTATTATCCCTTTGTGGATACACCCCTTTTTAATCCGGCGCGGAATAAAGGATTCCCCGCCGATTTTATCTGCGAAGGATTGGATCAAACACGCGGTTGGTTTTACAGTTTGCTCGCTATCGGTGTGGGTGCGTTCGGCAGAGCACCGTACCGGCAGGTAGTCGCGACCGGCATTATCCGCGCCGCGGACGGCAAGAAAATGAGCAAGCGTTTGAAAAACTATTCCGATCCGATGGATGTTGTTAATCGGTACGGTGCGGATGCGCTCCGTCATTATCTGCTCGGTTCTCCGGTGATGCGCGGCGAGACGCTTGATTTTAATGATGAGCAGGTTGATGAGATTTACAAAAAGGTGTATATGCGGCTGCACAACTGTTTTAATTTCTATGCCGCTTATGCGCATTTGCCGCATGTCGCGGGAAGCCGTCATCCGCTTGATATATATCTTCTTTCCCGCTTTGCTGAAACGCATGCCGCCATCACGAAGGGATTTGAGAGCTACCGTCTTGATGTCGCGGTTGCTCCTATCAGCGCGTTTGTTGAAGATTTATCTGTTTGGTATCTGCGCCGATCACGGGACAGGATACGGTATGACACCAAAGACGGTGCGCATGCGCGTGAGACGCTTCGTTTTGTGCTGACTGAATTCGCGAAGTGTATTGCCCCTGTCGCGCCGTTTTATGCGGAGCATCTGTTTTTGAGTATGCAGAAATTTCAGATGTTTTCTGTTTTGGTTCCGGAGAGTGTGCATTTGTGCCGGTGGCCGCGCGGTATGTCCGTCAATACGCGCAGTATCATGACGATGAATACCGCCCGTCGCATTGTTTCTCTTGCGCATGAGCAGCGGTCGGAAGCGGGTATAAAGGTGCGGCAGCCGCTGATGCGTGTGACTATTCAGCAAAATATACCTGTCGCGGTGCGTACCATCATTGCCGATGAGTTGAATGTGAAAGAGGTTCTTGTTAATTCCGGCGCGAAAGATGAGGTTGTCCTCGACACGATTCTGACACCGGAACTCCGTTCCGAAGGGTTCAGTAGGGAATATGTCCGTAACATTCAGAGTATACGCAAGGAAATGAATCTTTCGCTTACTGAAACGGTGCATGAGATGCACATCTGTATTCCTGTTGAACAGCAAAAGCATATACAGGAATATGAGGAAACAATAAAGAAGGAAACAAGGGTAAGCACAATCATCTACAGCGCGAAACCTATTCCGGACGGACGGACGATTATTATTGATGGCATGGACATATCCGTACTGCTCGTTGAGCGGCCGGGAAAAATATTTCGCTAACCATCATTGGTGCAGCAATGCGTGGCGCAGGTGCTGACTTAGGTCTTTCCGCCGCTTTGTTGAGATAGAGGTGTCGTGTAGTATTTTTTCAAATGTGTTGTGTTCAATATCTTTGTCGTGCACATAGCCGAGAGCGCTGAGCAGCGATACCTGTGCGACGAGCAGTATGTCCGGAGATTTTTTCGCCTCTGATTCCTGTAGGTATCTCGTTCCGTTTTCAATTATAGGGAACAGATGTTTGTCTTTTGCGGAGACAGCGGGTACCTGTGTGCGGACAAATTGCAGAAGATTCACATATGCTGTGTATTTTTCTTTTTCCCGCCAAATCGCACTGAGTGTGTCGGTTGTTGTGATATCTTTCAGTATATTTCTTTTTCCTATCACAGCGGAGAGCGATACCCGACTGTATGGTTTGACGGTGCCGCGCATCTTCGCCCGTTCGTTGCGAATACTGCGCGCGAATATATCAATGACTCCGTTTTCCCGTGTCAGTGCGGTTACTATCCTATCTGCTTCTCCGATTCCGCGTGTGTGGAGTATAAATGCATCGGTTATAAGTACCGCGTATGTGTTTTCCATCATGCGTATTGTACAATACCGACCGTTTTTAAGTACCTGATACTGTATACTGTATTGCATGCGGTTACGGGATGTTTCAAAAATTCTTTATCACAACACGAAAAGGCGGGCTGTTGATAGGAAAGTAAAATTGGAACGGGAAGAGTCAGATTTAGAGACCGACTGGAAGGAGGATGTTGAGACACCGAAAGCGTCCAAATATCTTTTGATTCTTGCTGTTATCACTTTCCTTTTTTTTCTCGCCGCGGTTGGTATAGCGTCTTTCGTGCGGATTGCCGGCATTGATCGGACTGTTTCAACCAGTAAAATCACTATTGTGACCCAGGGAGAGAAGGTGGTTGAGGGGGGTTCAACGGTTCCGCTTACCATACGCATCGCGAACAGAAATCCCGTACCTATATGGGATGTGACGTTTGAGGTTGATTATCCGCCCGGATCGTACCGGAAGCAGGGTGATGGTATCGTTCGTCCGACCGGGGATATGTTTAATTGGGATGTTATTGATTCCGGTGAGGTGGTTAGCGGGTCAGTCGTGCCGTTACTGTATGGCACGGCAGGGGAGAAAAAAACTATAACATACACCCTGACCTATCGGGCGGAGGGTTCCATGCAACCGACCCGTGTGAAAGAGACCTATGATGTACTCCTGCGTACCGCACCGCTATTACTCGGTATGCCGCAGTACAGTAATCCGGTTGCGGGAAAAGAAATAACCTTTACTGTGAAGATACAGTCAAATACCGCGAAGGTGACTCCAAAATCATATGTGCAATTGACTTATCCTCCCGGTTTCACACCGCGTTCGTTCTCTCCGGAACCGTTTGATGCACAGCAGACCTCATGGACTATCAAACAACTGAAGCCGAATGAGGAGCAAATCATCACAGTACGCGGCGTGATTCGCGGAACCGAGCGTGATGAACAATCCATTGTAGCGCGTTTGTTCGCGGTGCCGACCGGTGATCCTGCCGAAGCGACTGTTATTGCCGAGGAAAGTGCTGTGCTTACCATAGCGAAGTCGTTTCTTGATATCGGGCTGAAGTTCGGCAATGAGCAAGAGCAAGTGATCATTGTGTCTCCCGGTGATGAGGTGGATGTTGATATTGCATGGTCAAATTTGGATTTAGCGCAGTTGGAGGATGTAGTTATTACCGCGCAGATTGCCGGCACAGGACTGAATGAGAGCAGTATCAGGAGCAACAGGGGCTATTTTGATGAGGTAAAACGGGAAATTGTGTGGGACAAGAAGCAGCTGCGCTCATTCGCGTCGGTTAGTGCCGGCGAGAGCGGTATTCTCTCATTTAAATTCAACGCGCTGCCGAATCGGATTGAGTTCAGCCAACCTCAGAAAAATGTGCAAGTGCGTGTTTCCGCGCGCGCGAAGCGTATAAGTACCGGCAAGACCGAGCGCATTCAGAATATTGCGGTCGGACGGGTCAATGTACGCAGCGTTCTGCAGGCGACCGGCACTACGCTGTATCAGACGAGTACAATAGAGAATTCAGGTCCCATACCGCCGAGGGTCGGTCAGCGGACTACCTATGTTCTGAAGTACTTTATCAAGAACAGCGGCAATGATCTCGCGAATGTTTCTCTGTCCGTGCCGCTGCGGCGGGATGTGGAGATGACCGGTTCGGTTTCCGGACTGAGTGCGCAGGAATGGTCGCATGACGAGGAGACGAATACAATACAGGTTGCTGTGCCGACGATGACCGCGACAGGACTGCGTTCCGGCAGATCTATTGAATTCCAGGTTGCCTTCACACCATCATCCCGTGATGCGGGTCAGGAAGTTATTTTGGCTGATGAGGCGGTCTATGAAGCGCGCGACACCTTTGTGGATGAAGTGTTCAAGGGTACAATTTCTGAGCTTACGACACGCATCACCTCCGAACCGTTTGATTATCGTTCTGGTGTGGTTGTTGAATAATAGAGAGCGCACGCACGCTTTATGTGTGCTACACTCTATATGATATGCGTGAGAAACCGATTGCCGTTAATATAACATCAGGAACCGTTTTATTGGTACTGTTTTTTCTGCTTGTCGGCTGGTTTCTCTATGAAATTAAATCCGTACTGCTGATTGTCATAAGCGCGGTTGTTTTCTCGCTCGCGCTCGCGCCGGGTAAGCGGTTTCTCATGCGATTCAAGATTCCGGAACCGATTGCCGTGTTGCTTCTGTATGTTGTCGTCTTCATCATTTTCGCGTTTTGTGCATACTCCCTGTTTCCGATTTTTGTACAGCAATATCAGGTGTTTGTTGATGCGCTGCCGAGTTTGTTTGAGGTGGTCCGCGGCTGGTTTGACGGCACGATTTTTGAAGGTCTTGTCGCCGGCGATCAATTATCCGCCGTGTTCGCTGATTCCAATCAGTTCGCGCAGTCGTTTATCAAGTCGACCGGCGCGAGTGTGCTGTCCATTTTTGGCGGCATTGTAAATATTATTCTCTTTTTGTTGCTCACTTTTCTGTTCGCGGTTAATCCGAAATCACTTGACACTTTTCTGCATGTTGTCACGCCGATCAGGTACCGTGCGTATGTTGAGGATTTGTGGAAGCGTACGCAGGTGAAGATGGGTCAGTGGTTTCAGGGACAACTGGTACTTATGTGCATTGTCGGTGCGCTTGTCTATTTCGCGCTATCTGTGCTCGGTATTCAGAACGCGCTGTTCCTTGCCGTATTCGCTGGTTTGATGGAGGTGATACCGATTTTCGGTCCGGTTATCGGCGCGATTCCCGCTGTGCTTATGGCACTGACCACCGGTGACATCACGCTTGTTCTGCTTGTTATCGGTGTGTTTGTTATCATTCAGCAGCTTGAGAGCGCGCTCATTTATCCGCTCGTGGTCAGCAAGGTTGTCGGCATTTCATCAGTACTCATCATTCTCGCCGTTGTTGTCGGCGGTTCAATTGCCGGATTTGTCGGTGTTCTCATCGCCGTACCGCTTGCCGGTGTCATTCAGGAATTTTTCAGTGATGTTGAATCCGGCAAACTGCAAAAACTGAAAAAATTCTGAATTAAACGGAGTGCGTGTATGGTGTACAATATGAGATTTTTATTTTTTGGTTAGTATTTGCAATGTCGTATTGCGAATGCCTGCTGTGTATGGTAGTGTTATAATCGTATTATGACGAACAAGAAAACGGAGAAGGTATACGATGTAAGTTTCCATGTTGTGCCTGATATATCCGAGGAAGAAGCGGAAAAAGTATTTTCCGGGCTTCGCGACACTATTGCGCGCGGCGGTGAGGTGATTGACACTGAAGAACTGAAATCCATGGATCTTGCGTATACGATACGCCATAATGTGCGTCAGGGTGACGGTTCATACAATCGGTACAACACATCGTATTTCGGGTCTATAAAGTTTAAAGCGACGCAGGAGTTTGCCAAATCACTGCGCCAGGACCTGCAATCTGATGAGTCATTTCTTCGTTTTCTTATTATTGAAACCGTTGCCGAGGATACCCGTATCGGGGAACGCCTTCCCGGCACGGATGACGAGGAAGAAGGTGAAGGGCAGGATGTGAAAAAACCGGAACAACCGGTTAATAGGAAAGAGAAAGATAGGAGCAGTGATACGGCGAAAGAGGGTGAACAGAAAAAGAAAGACACACCTGCACCTGAACAGAACAGTAAAGACACCGAGCCATCCAATTCTGACCGTACAGCCGCAAAGAGTATGGCACAATATAATATATGAATATAAATAAAGTAATGTTATACGGCAACCTGACGCGCGACCCTGAAGTCCGGCAGTTGCCGAGTGGTATGAATGTGGCGAATATCGGTATGGCGACTAACCGTTATTACAATAATCAGCAAGGTGAGCGTGTTGAGGAGGTTGAATATCACAATGTGGTGCTTTTCGGTCGGTTGGCGGATCTCGCGCAGCAGTATCTTTCCCGCGGCAAGGGGGTGTTTATTGAAGGTCGTCTCCGCACCAGCAATTGGGATGATAAGGAGACAGGGCAGAAGCGTTACAAAACTGAGATTGTCGGTGAGCAAATGCAGTTCGGACCGCGCCGTGACGGTGAAACATCCGCCGCACCGCAACAGCAGCCGGCATCACCGCAGGCAGCTCCGGCAACAGCAGCGAAAAAGAAGGATGATGCACCCGAGTATCCTGAAGCGACTATTAATCCGGATGACATTCCGTTTTAGCGTATGATGCAGAGAAGAAAAAAACAAGATTGTTACTTTTTATCGCACAACATTAGATATGTTGATTACCGTGATATACATCTTTTAGATCGTTTTGTGGACGCACACGGGAAAGTGCTCGCGCGCAAGCGAACCGGTTTATCCGCTCGGTATCAGAGACAAGTAACACAAGCGGTAAAACGCGCCCGGTTTATGTCATTGATGCCGTATGTGCGGCAGTAGATGTTTCCTGTTGCTCATTATAAAAAATTCCCGAGCGGTTTAAACCGCTCGGGTTTCGGTAATGAACCGAATTACTCCTCTGACTCCTCCAGCAATCGTACGACTGTTTCTGCAACTTGCCGTACACTTACCTTGCTCGTACCGGAGTAGTAGTAGAACTTACTGAGTTTGGCGGTTTGCGCATCGTGTGCCTCTCCTCCACCAACGATTGCTCTGATCTCAGAATGATTAGCCGGTATTATCCCCGTGTCACGGCGTACCAGAATCCCCACTCTATTGTTATAGTGAGCAATGACGAACGCTTTCACTGTTGCCAGTTCAAAGAGCTGTACAATTGCCTTGAGAAGATTGATAGAAGATCCTTTTATTGCTTCTGGTACGAGGATGACCTTCCCGTTATTGAGCATTTCTGCGTTGGGAGCAGCACTCATGAGTTCCCGGTATACACGCTGTTTTCGGTATGCATGCAGATTAACAATGCTTCCTCTCCCCTCTCCTTTTTCATTTGTCATGCCTGCCTCCTTGGCTGCATTTGTGAAACGGTACTCGTGAGATTGTTATTTCAATCCCGCCTATTTTTATTATACAATATTACTTCTTTTTTTCAATGTTTTTATATTTTACGCTTTAATTATTGACTATTTTAACCCGCTCCGTATACTCGCCGGTTTCGGTGTTGATTCTGATGCAATCACCTGTTTTTATGAACAGCGGGGTTGCGATTGATGCACCGGTTTCCGTTACGACCCGTTTTGTGCCGCCCTGCGCGGTATTGCCCCGTACATCCGGCGGCGCTTCTTTCACCAACACATCAACTTTAATCGGTGCCCGCACGGTCAGTATTTCGTTGTTTTCAACCAATGCCGTTACCGTTGTACCTGACGGTATCAGTATGCTGTTCGGAAAAGATGAAGACGGAATGCTTGTGCGTTCAGATGGTTTGTCAACAGGATGTATTATTATTTCGTCGTTCCGTGCGTATACAAAAACATACTCTTCCTTTTCCACGGTTACATCTTCCAGCACATCGGACGTATGAAAAGTTTTTGTTGTTACCGCACCGGTGGCGATATTTTTTATTCTGACCTGATTTGATCCTTTCTGCCTGCTTTTCTTAGAGAATACCGCATCAACAGTTTCATATACCGCTCCGTCCATCCTGAAGAACACGCCTTGCTGTATATCTGTGTAACTTAGTGCTGTCATAACAGTGTGTCGTTCGGATACTATGACTGGAAATGGTTGCGTACTTCTGATTCAAGTTTTTTGCTCAGTTTTTGGTTTTCCGCAAGCGCGGTACGCGCCGCGTCGTAACCGCGCCCGAGTTTTTCTTCGCCGTATGAATATGATGCGCCGCCTTTTTTCTCAACAAGACCGTACTTCTCGCCGAGCGCTAAAAGTTCTCCCTCGCGGGTGATGCCTTCGTTGTACATCAGGTCAAACTCCGCGGTACGGTACGGCGCGCCGACCTTATTTTTTACCACTTTGACCCGCACGCGGTTGCCTTTCACTTCGTCTCCTTTTTTGATTTGCGCAATGCGGCGCACATCCAACCGGAGCGAGCTGTAGAATTTCAGTGCCTTGCCGCCCGGCGTGGTTTCCGGGTTACCGAACATAACACCGATCTGCATCCGGATTTGGTTGATAAATACGACCACTGTCGCCGAGCGCGCGACAATCGCTGTCAGTTTCCGCAGCGCCTGACTCATCAGCCGCGCCTGCCGTCCGATATGCTGCTCGCCCATGTCGCCTTCAATTTCCGCTTTGGGTGTGAGCGCGGCGACTGAGTCAATGACAATAACATCCACGCTGTTCGTGCGCACGAGTGAGTCAGTGATTTCCAGCGCCTGTTCGCCTGTGTCCGGCTGTGATACAAGCAGATCATTTATCTTCACGCCGATTCGTTTTGCATATTCAGGATCAAGCGCGTGTTCCGCGTCCACGAATGCGCATACCCCGCCCGCTTTCTGCGCTTCGGCGACGATGTGCAGCGCGAGCGTGGTTTTTCCTGAGGATTCCGGTCCGAATATTTCAACGATGCGTCCGCGCGGCACGCCGCCGATGCCGATCGCGAAATCCAATCCTATAGAGCCGGTGGGAACAGCATTAATTTTTTGTTTCGGTCGTTCACCCATCACCATGATGGATTCCTCGCCGAATTTTGTCTTAATATTTGCCAGAGCACTGTGAAGTGCCGCCGAATCTTTTTTGTCAGCGGATTTTGATGTATCGCTATTTTTGCTCTTCGTTTTCTTTGTTGGTTTTTTCTCTGTTGTCATGGTGGGTTATGTATAATGGCAGGTGAATAATTTTTTCCCGACTCTGTCTGTTTTTCGCATATACTTTCACTATAGTATATCCTGTCGGCAGCAGGAGGTCTTGTTCAAAATACCCGTTTCGGTCCGGATAGACCCGCTGATCGTTAATGGTCAGATAGGTTGCGTTTTTTGTCACTGCTTCCATGGTGAATATCTGCGGTACTGAACTATGCGGTTCCGGAGCAAGAATTGTCAGCTGCGGTCCGAACAGTATTGTTTGTGATCTGAATAAGCCGTACGCGATAACGACGGCGAACAGAATATATGTGCCTATCGCTGCTATACGCATATTGCTATTCATTCCGTTCCGCGTGTTCCATTTCGTCATCAAATCCGTCATCACTATTTTCAACCAGTATTTCCCGCGGCTTTGAACCGATTTGCGGTCCCACCACACCGTGCTCTTCAAGCATATCAATCAGTCGCGCGGCGCGGGAATAGCCGATTTTCAGTTTGCGCTGAAGCAGGGAGGTGGATGCCTTTTTTGCTGTTATAACAATGTCCCGCGCGTCGGCGTACAGATCGTCATCATCATCGTCCGTGTTAAAGCTGCCGCTGTTTCCGCCCTTTTGTTTTTGTGTCACATCAATCAGATTTTCAGCGACACCGTTTTCCCGTATAATGTGCTGCGCGACTTTTTTCACCTCCCGCTCATCAATGAACGCCGACTGCACCCGTACCGGTTTCTTGCTTTCGGCGGAACCGAAGAGCAAATCGCCGGAACCGATCAGGTTTTCGGCACCGGTTGCGTCTAAAATGGTTCGTGAATCAATGCCGGATGCCACCTGCAACGCGACACGCACCGGTACATTTGCCTTTACCACGCCGGTGATGATATTCACTGACGGTCGTTGCGTGGAGATGATGAGATGGATGCCGACCGCACGGCTTTTTTGTGTGATACGGACGATATTGCCCTCAATTTCCCGCGGGAAACTCTGCATCAGGTCGGCAAGCTCATCCACTACTACCACGAGGTACGGCATTCGTTCTTCCTCGTTTTCAATGGCATCGTTGTACGAGATAATGCCGCGAGCACCGCGTTCTTCAAGCAGTTCATACCGCCGCTCCATCTCGTTTACCACCCATACCAGTGCCTGCAGCGCTTTCTTCGGTTCCGTAATTGGATCGGTGTAGAGGTGCGGTATTCCTTTATACAATGTCAGTTCAACCCGTTTCGGATCTATGAAGATAAAGCGAAGATCACGCGGACCGTACGAAAACAGAAGCGACAGGATGAAGTTGTGTATCAGCACGCTTTTTCCCGATCCGGTTGTGCCGGCGACCAATGCGTGCGGCATTTTTGATAAACTTTTCGCGAATACTGATCCGTTGATTGTTTTGCCGATCGCGAGCGGCAATGCACCCCTTGTTTTCTCAAACTCGCTTGATTCAAGCAGTGTTCGCAGTCCGACGGTCGCACGAGCGGAGTTCGGCACCTCAATACCGACCAGCGATTCGCCCGGGATCGGTGCTTCAATTCGAATTGGGTGTGCTGCCAGTGCAAGCTCAAGATTTTGCTGCAGTCCGGTGATTTTTGACAGTCGTATGCCCTCAGCCGGACGCACCGCGTAACGGGTGAAGGTCGGACCGACGGTGACCTCTTCAACTGTAACTGATATTTTGAAATTTTTGAGTGTGCGGGCGATTGTCTGCGCCTGCGCCTTGGTATTTTCCGCGCGTCCCTTTCCTCGTTCTGAACTTAGCAATGCCAATGGCGGCGGGATGTATGCCGCAATCTCTGTTCCGTGTGTCTGCCGGTCATCTTCCTCCTCCTCTTCATCCTCGTATTCGTCGTCTTCCTCTTCGTCATCGTCGTATTCATCCTCATCTCCGTCCTCTTCATCGTTATCATCATACTCTTCCTCGTCTTCTTCATCGTCGTATTCCTCATCATCCTCATCTTCGTCCTCGTCATCATTTCTATGGCTGGTAAGCCAATCCCAAATTGTAGTCGGAGAGAACATGGTGAGAATGTAGAGCGACCCGAGAATGCCGATAGGGATAAGGATGTACGAGAATACGCCGAGCACATTGTGCAGCGCGCTGAACACGATGTTGCCGATACTGCCGCCCGCCGTCTCATCAAAACTCGCCGCGAAAAATGTCGCGATACTGAAAAAGCCGAGCATGCTGCCAATCCAAAGACGAAGGTGCGATATCGGTCGAATGTTTGCGATAAGAGACAATCCGAGAAACGCGAAGAACACGATGAGCAGCAGGAAACTCCAGCCAAGCAGTGCCGGATCACCGTTGCTGCGCAAGAACAGCGTATCGCGTATAGTCATGCCGAACGAACCGGCAGCGTTTATGAGCACCAGCGTGAAAAACACCGCGATTAGCGTCGCGATGCCGCCGAATATGATTTCCCGGACGCGCTCGGGAATAGTGCGATACCCGTCAGCGCATCTACGGAGTATTGTTTTTTTCTTTTTTTTGCGCGCCATATATACCTTTTTATTATCACACACTTTTTATCTCCGCGGACATCGTTCACACAGCATCACTTTTCTCCTGTTCGCGGTCGGTTCAGGTGTCTATGATAGCAGGACATATTTTTCGTTGTATTGCATCTTTTCCACAGCACATTTTGACACTGTTTGCGGAGCGTATACAATATAATCATCACACGAAGAGCAAACACATTTTATTGTTTTTGTGTGATCTGTATCCGCAATTAGCGGGTACTCCATTGAAATTATTATTTCAATTAGTAATAGTAAATTCCTAATCGATTATGAATATTGCAAGTAAATTAACTGTAGGGTTGGTTTCTATTGCCTTCATCGTTTCTGTTGCGGTTGCCTTTTCGGCGACAGTACATGCACAGGAGAGCGTTGAAGATTTGCAGGCACAGCTTGCCGCGCTAACGGCACAGTTGACCGCGCTTAGCGGCGCGACAACACCGCCGGCGACAGTTGCGGCGGCGAGCAGCAATGCTGCGTGTCCGTACACATGGGCAAGGAACCTTTCCATCGGATCTTCTGGCGATGACGTCCGCCAGTTGCAAAGATTCCTGAATGGTAACCCTCAAACTCAGGTGGCTTCGTCAGGAGCTGGATCTCCCGGCAATGAGACCACCTACTATGGACCTGCGACTGCTCGAGCAGTCAGTAAGTTCCAGGAGTTACACTCCGCGCAGATTTTGGCTCCCATTGGGTTGACGAGCGGAACCGGCGGATTCTACACATCAACGCGAAATCAAGCGAATAATGTGTGTGGTACCGCGCAGCCAACAACAAATCTGCCGTCGGTGCCTGTAGCTCCGACAACTCCGACGACCCGTGTCAGTGTTACCGGAGGATCGTTGGCAGTAACAGCCGGGCAGCAGCCTGGCGACTCATATGCCGTGCAGGGCGCACAGCGGGTGCCATTCACCTCATTTGTGCTCACAGCAGGCAATGAAGATGTCCGTATTGAGGGCATCAGAGTGCGCCGATTCGGATTATCTTCCAGAAGCAACTTTGAAACTGTCGCACTGGTTGATGTGAACGGTGTGCAGATCGGCAGTTCCCGATCTCTCAACAGTCGTGACGAAGCGACACTCGGGGGCAACTTTGTTATTCCGAGAAATCGGTCTATCACTCTTGTTGTTGTCGGTAATATTACTAACGAGTCAAGCGACCTTGATTCCGGTGCTATCGCGGGTCTTGAAGTATCCGAGGTTATCGCTGACGCGGCAGTGCAGGGTCAATTCCCGGTTCGCGGCGCGGCGCATGTGATGTCAAGCAGTGTGCAACTGCAGACAGCGAGTGTGCGTGTTAAAAGCGTTGAATCGGAAGTGCATCTTGACGAGGATACTGAAGTCGCTTCCGTGCGTATCAGTCTCGGCGGATCAGGTGCTGACGAAGAAGACGCATATCTTCGTTCTCTGACACTTGATCAGAACGGTTCCGCGGATGAGGATGAGATTGGTGATGTGACGGTGTATGTTGACGACGACGAAGTTGATCACGATGTAACCGTTGACGGTGACCGATATGTCATCACCTTTGGCGGTCGCGGCGCGCTGATTGAAGAGAGCGACAGTATCACGGTATCGGTTGAGATGAACACCGACAGGGGTACCGACGAAACCATCAGGTTTTACCTTGATGATGTAGTTGATGTGTATGTTGTCGGTAAGGACTACGGATATGGCCTTCCTGTTTCTCTCGGTAGTAACGAAAGACAGATAGAAGGCAACAGCAATGTTGAAGGTGAAGTGGCGACTATTCAGCCGGGTGAAGTAAGTTCCGGTGGCAGAATTCGCGGCTTTGAAGATGAGGTTGTCTACGGTGATGACCGCGTGCTTGGCGCACTTGAGGTTGAATTTGAAGGTGAGGATGTTGAGATGGAAGACCTTACTTTTGATGTTGAGTTGAGTGGGTTCAGGTATAATACTGGAAATGATAACGACTGGAAAGACGCTGATGAGGATGAGGTTGTTCTGCGAGGTTTGCATCTGCGCGTTGACGGCGAGAAGGTAGCATTCGCGGATGATGATGTTGAGTTCAGTAAACCTAGTTCCAGCAATGCCATCACCGAAACTGTTGATTTCTCCGACACCTTTACCGTTGATGTTCGTGGCGAACGCGAAGTTGTGTTTGAAGTAGTCGCGGATCTTGACGAAGCATGGAGTCAGTTTGACGGCGCGGATCTGCAGTTCACCCTGACTGATGTTGATAGTGCGGAGGGTGTGCGGTCCGAGAAGGACTACGCCGGTACCGGCGAGTATTTCGCCAGCAACCGCGCGTTTGAGCAGGTAGATATCAAGGGTAATGTCGTTAACTTCAGGATTTCTGATCGCGATGTTGATGATGATTCTTTCGTTGGCGGTGCTGATGATGTTGTCTTCGGTACACTGGAAATTGATGCAGATGATGCAGTTGACGATGTTGAGATTACCAGTGCGTACCTCACCTTTGAAGCATCAGGCGGAGAAGCGGTAGACGGATCCAGTAACGATAATCCAGCAAACCTTGATGATTTGAATGACTGTGCAGTCTACGACGGAGATGATAAGGTTGCCGATTCACGCAGCAGCTTGACCGGTATGGCTGATTTGGGTGATGACGATGAAGTAGGTGGTACTGGTGGTGATGCAGATGCACCTGAAGATGATCAGATTCGGTTCAGATTTGACGATTACACCGTTGATTCTGGTGAAGAGTCTTATCTGCAGATTGTCTGCAGTATTGACGATAATGCGAAGAACGGACACAAGTTCCAATTGAAGACCGAAGTGCGTGCATCTGACAAGGATCGTATTGAGTACGAAATTGGACGGGATGACTTTGAGTACGATTTGGAGTCAGGTGATGCTTCCGACATCATCGCAGTGTCTGGTATGGGAACACTCTCTGTTGTATCTAGAGACCCTGACGAAACACTGACTGCTGTTGCTGTCGGCGAAAGAGGTGTGGACGGTGTTGATATCCTTAAAATTAAGTTTGAAGCAGAACAGGAAGATGCCGTTATTCAGGATGTCTACCTTTCCGGTTTGACACTTCCCGCAGGTCCTACGCCGGTGAATCGGAGTGCTATTGAGCGACTGCTACAGAGTGCTACTTTGACTATTGATGGCGAGACAACCAATGCCGATGGCGGTGACTTTGTGGGTACTTTGACTGATGTGGATCCAGGTGCTGGTACGGTAAATGTAGAAAATGCACTTGCATTTGAGAATGTGAACGAGACCGTTAGGGTTGCCGATGGTGATGTTAACGCGACTATTGAGCTTGATCTACATGGCATTCGTGATAGTCAGAATAGTGGTAAGGCAGGTCAGTACCTGCAGGCCGCTAAGTTA
The DNA here is from genome assembly GCA_958295675.1 of Minisyncoccota bacterium. Classification (GTDB taxonomy): domain Bacteria; phylum Patescibacteriota; class Minisyncoccia; order Phycocordibacterales; family JABAAK01; genus JAPPJI01. The sequence goes on along the minus strand of OY282360.1, from coordinate 664,934 downwards.
GTGGTTGTTTGGGAAGGTAGTGAGAGTGATACCGAAACTGTAACCGCACACACCATTCCTTCAGGCAATGTAACCTCTGCGGTTGCATTCCCATCGGTGCCGACTGTGTCCGCAAGCGGTAATGGAGACGATAACAGATACAAGCGAGGTAATAATCAAAAACTCTACGAGTTTGAGGTTACTGTACCGGATGACGCAGGTGAAGTGTATCTTGGTCAAGTTACTCTCTCAGTGACTGGGAATACATCCATTCTCAGCGACTTCAACCTCCGTCGTGGTTCAACAGGTGTAGATTCTATTGCAACCGGTACTTTGAGCGGCGATAATCTGAAATTTTCGTTTGCTGATAACAAGATTCAGACCATTGATGACGACGGCAGACCTGTAAAATTCTTAGTTACTGCTAATGTTGGCGGTGTTCCTGATGATGCATCCATCACGATTGACTTGGTTGCCGACAACAAGCCTGATGCTGATAAGCAAGTTGGCTTGGAAATAGGAGCAGCAAAGACCGCTCATAACTTTGTTTGGTCGCCGAATTCGTTAGATGAGGATGGTATGGCGAACAGCAACAACACCGATTGGTTCTCTGGTTGGTCTATCTTTGATGCTGAAGATGTTAGTGATTGGACATTCGAAGAATAACTAAGTCGTAGTGGAGGTACGCTTGCGTCTAATATAGTCTTGATTACACGCGTGCTGAACACACACAGAACCAAAAACACCCCCTCGGGGGTGTTTTTGGTGTTTCTGTTACCTTTGGGTTGGAGATTGTAGGTGCCGAGGATGGTTGACATATACCCATGATATGTTGTTTATGCTTGCAGTGTATTTCACGCCGTGCTATCGTACAGACAAGGTCCGAAGACAGCAGGTTTCCGATTTACGGAGTAAAACCTGCCGAGGTCACACACTCCTTGAAAGGGACGGGCCTGATTGTGTATGGCAATATCACGAACCAAGAAAGAAACCATCGTCAGCGCGTTGCGTGACATCATCAAGTCAGCGCGAACTGTCGTGTTTGTACGCTTTAACGGTGTAACATCCGAGGAGGTGAATGCGCTGCGCAGTGCCTGCGACAGTGAGGATGTCGGCTATATGGTCGCCAAAAAAACCCTAATCAAGCGGGTGTTTGACGGTGCGTCGTTTGGCGGATCGCTGTCCGACATGGAGGGTGAAATTGCCGTTGCGTACGGATCCGACATGCTCGCTCCTGCGCGCGTTATGGGCGAACAGGGAAAAAAACTGGATGGACGGATCAGTATTGTCGGCGGCGTGTTTGAGAATGCGTTTGTCGGACCTGAGAAGATGCAGTCCGTCGCGGACATACCGCCCGTGAAAACACTGTACGCGCAGTTTCTCACGGTTATCCGCGGTCCGGTGCAAGGATATGTCTCCGCGCTCGGTCAGATTGCCGACAAGAAAGCGTAATTTTTTATATTACTAACCTATATACGAACTAAACTATGGCTGAAGAAGAGAAAAATAATAACGATACCGCGAACAGCGCGGCGAAGGCGGCTGACACCGGCATGCCGGCATCTGGTGATGATGCATCCACGGTAAAGAACACCGGAGATGCCGCTGCTAATACAGGCGGAGAATCCAAGCCGGCACCTGCTGCCGAGGAGAAATCGCAGGATACATCTGAAGAACCGGAAGGCGGGGAAGTTGAGGTGCCTGAAAAGTTCAAAAAGATTGTCAGTGAGATAGAACAGATGAGTGTGCTTGACCTGCATGAACTGGTGAAGGTGTTTGAAAAGAAATTCGGTGTATCCGCAGCAGCAGTTGCCGCAGCACCCGCAGCAGCGGACGGTGACGATGACGAAGGAGGCGGTTTGGTGACTGTTACCCTTGAGGAAGCAGGTTCCGGCAAGATACAGGTCATCAAGATTGTGAAAGATGTGCTCGGGCTCGGTTTGAAAGAGGCGAAAGATATTGTTGATGCCGCTCCGAAAGCGATTAAGGAAGGTATTCCTGCTGACGAAGCGGAAGAACTGAAGAAAAACCTTGAGGAAGCCGGCGCGAAAGTTAGTGTCGGATAACGGATTAGTATTCGTTTCACAGAGGAAGGACGCGCTTTTCAGGCGCGTTTTTTCGTGTGTGCTACCATAGAATATATGGCAAAAATGAATGATCCATTAGAGAGCATTGTCGGTGATGCACTGCGTGTAAAAATGCTCAGGGTGTTTGTGCTCAATCCTGAGACCGTGTACACCGTGAAGGAATTTATGAAAGTATTCCGTAAACGGGAACCGGCTGTTCGAGAAACTTTGAAATGGCTTGATCAGGACGGTATTATCAAAAAGAAAAAGATTCCGCAAGCGCGGCGAAAGAATGAGGGTATACGGGAGACCGTCGGATTCGGTTTCAACAAGCGGTATGCGCATCAGGAATTCCTTGAGAAAATTATCAGGGATTCCATACCGACTGAACGGGATATTGTGGCAAAAAAACTCTCCCGCGCTCCCGGCGTGCAATGCGTCATCACTGTTGATATATTTGTTGACAATCCGGAACGGGAGGTCGATGTCGTGGTCGCTTCTTCTCAGAAGAATGATGCCATTTTAAGATCTCTCATACAGGAGACGGAGCAGGAAGTCGGCAGGGAACTGCGCTGCGCGTTTCTGACTGTCAATGATCTTATACACCGCATACAGACCAATGATCGTTTTATACGCGCCGTACTGGACGGTCAGCATCGCGTTCATATTGATAAAATCGGTATTTTCAGGTGATTTTCCTATCCACTGTCCGCGCTTTGCAGGCAGATTGGCGGGGTATACTGCCTATGTAGCGAACTACTCAGTTCTCTACATAATTAATACAGATCTGTGATAATTATATATGTTAATAACTGTAGATTCACTTTCGCAGAACGCGCAAAACTTGCTTGAACTGCCGGTACAGGTGGTACCGCAATTGGTCATCGCACTCGCTATCATTCTTGTCGGTTGGATTGTCGGATGGCTGGTTGATCGGCTGCTGCGGTCGGTATTTCGGGCATTGCCGTTCTTTGACGAAGCGCTCAAGAGTGTCGGATTGGAAGAGGTCACAAAGCGCGCGGGTGTTCGTGTTGACATCGGCAAGTTTTTCGGACTTGTCTTCAGAGTATTTATTGTCTTCGTGTTCCTCGTCGCCGCTCTTGATGTTCTCGGACTTCAAGCAGTCAATCAATTCTTTATTGATCAAGTACTCACCTATATTCCGAATGTAGCTTCTGCCGCATTGATTGTGGTTATAGGTCTTGTTACCGCCAGTTTTTTCTCCAACCTTGTTGCCGGCACCAGTCGTGCCGCGAAGGTTGAGGGCGGACTTGCCGCTAAAATCACTAAGTGGGCAATTGTCGTTCTGTCAGTCCTTGTCGCTCTCGGCGAACTCGGCATTGCGAGCGAAATCATTCAGAGCATGATTGTCGGTCTTATCGCCGCTATTTCTCTCGCGCTCGGACTCGCTTTCGGGCTCGGCGGACAGCAGGCAGCGTCTGACTTTCTGAATCGTATAAAGAATGATGTTGAGCGAGGGTAGCGCGCCCTCTTTTGTGCAAAGCACCCTTCGGGTTTTCCCGCGGGGTGTTTTGTTTTATAGTGTGTTTTTGTCCTGTGCTACACTGGCGATATGTATGATCATCGCGCTATAGAGGAGGAGTGGCGGCGAACATGGGAGCAGAACAGCATCTATCGGACGGATGAAGATTCCGGGAAGAAGAAGTGCTATGCGCTGGTTATGTTTCCGTATCCGTCCGGATCAGGATTGCATGTCGGTCACGCTCGGGTATATATTGGTGCCGATATATATGCCCGCATGATGCGGATGCGCGGGTACCAAGTGCTGCATCCTATGGGATGGGATGCATTCGGATTGCCTGCCGAGGAGTACGCTATAAAGAATAAACAGCATCCTCAGGAGGCAACCGCGCGGAATATTGCCGTGTTTAAAGATCAGATTTCCCGACTCGGACTTTCATACGATTGGGATAGGGAAATCAACACCACCGATCCTTCGTTTTATAAGTGGACACAATGGATTTTTATACAACTTTTCAAAAAAGGACTGGCGTATGAGTCAAACATGCCGGTAAACTGGTGTCCGTCATGCAAGACCGGTCTTGCCAATGAGGATTTAGATGCCGGGACATGCGAACGATGCGGATCCGCTGTTGAGCGGAAACCGATGCGGCAGTGGGTTCTGCGTATCACCGACTATGCTGATCGTCTGTTGGATGATTTGGATACATTGGACGACTGGTCTGATTCCGTAAAGGAAGTACAGCGGAACTGGATTGGCAGAAGTGACGGGTACACCATTCCGTTCGCCATAGAACCGGTCGGCAGTGTCGTTGATGTCTTTACAACTCGTCCCGATACTTTATTCGGTTGTTCGTTTATCGCGATTTCTCCGGAAAGTACGCTTGTTGATACGCTGTTGAAGCACGCGGAGAATAAGGAGGAGATTGAAGCGTACCGGACACGGGCACACACAGCAAAAGCTGCTGAAACGGATAAGGCGCAAACAGGAGTGTTAGCGCAAGGTATTTCCGCTGTTCATCCGCTCACCAAGAAGAACATTCCTGTCTTCATCGCTGATTTTGTGCTCGGTGGATACGGTACCGGTGCTGTTTTCGGTTCGCCGGCGCACGATGCCAGAGATTTCGCGTTTGCTGTCCGTTATAACCTTTCTATTACGCAGGTGATTGCCGGTGATGGCGATCTTCCGCTTATTAATACACCTGTTGATGCGCCTTTGATACATTCCGGCGAGTATGACGGTACGCCGTCCGAACAGGCGAAACCATTACTGGCTAATGCGGCAGGCGGTAAAAAAATAACCGTATATCGTCTGCAGGATTGGGTGTTTTCCCGGCAGCGGTACTGGGGCGAGCCGATACCGCTTATTCACTGTGGGAAGTGCGGTGTTGTACCGGTGCCTGACAAGGATTTGCCCGTCACTCTGCCCGATGTGGCATCGTACGAACCGACCGGCACTGCCGAATCACCGCTTGCCGCCATTGAGGAGTGGGTCAATGCACCGTGTCCGCAGTGTGGTGGTGCAGGAAAGCGGGAGACGAATACTATGCCGCAGTGGGCAGGATCGTCATGGTACCATCTGCGCTATATTGATCCGCATAATAGTACCGTGTTGGTTGATTCTGAAAAAGAAAAACAGTGGATGCCCGTTGATATATACACCGGCGGCATGGAACACGCGGCTCGACACCTTATCTACGCTCGTTTTTGGCATAAAGTGATGCTTGATATCGGTGTTGTGAGCACCGCTGAACCGTATGCCGCGTTGAGAACGGTCGGTATCGTGCAGGCGGAAGGTGGCGGGAAGATGAGCAAGCGGCTCGGTAATGTTGTTGATCCGGTTGCTGTCGTTGATGCAATCGGTGCTGACGCGCTGCGCGTATATATCGCGCATATCGCGCCGTTTTCACAAACCGTCGCGTGGGACAGTCGCGCAATTGCCGGTCCGCGCCGGTTTCTTGAGCGGGTGTATGCGCTTCGCGACCGCGTTCAGGATAGCGCGCCTGATCGCGCTTTGCTGCAGCTGCAGCATGAGACCATACTTTCAGTTACCGATGATATTGCCGTGTACCGTTTCAATACCGCCGTCTCGTCGCTGATGATACTTACGAATGCGTTGTATGATGCCGATACTGTACCGAAGGAAACCTATACCGCTCTTATTCAAATGCTTGCGCCGTTCGCGCCGTACATCACTGAAGTGCTGTGGCGCGATCTTGGTCATAATGAATCCGTGCATCTCTCACATTTTCCTCAGGGTAATGCAGAGTCAGCACAGCGGGATACTGTGGTTATTGCCGTTCAAGTGTTGGGTAAAACACGAGGCACCGTCACAGTATCTCGAGGCAGCAATCAGGAAATCGTGCTGAGAAGCATTGCTGAGAACACAGCACTCGCTAATCGTACCAAAGGACTTGCTGTTAAGGTGTTTGTTGAGGACAGAATTATCAGTTTTGTGTAACAGGAAGTTCTATATGCAATAAAAAAACCCGCATTATGCGGTGTAGTGTGTTGTTTGGAAATTAAAAAAATGGAGTGGGGAAAGGGAAGAATATATCGCGTTAGTTTATTGATGCCTGCTAAAGCCGGTTTTAGGATCTTCAACACCGAAGTGCTAGGTCACCCATGCTACAACCAACAACAAGCATCCTCCATTAGTACTCTTCTCTCTCCTTGCATGTAGTATACTTGAAAGGCGTGTTGCGTGTCAATTGATTGTATTTTTATAGAAAATATTGTGAAATAGTAATTCGTAGGTTGTGTTTTTGCTAAAGGAGACACATTGATATGTAATCTACTCCATATTCAATTTTGTAATATTTGTTGAAGACAAATTATTAGTTTTGTGTAACAGGAAGTTCTGTATGCAATAAAAAAACCCGCGTTATGCGGTGTGGATAGTGTGTTGTTTGGAAATTAATTGGAAAGTAGGAAGAGGGTTATATTGTATCTATGGATTTTTCGTTGTTTTTCATCTTATTGTTGACCTTTAGGTCAACAGTGACCTTACAGGTCCACAAGTTTGACTTCAGGCAAGCGCATCACACATCGTTCACAATCATTCTGCCTTTCGGCTTCAGACCGCGTACTCCGTGCAACACTCGCACCGCACATTGCTTCGCAGGGTTTTGGATCAACTAAACGCTAACCCTACACCTCGCTCGCTTTTGCACGGCACTCACACGGTCGAAACCGTGTGTCGCCCAACGCAGTGCGTCAGATCTAGATTTTCGGATCCTGTCAGCCACAGTCGTGCCTCACCCCGAAGGGCAAAACAACAGTCGCGACATCAATTCACCTAATCACCCATCACTTCAACACCCCATGTCAACATTTCCCCCTCATTCCTGCATGCAGTATACCAAAATTATATAACTTGTCAAGAGCGTGTTGAGGTCTATATATTTAAGGTTAAAATCCACATTCTTATCATTTTTCACCACCTTTTTTTGATTACGGAGGTTGGGTAGGCGTGGAGTATCTGTTATTACTTATCATCCTGCGGTCAGGGATTGGCGTGTTGATTCTATACCATAGGATCATATTTTCAGCAATACTTTCATATGTTAGGATAGAATGTAGTATATGGCAAATATAAAAATACCTTAAAAAACAGAGATATTTTACCTTTTTGTTATATTTTTTATTCCCTGTCAACTTGATTTTTTTGGGGTGTATAAAATACCTTTATTTTTAAAGGTATTTTTTCTGTATATAATAGTTGCATAAATTACAAAGTGTGGTAAAGTATTAGTATATCCGTAATACGGCTACCTTGCAACAAAGCAGGGTCTGTGTTTAGTTATGGGTATTCAATTTGACTATGAAACTGCAAATCAAACAACCAGTAGATAAAGCATTGGAAGCGCTTAGCGAACAGCAGCGTGAGGTTATTGTTCTGCGCTTTGGACTGGACGGGAAGAGGTATCGGACTTTGCAGGAAATTGCTGATGAATACTCACTGACTAGGGAACGAATCCGTCAGATTCAGAATAATGTGGTTAAACGGCTTCAACAGGACGATTGCATCCGTCATCTCGCGTCTACTATCACTAACCTTGAGCAGGCGTTGCACGCATGCGGCGGTGCTGTGGATGAGGAAACTCTCTGCCTCTCCTGTAATCTCGCGACCAACACTGAAAAGAACTATGTGCGGCTTTTGCTTGATGTGGGGAATAATTTCCATCTGTCTGCTGAGACGGATGATGCGGAGAAGTATTGGTACGCTGATCAGAGTCACAAAAAGACGGTTGATGAGATCATGCAGATTATGCATCAAGAGTTTGAGAAAGATGAGAACAATCTTATGACTGATGATGAGTTTAAGAAAGTGTACAAGACCATTACTGCGTCGTATGAGTCGGTTCCGCAGCACGACAGCATTGCAAAACTGTCTAAGAAGATTGATTCCAATGCCAAGGGCGAGTGGGGACTGCGTACGCACCCTGAAATTTCACTGTCCAACCTCGGTGGATTTATCAGTCTTGTGCTTCGCGAGGCCGGTGAGCCGTTGCACTTTTCTGAGATCTCAAAACGGATCGGATCTATGCGTGAAGGTAAGGCATGTAACTTGGAAAGTTGTCACAACGAATTGGTACGAAATGAGAGTTTTGTGCTGGTAGGTCGCGGTCTGTATGCGCTTGCAAGCATGGGATATTACCCCGGTACTATCTATGATGTTATTGTTGCCGGCATGAAGGAAAAAGGTCCTATGACACGGGACGAGGTGATTGATTATGTTCGCCAGCATCGCCGTGTGCAGCCCCAATCGGTTATTCTGTCGCTCTATAAGAAAGATAGGTTTATGAGAGACGATAGCAATCGATATCATTTTGTTGAGAAAAATCCTCCCGTACGGACATAAAACCCGTGCGGGAGCGTGGGGGCGGAATTTCTGCCGTATACTGAAGGTGTTACTATTTACATCGTATTGTGTTCACTATCTTCAGAGACAATATATTCGTTCCGTTCGCCAAGGTCGGCTTTATGGCGCTGTTTCTCGCATACGCCGCATTTCTCGTTTACAATATTCTGACTCCTGCGTATCCGATTGACGCATTCTTTACAAATCCGTCGGCATTTGCCGCGCTTAAATTTCTGCCCGTTTTTCTTGTCTTTTCGTCAATTGTTATTCTCCTTATTGCCGCAGCACTCTATGCCTATATTGAAATCGGTCGGTATAAGCAGCAGTTGGCGTATCTCACCGAAGAAAGGAAAATACTGGAGGTGCGTGTTCCGGACAATACACAGGAGACCCTGGCAAATATGGAGGCTGTGCTTGAAATGATTTCTTACGGCAGCGGTGAATCGCTGTGGTTTCCGGTGTGGTGGAACGGAAGGAAACGACCTGTGTATTCTTTTGAAATTGTATCCCGTGGCGGGAGTGTGGCATTCATCATTAGCACTCGCGCTTTTTGGGTTGACGCGGTACGCTCGGCCATTTTTGCATTCTATCCTAAAGCACAGATTCTTGAAATTGATGATTATACATACGATATTGAGTATGATGAAGAGACCCACAGCATGTTCGCGTTTGAATGGAAATTTGAATCAAACAATGCATTGCCGATAAAAACTTATGTTGAATTTCAGCTTGAGAAGCGCCAGAGCCCCGGCGCATTGTCCGGCACCAGTTTGCCGGCTCAGCAACCCCAGCCGCTCGTTGATCCGCTCGCATCTTTGTACGATTTTTTCGGATCTATACGGGGAGACGAGCAAATGTGGCTGCAGTATGTTTTCCGAACACAAAAGTATCCGCGACAGCCGGAAGATGCCGCTGATAATCCTCTGGATCGTGAGTATTGGAATAAGCAAAAGCTTCCTAAAGAGATACAAAACGCGCTTGTTGCATTGGAGAAGAAAATACGGAGCGGGCGCGAGGACGGCGCTGATTCCGTGGTACTTACACAGTCCGAGAAACGGCTGCAGGAGATTGGTCCGCGACTGCGGGAGAAGCAGGCGCTTGAGGTCGGCATTCGGCTGATATATGTCGCTTCAAAGAATGTGTTCACACCGGCTCGTATCACGCCGATGACCGCGATTTATAAACTGACCAAGACCGAGGATAACTCCTTTGTTCCGCACGGCACTCTTCTTGATGATGTATATAATGTTCCGTCGTTAGAACCGCCCCGTCGTGATAAGGATGCGGAAAAACAATTGCTTCTTCAACTTTTTCGTGATCGCATGTTTTGGTACGCACCCGCTCTGTACGCCTACTGTGCCGCTGATGAGCGGCGATGGTCAAAAAAACTGCGGGAACCGTCAAGAAAGCGTATTGCAACTGTCATGACTACTGAAACATTGACGACGGTGTGTCATTTTCCCACTGTGCATGTACGCACGCCATCAGTCCAACGGACTCTGTCAACTACCGTGGAACCGCCGGAAAATCTCCCTGTTTAACGGTTATATTGCACATCCTCGTGGTGTTTCTATGAACAGGGTATACTTGTACTACTATGTCGCATCCCACATTTTTTTGGTATACCGCATTTGGTTTTGCGTTCACTCTTTTTTGTCTCTGTATTCTGCTGTTCACTCCGTCTCTGGATGATAGAGCATACTATCCGCAGGTGTTCATTGTTTCTGAGGGTGAGAATATCCGTACCATCGCCGAACAGATGCGTGAGAAACACATTGTTAATTCTCAGACCTTATTCATTGTCTCAAATTATCTCGTTGGCGGAAAAATTTTGTGGGGTTCGTATCATCTGTCTGAGCCGCGGGGTGTGTTTACGCGGGCGAGGAAAATGTATGTAGGCGATAAGAACGCTCCTTTCAAACGAATTGCTGTCCCCGAGGGAAGCAATCTTTATGAAATCGCTGATATTTTGGAGGAGAGTTTTTCCAATTTTGATAGGGAGAAATTCGAAGAGCGATCAATCAGCAAGCATGGCTACCTGTATCCCGATACCTATTTTTTCACCGCGGACGGTGTGTCCGCAAAAAATCTTATTGCTGTCATGACAGAGACATTCAAACGCCGGACTGATGATTTGTTTGAATCGTATGAAGGACCGCTTACACAGGATGAAATTGTCGCATTGGCATCCATTGTTGAGCTTGAAGCTAATCGCCAGGAAGATCGGCGGCGGATAGCGGGTGTGCTGTTTAATCGGTTAGAGAAAGATTTACCGCTGCAGGTTGATGTCTCTTTTCTTTTTATAGCCGGCAAGCATACTTTTCAGTTGAGCAAGGGTGATTTGACCATTGATGATCCTTCAAATACTTACAAATACAAGGGTATACCGTCCATACCAATCGGCAATCCGAGCAGGGAAGCGATAGAGGCGGTACTTAATCCGATTGAATCCGATGATATGTTCTTTTTAGCTGATTTCCACGGAAATACTTATTTTAGCGAGACATACGATCAACATCTTATAAAGAAGGCAAAGTACATTGACAGTGTGCGGGATCAATATATCGGTGGGCGCGCCGGTAGTGTTGAAGATCTGGAAGGAGATGATAACGAAGGTGATGACGGTGTGTCTGATGACAATGTAGGGGATGAGCAAGATGACGGTTTCAGTAACGAAGAAGAATTTGAAAGCGTTGATGATGATCACGAGGATGGTTTTTCCGATGAATCCACTGAACCAGTTTCTGAAGATGTTATTGAATGAACGGAAATGGCTGCGTTTCAGTAACTATTAATAACCCGATTCGGATACCGTTTTTCCAGTCCTTCTTTCTCTTTCTGTGGTAGTTTTTTGTTTACACACACTCCAACCGGGTTAAACCTGTCATCATTTGATGGCCAATTGGTGATACCTTGGATAGTGGTAAGACCGCGGACATCCAGAATACCACCAATTTTCTTCGGTAGCGCAAGATTGTTAGCAGAAGTAAGACTTCCAAGATCCAAATTGCCGCCGACCTTCTCCGGTAATGTTAATTTCTCGGAGGAAGTGAGTTTGGCAAGGTCTAGAGTGACACCAACTTCTTCTGGTAGGGTGACATTTTTTGCTGAGGTGAGATTGGAGAGTATTAGATCCGTACCGATCCTCTTCGGAAAAATGAAATTGTTTGCGGATGTGAGAGAGATGAAGTGTAGACTGCCCCTGATCTCTTCCGGCAAGATGAGTCCGTTTGTTGAGGTGATTTCATCGTCATACAGATCACCGTAATGGTATCGTATGGTACCGGAAAGTGCCTCTTCTTTAGTCACGGAAATACGATCAGGTATGGTGTCAAACGCGAGCGCGAGATCCTGTTTCTTTTGTATATCACTTCTCCTTTTCTCTAGAAAAAATTGCCTTTCTCCCTCACGAGTATTGAAACTTCTCGGATGCTCATTGTCCACACAGTATAGCACCCGGCACTCCCACTTTGTCAAGTTCTCATTCAAGTTCTCATCATTATTTATTTTACGCTCTATGCCGTCCAAACGCTCACTATACGGCTTTCTGTAGAATACCGCAGCATCACGCAATTCTTCCGCAAGCGTATCAAATTTCCTGATTGTTTCCTTCGTTGTGTCAGATTCTACCCCTTCTCTGATAAGTGTGGAGACACAGGATTCCCGCAGTGTATCCAACTTATGTAACTGTTTCCGCAATTCTTCACATATATCCGCCATACCGAAGGTAGTGTACCCTATATATCAAACATTTTTGTTCTTGTATACGTTATTTTTCTTATTGCCGCTTTTTTTCCGTGCTGTTTTAAGATATATTGAGCGCGATGATTTCATTGCTGTGTATGCTACACTGTGCTGTATGAAAGGGGCACTTGATATTCCCGAGGAGTTTCTCTCTCCCTACAATCACGCTCAAAAGGAAGAATTGCTGTATAAAACATGGGAAGCAAGCGGCTACTTTAATCCTGACAATCTGCCCGGAGAGGAGCGTCAGCCGTTCACCGTCATTATGCCGCCGCCAAATGCGAACGGATTACTGCATGCCGGTCATGCGTTCTTTGTTACCCTGCAGGACACAATGATTCGGTATAATCGTATGTGCGGCAAGGGTTCGCTGTGGCTTCCCGGCTCCGATCATGCCGGTTTTGAGACACAAGTGGTATACGAGAAATACCTTGCGAAAGAAGGACGGTCTCGTTTTGATTTGTCCCGTGAAGAATTGTATGATGAGATGCTGCAATTCACTCTGGATCATAAGAAGGAGATGCAGGGACAGTTACGCGTACTCGGCGCGAGTTGTGATTGGTCCCGGGAGGTGTTTACACTGGATGATAGGGTGAAAAAAGAAGTATATACATCATTTGCCCAGCTTGAGGAGGACGGTTTGCTGTACCGGAACCTTCGGACCGCGCATTGGTGTCCGAAACATCAGACAGGTTTTTCAGATCTTGAATTGGTATACGAAGAGCGGATGGATCCATTTTACTACTTTCAGTACGGACCGTTTGTTATCGGCACTGTCCGTCCCGAGACCAAATTCGGTGATAAGTATGTGGTAGTGCATCCGGATGATGAGCGGTATAGCGCGTATGAGCACGGACAAACCATTGCAGTTGAGTGGATGAACGGACCGATTACAGCGACCGTGATAAAGGATGAAGCAAGTGATCCTGAAAAGGGAAGCGGTGCTATGACTATCACACCTTGGCATTCGGCGGTTGATTGGGAGATAGCGCAGCGGCACGGTTTGGCGTATGAGCAGATTATTGATGATCGAGGAAAATTGCTGCCTGTTGCCGGTGAGTTTGCCGGTATGGATATTCGTGATGCGCGCGGGAAGATTGTTGAAATGATGCAAAAGAAAGGGTTGCTTACGCGTGTTGATGAATCGTACACCCACACTGTGCCGACCTGCTATAAGTGTGGTCGGGAGATTGAACCGCAACTGAAAAAGCAATGGTTTATCCGTATGAAACCGCTGGCAAAAAAAGCGGTATCCGCAATTGAGAATAATGATGTGTCATTTGTTACAGAGCGGTATAAACGAATTGCGTTGCATTGGCTGGAGAATATTCAGGACTGGAACATTTCCCGTCAGATTGTGTGGGGCATCTCCATTCCCGCGAAATTGTGCGTCAAATGCGGTCACGGTATGGTTGATATTGAGGATACGATACATTCCTGCACGGAGTGTGGCGGCGAGGTCACGCCGGATGCGGACACTTTTGATACATGGTTCTCGTCCGGGCAGCTGCCGTTCATTGCGCTCGGTTATCCTGACGGCGCGGATTATGCAAAGCGGTATCCGACCGATGTGATTGAGACCGGACATGATATTTTGTTTTTTTGGGTGTTGCGCATGATTATGCTCGGTCTGTACCGCACCGGCAAGGTTCCGTTTCGGCGCGTGTATCTGCACGGTATGGTTCGGGACGAAAAGGGCGAGAAGATGAGCAAGTCAAAAGGGAATGTAATTGACCCTGTTACGGTTGCCGGCGAGTACGGCACAGATGCGCTGCGGATGGCATATATTGCGGGAAATGTGCCGGGTGACAGCATCAATTTTTCAACGGACAAAATACGCGGATATAAAAAATTTGCGAATAAGGTGTGGAACATCGGACGGTTTGTGCTTTCTGAAGCCGCTGATGCTGATACCGACAATATGTTGTTGGTTGATGGAGATAAGACAGTGCTGCGCGCATGGCGTTCGCTTGTTGCTGAAATTACAGATGATATGGAGCAATACCGTTATCACCTGGCGGGCGAGAAGATATATCATTATATATGGCACACCTTTGCCGATACTGTTGTTGAGGAAAGTAAAACTGCGCTTAACGGGGATGATGATGCCGTGAAACGGTCAAAGAAAGCGCTGTTGATGAGTGTGTATACCGAGTCGCTTCGGGTACTGCATCCGTTTATGCCGTTTTTGACGGAGGCAGTGTGGGCGCATATTCCGAAGGATGGGTATAAGAAGTATGATTTGATTATGATTGAGTCGTGGCCTGATGCTATTTCGCCCGAAGTGTAAGATAAATGTGTTCCAATGCTTTCACTGCATCTCCCGCGGCTATATTATTCTGATGAAACATGCCGTCACTGCAATCTCCGGCCGCCCATGCTCTTTTATCGCTTGTCTGTTGTGTTTTCGGATCAACCACAACTCTGCGTATCTCATCCATATCCAGCAACCCGCGAACAATCTCGGTTGACGGTATCAGACCGATTTCAACAAATACACCTTCAACGGCGAGTTTTTCCTCTTTCCCGTCTTTTTCGTATGTGATACCTGTTACCAATCCGTCTCCCAGCACGGCGGTAATATTTGCGTTTGTTATGCCGGTCATATTTGAATGGTCAAGAACTTTTTTAACGGTAATTGGGTCCGCTCGGTATGTGTTACTGCGGTGAAGGAGTGTGACACTTTTCGCATATGCTAATAATTGCGCAGCCGTTTCAAAACCGGCGTTACCGCCGCCGATAACCACCACATCTTTTTCCGCGAACAGCGGTCCGTCGCATGATGCGCAATAGGTAAGTCCCTTGTGTTCAAATTCATCCGCTCCGGGAACCGTGAGCCGCCGTCTGTCCGCACCGGCGGCAAGCAGGAGTGTTTCCGCGGTGACGGTATCACCGTTTTCCAAAGCTGCTTTCCACCCGTCACCCTCTTTTTTTATACCGGTGACTTTGGTCTCAATAACTGAAAGTATATCGCCCTCATAATCCTTAAGGTGTGCCTTGAATGCTTTTGCGAGGTCATTTCCGCTGACACTCGGTGTTCCTATCCAGTTTCTTATATCCGGTGATACCGTGCTCTGACCGCCGTATGTTTCTGTTATCAGGAGTGTTTTGAGATATTTGCGTGCCGCATACACGCCAGCCGCAGTTCCCGCGGGTCCGGCACCTATTATCAATAGTTCTACTTTTTGTTCCATAACTTTTTCCATTTCGGTGTATCTTTTTCAATGTTGTTATCCTCAACCCCGTCGTCAATTATTTCGTCTCCGAGTATGATTTCGTCTTCCAAACTGCTGTCCTCTATTGTAAAGTTTCTCAATCGTTCAGGTGTCTTTTCTATTTTCTTTGATTCTTCCTCTTCGGTTATTTTTTCTGTTTTTACTTCCGGTGATTCTTTTTGGTCAAAAGCAGTTGCTATCAATGTAACACGGATTTCACCCTGCCTTAAATCTCTATCCGTTGAAGTTCCGAAAATTATTTTCGCATCCGGATCAACTGATTCCGTTATTCGTTCTGCTATAGTTCGTACTTCCTGCATTGTGATTTCATTTCGTGATTTTGATGCGATAGAAAAAAGCACGCGTTTCGCACCTTTGATTGATGTTTCAAGGAGCGGGGAAGACACCGCCCGTGTCACCGCTATTTCCGCCTTATTCACGCCCCGTCCGATACCAAGTCCGAGCAATGAAATGCCGGATCCTTCTAAAATGGCTCGTATATCCGCAAAATCAATATTGATATCGCCCGGTTTCATAATGAGCTGGGATATACCGCTGACCGCCTGTAACAGTACGGTATCGCTCAGAACAAACGCATCCGCCATAGTTGTTTTGTCATCAGCTATGGACAGGATGTTGTCGTTCGGGATGATAACCATGGAATCCGTGTTTCGCGCTAATTCTTTAATCCCATCCTCAGCAAGTGTCCGCCGTTTTCCGCCTTCAAAAGTGAACGGTTTGGTTACCACCGCGACAGTGAGTATATCCAGATCCATTGCCGCTTTTGCTATGACAGGGGCCGCACCGGTGCCGGTGCCGCCGCCCATGCCGCAGGCAATGAACGCCAAATCACCACCTTTCAGCATTTCGTTGACCTCGGCAAGGGATTCTTCTCCCGCGGTCTTGCCCAATATCGGATTCATACCGGTTCCCAGTCCTTTGGTGGTTCGTTTGCCGAGGTGTATCTTCTTTTCCGCTTTTGAGTATTGTAAATCCTGTGCATCGGTGTTTGCCGCGATGAATTCAACGCCCGGAACTCCGATTTTTATCATATGATTTGTGGCGTTTTTCCCCGATCCACCGACACCTATGACACGAATTCTGGCAAATGTCTCGCTTGTCGGTGCTTCAACCTTTTTCATATACAGACACTATACACCAAACAGAATATATTCACCAGTTCAACGCTTATTCCGCGAGGTGTATCCCCTGACACCCTAACGATACTCACCTATTACACCGTTTTATATCAAATTATATCAAAAAAGTTAATAAATCCTCCTCTGTTTATTTTCACGCTTTGTTCACAACAACTGTTTTACCGGATATTAGGTTATAGTGGGATATATGCCTATTTCGCAAGATTGACGGATGTTAGTGTATCATTCGTGATATTTTATTCATCCAATTAATCGGTTGATGCCACCACGCATTCTGTTTTTGCTGTTTTATAAATCCTGTATTTGTTGTTTGTGCGGCAAGTGACTGGAGCATGGCATAGGCGGACTGCCATGTGTCCTGTGTGTTATGCCGCTGGCTTTGGATGTGGAATGATGATTTTGCCCGTACTGCATGTAATCCTGTCAGTTTTTCAATTATCTGCTCCATATACGGATAGCGTGATCCGCCACCGATGAGAACGATACCGCCCGGAAAATTCTTTTTCGGATCTATCCGATGTATATATGGTGTCAAGTTTTTTTTGAGAATATCCGTTATTTTTTTATTAACAGATTGTGTGTCTCTTTTTTTGAGCATCGTTTTTTCATCGCGCAGCACGCATTTCAGTTCTTCCGCCTCTTCTATTGCTATTTTTTGTTTCAGCGCTATTATATCAGTGATGGTGTTGCCGCCGAACGGGATAGTGTGTATACCGATGATGGTATTGTCCCTGCATACAGTGATGGCGGTAAAGTTCGCTCCGATGTCGCACAGAATTGCTCCGCGCTCTCTTTGTCTGTTTGTCAGAAAAAATCCGTTTGCTATGGCAGTCGGTTGAATCAATTTCGTGTTCGCCACTTTTTCAATACTTTCCCGCATATTTTCAGTGAAGATTGCCGGGGTGAGTGTAAAACTATATGTGATCTGAATTGAACCGGTTGCAACATGCTCGTACGGATTGTCGTGTATGATCTCTTCTCCGTCGGCGATGATGGATTGGATGGTGAAGTATGTGCATACTTCCTGTTTGTATGTTTTTGTGATAAGCGTTTTTATGCGTTCCTGTTTGTCTCTGATCCATTCTTCGGTTATATACACACCTTCAGGGTTTTTGACCGCGTTTATTCCTATTGTTTTTGTCAACAGGCGTGTATTCGGGTTCGTATGCAGTACATATATATTTTCTATATCGTATCCTGAAAACGAACTGAGTGTCTCGCATACATGCTCAACAGATTCGCTCAGCATTTTTTTGTTTCTCACAATGCCGTCGTTTGAGAGACCGTTTGTTCTGTGTACCGCGCCTTGCAGTTCAAAAAATGCTTTTTTTTCTGATGTTTCATTGTTAAAAGATCCGAGCAATCCTTTTAGGTTGGCACTGCCGATATCAAGGATAACGATATTCTGTGCTTTTTGCTTCATACTTGTATGATTACATAAATTTTTTGGTGTATACATCCTCCAGATGCTCCATGACATTGCCGTGTTTGTGTCCGAGGAGGTGCAGCATGCCGTGGATGGCGAGAAATATAATCTGCCGCGTCGGTGTTGTATCTGTCTTTTTTGCTTCCCGGAGAACTCTATCCATATTTATATACATCTCCGCAGCAGAGGTTCCTGTAGGTGTATTATTCGCCGGAAAAGTGAGAATGTTCGTCGCTTCATTCTTTTTTCTGTAAGTTTTGTTCAATTTTCGCGAAAATGCGTCATTAATACATATGATATTCAGCGGATATTTCTTTTTCAGCAGGTTGTCATATATGGCGACTATTTTTTTTCTCGGTACCCGAATGCCGGTTTCGTTGAATATGCGCAATGAATGTTTAGCCACGGTTTTTGTGTTTGTGGGGAGATTGTATCTTTCCGAGGCGATATGCTTCCTCATACTTCTTTCTCTGTTCCAGACGGTTGATGCAGTCCTTTCTCCTGACATTTTTTGACGGTTTGCGATCATGGAATTTGTTCCGTTTCACTGATGTCTGTATACCTGATGAACGAAAATGTTTTACGAACCGTCTGTAAAGCGACGGCGCGTTTTCGTCCTGTTTTTTTACCATAATTACAGTGTCTGTCATAATGCAGGGTAGTATATCAGCAAAAGGGCGCGGTTGCAATAACAGCTGTGTATGTATGTTTTTTATTTACGCAGAAAACTCTTAATGTCCTCAAGAGTGCATTCATCAAGACACATTGTTTTTGACACACGCGTATCTGTTTTTCGTATGCAGATTGTATTATTTTCTGCTTCTTCCTGTCCGAAGATAATAGTACACGGGTACTTCATCGCCTCTTCGTTCAGTTGTTCGGATACTTTTTTGCAATGAAGGCGGTGCGCGACCGGAATATTTGAATCACAGAGTTGTGAAAGCACCCGCAGCGCGCGCAGACGCGCCTTGTCTCCCGCATGAACGAAAAACGCTTTCGGCTTTCTGTTTCTTTTATTTGCTATATATGTTCCGGTTGTTTTTTCCGGCAGTGTTATGGTGATTGAAGCGACCGGCACCCTGCGGCGGTACATAAGAAAGGGAAGTGTGTCATAGCGACCGCCGTGAGCATGCAGCGGCGAGTCCTCTGTGCTCACCTCAAAGATGGTGTGAATACCGTGCTGAGTGAGTTCAACCAGGTCCGGCGCGAATTCATACGGTAATTCATGCGCTTCCAGGTACTCTATGACTTTTTCAAAATGTATTCTGGCACCGTCCGAAAGCAATCGCAGTGTCGGTGTGATGTATTCGGAAACACCGGCGTGGTCTTCGTCGTGCAGCAGCGCGTGCGCGTCCACCAATTGGTTGCGATCAAGCATTCTTTTACATTCCGGCCGTATGTTTTTTTTCACTTTTCTCAGTGTTTTCCCTAATCGGGAGAAATATTCCTTTGAATCTTCGCGCGTCCCCATTGAATTAATGCGGATTATATTCTGTTTTGATTTGAGCGATTTAAAAATACGGTGCGCGCAGGAGAGAATGATCGCTTCAGCATACGGTTCCGGTATTCCTATCACGGAAAGCGTGCAGTATGTTTTGTCCGGTTTTTTTGAGTTTGTTACTGCTGACTTTGTCTCTGAATCAATATTGCTGTGAAAGATATACAGCGGATTATCAACCGCGTTAATCTGCCGCTCAAAAATAAATTGAAGCAGTGTTGATAGATGTTGCAGATTTCTGTTATCTGTTTTTTTGTATGTTGTTATTTTTTTTCTTTTGCTCCCCTTGTATTCGGCAATGAGAGCATTTGCCGGAACGAAACCGTATGCTTGTGCCGTTTTGTATGCCCGATCAAAAAATTTTTCTGATGTTATTTCTGAAAAGCTCATATACACTCAAATAATAGTCGGGTAATGGGCTGCTGTCAATGTTATGTAGTATGATTGTGTAATATGTTATTTGTACTCACCCGGATATGTGCCTGCTTCACTGAACGGATAGAGACGCAAGATGACTTTGCCGATGATGTTATCTTTTTCTAAACTTCCCCACACACGCGAATCTAAACTGTTTGTCCTGTTGTCACCCAGCAGGAAATACTGATTCTTGCCCAGTGCTACCGTCTGTTTCTTATACACTATAATTTCTTCTTGATTGATGTACGGTTCATTAAGTGCCAGCGTTGTTTCGTCCGCTTTTGTTATTGTAATATTGCTTCCGGAAAGATGCACTTGCTCATTCGGCAGTCCGATGATGCGTTTCAGCAGGTACCGTTTCGGCTCTATAGGACTTCTGAACACGACTACATCAAATCGTTCCGGGTCTTTGCGGAAGAGGTAAGAGAATATATCAATGATGAGATAATCGCCTTTAATAATAGGAATATTATCCTTTGTTTCTTCAGCAATGGCGGTGTTAAATGACGGGTACATAGATGCTCCGTCCACCAAAAACGGTCGGAATCCGAAAAACCAAACAAGGAGTCCGCAGAGTATACCCGCGACAATCACAACATTTCCCTGTGCATTCTGTTCTGTATTCGCGTTTTCCTCTTTTTTCATATCGTTTTTTCAGTGTAGCACACTTATTTTCTGCTACTATAGCATTTGTATGGAGTACTTTTTTCTCGGACTCGGCAATCCAACCGGTTATGAAGGCACGCGTCATAATGTCGGCAAGGATCTTGTGGAAGGACTTGTAAAGCAGGCGGGCTGTCTATGGCGGGAGGTTAGTAACGGAAAGATTTCCGTTCTGCTTCTCGGTCCGCATATAGTTACCTGCGGCGTGAGTGACGGTTTTATGAACGAAACGGGACAGGATATGCGTTCTGTGCTCAGTGAACTTGAACCGTCCCGGCTTGTTGTAGTACACGATGAAGTTGATTTTGATGTCGGCACTATTCGTTTGTCCGAAGGGAAAAGTGCCGGCGGACATCACGGCGTTGAATCTATTATTGAAGTCCTCGGCACGAAAGATTTTTTTCGTCTGCGCATTGGTGTCGGAAAACGAGGCAGTATCAAACAGCATGTGCTCGCCCGTCTACCGGCTGATGACATGCACACCATCGCTCAGACACTTCAGGATTCTCTGCCGGATATACTCATTCAATTATTCCGGAAAAATGGCGGCACGGTGCGGTAACATTACTGCTTTTTGTTATACCGATCTTTCGGTACGAGCGTAAGTTTTTGGTTTTTCGGTTCAAGATTAGTGATAACAAATTCGTATGTTTTGCCGATTTCAAGCGTATTGCGCAGATCCTCCGCGTCCTTGAAGCTTGAAATATGTATGAGACCCGACACACCGGCTTCAATGGATGCGAAAGCGCCGAACGGACCGTATTTAATGATAACTCCTGATGCGGTGTCGCCGACTTTATGGCGATCCGTAATGTCTTCCCACGGGTTTTTATGCAGTTCCTTGAATGAAAATGAGTACTTATCACCCTCAATTTCAATAATCTTTACCTGAACCTGATTGCCGATACTGTAGAATTTTCTCGGATCATCCACGAGACCCCAGTCCATCTCGGATATATGCACGAGTCCTTCAATTTCATTGTCAATAGTAACAAACACGCCGAAATCAACCACACCGGTTACAATACCGCTTTTCACATCGCCCACATTATATGCCGGAGCTCCGCCGCCTTCACCTTTCTCCGTTTTGCTGTCTTTGTCCTTGTATTCTGAGAAAATAAGCGTGTCATTCTCCTGATCGGTATTTTCTATAACCACAGATAACTCCTTGCCTATACATTTCCGTAATTCATTGAGGACGGTATCCTTGTCGCCGTTCAGCACTTTTGGATGATGTTCTTCGGCGAGTTGTGATGCCGGCAGAAATCCACGCACACCATTCCAATCAATCACCAAGCCGCCCCTGTTAGCGTTTTTGATAATTACCTTGTACACCCTGTTATCGCGCATCGCTTCTTCCGCTTCACTCCATATATATATTTTCCTTGCTTCTTTGAGTGAAAGATCAATATAACCGTCCGGAGTTTCTAAATCAATGATTTTTGCGGAAATAGTATCGCCGACTTTTACC
Organism: Minisyncoccota bacterium; assembly: GCA_958295675.1. Taxonomy (GTDB): domain Bacteria; phylum Patescibacteriota; class Minisyncoccia; order Phycocordibacterales; family JABAAK01; genus JAPPJI01. Next base: position 642,949 of record OY282360.1, on the reverse strand, counting down.
TTTCTCAGCACATCTTTCGCGAGAGTGAACTCTCTTCCGTAGATAATGCCGGTGCCGACGGGGGATAAATCTATGTATACCGTTGAACGATCAACAGCAATAATTTTTCCTTCAACGATATCGCCGGTGGTGTAAAGGGTTTCCGTATCTGTGTTTGTCATAGTTGTCATAGTAATAATGGGCGGTATGGTTGCACTATTAATCGGCTCTTTATGTAGTGATGTTTTCTTTTGCATTGTGCAGTACATACACAATTCAGTATACAATACCCATACCATATATGCTACACTGCTCTATAACATGGAGATATATCGTATATCGGATACTGGAACCGCTCTCAAATTTTCGGAGGGCGTAGTCGCGGTTAATTTTCCCGAATCTCCTTCGGGAAACAGGAAAGTGCCGGTACCGGATGTTATACTCACCACTTATCCTGTTCCTGTCAAGGATTGGGAAACTGTTTTTACCGCGCAGGAGGAGGGGCAGAAAGTGTTCAGCGGAGCGGGAGAATTTGAAAAGAACGGACTTTTTGCGCGCGGATACAGTTCAAGCACGATGGTGCAGGGGAATGAACTACAGACGACATCATGGTGCATTGAGGGTGACGGTGTGCGTGTGTCGGTTCTCGGCGACCTTGCTGAGAAAAAAGATGCGCAACATGTCGCATCCGAGGTCGGTGATGCCGATGTACTTATTCTGCTGTGCAACAGCACAAAAGACAGACGCTTGGATGCCGCATCAATAGCCGGTGTCGCCGCGTCTTTGCAGGTGCGGTTGACGGTACTTATCGGTACCGATGAGGACTTAAAGAAAAAAATCGCGAAAGAGCTCGGTGGCGCAGATGCAGTGACAGGACAGTGTGCGGTTAAAAAGAAAGACCTTCTTGAAGGACAATCCAGAGTGGTTGTGCTGGATTAGATGCGCTCTTTTCTATATTTTATACTATCTGATATATGGATTCTGAAGAATTTTTAAAACAACAGAAAGAGAAAAATGACCGAAATCGACGACGGGCGGTTATTATCACCGTTGTGGTGTGCACTGTCTGGGTCCCGATCGCTTTCCTGTGGATATACTAACGAGTTTAAAAAAGCTAATTTTACCTTTATTTTAAAGCATTTTTTGTTTTCAATATTTTTTGCTATAGTGTATTAGGTTTGACGCTTTTAGCGGAGGAAACGAACCATGACTGAAAACAGAAATGTTTTGGCGATTGAAGGTCCCGACGGAATTGGAAAAACAACTGTTGTTAGAGAGTTGTCGGAAATGATGCGTGACATGGGTTTGGAAGCGGTTTGTGTCCGCGCGCCGGGCGCGACCGGTACAGGTCAGCGACTGCGTGACATCATTCTTGACAGCACTGACACCGATCCATACGCTCTCACGCACCTCTTTTGTGCCGACTTTGCGCTTTCCGCTGAGGAAATCATTGTCCCTGCGTTGCGAGAACAAAAAACGGTTATTCTTGATCGTTTTTTAATCTCCACACTGGTGTATCAGTACTTGCGGTACTCAAAACGAGAACGCAATGACGCGGTTATTGACCTGATTCAGCGGGAGCAGCGTGTTCTGATCCGAAAGTACGGTTTGTTGCCACGGTATATCGTTCTTTGCGGTATGCCGCTTGATGTGCTCAATTCCCGCATTGACAGGCGCGATGCGCGCAGCGGTTTTGAGTATGATCTTGATGCGGTGGTGCGCGGATACAGTATGTTGTGTGTCTGCGACTTTATGGATCCGGCACCTGTCGTCATGATGAACATGCTTGACAGCACCGGTGCGGTGCGGTCCTCACTTGATGTTGCCACGGAGATACTTAATCGGTATGTCGTACCGTGATGTGTCAGCACTTACGCATTCGCGAACAGCGGATGCGTTTTTTTATCACCATATCTTTTTGTGTCTTTGTTGTATGTTATACTGCGGATTATATGGCTGAAACTATCAGTGACGGTTCAAGTATTGTGCATAAAGACATCACCGAGGAGATGCGGAGCGCGTATTTAGATTATGCGATGTCAGTTATTACTTCACGCGCGCTTCCTGATGTGCGTGACGGACTTAAACCGGTGCAGCGGCGTATTCTGTACGCAATGCTAGGCATGGGTCTCCGTCCGTCGGCAAAAACAAGAAAATCATCAACCGTGGTCGGTGAAACACTCGGTAAATATCATCCGCACGGCGATCAGTCGGTGTATGAAGCGATGGCGAGGATGAGTCAGGAGTTTTTCACCCGGTACCCGCTTATCACGGGACAGGGAAATTTCGGTTCCATTGACGGCGATCCGCCCGCTGCACCCCGGTATACTGAAGCAAAGATGTCCAGTATTGCTGAAAAAATGCTTGAGGATATTGATAAAGAAACCGTTGAATTTATACCGAACTATGAAAATACACTGAAGGAACCGACAGTGCTGCCGGCGAAGCTGCCCAATCTGCTGCTGAACGGCACGCTCGGTATTGCTGTCGGCATGGCGACCGACATCCCGCCGCATAACTTGAATGAGATTGCCGGAGCATTGCGACATTTGATAGAGAACCCTGACGCGACCACTGAGGATTTACTTCAGTTCATCAAGGGTCCTGATTTCCCGTTAGGCGGTATTGCGTATGACAAAAAGGCGATTGCACAGGCCTACATGACCGGTAAAGGCGGTGTGGTCGTGCGGGGTGAGGTAGAAATTGTTGAAGATAAGAAAGGCGTTAGTTTAATCATCAGTTCCATGCCGTACCGGGTGAATAAGGCGCGTTTAATTGAGAAGATAGGCGAGCTGGTGCGGAACAAAAAGTTAGAAGGGATAAAAGACCTGCGGGATGAGTCAACTGATGACATCCGTGTGGTTGTTGATCTGAAGCCGGCCGCGCAGCCGCAACGGGTGCAGAATGTGCTGTATAAGCATACACAGCTTGAGGAGACCTATCATTATAATTTAGTCGGACTGCTTGATGGTGTGCCGCAGACACTGACTCTGCATCAGTTGCTACAGGCGTATATTGACCATCGCCGCGTTATTATTGAGCGGGCAACTAAATTTGATCTCGGAAGAGCTATGGAACGGGCGCATATCGTTGAAGGATTGAAGAAAGCACTTGATCATATAGATACAATTATCGCACTTATCAGGAAATCGCGGGAAGTGAGCGACGCGCGCAAAGCGCTGATGAAAGAGTTTAAATTTTCAGAGGTGCAGGCGAATGCTATTCTTGAAATGCGGCTGTCAAAGCTTGCGGGTCTTGAACGACAGAAGGTGGAGGATGAACTTGCCGAACTGAAAAAAACAATTGAACGGTTGGAAGGTGTGCTGAAAAGCAAAAAGAAGATAGATGATGAGGTAAAAAAGGGAATAGAAGAAGCGCAGAAACTCTTTGGGGATGACCGCCGCACCAAAATTGTCAGTCAGGGGCAGAATTCGGTCGCCGATGAGGATCTCATTCCGGAAAAGCAGAGTATTGTGATGGTTACCGACGGCGGGTATGTGAAACGCACCACGCATGATGAATATAAACGGCAACGGCGCGGCGGCGTCGGCACGAAAGGCGCGGAGCTGAAAGAAGAAGATTTTACCAATATTTCTATAAGTGCCAGTTCTCATGACACACTTTATTTTCTGACAAACAAGGGTAAGGTGTATCAACTGAAAGCATATGAGATACCCGAGGCAAAACGGACCGGCAAAGGACGCGCGCTGGTGAATTTCATTTCAATGGACGGCGATGAGCGAGTTACTTCTGTTGTGCCTGTCGCTACAGATGCGGCAAAGAATACATACTTATTTTTTGTGACCAAACACGGAACGGTTAAAAAAGTCGCGACTGATCAGTTTAAGAACATACGAAAAACCGGTCTCATCGCTGTAACGCTTGAGAAGGATGATCAGTTGGTGGATACCATGTTTTGCACCAATAATGACACTATTGTAATCGCCACCAGAGAGGGTAAGGCAATTCGTTTTGCCGCAAAGGATGTGCGTCCCTCCGGACGGACGGCACGAGGTGTGCGCGGCATTCGGCTTGGCAAGGACGACGCCGTTATCGGTGCGCTCGTTGTTGAGGAGCATCTGCGGACGACCGCCCGCCTGCTCACACTCAGTGAGAAAGGGTATGGAAAGCAGACCGGTATCAGTGCGTTTAAAGTGCAAAAACGCGGCGGAGCTGGCGTAAAAGCCGCTTCGGTTACGGCGAGGACGGGGCGGCTGGTCGGCGCGCATATTCTGAGTGATACTGAGAGCGAGATTATTACCATGTCAAAGAACGGCCAGATGGTGCGCATGGGTGTTGCCGAGATTTCGCAGCTCGGGCGGCAAACGCAGGGAGTTTCGGTGATGAAGCTGAAAGGAGATGATATACTGACTGCAAGCACCCACATGTAGGGGCGCAAGTTCTATGGAGGCAAAAAGTTTTCAACTCATACTGTATGTTGTTTTCGGTGTGTTTATTCTTGTCGGATTCGGGAGTTTGGCGGCATACGGTTTTTTAAAAAAAAGAGCAGCAGATGATCAATCCACACGGACTCAGACGGTGGATATTTTAGTGTGGGGTACCATTGATATTCGTGAGATAGCTCCGATTGCTCGGCGTTTAAGCAATTTTTCTGATCGGCTGTACGGGAATGTCAGATATGTTGAAAAGAATCCTGATACCATACAGGATGAGTACATAGGAGCAATCGCGGTCGGCAGACAGCCGGATCTGCTCCTCATTGACCACCATACAATTTTTGCTCTTGAGGATACCTTGCAGACCGTTCCGTTTTCTTACTTTCCCTTAGCGCGGTACGAGCAAACCTTTATTCAGCCGGCAAATTTGTTTATTCGTCCCAATGACGGTTATGTTGCCATACCGTTTTTCTCGGATGCGATGGTGCTTTATTACAATGAGAATATGCGATTGCGGAACGGTATTCGCGCATTGCCGACCGAGTGGTCACAGTTGTCAGCCGGTTCGTTTTTGAAGGTTAACGAACGGTACCGTGATACATCGCAGGCATTGATACCGCTCGGCGCATATGGCAATTATCGCCATGCTGCGGATCTTTTTGCCGCGCTCATACTGCAGGTGCGGGAGTCGGATATCGGTTTGACGGAGCGTTCAGCGAGGGACATTCTTAGGTTTTATGCCAGTTTCGCTCATCCCCGTTCGTCGGTATACACCTGGAGTGTCGCGCATGCCGATGCTCGTGATATGTTCACGGGCGGCAACCTTTTTCTGTATCCCGGCTATATCAGCGAATTTCATGAACTGCAGCGCGCAAATCCGAATATTCCTGTTCGGGTCGCACCGTTGCCGCAATTTGACCGGAATGGCATAGCAGTAACACCGTCAACACTCTACGCGTTCGCGGTTCCGAAGCGGAGCAGGGCACCGGAGGCGGCATTGGCGGTATTGCTTGATATGCTCGGTGTTTTGTATGATAAAGATAATGATATTTCCGAACTGTTCTCTCTGCCGCCGGCAGTGAAATGGTACTATCCGGACAATGAATCAACAGCAACTGAACGAGTTTTTATTGATTCCTTGTTCTCAAGCAGAAGTGTGTATTTGACTTCAGAGGAACTAGAAACTCTGTTGCAAACTCTTCAGGGAGTTGTGGTCGGAACACAGACCGCGGAAACCGGCGCAAAAACTGTCTTGAATCTGTTTCGGTGATGTATACTGCATGATGTATGAAACGCATATCATCGCTAACCGCGTACTGTGTTCTTTGTATAACCTCGGTTGTTTTTATGCTTTACGCTATACCTGCTGTTGCGGAAACACCTGCTGTTGCGGAAACCGGATGTGAAACAGGAAAAATTTTATGTAACCCTATCACATCTAACAGTTTGACAGAACTTCTCTTGCGCATATTAGATGCTGTTACACTCATCCTTATACCGATTATGACGGTTGCAATTGTGTATATTGGTTTTCAGATGGTCTTGGCAGGTGCGTCCAAGCCGGAAAAATTTGCTGAATTAAAAAGGTCCCTTGTCATTGCTTTTATCGGTCTGTTTATTGTATTAGGCATAAAAGGCATTCTGAGTGTAATACAAAACACGGTTAATCAGGTGCTGAAGGACAGCGAACCCGAAGCGACATCGTTATATAATGACAATGGTCCCGATAATCCACTCATCAGCGTATCTTCCGGTACTCATAACATTATATGAAGTGCATGGGAAGCAATCAATGGACATGGAGATGGGCACCGCTAGTCGGTGTTGTGTCCTCTGCGGTTCTGCTTGTTGTGCCGTTGGTATCGTATGCTGCTGACTCCTCTTTTTTCCCTTTTAAAAAACTATCGTTGAGAGAACTTGTTGATACGATTATCAAAGTTGTTGGCGGCACGCTGATTCCACTGGCGATAACGGTGTTATTTTTGGTTTTTGTGTATGGTATCGTTGTCTACATCAAAGAGACGCATGGCGGCAGTAAAAATATGGCTGAGTTGGCAGTGAAGCGGTTGTGGTATCCGGTCATTATTTTGTTACTGGTTTTCACGCTGTGGGGAATTATAGCGGTATTGCGCATCCTCTTTTCCGCATAAAGTACAATCAGAAGTTATCCACAGTATTTTTTTGTGTGTATGGCGAAATAGTATACTAACAGTGTTCTTACAGTATCCGATTACCTGAGAAAAGAAAATAATTACTTACTTTATTACCATAGTATATGAAACTATCACAATCTATTCAGTCAGTTAGTACTTTATTATTTGCCGTTGGGCTTACTGCGGTTCTTGGCATGACAAGTGTTCTTGCTCAAACGCCGAAGGTTGATACTGAGAATCCTTTGGATCAGCTTACCGATAGTGTCGGTGCTGTCGGCGGTCTTGTCGGCACATCAACCATTGTTGTTGTGTCACTTGCCTTTTTGTTTTTCTTTTTTAATCTTGCAATGTTTGTTTTGAAGAGTGATGAAGATGCAAAAGCAAAAGCAAAAGCAAATATGTTGTGGGGGGTTCTTGCTATGGTCGTGATAACTTCGCTATGGGGTCTTATTACATTTGTGCGTTCTATCTTTGGTGTTGGTGCAGGTACTGATGCAAATATAAATGAGATTAAAGTGCCTGGTGTAACATTTAATCAAAAAGGAAACACTACTAAGTAGACATAAACACCATAATTGTTTTCTATTTTTTGTAATCTTGTATACTATACTACTGTATGATTGTCTATGCAGTAACAGCAAGCGGTGTTGCAAACAGTTTGTTTAACAATATCGTAGATCCGCTCATTGCCGCTATGGCATTCATTGCCTTGTTGCTGCTGATTGTGACTGCAGTTCGATTTGTCGCCAATGCTGATGCCGCGGAAAAACGGGGCGGTATGTTCAAGAATTTGAGCATCATTATTCTTGGTATTTTTATTATATTCTCAATTTATACCCTTTTTTCCTTTGTTGCCCGCTTATCTCAGTCGGATCAGCAGTTGAATAAAAAGGAGCACATACAGTTTGCTGAGTATCAATTTTTGAGGTAGCACATTGAGGTAGTCAATCAGGAAAATAGTAAAATTATCCTATAAATACTGCATATTTTCGTTATAATATTGTTTAATATACAGTATATTAAACAATATTTCTTGTATAGTTGCGTGTTTTGATTGTTTATGGTATCTTGTGTACTGGTTCTGGCTTTATTTGTAGAGTCAGGTTCATTTCCATTTAACCGAAGGAGAAAGCGATGAGTGAAAATGGTAACGGTCAGCGACGCGATGCGCAAGGGAAGTTTTTGCCAGCAGATGCCGACACCGATCAAGAGCAGCAGCCCGAGCAGACCGCAACGGCTGCAGTAGACGCTCAAGAGCAGCAGCCCGAGCAGACCGCAACGGCCGCAGTAGACGCTCAAGAGCAGCAGCCCGCAGCAGCGGGTGCTCAAGATCCGCAGCCGCAGACCGCAACGGCAACGGCCGCAGTAGACGCCGCCGCTCAAGAGCAGCAGCCCGGTCTGTTTTCCCGTTTCGGCAGCGGTGTCGCCACTGCTTCCGGGAAGGTGTGGAGTGCTGTGCGAGGTACTGTTTCCCGCGTAGCCGGCGTAGTTCGCCGTGCTGTGCGAGGTGCTGTTTCCGGCGTAACCGGCGTAGTTCGCCGTGTTTTCGGTCAGTGGCCACGCGTTAGCTGGGCCACCACCGGTGCCGTTCTTGTGTTGGTTGGTGCTTTCACCTACCAGCAGCGGGACGATGTGGCTGATTTCGTCGGAGCTCCGGTTGCGACGATGTTTGGCGCGTCGGAAAACGCTTGCGATCGGTATGCAAGCCAACCGCCAAGTGCTCAGCATGTTGTTGATCTCAGGCGCGGCGGTGTTCGTGTGTATCCTGCAGCAACGTGGTGCGCATACAACGCATCACTCGCATACAACCTTGCCGAGATGCCTTCTGTTGCTGGCAGCATTGTGATGGGTGATGAGGAGATCACGGTTCGTGATTGTATTTCTCACCTGCCGGCACAGACGGACGGAGGGAATGTCTACTCTCGCGCGTGCACTGCATTGCTGCGCGGCGGACAACCCATCGTGATGACATCTGACCTGTATCAGCTTGTTGCGCTTTAGCGCACATTCCATGACCGTAGCAGTGGTTTATCCCACTGTTACGGTCATAATTTTTTGTTTATAACCAACATTCTTGTTATGTCTATATAGTATACTTCTCGTATATGGCATCGTATATTGTACTCTCTTGTATCGGCATACTAGCAGCACCTATTGCATCTGCGCAGACCGCCGCTGCGGAAGTGGGCAGGATTATTAATATTCTTTCTAGTTTTATAAACATTGTAAATTTGCTGGTTATAATTGCGGTTGGTTGTGCCTTTCTTTTTTTCTTTTGGAATCTTGCGACCTTTATTTTGAATACCGGAGGAGGTAAAGAGGGTTTAGATGAAGCAAAAAAGAAGATATTTTGGGGACTGCTTGCCATTTTTGTCCTGACCAGCATTTGGGGTCTTGTATACTTTTTAGGACTTATTTTACTCGGTTCAGGTAGTGGTGGTCCCGGAAACGCAGGAAATACCAATATTGAATCTTTACGCCTGCCTCGTGGATCTCCTGCTGCTGGTTCGGTTGTCCACCAAGTACCAGGTTCACTTGCTCATCTTGGAAGTTCCGTTACACATTGGAATAGTCTATCTTCAGCACACCAAAGTGCTGCAATTACTCATTTGCGTAGTTTATCACCTGCACAGCAAAGTACTGCAATTGCGCAATTGAGTCAGATATCTGAACAGTATAAAGACTCTGATCCTTCAACAAAGAATAGCCTAATTGATGAATGGATAAAAAGGACGGATGAATAGAGTACAGAATTAGCTTTAAGCGGAAATCAATGTTAAAATGAGGTCGGAGAAGGGCAATACTTGCATTATTTTTTATTTTATTGTATACTATATTTGGAAATCTGTTTTGTTTCATAAGGAGGAAAGCACATGGATTTTTTTCAAATTGTCGTCATCGTAGTGCTTCTATTGGTGACACTTGCAGTAGTGGGCTTGGGGTGTGTGGTGTACAAGGCATATACCAGACCCCCCCAAATTGTCGTCAGACCTGGTGGTGGTCGTAGAAACCAACACCAAAACCGACGACGGCAACCGTATCGGCCCCGTCATCTGACTTGGTGGGAACGCAATCGGAAGTCAGTGGTCATTGCGGTGATCACTGGTCTGGTTCTGTTGGTGATCATGCTGTTCGCCAATCAGTTTGATGTGGTGCGTGAGCATCACACCGTTGCCGTTACTCCACCTTCACTCCAACTCCCACCTCTTCCGAAAGACATTCCTTTGGCAGAAGTTGTACCAGCAGCAGCTGTTTTAGAGGATGTAGGGTTGCAACCGATTGGTATGCCACCGGCTTGTCCGGAGATTGTTCGTGTTGACCTTTCCCTTGATACATCTTCTCAAGGATGGTACTCAACATCTTCTGGTTTTCGGAGGCCAATTGTGAGTAATCCGCTGACGGATGACTATAGGCATGCCTATAGATGCGTCGTCTTGAAGTGGCATCAGAAGGTGGTAAGAGCAGGACGGAACTACGAAATGTTCTTTGCCAAACCAGGTATGGAAGAGAGGGATCGTCTTGCGCAGAAGTACCTTGCTGCATTTAGCGGTGGAGATAACCCTGTCATTCGTCGAGCGATCTCCGGTCCTGTTGACGGGTACGAGCGGGTAGATTCCGGGACTTGCGTGACAAATCTGCAGAATGTGGAGTGGGACATAGCGTTTGACTACTGTCTCACCATTCCGTATGTCATAGAGGGATGGGAACACAGAGCTGAGAGATCAGGCGGCGGACGCTTGGAAGATAACTACCTGAATCCGGGAAGTTTTTTGTTCGCCGGTATTCCTCTTGACTTTTTGAAGACACTTGGACTGAGAGGTGTGCCGTCTGCGCCTCTGCTTCGGCAAGCTTCGATTTAGACAACCTGTCTAGCCGGACTTCTCAAGAGCGTTGTTTGCTGAAATATGCAAGCAGCGCTCTCTTTTTTATTATTTGACTTTTACAAATAAAGTGTTATTATATAAATAGGGATTTCCATCTTACATGTGGAAATTTGGTTTTTATTGGAGGAGCAACAAATGCGTAAAGCAATTCTCTCTTTCGCCGTAGCATTCGCTATGGCTCTCAGCGGTCCTGCCGCAGTTGCTAACGATGTTGGCAATCGAGGAGCGATAAGCGTCCTCAACACAGCACTGTCTGAGTTCGTGGATCCGTCTGTTCAGGCAGGGTCTCCCGTTGTCAGCCGTGAAACAGCGAATGCTGTCCGTACCCTTGCGGGTATGGAACCGTTGACTAGTGATCAGCGGTTCCGAAAAGAGGACACATTTTCTCTTTTGACTTCCTTCCTTCGCAATCAGGGGTTCACGGATGTGAATCCTGGATCCAGGCGACTGGACTCCGACGCCCGTAGGGCCATCGTGCAATGGGCGATGAGTTTTCACGCTACTGCTGAAGCAGATCTCCTCAAACCCCCTCCAAAACTGACCATTATTGGCGGAGATCGGATCAACTCTACTGCGCAGCTTGAGAACACCGGTGAGCGGGCTCTCGCAGCTCATATTTTCAGGGCTGGAGATGTGACGACTGGTGCTGATCAGCCGCGATCAGGTTCTGATGCTCAACCTACATATCTGCCTAAGAGAACTTCAGTTTTTGATGGACTTGGTGGTGATGTTGGGATTGATGCTGTGCTAGAACACATCTTGTCTGCTAAAAGTTCACTTACTGATTCAGAGAGTGGATCTCATTTGATCATTGTTGGCGGGCACAGTATAGCAAACACCATTGTTGCAAATGATGGTGAGAGTGCTGTTGTTGCAGCTGTAGCGGAAATCAGTCGCAAACCCTCCGTCAACAATCCATTGATTGAATTTTGTCGGGACTCTTACAATGTTGTCATGAACGATAGCGTTATCGCTAATAGAGGCAACAACGGTAAGGTCATCGGTGCGCTTGTCAATACAGAAGAAAAACAATGTCGACTGTATATACGTTGGACTGATCAGATGTCCTTGAGTCGCTTTATCGGTGATCTTCGGAAAAATCCGATTCGTGTCTGTGGGAGCGCTTACTCCGTTTCAGTAGATCAGATGCAGGCACTTAACATAAACGACGACTCCACAGTTGTGGGACTCGTTGTTGAAAGTAATCCGAAGGCGTGTAAGGTTGACATCAGTGTAGCAAGCGATTTTAACCCTATGACGATGAGGAGGGAATCTGTTTACACACAGCGTTTGTGTACAAGATCGTATACTAACTCTGATGGTGAACGGGTAGATTCAGTCGTTTACTGCGGCGAGAGCGATCGCTAGTGGTTGGTTGTTAAACCCTGTGGGATACACATCCCACAGGGTTTATTTTTGTCTTTTTGAAATTTATATACTACTGTAGTTGACAATTCATATTTTATTTGCTAAAATCTTTTTAGGGTTGGATGTTGAAGGGTAGTACTCATCCATACTTTGAGACCCTTCCATCCTTATTAACTAACTTACAAGGAGACATACATGCGTAATGTAATTCTTTTCATCGCCGTTCTCTTCGGTGCTACCGCTTTTGCGGGGCAAGGGGACTACGGAAAGGCACAAACGATCTCTGCCCTCAACACCGAGCTCGCGGTCTCTTTCGATTCCAAGGTGCCGTCCGGCTCTTCGAAGATCACGCGGGAAACCGCCAACGCGATCTACGCGCTGACCGGCAGCAATCGGCAACTTGGTCCGCAGGATCGGGTGAGTGCTCGTGATGTCACCGCGACTTGGAGTACGTATCTGAGTGACTCCAAGTACCGGGTTCGCCCTGGAACGCGCGGTTGGAACCATGCCCTTCGGGTAGCGACCATCGAGTGGATTGACGGTCGTCGGTCTGTTGCCGAAGAAGATCTCTTCGACACTCCTCCGGGATTGCACATTGTTGGCGGAGACAAGATCAACCCTACTGCGCGGGTTGAGAACACCGGTGAGCGGGCTCTCGCAGCTCATGTTCTCAGGTCTGCAGATGACATGACGACCGGTGGTTCTATGCCTGCTGGTGATGCACCGGCGGAGTAGGAGATCTCACAATCCTCTATGGAAGTTTACTTTCATAGAGGATTGATTTTTTATGTATATGCTATTCCATACACTACACCACATATTTTATCGTGTGTATAGGTGTGTTTTATTATAAAATAATAATCTATTATTGTCTATTCTTTGGGTGGTCTTGACAAGAGTATTTTTTTCTCTATACTACACAGTAGATTTGGGCAGGGTTGGGAGTTCAACACCGTGTGTGTAACATCTCTCTAATCTACCAAACAGAGCGGAAGAGTGATTCACTCAGCCGTTTTACTTAACCTACCCCGTAAACAAAAGGAGTGCTGAAATGCGCAAACTACTTTTCCTTTTCACCGCCGTTCTCTCTCTCGGCATTGGCACTGCTGCGGTTGCTGAACCGACTGTCAGTTTCCAGTTCGTTCTGGAAAGCGCAGATGCGGCGAAGATGGTCGAATCCGTTGCAAAACGCGGCGGCAGCGCGGAAATCGTTCAAGGGTCCGAAATCGACGGCACCGCTCGCAATGTGGGAGATGACGCCGTCTTCGGTGCCGTCGTGAACTCCGGTGGGGCGATCACGATCTACAAGCGCGTTGACGATGGGCTTGATGCCTATGCCCGGTGGATGGCAAATGCCAGTACCGAGGATGTGAAGGCCTGTCTCAGCGGCACGGAGATTCCTCCGCTTGTGCTGCAGAAGCGCGCTGAGGAGTTTGTGCAGTTGATAGAGGGTGGTGCCGATTTGGCCAGACTTGATACGGCTCGGCGGTACTTTGAATTCCTCGTCAATCGCAGCGTGCGCACGCCTCAATGTTTCCCCGCCGGGGACATGATGCGGGAACTGGGCGGCACCAATCCGGTTGCTCGTGCAGTCGGTGGTTCTATGCCTGCTGGTGATGCACCGGCGGAGTAGGAGATCTCACAATCCTCTATGGAAGTTTACTTTCATAGAGGATTGATTTTTTATGTATATGCTATTCCATACACTACACCACATATTTTATCGTGTGTATAGGTGTGTTTTATTATAAAATAATAATCTATTATTGTCTATTCTTTGGGTGGTCTTGACAAGAGTATTTTTTTCTCTATACTACACAGTAGATTTGGGCAGGGTTGGGAGTTCAACACCGTGTGTGTAACATCTCTCTAATCTACCAAACAGAGCGGAAGAGTGATTCACTCAGCCGTTTTACTTAACCTACCCCGTAAACAAAAGGAGTGCTGAAATGCGCAAACTACTTTTCCTTTTCATCGCCGTTCTCTTCGGTGCTACCGCTTTTGCGGGGCAAGGGGACTACGGAAAGGCACAAACGATCTCTGCCCTCAACACCGAGCTCGCGGTCTCTTTCGATTCCAAGGTGCCGTCCGGCTCTTCGAAGATCACGCGGGAAACCGCCAACGCGATCTACGCGCTGACCGGCAGCAATCGGCAACTTGGTCCGCAGGATCGGGTGAGTGCTCGTGATGTCACCGCGACTTGGAGTACGTATCTGAGTGACTCCAAGTACCGGGTTCGCCCTGGAACGCGCGGTTGGAACCATGCCCTTCGGGTAGCGACCATCGAGTGGATTGACGGTCGTCGGTCTGTTGCCGAAGAAGATCTCTTCGACACTCCTCCGGGAGTGCACATTGTTGGCGGAGACAAGATCAACGCTAGTGCGCTGCTTGAGAACACCGGTGAGCGGGCTCTCGCAGCTCATGTTGCCAGGTCTGTAGGTGATGTGACGACCGGTGCCGACCAAGGGCAATCTTTCCCGCACAAGCAGGAGGACCCTGTTTCGGCTGACTTTGACAACGGCGCCAATCTTGAGATGGCGCGGCTTGATCAAGAGCGACTCGCCATGCTTGCCGCTCAGGTTGATGCGACTCTTGCAGAGCGAGATCTTGCCAACAGGGCAGCCGCGGCACTTGATGGTGTACCCAACCCCGGCTATGTGTTCTTCAACACGTCGGAGTAGGTCGTCGCCTTCACCAAACCCAAACCCCCACAGGAGTTCGCTCCTGTGGGGTTTGTTTTTTTAGAATCTAAAAGAACCGAAAGTAAGTTTATATATTCTATATGATTCGTACAAAGTGTTATAGTATTTTATAAAGCCGGAGTGGCGGAATTGGTAGACGCTCACGACTTAAAATCGTGTACCCTCGGGGTGTGCGGGTTCGATTCCCGCCTCCGGCACTCGGCGATCCTGTCGTTTCGTGGTAACTGTTTTTCAGTGCTAAATGGATGGATGCATACGATTTAATATTGAGTGATTGTATAGTTTGTGTATAGGTTAGATTTTGTAATACACTCAGTTTTTAAATCTTTTTTATTTTTTATGTGCTCTATTGTATAGTATTACTGTGCTTACCGCCCATAGCTCAGTTGGTAGAGCAACCGGCTCTTAACCGGTGGGTCCTAGGTTCGAATCCTAGTGGGCGGACTATGCCGAGGTGGCGGAATTGGTAGACGCGCCGGTCTTAGGAACCGGTGGGGCAACCCATGGAGGTTCGAGTCCTCTCCTCGGCACCTGATACTTCCGCCACCTGTGGCGACTGCTTGTCAGCATCAATCAAAGATTGACGGCACGGGTAGACGCGCCGGTCTTAGGAGACGGTGGGGCAACCCATGGAGGTTCGAGTCCTCTGTTTTCTTTGATACAAAAGAACCCCCCTTTTCTCACTTGAAGTAAAAAAAGGGGGTTATGCGAATTCTTCTACCTGTTGAAATGAACGAACTTTCGTCTCATTTTGATGTTGTTGACGCCATAACGTCTTGGAGATTTTTCTTGCCATGCTTGTAATACCGCCGGATCTGTTAATTGATCAGCGGTTATGATCATGGCATCGCTGCCTTCAACGACAAACACCGATCGACTAATCGGTGCACTCAGAATGAATTGTTCTGCTTGCACTCGTACGCGTTTGCCAATCAGGTAAATGCGTTGTACCTGCAGTGTCCCCTTTATCGTGACGAGTGCATCATCCCCACAAAGGTAGATATTGCCATTGACATGAAAATCAGTGTTTTTGATAATCATGCCATTTCTACCGAGCGTTATTGAAGCGTCGTGTTGCGGAAACCCCTTGTTCCTACAAAAGGTTTCTGTTATGAAGTCCATGTCCATTGCTATGTTCTCCATTATCTTTTCTGCTTCCTTCTCCACATCACGGATACGGTTTTCCACATCACGGACACGGTTTTCAGTTGTTGAGCAACTGATGATGAAGAAGAAAGAAAGGAAAAGGATGCATGTAATTCGGCAAGCCATTGCTTTTTCCTCCTGCCGTCTGGTTTGAGTGTTCAAGGTGTCAGTAACACCATCCATTTATATAATACCACATACGATACAATTATATATGTGTACTGGCAATATTATTTTTATAAAATAATATAGTTTTTCTTGTCAAGTATTATTTCTTTTATATTGCTGGTTATTTCAGTACGCTCATATCCGCGCCGAGGGTATTGAGGCGTTGCACTATATCCTCGTAGCCGCGATGGATGATGTAGGTATCACGTAGGATTGATGTTCCTTCTGATGCGAGCATTGCGACGAGGATAATCATTGCCGGACGGAGCGCCGGCGGGCAGACGGCTTGCGCGCCACGCAAGGGTGTTTTGCCGTGTATAGTCACGCGATGCGGGTCCAGTAGGGTGATATTCGCGCCAAGACGGTTAAGTTCAGTATAATAAATCGCTCGGTTTTCCCACATCCAGTCGTGTATCAGGGTTACTCCTTTCGCTTGTGTCGCTATCGGCACAAAGAAGGGTAAGTTGTCAGTATTTATACCCGGGTAGGGAAGCGCGTGAATCTTTTCCGCAGGCGCGGTGAGGTTTGATTCGCGCATGGTTATATCAACTAATTTTGTCTTTCCGTTTTCTGATGTGTACGCTTTTGAGAGTGTGAAAGAGAATCCCATGGACTCCAGAATAAGTAGTTCCAATTCAAGAAAGCTAATCGGCGCGCGTGTTATAGTGAGCGGTGAGTTTGTTGTCGCCGCTATGGCGATAAATGCCATGCTCTCGGTCGGATCCTCGCTGTTAGTATAGGTTACCTCTTTCGCTATGGTTCCGATACCGTGCACATGCAGCGTGCTTGTGCCGATACCTTCTACCTCCACACCTAATGTCTGCAGAAAAAAGCAGATCTCCTGCACCTGATAGTTTGCTGATGCGAATGATATTGTCGTCGTCTGTGGTGTCAGTGATGCCGCTATGAGCATGTTGACGGTTGCTGTATCACTCATTTCATACATCACAATTGTGTCGGTTTTTGGTTCAGTTTTACTGACAACAGAACACAGTTCTTCCCGCTGTATGCTAATGCCTAATTTTTCCAGTCCGTGTGTGTGTGCAATAGTTGTTCTTTTTCCCATACTGCAGCCGCCTGCTGCCGGCAGTTTGAATGTTGTGTGTTTGTGTGCCAGTGCAGGAATAAGCATTAGTCCTGAGCGAATGCGTTCAAATGATTTATTAAACAAGCCGTTTAAGTTGTATGTGGTTGGTGGTGCAATGGTCACAGTATCGTTCTCACGGGTTACCGAGACACCAAGATCTTCCATAACTTCAATAAGGCGTTTCACCTCCTCAATGTCCGCTATGCCTCGTACATGTGTTTTATTCTGATTGATGAGTGCCGCACAGAGCAATGCCACTGATCCGTTTTTTGATGTGTTTGTTGTTATTGTTCCTGCAAGCGGTTTGCCGCCGTGAATGAGTAGGTCATGAGTGTTTTCTTTCATATTGTAAGTATACGGTATTAGTGTCTATGCGGAGTATGTTGAGGCACGGGCGGGAATCGAACCCGCGTGTAGGGGTTTTGCAGACCCCTGCCTTACCACTTGGCTACCGTGCCGCGTCCGGCACTCATTGTCGTGCCGTCGCTACTCATAGTGTGCCATTATATTCATTCCTTTTGCCAGTTCAAAACGGATTGTCGGTATGACGCGCAGCGAGGTATTTTTTCGAATATAATCACGACAAGCATTTTCTTGTCTTTTAAGAAAGGACATCGCTTCATTTTGTCGCTCTTCAGGGAAAACAGAACAATGTACGACTGCTGTATGTCCTGATTTGTTCATATGAATGTAGGAGATTGTGATAAACGAACTTTTGTTTGCTGTTCCCTGGAGAAAATGTGATACGGTTTCTCTGAGGAGCGATGCAAGTCGTCCTTCGCGAATTGTATTCTGTTGTTCATGTGTGAAGTTCATACGCTGTTTTTCATCATATTCGGCAGCGCGAAAATAGTGTCCTGTGCTATTATTGAGCCGTTTCCTTTGATACGCATTGCGAACTGTGTTTTTTCTCCGGACACTTCTTCCTGTGCCGCATTTCGTTGTTCTATAGATTCAATGGTAAATCGTCCGACAGCATTACCGTTTCTCCGTGTGATGATATTTTGGTTCACAGTAAATCTCCCTTTTATTATCTGCGCACCGATTATGTATATACTTTGCGCCGGTTGTTCTTCAAAGATTCGGATAACGGTTGCGCTGCCGGTCGGGTTTGCTTCTTCATACACCTCCTTTTTTTCCTGTGATGTTGCGGTCGCCCAATCAATTAATTCATAGATAGTGGAAAAAATATTGACAGTCATGCCGTTTCTTTCGGCGAATTGTTTCGCGCGCTGATCAGCAGAGGTGTGAAAGCCGACAACCTGTCCGCCGTCCTGAGCCAGCGCGAGTCGCATATCCTCTTCGGTTATATTGCCGACCTCTTTTTTCACAATAATGAACGATATACCCTCAACAGCAACACCGGTAATGGCATGTTCAATTGATGAGAGGCCCGATGCTGTGTCGGACCGCAGTACGAGATGTATGTTTCTGTCTTTGTGTCCTGTTTCATTGTTATGGCTTTGCGCCGGTTGGATTTTTTTTGCGTCTTCCAATGCCTCTTTTTTTGTTTCGTACAGGAATACTGGTTCTCCTATCGGCGGTATGCTGTCAAAACCGATTATTCGTACCGGTGTTGACGGTGTGACCGATGTTTTGGTGTTTCCCCAGTCGTCTTTCATAATTCTGAGCGGGGCGATGCTGCCGCCGATACGGACATATTTGTTTGTTTCCAATGTGTCCTGCAGTACTATCACTGTTCCTGCTATTCCTATTTTTGGATCAATATCCGCTTCAATCAATATGCCGACTGATCCGTCCTTTCTGTCTTCAATGATTTCATAGACATCCGTGGTGAGGAATATGAGTTCAACAAGATCCGCTATACCTTCATTGGTAACTGATGATACAGCAGTCCATGGCACTGAACCGCCGAGTCCTTCAAGCAGAATGTTGTTCTGCAGCACACTTTGTTTTGCGCGTTCAATATTTGCGCGGTCCGTGTCAATTTTTGTGAATACCACAATATACGGCAGGTTTGCTTTTTCTATAAGCCGATGCGCTTCTTTGGTTTGCTCTTTCCATCCTTCTTCGGAGGAAATGACCAACAGAGCTATATCAGCGATTTCAAGACCGTGTTTGCGTATGTGTGAGAATGCTTCATGTCCCGGGGTGTCAATTATGGTTGCTCTGCGTGGCATGCCTTCGTATTGCGCATTGAGTTCGTATGCGCCGATGTGCTGGGTGATGTTGCCCGCTTCCGCTGCCTGAATGTCCATATTTCTCAGAGCGTGTTGCAGTTTTGATTTGCCGTGATCTATGTGTCCGACGACAGTGATAATCGGCGGTCGTGTATGTGCCATATAGTTTTGTAGTATATACAAAAGTATCTCATCTAACAAATTAGAAATGGTATCGTTCTGTGATACCATGATGCATGTCATGTCATTTTTTCGGGACAAAAGTGCGCGCTACTTTGATTCCGGTTCATTTACGCCTGTCTGCAGAGATGCCCGCATTGCTATGGAAAAAGTTTTGCGGGAACAATCCGTCTGCCGTTCCGGTAATCCTGTTTCAGCGCATGCGTTCGGCAGACGAGCGCAGGGCTATCTTGATCGTTCGAGAAAGATAGCAGCGGAATTGTACAAGGTTAAAGCGTGCGATGTGATATTTCTTTCCGGCGCAACAGAGGCGAATATAACAGCGATGCGTATCGCGGTACTGCGTGCACTGAGAAAGGGGATCGCGCTTTCTGATATACATATTGTCATCGGACATGAGGAGCACAGTTCGGTTCATAAAAGCGCGTTGTATTTCAGCGCGCTCGGTGTCTCATATACGGTTGCAAAACCATCAGCATCGGGTGTGTTATACACACCTGACGATGTTGTTCGGTGTATAAGGAAAAACACAGTTTTTCTTTCGCTGCAATATGTGAACAGTCAGCACGGATCTGTGCAGCCAGTCGGACGGATTGCTGACGCATGCAGAGTTCGTCAACCATCGCTTTTTGTGCATACAGATGCGGCACAGGCATCGGTGTATTTTGACTGTTCACCGATGTCGCTTCGCGCTGATGCGGTGACCGTGGACAGCGCGAAGCTGTTCGGTCCGCAAGGTGTCGGTGCGCTGCTGCTGCCCGGATCTGGCAGATATGCCGGTTTTTCGGGAGAACACAGTATATGGGATATTCGTCCCGGTACGCCCTCTGTTGCGCTTATATGCGGTTTCACAGCCGCTCTGCATAGGATGTACGGAAATCGGGAAGAGGTGTGTTGTCGGGCGAGGCATGTGCGTGATTCGGTACTGCACTCAATTATTGAGTTTGCTCCTGATGCGTATGTACATGGTATTGCAATGAACGCGCGTGATGCTGTCAATGCTGACTTGAGTTCTTTCGCGCCGCATCTGATGTATATATCGTTTGCGAACACCAATCATATGTATCTGGCGGCACTGCTTGATGCGGACGGTTTCGCAGTTTCTACCGCCACTGCCTGTGCTGAACAGACAGATGAAGCACTTCGCATCGGTGTGCTGCCGACCGCGACAGCTGGTGATGCGCGCGCATTGGCGCGTTGTATACGAAAACATCTTCCGCTCGCGTGTGTTTCCCGGTAGTATGTTTGTTCATCTATAATGCGATTTCTCTTCAGGAAGTTATAGTATACTGTTGTATGTATGAAGATTGATAACTTGAGTAATTCTCAGCTTATTCTTTTGGTGCTGCTCATAACTCTTGTTGTGAGCGCGGCAACCGCTATCAGCACGCTTTCTCTTGTGCATGAGCGGCTGTTGTTCGCGCGCGGGGATTCATCGCAGCCCACTATTATTCAGCAGACCATCAATAGAATTATTGAACGGGATACAACACCTGTTGTTCCTCCGTCACCAAGTGAGACATCAGTAGCCAGTACTGACCAGATAACACTTGATGCCGTCGGACAGTCATTGGTACAGGTGTATCACGGTTCCCGTCCGGTTTCTGTCGGTATTTTTGTTTCTTCTGAAGGTATGTTGCTTGTGCCCGGACGGCTTCTTACGGAACGGCGTTATAATGTGAAACGAGAGGAAGCATTTGTGCCTTTTGCAGTGTTGAATCGCGGCATGCACTATACACTTCTTACACCTTTTGAAGAGGAATATACACCGGTTATGCATATTCCTTTTGATGGTAGCGTTGCGGATGTGCCGCTCGGCGAACCCGTTCTTATCTTCGGCGGATTCGGGGAAGATGCGCGTTTGCACCGTGAGATTGTTTCACAGAAGCAAACCGATGCCGACGGCACTGTGCGGGTGTACACTGCTGTTCCGATTTCTGAAACCGTGCTGCCGTCTGTGGTATTCGTCGGCACGCGCCTCGCCGGTTTTATGAGCGACTATACCGGTTGGATACCGATTGTTGATGCCGCTCTGTTTACTGTCGGAGAAGACGAGGGAGAAGAGTTTGAAACGGCAGAAGAAGTGACGGAAAACAATGTGCCGGAAACACGCGTACAGGATACTCTCCCGCCGATATCATTGTAGTTTTCTGTACACTGCACCGAACATATTTTTTTATGCAATTATTTGAATTTTTTGCAATATGTGCGGATATAGATTGAATCCAATTATGGTGTATGGTACTATACTTGCATGTCTCCGTTTCAACAACTAACCGCACGCGCGAAAGAAGCGTTCCGAATGGCGCAGGAACACGCTGTTGAACACGGACATCAGAATATAAGTCCGGTACACCTGTTTGCGGCACTGATTGGTCAGGAAGACGGGCTCGTGCAGCCGGTGTTACAGAAACTTTCCATTGATCCCGATTCACTGTATAACAGAGCCATTGGTCTTTTGGAAGCCCGCGCGTCTTCATTTGATGTTGACGGTTCACCTGTTGTGCAACTGTATACAACACCGGAATTGGCGATTGTATTGGAGCACGCCGGCAAGATTGCCAGGGCGATGAAGGATACGCACATCTCAACGGAACACCTGTTTCTTTCTATTCTTGAGAAGCCGGGTATATTACGCAGTGTCATTGCTGAATATGAACTAAGTGCAAAGGAGGTGTTCAGGACGATTATCGAGCTGCGCGAGGAAGGGCAGCGCCGTGGTGGAGCGCAAAAGGCGAAGAATTTAGAAAAATACGGGCATAATTTGACACAGACCGCCCGGGAGAATAAGTTGGATCCGGTAATAGGGAGAGATGAAGAGACCAACCGTGTCATTCAGATTTTATCCCGACGCACAAAAAATAACCCCATCCTTATCGGTGAAGCCGGCACAGGAAAGACGGCAATTGGCGAGGGTTTGGCGCAGCGCATTGTGTCCGGCGATGTGCCGGAATCAATGCGCGACAAGGAACTGTACGCTCTTGATATCGTCTCTATGCTTGCCGGCACCAAATTCCGCGGCGAATTTGAGGATCGTCTTAAGAAAGTAATGAAGGAAGTTGAGGATGCAAGTGATGCATATATTTTATTCGTTGATGAGATTCACACCCTAATCGGTGCCGGCAGTGCTGAGGGGACTGTGGATGCCGCGAACATTTTAAAACCGGCACTTGCGCGCGGACAAATGCGCATGATCGGGGCGACAACACTGAAAGAATATCAGCAACATATTGAAAAAGACGGCGCGCTTACTAGACGGTTTCAGCCGGTGTATGTTTCAGAACCATCCGTTGAGGATGCAATTTCCATTCTTCGCGGTTTGCGGGAGCGTTATGAAGTGTATCACGGTGTTCGCATCACCGATGCGGCTATTGTCGCGGCTGCACATCTTTCCAGCAGGTACATCACGGAACGGTATCTTCCGGATAAGGCGATTGATCTTGTGGATGAAGCCGCATCACTTATTCGTGTATCGCTTGAAAATAAGCCGCCGGAGTTGGATAATGCGCATCGTAAAGTTATGCAATTAGAGATAGAGCTTGAAGCGGTGAGGAAGGACTATAGCACTATTAAAGATGAGAAAATAAAAAAGCGAATAACCGATTTGGAAAAAGAGATTGCCGATGTAAAGGAAAAGAGCAGGGAACTGGAAATGCGCTGGAAGAATGAAAAAGAGACCATCGGTAAAATAAAAACACTTCAACAGGAGCTTGAATCAGTGCGTTATCAGGGTGAGGAAGCGGAAAGCAGAGCTGATTTCACGAAGGCGGCTGAAATTCGGTACAAGGAGATTCCTCGTCTTGAAAACCAATTTAAACGGGAACAAACGCGCCTAAAACGCCTGCAAAAAACCAGGAAAATACTGCGTGAAGAGATATCGGAGGAGGATATAGCGCAGGTTATCTCCAGATGGACAGGTATTCCGGCAATCCGTATGCTTGAGAGTGAGGCACAGAAACTGACCAGAATGGAAAGTGAACTCAAAAAACAGATTGTCGGTCAGGATGAATCAATACATAAAATCGCGAATGCAATCAAACGGTCGCGGGCGGGTATTGCCAACCCTGATCGACCTGTCGGTTCATTTCTTTTTCTCGGTCCGACCGGTGTCGGAAAGACCGAACTTGCCAAACAGTTGGCTCAGTATATGTTTGACAGTGAAAAAGCGTTAGTGCGTTTTGATATGTCGGAGTATATGGAACGGCACACAGTTTCAAAACTCATCGGTGCCCCTCCAGGATATGTGGGTTATGAGGAGGCAGGGAAGTTGACGGAGTCAGTTCGCCATCGTCCGTATTCTATAGTACTTTTTGATGAGGTGGAGAAAGCGCATCCTGATGTGTTTAATATTCTTCTGCAAGTGCTTGATGACGGACGGCTTACCGACAGTAAAGGGCGAGTGGTCAATTTTAAGAATGTTGTTATCATCCTCACTTCAAATATCGGTTCCGAGCAGTTAGTTTCCATGAATCAAATCGGTTTTGAGGATTCGATGAAAAAGTCGGAAGAAAAACAGAAACAGTATGATGAGGTGCGCGACAAAGTAATGGATGAGTTGCAGAAGTCATTCAGACCGGAGTTTTTGAATCGGCTTGATGAAGTGATCGTGTTTAAACCACTTGATCAGCAAAATATCAGAAAAGTTGTTTCTATTCTTATCAATGAAGCAATTGGTCAATTGTCTGATAAGGGGATTACCGCGCACATTGACAGAAGAGTTTTTGAAAAACTCAGTAAAGAGGGATATGATACGAAATACGGTGCGCGTCCGCTCCGCAGAAAGATTCAAACCGATATACTCAACCCGCTTGCCAACGCAATTATTGAGGGCAATGTCAAGGACGGTGCTATGGTCACCATTGCTGTTAAAGATAATGCATATACTTTTTCTGTTTCGAAACAGCGGAAAGTGTCAACAAAGAGAAAAAGAAAAGAACAGGTTGCAGTGTAGCGTGTGATATTTGTTTTCCTGTTTCCGTCTTTCTATTTTCTTTTATATATTTGATGCGTGGTGTGCTGTGTTTCTTCAGGATGTAGCGTATGAATTCAAAAAATACTTTACATAAGGGGACATATTCGTTCATTGATTTCTCTCTCGTTGCACTGCACTGATATTATTTCACCGAACGGCACGGAAATCTCTCTATGGCGGTCTATGCAGTAATCTGCATACGAAAGGATGTTTGTACGATGATAGTATAAATACATCCACTCCCAATAATTCTTGTACGGTGCGCCGGGCAGGATTCGAACCTGCGTAGCCTTTCGGCGACGGATTTACAGTCCGTTGCAATTGACCACTCTGCCACCGACGCAATACGCAAAGTATACCACGACCGAGAAATAGCGGACATCAGTTTATTTTTTTACTGTACAATATAGTATATATGATTCGGAAATGTTACCTTTTTATTTATTCTATCGTACTATTGTGCTTCGTTTCATTGTTTTTTAGCACACCTATTTTGTCTGCGCTGCCGTCGGATGCCATTGACCCTATTCCGTCTGAGGGTGAAGGTCTTGTCGTTGATTGTGGTTTTCCCGGGCAGAACGACGGGGACGGGTGCAAAATATCTCACCTATTTACTTTGGCGAATAAAATTTTAAAAGTGATCATTTGGTTTGCTACAATCGGTTTTGTTCTTGTCATCGTCTGGAGCGGTGTAAGAATGTCGATTAATGTATTTTGGGGCGGTCCTGAAGCGGTGACGAGTGCGGCAAAAAAGCATATAGGATGGTCAGCATTCGGTCTTATTCTTGTACTTAGTGCGTGGTTGATTGTCAAATTTGCGTTCGCTGCTCTTGGGTATAGGTATGGATCTCCATTTAGTGTACCTGAACCGTCTACCACGACTGCAGATCCTTGAGTAGTAATGATGAGGTTCGTGATTGGAGAATTACTGAATCGTGGCCGCCCACTATACAACATAGAGCATCATGTCATTTTGACGGTGCGTGTGTTGATGTGAATTTTACTGACAGAAATGATGTCAGCAGTGTTGATATTCTTACATTCATACATGCAGCCGGTGCCAATAATCTGAGAGCAGTGTATGAGGTGCCAAATGAGGAAGAGAGGAATAGGTTGGTTTCGGTTAATCAGTCACTTGCTCAACTGGGCAGAGTAATCGTTGTCCCAGGCGTTGCTCCTCATTTTTCTGTGTATCAACATAAAGGGTACATTGGCACCTATAGTTCTTTTGTGCTACACTGGTATATATGTCACAAGATCATATTGTGAAAATGAAGTGTACCGAAACCGGTGAGATAAGTTATGTTACCAGGAAAAATAAAAAGCAAAATCCTGATGCGCTTGAGTTGATGAAGTATAATCCGAAGATCAGAAAGCATACGAAGTACAAGGAGACAAAAAAATAACCATGAAACTCACTTTTTTGAAAAGATCCGTCACCGGTAAGAAAGTTGCCGCTCTGCGCAGGGATGGTCAGACGCCCGTTGCTTGTTACGGCAAGGGGGAGCCGTCCGCGCTGTACAGTGTGGACACACAATCTCTTTTGAAATCACTCGTATCCGGCTCGGTTGTTATTGAAACGGACGGTGATATGTCCGGCAAGCAGGTTATTCTCCAGGACATCAGTTTTCATCCGGTATCCGATATGCCGCTGCATGCTGACTTTCTTTTTGTTGATGCGACGCATGAGGTGGAACATGAGGTGGCGGTGCGGGTAATCGGCGAAGCACCCGGTGTGAAAATCGATGAAGGTCAGATGGTTGTGGTGCTTGATAAGGTGAGTATTCGCGCTCTGCCGCAGAATATTCCCGCGCAGTTAGATGCTGATGTCAGCGTGCTGAAAACCATCGGTTCACGCCTTTTGGTTTCTGATTTACTGCTTCCGAATGGTGTTACACTGGTAACAAGTCCTGATGAGATTGTGGTTTCCATTCTTGAAAAATCTCAGGCGGATGAAGAAGAAATAAATGAGTCATATATGGAAGACATTGAGGTCACCGGTAAAGGAGGAAAGAAAGCCGATGACGAACTTTCTGAAGAAGAGGTCGCTGTGTCATAATATCGCTGCGCTTTGCGGTACCGTTTTGTTGGTTTTTAGTTTGCTGTGTGGATTCTTTTTTTACACTGTTTTTGCAGAAGAATGTTTTGTTGATCTTAACGATGATAAGAACGCATCGGATAGGAGTGCTCTTGAACGCGCGTTGGAAAATTGTCAGGAGCATATTGAAGAAACCGAGCGTGTTCTGCAGAAACATCAGGCGGAAAGAACCAGCACCGAGTATGATATTCTGCTTATTGATCAGGAGATTAATAAAGCGTTGCTTCGCATTCGTTCCAGTGATGTGATTATCGGAGAACTCGGTCAAGAAATCACAAGCAAGGAAAAAACCGTGAATCAATTGAATAATGATATTGAGGAGCATCAGCATTTTCTCGGAGAAGTTCTTCAGAGAATTAACGAAGCTGAACAAAAAGGTTTTATGAACTTGTTGTTATCCAATGTGACCATTTCTTCATTCTTTTCAAGAACGAATGAATACACATCGCTGCGTGAAACAATGGAGGATTCTATACAAAGCATTGATAATCTCAAACTCCGTCTGACCGCGAGTGTTGATGATCTTGCTTCAAAGCGGCAGGAGCAAAGCCGTGTGCGGCAGCAGCAGCAGGTTGCCGCGAATGAAGTGAAACATCAGAGGCAGCAAAAAGAAGTTGTGCTTGAGCAGCAGCTGCATGTGGAGAAAAAAACACTGGAGCAGATTGATGAATATGAAACACGCGCCGCGCGTATTCAGACGCGTTTGTTTGAACTCAGCGGAGGCGGAGCAATATCATTCGGTTCTGCGTGTGTTATAGCGGAAGAAGTGCAAAGAAAGTTAGGTGTCCGCACTGCGTTCCTGCTCGGACTTATCAAACATGAATCTGATCTCGGCAAGAATGTCGGCACCGGTACATATCTTACTGATATGCATCCTACTCGTGATCAGCCGATATTTCCGTATATCGCGAAGTTGTTCGGATTTGATCCGGATGAATTGCGCGTTTCAAAAAATCCGGGATTTGGTTGGGGCGGTGCCATGGGACCGGCGCAATTTATTCCGTCAACATGGGTGTGCTATGGCGGTCTTGTAAATACTAAGACCGGTACATGCGGGTTTAATGGTGATTTAATAAAAACAAGAGATACATTGCGGATTGGCAGTAAAGGTGCGGATGTGAAGCGACTCCAAAAGTTTCTCAATCAAAACGGTTTCACCATCGCGCAGAGCGGTTCAAGCAGTCCGGGTAAAGAGACGGCAACATACACAGATGAGGTTGCCGGTGCCGTTAAGAAATTTCAGGAACGGTATGCATCGCGCATACTGCGACCGTACGGGTATACACGGGGTACCGGCAGCGTCGGTCCGTCAACACGCGCAGCTGTTAATCAAATTAGTTTTTACTCCGGTCCCTGGCAGTATCGCAGTGATAGGGATTTGATACGGCAACAGACCAGATCTGAATCTCCTTCAAATCCATGGAATCCCCGGGATGCTTTCTTTGCTTCCGGTCTGTATTTGAAAGAGCTTGGTGCGGAGTCGGATGAATGCAAAGCGGCACGATGGTACTATGCCGGCAGCAACTGGCGTTCTGCGGTTGCCAGACAATATTGTGATGCTGTTCTTTCAAAAGCCCGGCGGTTTCAGGAAGAAGTTGATCTTCTAAAGAGGGAGAAGGCATGCTGATTTTTCTTTTACTGTTCCTGTTTTGCGTGCAGTTGCCGCGACACAAGCGGTTTTCCACAAGGGTTGTCCATATTCCATTTTTTGTTGTACTCTATAGGTAGACGGGTAAGTGATTTGTCTAAAAATATAGAGTTCTATATGAAATTAGAAAACTCTATGACAGACAGCATAACGAGCGTACTTCACCAGAACAGGTGACCTGCTCATCCCGCCAGTTGATCTTTAACATCAAAAAATGTGTTTGTTCTTTATCTTTTCTGCGAGTGTTATTTCGTATAACCTCGCCTAACGACGGTGACCGAAAGTCCCGTTGAATAGCGTATGCGCATTTAATCTGCGCTGCGCGAAAAGATTGCGTCAGAAATCAGTGAACATGAAATTTTTTGCCGAGGATATATCTTTGTCTGAAGACAGGATGGTTAGGCATGAGCAATTTCTGTTACAAAGACAGAATTGCTGTTTCCAAGGTTCGCAGTCACTCAAGGCGTGAACACGGATTGATAAGTTTTATTGTAACTGTTGCCGCATCTTTTCTTTTCTCGCGCTTAGAATCGCACACATATCATTTATGTGAGATACATATAAGTCCACATGAAGATGTTTAATCGTTGTCACATATGACGCGATTAAAAAAGTTGCGCACAATAAAAGCGCGCTTAAGCCCCTCGGCTACCCTGTTTCAACCTCGGGTCGCCGGGGGTTTTCATTTGCTGTATTATTTTGTTACACTGTGTATGTATATGCGAAAGAAAGAGTTGTCGGATGTTGTTGATATTATTTTTTCATACTATCGTCAGAATGGGCGGTCATTTCCGTGGCGGGAAACGAATAATCCGTACCATATTTTGGTTTCCGAATATATGCTGCAACAAACGCAAACCGATCGTGTTGTGCCGAAGTATTATATGTTTCTGAAAAAATTTCCGACCGTACAAAAACTTGCCGGAGCGGACAGGCGTGATGTGCTTGCGCTATGGAGCGGTCTGGGATACAACAGGCGAGCGATTGCTCTGCACAATGCCGCGAAGATAGTTGTTGACACTCATAATGGTTTAATTCCGAAAGAGAAGGAAATACTCCTCACGCTTCCCGGTATCGGTGAATATACTGCCGGTGCTGTGATGATTTTTGCATACGATATGGATGCGGTTGTGGTTGAAACAAATATACGGACTGTGGTGTTTCATCATTGCATACCGGAAGATCAGGATGTTGATGATACAGTTGTTAAGCAGTTTGTGGAACCTATGATGCGGGATGCGGGTCGGAAACGCACGGGTCCCCGCGTGTTCTACAGCGCGCTCATGGATTATGGATCGTATCTGAAACAATCCGGCGTTGCCATGAATACGCGAAGCAAGCAGTATACAAAACAGAAAAAATTTGCCGGCTCTGTCAGACAGGCGCGAGGCGAATTGCTTCGCCTGTGTTTGGAACACACGAATGGTCTTTCTTCTAAAAATCTGTCCGGCGTTCAATCTGAGAAAGTAACAGAAGCACTTGCCGGACTTGTTTCCGACGGGATTGTTGAAAAACGGAATAATAGGTATTATCTGATTGAATGAGCGGAAAAGTGTTCAGTACTTATTACTGTACATACACCACAGACATCACGATCGGTCGCTTTTTTGTCTCGGAATACAGGAAGTTCTGTATTTCCCTGTTTATGGATCGTTTCAAATTTTCAATATTGATTGATTTGCCTCGCTGCATATTTTGTTCAGCTGATTTTTTTGCGACAAATCTTGCCCTGTTCACTATTTGTTGGGATTCTTTCAGATATATAAAACCCCTGGATATGATGTCGGGGGACTTCTTTACTCTTTTGTTCCTTTGATTTATCAGTACAATAACAACAAAAATACCGTCTTCCTTCAAAATCTTTCGGTCGCTGAGGACGATGTTTTGCACCGTGCCGACGGCATTTCCGTCCACAACAGTCAGTTTTGTCGGCATGGTGTACTCTTGTTTTGTTATTGTTTTCCCGTCCGGACTGATATCAATTATTGATCCGTTATCGGGAAGTACAGTGTTTTCCTCCGCCATGCCTATATCGTGCAGAATCTGCGCGTGTGCTGACAGCATGTAGTGGTATCCGTGTATAGGCAGGAAAAACTTCGCATTGATGTGTTCGTGTATCCACTTCAACTCGTCCCGATTCGCGTGACCGCTTGAGTGAACATCACTTGTTTGGTATGTGATAAGGTTCACGCCGAGGCGGGACAGACGGTCCTTGAGGTTCTGCACCGGCTCTTCATTGCCGGGAATGACCGATGATGAAAAGACCACAGTATCATCCCGCCCGAGTTTCATGTGTCGATGTGCTTCACGGGACATGCGGTCAAGCGCGGTGAAGTTATCGCCCTGCGCGCCGGTCGCAAGCACCAATATTTTCTCTCTTGGGTAATCACCCATCTTTTCTATCGGTATGATGGAACTCATAGGCATTTTTAATAATCCCATTCCTGAGGCGATGGTAAGATTGGTTATCATTGATCGTCCTTGAACGATCACCTTTCTTCCGTCCGCTATGGCATGTTCAATAACTTGTATTGTTCGTTCTATCTGTGAAGAGAAAGATGAAAGAATAATACATCCTTTTGTTTGGCGTATAATTTTTCCGATTGTTTCAATAACCCTGCTTTCAGGCAGAGAAAAGCCGGGGCGGTCCGCATTGGTTGAATCTGCCATGGTCAGCAGCACTTTTTTCTTTTTGAAGACGGAAAATTCGCTTTCTTCTTCCTTGCTGACGACACCGTCTATGTGTGTCAGTTTCAGATCGCCGGTAAAAGTGATTATTCCCGCCGGAGTATCAATGATTATGCCCATTGAGTCGGGAATAGTATGTGTAACGGCGAAGAAGGTCAGTGTCAGATTTTCAGTCAGTTTCAGTACAGTGTTTTTTTCAACTTCGTGGTAGACGATTGGCTCTTTACTCTCAAATTCACCCTGCCTGTTTTTAATGAGTTCAATACTGAGTCTTCTTGAGAATATCGGCGGGTTTCCGAGTTTTTCCATTAATACTGATATCCCGCCGATGTGGTCGAGGTGAGCGTGAGAAATAACTATGCCTCGTATTTTTTCTTTTCTTTCTTCGAGGTACTGCACATTCGGCACCAGGAAGTCAACACCAGGCGTGTCTTCTTCAGAAAATTTAAGGCCGCAATCCATGATGAGTATATCGTCCTCAAGTTCAATGGCGTACATGTTTTTACCTATTTCGCCGACACCGCCGAAGAAAAGTACACGGACAGAACCTTTTTCCTGTTTTGGTATAGTGAGTGTGGATTCTGTTTCAGAACCCATAGTCAGTTCCCGGGATCCGATAAGTCCGCCCTGACGGCGAATTGGCTTTTGGTACAATCCTCGCGGTACTTTTTGTTTTTCATTTTCGCTCGCTTTCTGTTTCACCGTTGTCGCTGATTGTTTTTTTTGCTCTGGCGCGCTTTTTTTAATTGTCGTTTTCTCTCTCATAGTGTTATGTGAATATGACAGGGATAATAATCGGTTTTTTATTTGTTTCGTTCACCAGAAAGTTTTGCGCTTCTTTTTGTATCGCTTTTTTCATCGTATCTATATCAACCTTTCCGTGTTCCTGCGCTTCTTTTTCCGTGACTTTTTTGATGACGAGACGAATACGGGCGATAAGATCCCGTGATTCTCTCAGATATATAAAACCACGGGAAAGAATATCGGGTGATTTTCTGAGCTCAAGTTTCTTTTGATTGATAAATACTACCACGATGAGTATCCCTTCCTGCGCGAGTGTTTTTCTGTCCTGCACCACGACATCATGCACGAGTGTCGGGGTATGTCCGTCCACGGATACCGGTGATACCGACAGCCGTTGTTTTTGTCTTTTGATTATCTTGTTGTCCTGACTGATGTCAATGATTGATCCGTTTTCAGGAATCACACATGAGTCCGGAGACATGCCGATATCGCGAAGTATGTGCGTATGTGCCGTGAGCATGTAGTGGTACCCCTGAACGGGTATGAAGTACTTCGGATTTGCCCGCTGGTGTATCCAATGCAATTCATCCTTACCGGCATGAATACTCGCCTTTACATCGCTCGTGTCATATGACTGAATTATCGCGCCGAGACGGGACAAACGGTCTTTGAGATTTTGTGTGGATCGCGCATTTGTCGGAATAACAGGGGACGGGAATATCATTGTATCCTCTTTCATTACTGATGTGTGGCTGTACGCTTCCTGTGACATTTTCTCAAGCATGTCGTACTCTTCATTTTCCGCGGCACCCAGCACGATAAGATCGTTACTGCCATCACTTTCATTCTGAAGTTCATCAATAGGAATGATTGCCTCTTTCGGTATTGAGATAAGACCGAGATCGCATGCTGTTTCCAGGTTTTTCAGAAGGAATACGCTTTGTACGAATATTTTTTTGCCGAGTTTGAGAGCAGCTTCTAAAATCAATCCGTTTCTCTGTATTTGAGAAGGGAAGAGAGGGAGAAATGTTCGATTCGGTGCTTCTTTCAGGATGTGCGTTATTTTTTCCGCAATTTCTTTGTCGCTCATAGAGAACCCCGGTCGCTCAGCATTGACGGATCCCGCTATTGAGAGCACCACTTCTTTTTCTCTCAGGACCTTAAATCTTTCTTCCTCTTTCGGTTCAACCACTCCGTTTGTGTTTTTTACCCGCATGCCGTCGGTGTATGCGACGCATCCTGATTCTGTTTCCATGATGATGCCAAGTGTTCCGGGTGTTTCATCCGAGATGCCGAAAAAATGCAGCAGTATGTCATCCGCTATTTTTACAGTTTCTGATTTTTTCACTTCATAGAATGAAGGCGTGGGAGCGCGTCGTACAGTTTCCTGATATCTTTCAATAACTGCTTTGGTAAGCGTGCGACAGTATACGGTCGGATTGCCGATATCGCGAATCGCGTGCGGAATGGCACCGATATGCGCCATTGACGCATCGCTTACCACCAATGCGCGCACGCTTTGTTTCCTTTCTTTCAGATATTCTATATTCGGCATTATTGTGCTGATACCCGGTGTTGTGCTTTCGCCGAACATAGTGCCGCATTCAAATACTACTATGGAATCGTTGTACTCAACAGCGTACATATTTTTACCGATTTCTGACACTCCGCCGAGGATAAGTGTTCGTATCTCACCGGGTCTTGGTTTCGGTATGAAGGAATTTTTCTTTTGCGGTGCGGATTGTCTTGTTCTTTCCGGCTGTTTCATGCGTCGTCCGGGCGATTGTCTGTCGCGTGCGGTGTTCCTTCTTCTGATTGTATTTCTGTTTATGATTGCCATTGTATAGTTGCTTGCGATTGCCATCCCGCTTATTCCTTTACCAGGAATTTCCATACTTTTTCTTTTTTGGTATGCCACTTGTGTACTGCGCTGAATCGATCCCTCGGTTTTGTTATGCGGTTTTGATGGGTATTCCGCAAATCATCACTGATAATGTTACCCGGCAGTATATACAGAAAGTGTGGTGAATAGAGAAAGACAGCGGGTACACTTTTTTTCATCTCTACTTTAATATCAGTATACACCATTTTACGCCATGTGCTATCATTCATTTCGTCTGCTTTTTCAGCATATCGTTCCGGCGGGGAAGAATGTTCTAATTCCTCAAGCAGGGAATTAAGTGTCGGACTGCCGAAACTAATCAGCGATGCAATATTATTTTCATCGCCTGATTTCCAGAGATTTCCGAGATTTTTCGGTTTTTCCGCTGTGTAGCCGTGGAGGATTATATCAAACTGTCTTTCGTCAATGATATTTTTCATCACAATCTGCGGCAATGCGCGCATTTCAATATCCACACCGAATTTTTTCCATTCAGTCACGAGTATCTCGGCGATTTGCCGCATTTCCTCAATATCGGGAAACACGAATGACAGGCGGAGCGGTACACCGTCTTTTTCCCGGTATCCGCTTGCTCCGTCAAATTTCCATCCGATATCTTCAAGTGTCTGTTGTATCTCCTCGGTTGTAATATGCTGCTCTTTTATGTCTTCATCCGTGGCGAGCGGTCCCTGTATCGCGGTTGCCTGTTCCTGGAATATATTGGTGACTATATGTTCTCGTTGAATCCTCTGTGCGAGAATACTTCTGAGAAACGGGTTCTCCAGGGTCCGACCGTCTCCTGCATTAAAAAATATACCGAATATACGATTTGTCCGCGCGGTATACACTGTATGATCGGTTTCGTTCTGCCGCATCAACGCGGCAACTTCTGCCGGTGCGATACTGTGAAGCGCATTGATGGTGCCGTTTGTGTACGCTTTGAGCAGTTCAGACGGAGTTGCGAAAAAATGAAAGGTAATCTTTTCAACGTACGGGCGTCCGAGTGCATATCCTGGGAATTCTTCCAGTGTTAGCGTTGTGAGCCGCTCATCCATAGTCAGTGTTTCGCTTCGGTGCATGTACGGTCCCGCTCCCGTGTATGCTCCTGATCCTTTGTACTTCTGCCAGTCCTCTTCCGGAATTTTCTGCCAGATATGTTTCGGCAATATCGGTACGGTGAATCCTTCGGGGAAGTGCAGATTGCCTTCCGGCACAGTCACAATAACGGTATGCTCATCCGGTGCTGAGACCTCAACGCCATTCCATGCTATTCTATACTCGTTTTTCTCGGGCAGCAGTCCGATTATTCTAATTGTGTACAGCACATCCGCGGTCGTGAGCGGTGTGCCGTCATGGAAGAACACATTTTTTCTGAGGTGCAGTGTATATTGATTCTTGCTGTCTTGTTTCCAGTCAGCCGCGAGTTGCGGTGTGAACACACCGTTCATATTTCGCTGCAACAAACCTGCGTGCGTGAGTGCGGCAATATCCTGTTCCACTATTGATGTCGCGAACAAGGGATTTTTGTGTACCGGCACGCCGACAATGCCTTCGTTGATAGTACTGTGGCGTATCGGTATTTCAGCCACCAAAAAGTTGTTGAGAATGTGTATTACTGCCAGTAAGTTAGCGGACAGTATTGCTAAAAGCATAATAATAATGAGCGCATCTGACAGTGGCAGTTTGCTGTACATTCCCGCATGCGGGCGAAACGATGAGAAAGAATTCATTGTAATATAGCAGTGTGAAATGCGATAATTGTATCACGCACACTCTTAGTATACAGTGTCTGTCGGGATGTTTATATTGTATTACACAACAAGCGGAAGAGCGATACTTACCACGAATACAACTGCCAGGATCACAGTGCCGATAAACATGATTTTCTCAGAACCCCGTCGCCGTACACCGCCTCCTTCAGTTATATTGTCTCCGCCGAATGCGCCGCCGACACTTGCCTCACTGCGAAGCAGAAGTATGGCAATGATAAGCAGCACAGCACTGACGACTTGCACCGCCTGTATGATGAATGCGATATCCATACTGTTAATTATATCACATCGCTTTTGTCGGTTGATACCCAGCTCAAGATTGTTTTACATACATATGTATCTGTTATCTAGTATATTTTCTTGCATTTCCTCATCTTTTTGTATATACTTTTGTGTGGTATATACCTTTTTTGATGAAAATGTGATTGTATTGAGGTGAAATGAGTTTTGATGCGGAGTAAGAGGTATGTATTGTGTTTAATATATTATACATATTATTAGTAGGTACTATATAATCAGAAAATGAGCACACCAATCACACCATTGGGGGATCGTGTACTTGTGGAGAAAGCGGAAAAAGGAGAAGAGGTACGATCCGGTATTATTCTGCCGAAAAACCCGGACGGGGGAGAAAGTAATATTGGCACCGTTATTGCAGTCGGTCCCGGGCGGGAAACTGACAACGGCACTGTTATAAAGCCGAAAGTTGCGGCAGGACAAAAAGTCATTTTTTCATGGGGCGAAAAGGTGGAAACCGGCGGAAAAGAATACCATTTAGTCAGTGAAAGCAGTTTACTCGGTATATTGAATAACGATAACGATAATTAAAGTATATGGCAAAGGAAATTATATTTCATGAAGAGGCGCGGGCAAAAATGAAAAAAGGCGTTGACGCTGTCGCGGATGCTGTCGGTGTAACACTCGGTCCGTTCGGCAGAAATGTCGCGCTCCAGAAGTCCTTCGGTGGTCCTACTATCACCAATGACGGCGTTTCAATTGCTCGGGATATTACCTTGGAGGATCAGTTTGAAAATGTCGGCGCGGAGATTATCAAAGAGGTTGCTAATAAAACAAACGAGCTTGCCGGGGACGGCACCAGCACATCAGTTGTGCTTGCGCATGCGATGATAGAAGAAGGATTGAAACAGATAGATAAGGGTGTGAACGCGCTTTCAGTACGGCGGGGTATGGAAAAAGCTCATACAATGGCGGAACAGGAGCTTGATAAAATGAAGCGGAATGTTTCAAAAGATGAGGAAGTGGTGCATATCGCGTCAGTTTCCGCTGAATCGGAGGAGTTCGGTAAAATTATTGCAGAAACTGTACAGAAAGTCGGCAATAAGGGTGTGGTGACTGTTGAAGAATCGCAGTCATTCGGCATTGAGTCAGAGGTGGTTGAGGGTCTTGAAATAGATCAGGGCTACATCTCTCCGTACATGATGACCAACCCTGAACGATTTGAGGCGGAGTATAAAGATATCGCCGTACTGGTGACCGATCAAAAGATTTCAAGCATGAAGGATATCATGCCGTTTTTGGAAAAGGTGACGCAGGCAGGGCACAAGAATCTTGTGATCATTGCCGATGATGTGGATGGCGAAGCACTCACCACATTTGTGCTCAATAAACTCCGCGGAACATTTAATGTGCTTGCGATTAAAGCACCGGGTTTTGGTGATAAAAAGAATGCGCTGCTCGGTGACATTGCCACTACTATAGGAGCGACTGTCGTCGCGCAGGATACCGGTATGTCGTTTGAGACCATAGGCACGGAAGTGCTCGGTCGCGCGACTCGCATTGTTTCAAAGAAAGACAGCACCATTATTGTCGGCTCTTCAAATGCTCAGGCAGCAATCACAGAGCGGGTTCGTTCTTTGGAGAATATGCTTGCTGAAACTGAACAGCAGTTTGAACTGGAGAAGATACAGGAACGCATAGCGAAACTTTCAGGAGGAGTCGCGGTTATTCGTGTCGGCGCGGCGACTGAAGCGGAAATGAAATATTTAAAACTAAAGATAGAGGATGCTGTTAATGCCACAAAAGCCGCTCTTGAGGAGGGGGTTATAGCCGGTGGCGGTGCCGCGTTTGTTCACATCGCGAAGCATTTGCGCGAGGAAAAAAGCAAGATGAACTGGGATGATGAGTATGAAGAAAAAGGATATACCATCGTTGTTGCGGCTCTTGAAGCACCGCTTGCCAAGATAGCGGAAAATGCTGTCGGTGACGGAGAAGGAAAAGCAGTTGTGCGGCAGGTGCAGGAGCGCGGCGGAAACGGATTGATGTCTCAACCTTCAGGCGGATATGATGCGCTGAAGCGGGATTATACGGATGACATGTTCCGAAGCGGTATTATTGACCCTGTGAAAGTTGCTCGTGGCGGTTTGCAGCACGCAGTTTCAACAGTCGGCATGTTTCTGACAACGGAAGCGGTGATTACTGACAAGCCGGAACCTGAAAAACCTGATATGCCCGCACCGGGAATGGGCGGCATGTACTAAACCCATATATCAGTGGAAACGATATTACGCACAATCCCCAGTGAAACTGAATTTACCGGAATTTCCGTTTTTAACTCACTCAAAAAGGGTATACAATCTCATATTTTTCTAACATAAGGCACACTCTGCGGAATATACAGCCCTATCTTTGAGTATTTTGAAGGGGATACACCCCATTTTGAAGGTATTGACTTCTATGTATAAAAATGGTATATTGTATGTAGAGAGGTGGTGAGGCGTGCTTGTTTCGTGCCTTGGTCATTTTCCCTCCTTTTGCTATCTATTGGATATTGGAGGAGAAAACACCATACTCTCTGTTTCTGGATGAAACGGCGCGCACACTGTGTGCCGGATGGTCAAACAGACCATTGTGTCCAAATTTTTTGGAAAGGGGCTCGTTTCCTCGGTAGCGTCACACCCCGCCGAGGTTTCACATACGAACAGTTGTTGTTTGTGTGTGATGGAGGACCCGTTTCATCCGTCCTTATCCATCTATCGCAAGGCACCCTGTACAGGGTGCCTTTTTCTTTTCATTGTTATTGTGTTTTGTGGTATACTACTGCACATCGGCTGTTTTGAATATTATCATATACATAAGAAATTTATTCATGGCTATTATATACATTGCTATAGGAGTGTTTATTGTTTTGGCACTCGGTGTTGTTATTATATACAACCGGCTGGTAGGTATGCGCAACAGAAAAGATGAGGCGTGGTCGGATATTGATGTGCAGCTTAAACGCCGTTATGATCTTATTCCAAATCTTGTTAATACGGTGAAAGGATATGCGAAACACGAGAGAGAGACATTTGAGCGGGTTACTGAGATGCGTACCAAAGCGCTTCAGGCGAGCGGTGTGCAGGAACAGGGTATGGCTGAGAATATGCTGACTGACGCGCTCAAATCAATTTTCGCGGTCGCGGAAAATTATCCGCAATTGCAAGCGAGTCAGAATTTCGTTGAACTGCAGAAGGAGTTGAGCGATACTGAGAACAAGATTCAGGCGGCACGCAGGTTCTTCAATTCAACTGTGCAGGATTTGAATACTGCAATTCAGGTTTTTCCGCAGAATATGATTGCCGGCATGTTTCGTTTTACGGAATCAGAATTCTTTGAACTTGATGAAAGTGAGAAAAAGGAGGCAGAAAAGCCGGTTGATGTGAAGTTTTAACGGGTTCCGCATACACCCGTTTTGTTTATGGCATCGTTGTACACACAACAATCACGCAATGTCCGAAGAACATTCTTTCTGATGAGTATTTTCCTCATTGTTGTTATCGCAATTGCATGGTTTGCATCGTACTACTTCAATTCATCTCTCATTCTTTATATCGTCGTTGCTGTTGCTATAGCCATAAATATCACCGCATATTGGCGGTCTGATAAGGTTGCGATTCGGCTCACTCGCGCGAAACCGATTACCCGTGAAGAGTATTTTGATTACTGGAATATCGTGGAAAACCTTTGTATTAGCATCGGCGTTCCGATGCCGAAGTTGTATATTATTGATGATCCGTCACCGAACGCTTTCGCCACCGGACGAAGTCCTGAACATTCTGCCATTGTTGTTACAAAGGGATTGCTGGAGATGATGGATAAATCGGAGTTAGAAGGCGTGCTCGCGCATGAACTCGCGCATATCCAAAACCGTGACACGCTCCTCATGACCGTTACGGTTGTATTGTTCGGCATTGTAGCTATTTTGCTGGATATCGTTCTGCATGCCGCGACTATGTTCGGCGGTGATGACAGAAGAGAAGGCGGTTTTGTTATTCTGATTGCCATTTTAGTTGCGTACCTTGTTGTTCCTATTGTGCTTTCAATCATTCGTCTTGCTATTTCTCGCAAGCGTGAGTTTCTTGCTGATGCAACCGCCGGTGTGTATACTCGCTATCCGGAAGGACTCGCATCCGCGCTTGAAAAGATAGGGAAGAGTCATCAGCCGATGCGCCGCGCAAGTTCGGCAACCGCGCATTTATTCATATCAGATCCATACGCAACCTCTGATCACCGGAAGAAAAAAAAGAAAGAGGGACTTGGTTTCGGTCTGCATCGTCTTTTTGACACACATCCGCCTATAGAGAAGCGGGTGGAAGCACTGGTGGGAAGTCAGCAAATATCGTAACACAGCAGCGATGTGGACAAACACGCGGTTCATTTTGTTTGAAATGTATGCTGTTGTTGTATGGAATAAATCCATATTATTAGTTTTCTTTTTTTATATATGATATATCACATTGCAATGATACTTACCCTGATCGGCGCGCTGAATTGGGGATTGGTCGGTGTGACAAGTGTGCTTGGCAACAGGTTTGATCTTGTTGAATGGCTTTCTTTGGATTTGCTGAACATACCGATTATAGGTGATGTCATTTACATTGTCGTTGGTGTGTCCGCTGTTGTTGTGCTGGTAATGATGAAGAACCGGTAATCTGGAACACTTTTGCATACGCATACAAAATCCTCTTGGCGGGGTTATATGTTTTTTGTATACTGTATACCGATGACACCAAAAAAACAAAAAGAGCGGCAGGAGCGGGTATTGCGTCTCATCAAAATTCTTAGGAAAACATTTCCGGATGCGAAACTTGCGCTTACATACCGGACACATTGGCAGCTTCTGGTTGCTGTGCAACTTTCCGCGCAATCAACTGATAAAAAGGTGAATGAGATTATACCTGTACTTTTCAGTCGGTATAGAACCATGCAGGATTTTGCTGATGCTGATCTCAAAGAACTGCAGGAAGCCGTCAGCTCAGTTCTTTACTATAAAAATAAAGCGAAAAATATTCAGGCGGCGGCAAAAAAAATTCTTGCTGATTTTGGCGGCAAACTGCCGAAGACAATGGAAGATATGCTCACCATTCCCGGTGTTGCCCGCAAGACCGCTAATGTACTGCTCGGCACGCTTTTTGATGTGACAGTCGGTATTACCGTTGATACGCATATGATTCGTTTCGCGCGCCGTTTTGATCTTACTGATTACAAAGATGCGGTTCGTATAGAAAAGGATTTGATGGCAGTTGTGCCGAAAAAAGATTGGTACCGATTCTCATATTTCGTTATTGACTATGGCAGGACACACGGCAATCCGCGCGGCAAGAAGGAACTGCACGAGCAGGATCCGCTCATTTCAATATATCCGAAAGCAAGGGATTACTGGCCGTAAACATCACTCTGTGTCCATCTACCGATTTTTGTTCTTCGGATTGCAGTAGTAACGGTCGGATATCCGATTTGTCTGCCGATTTCATTGACCACAGCGCGGATATACACCCCGGCATTTCCGCGCAAAACTGCTGAAAAAACCCGGATTGACCTATCACCAACCGTCCGCCAATCAGCACATATTTCTTCCTGACGGAAATCACCCCGCACCAGTTTAATATCTCGTGTGACCTTTTTTCTTACAATATTGACTGTAGAGATCTCCTCGTCTGTCAATATATGCTCGTTTATTTTCATTATTCGTTCGGGCAGTAGTATTTTTTGCAGTGTATTGTTTCTCGCGTGCGCGAACAGCGGAACACCGTTCACTGTTTTTGATGAGTATGGCGGATAGGGAAGCGTGATATCACCGTTAAGTTTTTGAATTGCTTCATGAACTTTCCCGCGGATATTTTCGTTGATGTGTGCATGCTTAACAATTCTGCCCAAACAATCATAGGTATCGGTTGCGATACCGACCGCAAATGAATACTTGTATGTTTTTTCCTCATCAAAATATTTTTTTGCATCTTTGCATTCTTCCCCTTCCAGCACAAGCAGCAATCCTTCCGCCATCGGATCAAGTCGACCGGCGTAAGTATATTTTTTCTTTTTGTCCGGAAACAATCGCTGCACACACGCTAACGGTGTTTCACCAATTTCTTTGCGCACAATATACATAATGAATATGAGTATATGATAACTAATTTTTTATTGCAAACAGTGATGTTTTTTGTTGTATACACATTGTGCGTTTGTTTTTATTTTTATGGTATGCTGTGTGTAATAGGGTAAAAAAGGACGTCAACCCTAGGAGCAACAACCGCCGAACAATCGGCGGTTGTTGTGTTGCACTGGAGATTGTACAATAGAATGTATATTTCTGTTGATTAACAATATGCCGGGTCGTCTAGTGGTAGGACGCTTGGTTCTGGCCCAAGTAACCGGGGTTCGAATCCCTGCCCGGCAGCACGGAGAAAAATATTGAAAAATCTTTGTAGTGAAAAAAAGAATCCCGTCGGCGGTGATTGGCGCAGGAGCGGAGCGAGCGGAGGGCTGGTATTGAGCTTGTGAAGTACGAGTCCGGCGTAGGCGGAGTGATTCGGACGGCGGTGCTTCGTGGTTTGAACCCGCTCTTTCCATACTTAACCAAGCAACGATGGCACAAAACGCACTGGAAGGCACCGATCCTGCCATTCCGGCAGATTTTTTCAGAAAGGTCGGTTTGAACCGCGTACTGCGCGGTCAGTCCGTCCGTTTTTTACCGCGCAATGCGTGGCGGGCTATGTATGACGCGCCGAAACGGCGCGTCTCTGTAAAGCGACACACGAGCGAGAGCGAGTGGGTACCGTCTGTACTCTTGGGTGGACCCGACAGGACTTGAACCTGCGACCTCCGGATTGCAAAACCGGCGCTCTAGCCAACTGAGCTACGGGCCCCAATGCCTGTTAGTATAGCATTAGTGCATATTCTTTTGCCATACCGTTTATCTGTGTGGTATATTATTGATGTATGGGAATGAAGAATTTTCTTGCGCGCAAAATGCTGGATCGGCAGTTGAAGAATTTGCCCGAGAGTCAGAGGGCTATATTTATAAAAATGTTTGACGAGGATCCTGAGTTTTTTGAGCGGCTAGCTAAGGAAATTAAAGAGAAGAAGGATCAGGGGCAGGATGAAATGCTCGCCGCTATGGCTGTTATGAAAAAGCATCAGCCGGAAATGCAGAAGCTTATGGCAAAAGTACAAAATACAACATCATAGTTTCGTATGGATATTCCCATCACTTTTCTTACCATTGTTGAAAACGGTATTGTCGGTGTATTACTCGGTGCGTCCACGATCGCGGTGATTTCCTATGCACTATGCCTGAAGTATGGGTATCCGAAGGAAGGTGTCGGTAACCGTTTGATTCAGGCGGTATACACTTTAATCCGCCTGTTTCATATTTTCCTTGCAGTGCTTGTTGTACTCTTTATTATTATATTCGGCATTTTTGACGGCGTGCTTGAAGCGCAAGTTGAATATGGTGTAAAAGCCGTTATCTTGTGCATCAATGCACTGCTTGCATACGGTATGGCGAGACATTTAGTGCCGCTTGATTACGCCGCTCCTGTTATTGCCGCCGGTTGGTATTTTTTGGCATCGTATCACGCGTATACGGCGCATATTGTCCTGACCGCCATTCTCCTGCCGTTTGTTTGGTATTTATTATTTATTATTATTTTTCAAATCGTCTTCATTGTTCTACGGCGCATTTTTATCCGAGAGCATTCGGATAGTTCTCAAAATGCTGTATAATGATGAGATGAGTGTGGCATGATTGTATGAAAGATAGAAAAAAAATTATGTTATTAGTCGCTAATCCGGTGAAAACATCCCTTTCTTATTCCTGCGGTGATGTGTACGAGAAAGTGGCGAAAGATGCGGGTGCGGAGGTACGGCGTTTCAATATAGACGAAATGGACTTTGACCCTGTGCTGCATAACGGGTATGAAGAAATCCAGGAACTTGAGCCGGATTTGGTCGCGTTTCAGGAAGCAGTTACCTGGGCCGATCACCTCGTATTCGTGTATCCGAATTGGTGGAGTACTATGCCGGCAAAGATGAAAGGTATTTTTGACCGCTGTTTTCTTCCCGGTTTTGCGTTTAAATTTGAGAACAATACATTCAAGCCGCTTTTTAAACAGAAGACCGCGAGAATAATTAATATTGTCGGTTCCGCGCATCCTTTGCTGTTGTGGTGTCTCATCGGCTCATATACCAATGAACTGTCAAAGGGAATATTGAAAGTATGCGGCGTGCGCTCAGTGCTGGTGACGAATTTCGGTGCAACGCGCAACGCTTCTGAGAAAAAAATAAAGAGCTGGCTGCATCGTGTTGAAAAGATGGCGTTACAAGATATCTCATAGAGCGTTGCGTATGAATATCTCTATAGGGATTGTTGGTTTGCCGAATGCGGGAAA
The DNA here is from genome assembly GCA_958295675.1 of Minisyncoccota bacterium. Classification (GTDB taxonomy): domain Bacteria; phylum Patescibacteriota; class Minisyncoccia; order Phycocordibacterales; family JABAAK01; genus JAPPJI01. Next base: position 599,271 of record OY282360.1, on the reverse strand, counting down.
GAGTACCTTATTTAACGCACTCACGAAAAAAACAGTGCCGGCAGAAAATTTTCCGTTCTGTACGATTGATCCTTCAGTTGGTTTGGTATCAGTGCCTGATGATCGGCTGGAACAACTTGCCGCGCTTTCTGGTTCGCTGAAAAAAATTCCTGCCGTTGTTGAATTTGTTGATATTGCGGGACTTGTCCGCGGCGCGGCACAGGGAGAAGGTCTCGGAAATGCTTTTCTTTCGCATATACGCGGAACAGATGCCATCGCTCATGTCGTGCGTTGTTTTATAGATGATTCCATTATTCATGTGGACGGCGCGGTGAATCCCGCTCGTGATATTGAAGTTATACACACGGAGCTATTGCTTGCTGACGCGCAGCTCGCGCAGCGCCGGCTTGAGAAAATAGAAAAGGAAGTGAAGCGGGGAAATGCGGACGCGGTTGCGGAAAAGGAATTGTTGCGCAGCGCGCTTGAGACAGTATCAAGCGGGCAATCCGTTTCATCACTGTCATCGGACAATTCAACGAAACGCATGTTATACTCGCTCGGCTTTCTTACCATCAAGCCGGTGGTATATGTGTGCAATATCGGCACCGAGTATGAAAAACAATCAGTTGTTGAAGTTCGGAAGATAGCGGAAAAGACAGAGAGTGATGTTGTTGAGATTTCTGTGCGATCCGAAGAAGAGTTATCGCAATTGGACGATCAAGAAGCGCGGGAAATGCGTAGGGAATTGACTGTTGAAGGCGGCGGTATTGATCATGTTATCCGGTCGGCGTATCGCACATTGGATCTTATGTCGTTTTTTACCACCGGTGAGAAAGAAACCAGAGCATGGACGGTCCCTCGGCATTCTTCTATATTGCGTGCCGCTCGCGCCATACACACGGATTTTGAAAAAAACTTTATTCGGGCTGAGGTTATCACCTGGGATGCGCTTGTAAAAGCAGGGTCATATACCGCGGCTCGTTCGGCAGGATTGCTTCGTTTAGAAGGCAGAGGGTATGTTGTGCAGGATGGTGATGTAATCATTTTCCGTGTCGGATAGAGATGTGGATACTACGAAAGATAAAAAAAGAACCCCACAGTATGTGGGGTTCTTGGATGCTTTGCCGCTGCTGAAGCCGGGCGACTAGAATCGAGTTCCGACCTTGACTCCGACACCCAAACTGTCCGCATCCTCATCGGCGTACATATCGCCGCTCAGGAGGCGTTGGTAGCTGGTTTCAAGAGCGACCATCAGGGTCGTATCGCCGCCGCCGATGTAGAACTCCTTGGCGACGCCGACTTTGAGACCGCCGACAATCCCCTCTTCCTCGTCGGATGTGGCGATACGGCCGCCCTTCAATCGGTATTGACCGGCTTCAACGCCTCCGTACACATCAATGCTCTGCATCCGTTTGGTGTATTGCACACCAACTCGGATGTCCTGCATGTCAGTGTCGCATTTCTGCGAGGAGTTCGCCGCGCACTTGTCTTTGCCCTCCCTGTTGGTGTACGACGCGCCGACTGCGATGTTCTCGGTGACATTGTAGCCAACGCCGACCGTATAGCCGGAGCCGTTGAACGGCGCATCGCCGTCAATGCTGGCAACCGTGGTGCCGGCATGCACGGAGAACGAACCTCGCCGGTCATCTTGTGCCGATGCGGTTGTTGTGGTAAACACCATCATTCCGATGGTCGTGATCAATGCTAGTGCTTTCATCCCAAGCTCCTTGGCTGGTGGTGTGAGTGTTGATGATCCTTTTGCAATGATCACCTGACTTGTAGTGTAGCACAAGTTATGCTCTTTGCAAAGAGTGTGATATAGGGTTGTACAGTGCACCAGTAAGTTGACATATTTTATTTTTAGTATATAAAAATATATGTACATAAAAAAAGAGAACCCGAAACTACAGGGTTCTCTGTCGTGATTGAGATGCTATTGTCGGTTAGAATTCAAAACCAACATTCAGTCCGACGGTTGTGCCGCCCACATCTTCCGTATCTCCACTGACAATGCGTACGTGAGATACTTCAAAGCCGAGATTTGCTGATTTGTTTTCTTGGTCATTGAGGAATCGTTTCACCACCGCAACTTTGGCCATAGCGGCAGTGCCGTCTTCTTCTTGCCGACCTATTTTCCCGTTGTCCTTCCTCAAATCGTAGGTACCTGCCGAGATTGTGCCGACAATTTCAGTGGTTTCTGACGATCCTACCGGTATGAACAGTTTCGCACCGATCATTTCTGCCGAAAAATAGGTAGCACACCCGTCACACTCCTCGCCGTCCTGCTTGATCACGGATGTCTCAAGCCCGAAGTTCCTTGTGAATCGGACACCAGCGGTATAGACCATCCGCTTTTTGTCAAACGGTTCTTGACCGGTTTCTGATGGTATGCCGTAACTTACCTCAAAGTATGCACCGCGATTGTCATCCTGCGCTACCACACTCCGAGCAAACAGCAGGATCGCAGCAATTGATACAAGAACAATTGCATTCTTTTTCATCGCTCTCTCCTTGGGTTTTGGGTTAATGAATGAAAAGCTCAACTGAGCTTGCCCGTTTATTATCATACCATACAATACAGTATATCTCAATACTATTGACAATAATATAATATATTATGAAATAGTTTTGTGTTTTAAAAAATATTATATAATAATTTTTTACATTGTGTTTTATATAGATGTATTGTATAAATCTATGCGCATATATTTTTTACATTTGAATGTTACAATTTTTGTTTTCTTATCCACATGTTATGCACCTGCTGTACTCTTGTGTTTTTATCGTGTGTTCAGGTATACTAATTGTGTGAAAAAGAATATTAAAAATAAGAAACGAAAGCCATAGGGTGTTGTTATAGTTGTATGTATATCGCGCCCTTGTTGAGGCGCTTTTTTCTTTTTCATCCTGTTCGTTTAACAATTAACTATTGCAATAAGCATGGGCAATTCGTTCATCAGAATATGGTGAAAAAATACAGGGCGGTTATTAATTTCTCTCGAAAGAAATTAAGGGCGTTCGGGGGATGCCTTGGATATGCATGGCGATGAAGGACGCGGCTAGTCTGCGATAAGCTTCGGCGAGGTGACACGCAACCTATGAACCGGAGATGTCCGAATGGGGAAACCCACTCTAATGAAGAGTACTGTATTGCTATAAAGGCAATACGGAGCACACTTGGGGAAGTGAAACATCTCAGTACCCAAAGGAAAGGAAAACAAGCTGCTTGCAGCAGAATTCCCTTAGTAGCGGAGAGCGAAAAGGGAGGAGCCCAAACCGCATCCGTCTCTGACGGGTGTGGGGTAGTAGGGTAACAGAGTTTTATCGTCAACGATAAAGGAAAGTTACAAAGTGTATTGTTAGCGGAACGCGCTGGAAAGCGCGACCACAGAGGGTGATGGTCCCGTACGCGAAAACACTACACCTTTCTTCTGTTATTCCTGAGTAGCCCGGGACATGAATAGCTTGGGTGAATCTTCCGGAACTAACCGGAAAGGCTAAATACATGTATATACCGATAGTGAACCAGTACCGTGAGGGAAAGGTGAAAAGAACCCCGTTGAGGGGAGTGAAATAGACCTGAAACCGAACGCCTACAAGGAGTCGGAGCGGTTTTCGAACCGTGACGGCGTGCCTATTGAAGAATGAGCCAGTGAGTTTATGTGCACTGCATATGGTTAAGCCGTTCGCGGCGGAGCCGGAGCGAAAGCGAGTGTGAACAGCGCGTTAGTAGTGTGCATAAGACCCGAAGCCAGGTGAGCTTACCTTGGGCAGGTTGAACGGTTCCGAAAGGAACCGGGAGGACCGAACCGATAGATTGTGCAACGTCTTCGGATGACCTGAGGTAAGGAGTGAAAAGCTAATCGAACCTGGGAATAGCTGGTTCTCTCCGAAAGAGTTTTAGGACTCGCGTCATGTGTTCCTTTTGGGGGTAGAGCACTGGAAGGTGTGAATAGGGGGAAACCTCGTCACTCCTATCAAACTCCAAATACCAAAAGTTAAAACATGGCAGTTAGACCACGGGGGCTAAGCTCCGTCGGTCGAAAGGGAAACAGCCCGGATCCCAAATTAAGGCCCCTAAGTACGCGTTAAGTACAAAGAAGGAGGTGCGATTTTTTAGACAGCGAGGAGGTTGGCTTAGAAGCAGCCATCCTTTAAAGAAAGCGTAATAGCTCACTCGTCAAAAGATTGTGCGCCATAAATGATCGGGGTTCAAACGCGTCGCCGAAATTGGGGGACTATGCGTGTTCGCACGCATGGTCGGTAGGAGAGCGTTCCTTGTGCACTGAAGCCGAAGGGGTGACCCACGGTGGAGCGCAGGGAAGTGAGAATGCTGGCACGAGTAGCCGCAATGCGGGTGAGATTCCCGCACACCGAAAGGCCAAGGTTTCCGCAGCCATGAAAATCATCTGCGGGTTAGTCGGGCCTAAGAGAATGGCGAAAGCCGGACTCGATGGACACATGGTTAATATTCCATGACTTTGCAAACAGATGACGGAGTGACGGAGGGTTGTACTCTCTGCGGGTTATTGGATTCCCGTTGTTGCCGTGAGGAATGCGCTTTAGGAAAATCCGGGCGCGTATATTCCGAGCGGAGACAGAACATTCGGCTTCGGCCGGGTGGACAGAGGGGAGCACGCTTCCGAGAAAAACTTCTATTTTTACTGTTTGCAAAACCGTACCTCAAAACCGACACAGGTGGCCGGGTCGGGAAGACCAAGGTGAACGGGTGATTGCTCCCCAAGGAATTCGGCAAAACAGCGGGCGTACCTTCGGAATAAGCCCTGCCGTATCAGTTTCGGCTGATCGGCCGCAGCGAATGACACTTCGCCGACTGTTTATCAAAAACACAGCTCCCTGCGAACTCGTAAGAGGATGTATAGGGGGTGACGCCTGACCAATGCCGGAAGGTTAAATACGGAAGGTGCCGCGCTTGTCGTGGTGCCGGGCTGTATAAGCCCCGGTGAATGTCGGCCGTAACTATAAAATGGATCATTGTAGTTACGTTAAAAAATTCCGCTATATGCTGGAAACTCTGGCTGCATACTTTTTAGAAAGTATGCGGAAGAATGAAACTATACTACTCGTTCGGTTGTATACTGAACAGTAACAATGTATAGTGAGCAGACAATCAGCAGGTAATGTCTTATGTCCAATAGTCACATCAAAACCATTCCGTCAGCGCTCGGCTATTATATAGCCGGTTTTGCTGATGGTGAGGGTACTTTTATCGTTTCAGTACGAAAAAGAAGTGACTATCGGAACGGATGGAAAGTGAACGCTTCGTTCAACATCTCTCAGAAAGACAGGGTAATACTGGCAAAGATAAAGAATACACTTAAATGTGGAACCCTGCGTGAGAGAGATGATGGTGTTGTGTGTTATGAAGTGGTTAATATAACCGCTCTGCACGATACCATCCTTCCTTTCTTCAGAAAGTTCAGGTTTCTTTCAGCAAAGAAAAAGAAAGATTTTGTAACTTTTTCAAATATTGTTGAAAGAATATACCGAAAAGAGCATGTTACCGCTCGGGGGTTGAAAACTATTATTCAACTCCGTGAACAACTGAATGAAGGACGGGGCAGGAAAAGGAAGTATACACAACATGATGTATACCAAGACAGAACCTCAGAGACTACACGCGGAACACGATAATATATCGTGAAGATATAGTCCGATCTTTATGGAGACATAAAGCTAACACGAATGAACGGTCCTAAGGTAGCGAAATACCTCGTCCGGTAATTTCGGACGCGCACGAATGGCGTAACGAGTGAAGTACTGTCTCGGGGAGGAGCCCGGCGAAAATGCAATGCCGGTAAAGATGCCGGCTTACTGCGGAAAGACAGAAAGACCCCGTGGAGCTTTACTACAGCTTCGTATTGGGGTTACGGATATACTGCGTAGCATAGGAGGGAGACTTTGAAGCTGTTCTCTTGGGAACAGTGGAGTCGCCAGTGAAATACCTCTCTGTGTGTCTGTAATCTCTCACCCGTGCGGCAAAACCGTACAGGGACAGTGCGTGGCGGGTAGTTTTTGTGGGGCGCTATCCTCCCAAAAGGTAACGGAGGAGTTCAAAGGTTCCCTAGGCGCGAATGGAAACCGTGCCGATAGCGTAAAGGTATATGGGAGCTTGACTGCAAGCGGGACATCGCGAGCAGATGCGAAAGCAGGACTTAGTGAACCTCTGATACGCTTTAGATGCGGTCAGAGATCATCGGATAAAAGTTACCCCGGGGATAACAGGCTGGTTCCGTCTAAGAGTTCATATCGACGACGGAGTTCGGCACCTCGATGTCGGCTCATCACATCCTGGGGCTGGAGAAGGTCCCAAGGGTTTGGCTGTTCTCCAATTAAAGTGGTACGCGAGCTGGGTTCAGACCGTCGTGAGACAGGTTGGTTCTCTATCTTCCGCAGTCGTTGATACTTGAAAGGATCTGCCCCTAGTACGAGAGGACCGGGGTGGACTAACCTCTGGTGTACCAGTTGTCGCGCCAGCGGCACAGCTGGGTAGCTATGTTGGGCAGGGATAACCGCTGAAAGCATCTAAGTGGGAAGCCCACCTTGAGATTAGGTATCATTTGAGACCCCTGAGAGATGATCAGGTTGATAGGCTCTATGTGTACGCGCAGAGATGCGTTTAGCAGAGGAGTACTAATTAGTCGATTCTTTTCGTGAGAAATGTAATAATCGTTTCTGTAGCGGATTGCCCATGCGTATTGCAATAGTAAAAATATAATCACACCACTATTTTGTTCTGGTGATGAAACCGGAGGGGTCACACCCGTTCTCATTCCGAATACGGAAGTTAAGCCCTCCAGGGGCGATGGTACTGCATGCGCGGGAGAGTAGCTCGTCGCCAGAACAAAATGGTGGTGGGGAAGAGTTTGCATTGAAGAAGTTTGCTTTTATCATTTGTCTGTGCTACACTGCTGCTGGCGGAAAGGTGGTGCGACTTTTTGGATTTGGTCCTCCAGAAGCGTAAGTTTTTCCGTGGCGTTCCGGCTTTTTGATAGTGATTGATGTTCGCCACTGTCACGTCGAACGGATTCGTTGTGCGGCTTGACCTTGCTTTATCAACGAATTAGCGAACTGCCTCACGCACGACCATTGGGGGTACTTTCGGTCGGTGGCTTCCTGACTCTTCGGAACACATGTTCTGATAAGCTGGTCACTGCCTGATATCAAGTACGCTCTGACAGGTGATGGATGCGTGTGTGTGATACACACAAACAGGCCTTTCACAGATACTGCCGAATAGAGTCAGGTTCGCGGAACTCCACCTTTTCTCCTTTAGTGTCCCGTTTCGCGCGGGACACTTTCTCTTTTTCTATACTACCTATTTTTTATTTATATACTGTATCCCTTGTGTCCCTGAAAACATCTAATCAGAACATCTTCCTCAACATATAAGTATCATTTGAGACCTTTGAGAGATAATCAGTCCAATTCAATTTTTGATATGTATTCCTTTGCTGATACATCCTCACATTCATCATCTATACCGTTGATAAGCACAGTAGCAGGTTGAAATGCGCTAAAAAATATTTAAGAATGGATAGATGTATTCCGTCATAATAATTGATTCATAGTCACAGAATTCTCTTGTCTTGTCAAAAGAATATTTAAAAAAAAGACCCTCTCTGTAGAGAGGGTCTTTAATGAGCATTAGGTCGGTGTTAATGACAACAGTCGTGCCGCCATGAAAACCACACTCACGATGCTGCAAGCGATCAGTACGCTCACAGCAAGTTTCAGCGGCAGTTGCTGCAACGCCGTGCGATTTACCACTATGCCGTATGTACACACCAGCGTGACGGTGAACAACAGAACAACAAGTAACGCCGGCATGTTGAAACTCCAACTCGTCAGTATGAGAACCAGCAAACCGGTCACAATGAAGACGATTTCAAGTGCTTTTAGCATACTCCCACCTCCTTTTTGTGGAAAGAACTGAACGCAAGGGCATTGTATTGCCAACACTATAGTCATACCATACCTTATAACCTTTCACAATAAATAAAAATCGGGGTGTATCCCTTGACATACCACATCGGCAGATTATCGCTGGTAAACAGGGTGCTTTCAGCGAAGTTTATTGGCATATACTTATTATTTTTTTAATCACAGTATACCTCACAATAGCAACGATGTTGATAACTTACCGACAAATCGTAATAAACCCCTACCACAGCAAGTCAGGGGACATACTCCTAAAAATCTGCGCGTATATCCTCTCTTATCTACCATTTTCATGTGGCATTAATTGATTAATGGTTACAGAATTCTCTTGTATTAGCAAACAAATAGCGGATAGCATATTAAAAAAATCCTCCTCTATGCAGAGGAGGAAGAATCAAGCACTACCTGATGACCTGATGAGCGTCATACGCATTGTACTCTGGTATCAGTGATAGCATCCACAAAAACTGTGTTACCATCATGAGAACCACGCTCAAAACGACGCAAGCGATTAGTACGCTCACAGCAAGTTTCAGCGGCGGTTGTGTCGGCCCCGATCGGGTTATCACTACACCATATGTGCACACCATAAAGGCGACAAATAATGGAACAACAACCCATGCCGATATATCGTGATACCAGCTCGTCAGTATGAGAACCAGCAAACCGGTCACAATGAAGACGATAGCAAGTGCTTTTTGCATATTCCCACCTCCTTTTTGTGGAAAGAACTGAACGCAAGGGCATTTCACTGCCAACAATATCATTATACAATATTTCACAAACTTTAGTAGTAGAAAAAAATCAGGGTATATCCCCTGACACCCTAATGATACTCGTCTATCACACCTTTTATATCAAAAAGAGTTAATAACCCTCCTCTGCCTGTTTTCACGCTTTGTACAAAACAACTTGTTTTACCGGATATTAGTACTACGGAGTACCACCAAAAAATCTGGGGATGTATTCCATGATTATAATACAAACTATAAACAAAAATACTTAATCAAAAGATACATCCCACCATCTTACATTATTTGTTTAATTTTGGTTTTTTGCTATAATATATGCGGGAGATAGCCAACCTCAGTCCGTTCATGACTATATCTCCCCACCCCACATATCCAATATCCAGGGTTATCTAGTCCTAGTCCAGACTTACCACCTGGATGACTGATGACCAGGATATGTGGGGTGATTTTTTTGTACAGAGCTATCCCCATTTCAACATTGATTTTTTACTCTCTTTTGCTACAATAGATTCAGAAGATGGGAAGTGACGGCGAAGCATGCCAAAAAGATGCAACGGATCCTCATCAAGCGGGAGGGGAGTAATTTCTTCCTGTGAGGGTGTTCAGGTACTTTAGAGAAAGCGTTTCAGTGCGGACAGAGAGGACCGGCGGTGTAATTCCCCGGAAATCTTGAAGTGTCCTCGTTCTCTGGTGGTTTTCGCGTCTAGCCATTGTGAGGAGTGAGGTTGACTACTGCGCATGTGACGATTTTTCGTCCATCGCGGTTCACGGATTCGGTAATGGTTTTGGGAGCTAGATCTCATCAGCCCGCATTAAGTGGATTCTTCCGACGCATACACGCCAAGAATCCCGCGCGCCGAGATGGCCACCCATTACTACCGTGTACGTAAAATCACTTCCCGAACACTGGAAAAAGGTCGGTAACATCGGGTATCGGCTTCCCATCTTCTTCTCACCCCACTTAGGTGGGGTGATTTTTTGTCTATCGGCTGTTGTTTTTATATAGACCTACCGAGTACAACGCACGCTCATATGCTTTCCATACGGCATCTTGTCTGAAAAAGTTGTCACATTTATTTTTTATTTTTCTTCAACAATGAATCCATATTTCTTTTCTCATACGATGTGGAAACATGTCACACGACTCTGTTTTCAGCAGTATACTACATATGTATTTTGATCATATATGAAAGCGTACAGTCGTTTTAATAGGAATTTTGTCCGTGCAGTTCTGTTTATGCTGGTATGCCTTGTCTTATTTGCCGTCAAGGTCTCAGCACAAGAAACATCATTCAGTATTATCGGTTTCTCTAGGAACGAACATAATACATCCGTTGTCGCGGTTCGCGTGTTCGGCGCGTTTCAGGAGAATGATGTTATAAATATATTCAGCAATGATTCATTTATCACCGCGAAGGTGATCGGTGCGGATGATGTTACTGAGGGCGGTGAGGTTATTGTTGATAATATATCAACCGATGTTTTTGTGACCGGTGTGAATAATGTTGTCGCGAAATTGGCTCGTAACGGTGCTACACTTCAGGAAACGGAGCCGTTTGAGCTGACGATAGTCGGTGTCCCGGCACAGCCGTCCATTATTGTTGAACCGGAATCCGCCGATGCCGATGCGCCTGCTGATTCGTACAGTATCGCGGTTTCGGGAAATTTTTTGACCGGAGACAGTGTTTCTGTTTTTTTGAATGATTCTGAGATTCGTATGCGGGTTGTAACGCCTGAAGAAGTAACCGGCAATTCAGTTTCTTTTCCTTCTATCAGCGCGGATGAATTGGCTGTCGGGGAGAATCATTTTGCCGCGGTTATTCGCCGGGGCAGCCATGAGAGTCAGCGGGGCACGCTTGCGGAACCTATTATCATTGCAGTACCGAAATCTGTTGAGAAACCGCCGGTGAAAGCAACAGTTACCGCGCAAGAAGATGAAGCCGCTGAAATGTTATACGAGTGTGTTACCTATACCATGACTCAGAAATTGGTGCCGGAAAATCCGGAGAGAAAAACACAACTCGGGGAAAATGTCAGTATCAATAGAGATACCCTTGTTTCCGGTACCGGTATTCACAAGGCGTATCTATACACCGATAACGGTTCGTCGTGGAAACCGTCCGGTACGGTTGTTGAACAGGAGTACCGTTCTACCGGCACCCGCCGGATGGTTGCCGTGTCTGACGGTCAGGATGTCATTGTCGGTGTGCCGAAAGCACATCATGGCGGACATCAGTCCGGTTCTGTGTATGTGTATCGGCGGTCTGATTCGTCACTCCTGTTTCGTTCCGCGCTTCTATCGGCCACGACCGCACCGTATGATTTGTTCGGCAGAAGTATTGCCGTTGACGGAAATACACTCGCTATCGGTGCCGAAGGGCGCGATAAGAGCGGGTATGTGTATGTCTATACACGCCGGAATGATCAATGGGTTCGCTCCGTTCGCTTAACCGCTTCGGATACTGCCCGGGGTCAGCAGTTCGGTGCCGGTATCGCCATTGATGGCGATGTTATAGCGATCGGTGCTCCCGGGGATCTTATCAGTGGTGCTGATGCCGGTGCGGTATATGTGTACGCATTTGATGGGTCGCGTTGGAACGAGAAGAAAATTGTGCCGCCGGATACTGACTCAGAAGGCACATTCGGTTCGGAAATTCTTTTCGGCGACGGTAATTTGTTTGTCGGTGCCGCCCAGAAAGGACGCGGTGCCGTGTATGTCTACACGCGTCAGGGCGACTTGTGGCAGCTGCAGCAGGAAATTACCCCTCCCGAAAACGGATTTTCACAGCACTTCGGTACATCGTTGGCATATTCAAACGGTGTGTTGGTTGTCGGCGCGCCGGGTGCTGAAGATGAGAACGGTGACAGGACAGGACTTGTCTACACCTATACACACGGAGATGCAGAATGGACTCTGCGGAAGACAACCTCCGGGGAGATGGTCAAGTCCGGTGACAGATTCGGCACAAGCGTGGCGTTTGACGGTCGGCATCTTGTTGTCGGCGCGCCGCAGCACGATACCGCCGAACGGGATACCGGTGCTTTATATATATACGATTCCATTCCTGTTACATGTTCATCTGAAGAAACAACTTCAGAAAGTGCTGCCGGTTCACAGGCAGAATCAGTTGACACACTTTCGGAACGAAAGACAATTTTGGAAAGTTTAACCGAACGGATAAACGCATTGATTGCGGATGTTGATGCCAAGCTGCGCAGTGCTGCGGATGATGCGGAAAAGAAAGATGAGCGTTTGGTCATTTTTGACGAAGCGACGGTGCATGCCGATGCACAGCGCCGCGCCGCGGAACTGAGAGGTCTGACTGCTCCCAGATTGCCGGGCGAGGTTGTTGTTGAGCGAGTTGTTACCGCCGATGAGGAGCAATCCGCCGATGAGGATCAGGAAGTTTCCAGATCACGCGACGAGGTTGTGGAAGAGACCCGGGAAAATCTCGGTGTTGTAGTGCCGACCGGTTCCGATGAACTGCGAATCGGCGATACCGATGAAGAGGTATATCGGCTGCAGGTATTTCTCAACAATAACGGGTATACGGTCTCACGATCCGGTGCCGGCAGTCCCGGGAATGAAGTTAACACATTCGGCTCGTCAACTGAACGCGCGCTTCGGAGTTTTCAGCGCGTGAACGGTGTGCCGGTAACGGGTGTTTTGGATCGGCGGACCCGTGATATGATACTGACCTATGTATCTTCATTTTAATGTGTTTTAGGAACATATAGTATACTGGCGGTAGTATGTCAGCATGGAGCGCACAAAGAAGGATTTTTGCATTTGTAACTTTTTTGGTGCTTATCACACTCGTGGTCAGCGGATTGCTTTTTCTTATTTTCTATAACCCGCCGACCTGCAATGACAGGGTACAGAACGGCTCGGAGACCGGTGTTGATTGCGGCGGGTCGTGTCCGAACGCATGTCCGGTGCAATGGAAACAGCTCCTGCCTATTGTAACGCGCGTGTTTCCGCTTGGCGAACGAGATGACGGCGAAAAAGTGTATTCCGCTATTGCGCACATAGAGAATCAGAATGAAGGTTTTTATGTGCCGTCAGTACAGTTTGAAATCACCTTGCATGACGCGAAAGGAGGCATCATCGCGCGCGCGTCAGAAAAAACCGCTATTATGCCGGTCGATGTTACACCCGTGTTTGTGCCGTTTCTGCGGACCGGCAAAATTGAGGCGGTCAGCGCATCGTTCCGTTTTACTGAGGATCCCCAGTTTGTCCGTTCTCCTGAATCATACAGTTTCAAAGTATCAGATGAGAGGATTGAAGCATCAGCGGGTGTGTCTCCGCGCATACATGCCGTTGTGACAAATATCGGTTCAACTGAGATATCAGGTGTTGATTTCGTTGTTACTGTGTACGATGAAAACAGCAATGCTGTCGGAGCATCGCGAACATTTGAGAAATATATGCAACCCGGCGAATCCCGCTCCGTTCAGTACACCTGGATTCACCCGTTTGAACTTCAAAAAATGCAATGTGCCGATGGATTATGTGATGCACAGGTTAAATATATTGATATTATCCCTGTCATCACAAAATGGTAGGGTCTATGTATGAACCTGTTACACCACATACGCTCCCTTGACTGGCTGCTCGTTGCTCCCGTTCTCCTTATCATGGCGATCGGTTTAGTGACCAATTTTCCCGTTGACGACCCCCTTGTCAGTTCGTTGTTTTACAAACAGGCGTTATTCACCGGTATCGCTGTTGTTGTCATACTGTTCGCGTCCGCGAATACATACAGCGTTCTTCGCGGACCGTTGATCTCACTGACATTGTTCATCGCCTCTATTGTCACACTCATCGCGCTGCTTCTTTTTTCTCCGGAAATAAACGGCGCGCACAGCTGGTTTATCATCGGTCCGATCGCGCTGCAGCCCGTTGAGTTTATAAAAATAGTACTTATCATCATACTTGCCCGCTACTTCGCGAGCAGACATATCCGCATCAGGCACATTCGGCATGTCGCTGTTTCATTCGCCATCATGGCGACCCTGTTTTTTCTGGTGTTTATTCAGCCGGATCTCGGTTCGTCTGTGATTCTCATTGCGATTTGGGCGGGCATGATTTTTGTTTCCGGTGTCTCAAAAAAACATATTATCGCTTTGCTGTTGTTCGCGGTCACTGTGTCCGTTATCAGTTGGCAGTTCATACCGAACTACCAGCAGGATCGTGTTCTTTCATTTCTTGAACCGCTTGAAAACCTGGAATCATCCGGCTATACAGCGTACCAATCAAAGATAGCAATCGGTTCTGGAGAAATATTCGGCAAAGGTATCGGCGAAGGAACACAGTCCAAACTCGGATTTTTACCGCTGTACGAATCAGATTTTGTGTTTGCCGCATTCGCGGAGGAATGGGGTTTTATCGGCGTGGTGTTGCTGTTTCTGCTGTACGGTGTGATAGGGTGGCGGCTGTTTCATCATGCTATTCGGGGACGGACAAACTTTGAGACACTTTTCATTGTCGGTGTCTTTGTATTTATTTTTTCCCATATGCTGATGCATATAGGCGTGAATGCCGGCGTGGTTCCGGTCACGGGCATTACTCTGCCGTTTATGAGTTATGGCGGATCGCATATACTCGCCGAATCCCTGGCAATCGCGCTTGTACTCGGCATGGCGCGCCTTCAATTTGCCGGCAGTTTTGATGAACTTCGCCTTCCGATCAAATAACAGCATTGCCGCGTTCGCGATAGAAATGTCTGTAAAACCTTTATTTTTACAACTGGATTTTGTATCCTTGCCGTGTATACTGGAATGGTATGGAAAAACAGCGGATCATCCTTGCTCTTACCAGTGTCTGCGTTCTCGCACTTGCTATCACACTTGCCGTTTTCTATGTCCGTGATATAGACCGGTTTCCGTTCTCATTCGGTCTTGATCTCGCGGGCGGTACGCAGGTTACCTATGTCGCCGATACCTCTGATGTGCCCGAAGAGGAGATAAACGGGCGTATGGACGCGTTGCAACAGGTTATTGAGCGGCGGGTGAACGCGCTCGGCGTATCCGAGCCGAAGGTCTACACCGCTTCAAGCTCCGTACTGACCGGTCTTCCGTCATCACATCGGCTGGTAGTTGAGTTGCCGGGCGTGACAGATATCGCCGAGGCGACACGGGCAATCGGTCAGACACCGCACCTTGAATTCCGCATTTTCAACAAAGAGACCGAACAGTTTGATTCTGTGGGTCTGCAGGGCGGGCATGTTACTTCCGCCGGCGTGCAATTTTTACAGGGCATCGGCGGCGCGCTTACCAATGAGCCGGTGGTAGTGGTGAACTTTAACGGCGAAGGGGGCAGGATGTTCGCCGATCTGACGCGGAACAATGTCGGCAACCTGCTCGGCATCTATCTGGACGGCGCGCTCATATCGTCGCCCGTGATTGTCACGCCGATTCTCGGCGGCACGACACAGATAGAAGGGAACTTCAACCTTGAATCAGCGACAGAACTCGCGGACAGTTTGAGTTTCGGCGCGCTGCCGATGCCGATTGAACTTTCCGAAACGCGTACCGTCAATCCGACACTCGGCTCTGAGACCGTGACGAAGAGCATGACTGCCGCGATGATAGCACTGCTGCTGGTCAGTATGCTCTTCCTGCTGGCGTATCGTTTTGTCGGTATTGTCGCCGTGTTTGCGCTTGCCGTCTATGTCGCCGTCATGCTCTCGGTGTTTAAGGGAATCCCGGTGGTGCTCACCGCTGCCGGACTTGCCGGCTTTATTATGTCGCTCGGGTTCGCCGTTGACGCGAATGTGCTCATCTTTGAGCGCATGCGCGAGGAATTGCGGAACGGCATATCTCGCCGCGAAGCGATAGAGCGCGGCTGCTCGCGCGCGTGGCTCGCCATCCGTGATGCGAATCTCACCAGTATCATCATCGCGTTCCTGCTCTTTTGGTTCGGCACATCCATCATTAAAGGATTCGCCTTCGCGTTCATCATCGGTGTGCTGCTCAGTATGCTCTCGGCATATCTCCTTACCCGGCTGTTCCTGCGGACCACATCCGATGCGCTGCGGGATCGAATGAAAAAGTGGTATATTCACTAAAATATATGATACAAAACAGATTTCAACATATGATAAGCAGACACGCGGAAAAACACGCGGTTATAGGTGTCGCGCTCATTGTCGTTTTTCTGCTGAGTGTTTTCGTCATCACACCGAATATCGCGCCGGAGTTCAGCGGCACCGCGCACCTGCAGGTTGATTTTCAGAGTGAACAATCTACGCAGAGTATGCATACCGCATTTGCAGAGTTTCCGTATGATATCACACCGCAGCAGATTTCAGAAACGGAATGGTCATTCACTTCGCGCGCGCTCAGTGACGAGGAATATCAAGGTTTACTCACACATATCACTGATACCGTCGGCGCACATACCATCACTGAGTATCAATCGTTCTCTCCCTCTATCAGTCAGGAACTGGTACGCAAAGCGCTTCTTGCCCTCATCATCGCAACCATTATCATCATTGCCTATATTTCATTTGTGTTTAAAGGCGTGTCGCGGCCTATCGCTTCCTGGAAATACGGTGTTGTCTCAATAGCGGCATTGCTGCATGATGTCGCCGCGCCGCTCGGCATCTTTGCCCTGCTTGCGCCGTTCACCTCCGCATCCGTTGACGCGCTGTTTGTAACCGCTCTACTTGCCACGCTCGGCTATTCTATAAACGATACTATTGTCATATTTGACCGTATCCGCGACCGGCTTAAGACGAATATGGTAAAAAAACACAAAGAGAATTTCGGAACAGTGGTTGATTACGGCGTGCGGAGCAGTGTCCGAAGATCACTCTATACTTCCGTCTCAACGGTCATTCCTCTCGCCCTTCTTATAGCCCTGGTGCCTGTCACGCAGTGGTTCGGTGTCGCACTGTTTGTCGGTGTCGCTGCCGGTACCTACTCATCGCTCTTTTTCGCGCCGTCACTCCTTCTGCTGTGGCACCGTCACTTTCCACAGAAAGAGGATGGTAACCGTACAAAAACAGATACAGAGAAAGCGGAAGACACCCTAAAAGACATCCTTCAAGGGCAGGATGTTATGTAGGTGTTTTTCCACCACCAAAAAAACTCTATTTCCCTGCGATATACACTACAAGTATATATGCACATTACCCACAAAATCCTGCAAGTTGTACTTGCTATAGGTATACTCAGCATGCTGTTCGTGTCATACGGCATGACAAACGCACAAATCGCCTGCGCGGATAATGAATCCTCAGCTTAACTGACAACGGACTGGAATGTATTTCCGCGGAGCAGGCACTGCTGGAATCCACGAACTGTCCTGCGGGACAGTTTCTGCAGGTGACCACGGTCAACGGGGTCAGACAGGTTACCTGTGCCAGTGTTCAGAAAGCGGGAGTGAACCAAGTATGCGGCACGGGAGAGTATGTCCGCGGTGTCAACAATGACGGGTCGCTGGACTGTGCGACCATTCAGACCGTCCCTTCCTGTGCAGTGTCGGTCTCACCCGCATCGCCGACAACGGCACAGTCGTTCACCTTAACGGTGACCACGGATAACTTCTCCGCTGCCGGTGACTATACCTACCGCTGGAAGTTTGACACGCAGAGCAGAATACTGCGTGAGGAAACGACCGCAATGACCTCAGATACCCTGTCCATTAACGCAGGAGACATCGCCAACCCGTACAACTCACCGTACTATGTGACGGTGACGAAAGGGACACAAAGTACCTCATGCGGTATCGTGGTGCCGGTGGTTGCTGCTACCGTTCCATCCTGCTCCGGCGGAAGTGTCAGCTGGACTGTGAACAACAAGACCTGCACCGGTTCCCGAACCACAACAGTGGTCGGCAGTAGCGATACTGCAATTGATAGCAACAGACCGCCCACCGGCAGCGCGACCTATCACTGTAATAATGACAGGACATGGGGAGAACCAACGAGCGCATCATGTGCAGACGATCCTCCCCACTGCCAAGAAGACGATGAGGTCACCTGGACAGTAGGCAGTCACACCTGCACCGGTTCCCGAGACGAGACAAACTCCGGTAGCAGCGATACTGCAACTGATAGCACCGGACCGTCAACCGGTAGCGCGACCTATAGCTGCAACAACGGTGCCTGGACCGAACCGACTAACACAAGTTGCGAATCTACAACTCTTCCTCCTCTCAAGTGTTCAGGCGGTAGTGTTGATTGGAGCGTGGACAATCACGACTGCACCGGTTCCCGAGACGAGACAAACTCCGGTAGCAGCGATACTGCAACTGATAGCACCGGACCGTCAACCGGTAGCGCGACCTATAGCTGTAACAACGGCGACTGGATCGCAACTAGCATGAGTTGCGGATATGGAGATCCACCCTGTAATTGCACCCCGTCCGCAACCGACAGCACAACCGCCGGTACCCGTGCCACACCTCATACATGGTGCAAGAGATCCTGCGCCGGTCGTACTGTCAGATGGACCGTGAACGGCAAGACCTGTTCGGGCTCCTTGCCAGAAGTAACTCCTGAAGCCGATATAGGTGAAAATCCAACCACCGTGTGGGACACGACTGGAACGACACGCGGCAGAGCCATTTACGACTGCAATGATGGTACCTTGAGCAACCCGCTGTTCGCGTGGTGCACAAGTGCGACGACATCCTGCGCCGCTGATACAGTCAGCTGGACCAAGAACGGCAGGACTTGCACAGCGTCCCGACCTATGGCACCTTCCGGCGGAGAGGTCTTCATACGGAGTACCGAAGGAACATCACGCGGCAGTGCGAAGTACCTCTGTACCAATGGCACCTGGAGCGACGAGCCATCTTTCGCATTGTGCGACAGAACATGTGCCGGTGGTACGGTCAATTGGACAGTAGGCAGTCACACCTGCACCGGCACCCGAACCACAACACGACATGGTGGCGGCAGCGTCGCGAGGGATGCCACCAAACCAACAATCGGTGTCGCCGCCTACAGATGTGTTAATGGTACCTGGAGAACCATGTTTAGTAGATACGATGCTTCTTGGATTTTCTGGAGACATTGGAGTGACAATATGCATGACTCAATATGGTTAAGCGGAACCGGTGCGACTTGCTCATCCACATCCTGTCCCGCCGATATAGTCACATGGAGTGAAGACAACAACAGAATTTGCAGATTTTCCCGCTCAATTACACCTTCCGGTGCATACGCTAATCTATTGGACACTGATGGATCAACGGGTGGTGGCGGATTTTACAAATGTAACGACAATGGCTCATGGGATGATGCTGACAGCACGAATGCCTGCACCACGAGTGGGTGTCTGCAAGACGGCGTATGCGATACCAGCAGGCAGAACAGGTGCTCGTCCGGCACGCTCTACAATGATGCCAATGACTCCGCGGTGGCTGACACGACCACGCACTACAAATGGCGCTGCGACGGACGGAATGGCGGAAAAAACTCTCCTGTCTGCGAAAAGGAAAAACCGTGCGGCACCTGCAACTGCACTACATCAAAAACAGACGCTACGAACGCCGGTACTTGCAGTACCACCGGCAATACCTGCACCGTCTCGGCAAATAACTGTCCGAAGAGCCCTAAATGCGGTTCCTGGTCACCGGCACGAAACACGGTCTGTAGCGGCACGAGATTCACCCAGTTCAGAACCTGCAACACTGAGTGTAATAACTGTGCAACAAGTCGGTTGACGACCGGGACAAAACCCCAAAGTGGGACATGGTCACCGGCACGAAACACGGTCTGTAGCGGCAAGAGATTCACCCAGTCCAGAACCTGCGGTTCACGATCAACGACCGGCACGAAACCGGCGACAAATTGTCAATGGGGACCTTGGAGTGATTGGAGTACATGTTCAAATGGCTCCCAAAGCAGATCAAGAAGTAAAACCGTAACCGAGTCAACCTGCGGCACCTGCTCAGGTTCAAGCACCCAATCACAGTGTTGTGGTAGTGGATGCACTCCTGTTCCTTGTGTCTGCACCGCATCAAAAACCGATGCCGCGAACAAAGGCACCTTGTCTGACGGCAGCGGTGCCTGCACCGTCACGGCGAATAACTGTCCGACAAAAACCTGCAACTGCACTACATCAAAAACCGATGCTACGAACGCCGGCACCTGGTCTGACGGCAGCGGTGCCTGCAACGAGGCGAATAATTGTCCACAAACACCTGTATGCAACAATGCTGAAGTAGATGAATGCTTAGTCGGGCGCAAATCAAACACCGGCACGAGATGTCAAGATACCACTACGCTTGACCGTTGGTGTTGCATAGGAAAGCCCGACACTGAGATAGCGTATTGTGACATAAAGAAACCGGGATGTGAGGATAAAGATGTAACTTGGGGAACTCAATGTGGTGGAAGCACAGGAACAGCAAGTGCAAGCGGAAGTAAGGTAGTTGCCAATACTAAATCTGCTGGCTACACCGGCAGCGCGACCTACAGTTGTAACGACGAAACATGGAGTGGTCCGACCGCTGCGAGCTGCCAACCTATAAGTTGCCCCTTGAACACTGTCTCCTGGACAGTGCCCGATGATCAGGACGAGAACATTGAATACACCTGCAACAGTACCCTCGCATCCACAACCGCTAGCAGCGGTACCGCGATAGACAGTACCGGTCATAATCGGGGATTCGCCACCTACAGCTGCACCGACGGGGACTGGGCAAGTAGTCCGAATACGGGGGCGAAATGCGGTCCTGGTGCGTGTGTGTGTACAGTAGGCACCGGCGATCCCGCTCTTAACGGTGTCCGGCTATACTACCAAGGACCCACTTGGCGTGTTCCTGGTGGACCATGTCAAAGGGAAATAGCGTGTCCGGTGAACGGTGTATGCAATAACAGCGAGCGGAACGGGTGCTTACACGGTACACACAATGACAAGACGTATACTGACACGGACACGCACTACAGATGGCAGTGTGATGGAACGAGCGGAGACAGCAAATCTCCTAAAGGCTACAACTCTCCTCGCTGCTCCAAGAAGAAACCACCCGGATGCGGCACAACCAGAAATACCTGCAGCCCTGGGTACGCTAGTGGTGGCTATGCGATGACTACGACTACGCACTACAAATGGCGGTGTTCCTACGGTGGCGTAACCATTGACACCTGCTCTGTGGCGAAACCACCCGGATGCTCAGCGAGATCTGTCACATGGGGATCGTGCAGCACTACTTTGAGCGCAAGAACCACGAATGGAACTGTTGTTGCCCGAGATACTGACGGAGATTATCAGGGTTCCAGAAGCTACAGCTGTAACAACCAAACCTGGACCGGAGGAAGTAGTATCGGTACTTGCAATCAGGGTCCCTGTCAGTGCACCACAAGTACCACTGATGCTGCCACTGCCGGTACCTACCAACACTCCGGTAATGCCTGCACCACGAGCGGGTGTCCGACATCCTAATGATGATTGGAAGACCGGCGAACGCAGTGTGTCAGATTTAGGGTGTGTAGCATATTGCTTGTGTATATAACTAACGCAGGTAGTAAAAAAACCCGCGCGGATAACCGCGCGGGTACTGCCTTGTAGGCGAAAAAAAGAGGTTACCGATCAACAACCGGCAGCATCGCCGCAGCGCAGCGGAAGTCAACGAGCCCCTGACCGAATTCACGGTCAACCCCGGGCTCCCCGATATCCGTCGCGCACGACTTCAGGGCGTGCACCACATCCTCCGCATCCTCGTAGGTCTGGAAGAGGTGGAACACCGCCGCGCTGAGTGCCGGTGCCGATGCCGAGGTAATCCTCGACTGCTCCACCGCGAAGCACTGCTCCCTGGTGTCGCCGCACATCATGACACCGGTATCCGGCACGACCGTGCCGTCCTGTCTGCGCACCGCCGCGGTCGCCATCAGCACCTTACCGGTCCTGACCGCGTCCATCGTTGCGGTATACATCCACCGCCGACCGCCATCATCACAGGTGAAGTACGAATGGTCAGGACGCCACAGGTCCCGATCCGGATTGTCCGGCGGATCGCACTGATTCACGCTATGGTGGTTCACATTACCGGCACTCGCCACAAATATGATATTGTGCGCGGCGATGTGTTCCGCAGCAAGCTCATTGAAGGCGGGGAGTACCGACCGGTTCACCACCAGGGTCTCGGCGCGCAGAGCGGCGTTGTCCGGGTGGGTCAGGAAGCCGTACGCACCGTCCACTACGCGCCAGTCCGTTATCCCCGGACCGTGCACATGGATGTTCGCTTTCGGCACGCCCTCTTCTTTCATGTTCACATACACCGTCCGCTGGGCATGGCTGCCCTCAAACGCTTCACCATCAGCCAACTCCGAGATCACCAGTTTGTAGCGGTGTTCGTCATCGTCAGTGATACGACCGATGAGGTCGCGCATGCCGGCGAAGGACAGGGTGTTGGTTACCGTGATCGGCTCGGTGTGCGTGGCTTCCGCGCCGTAGCGGTCGGTAACGGTCAGGGTGACCGGGTAGGTCGTTGTGGCGGGGTAGCGACCCTCGTAGCCGTGGCGAGCGCCCCGGGTACGCCCGAAGAACCAGGTACTGTCGTAGACAAACAGGGGGGTCGGACCGGTGCCGGTCGTGGTGTCAACCCGCAGACTGTTCTCCCCGAAGTCCCAGGCGTAGTCCGTGAGGTCTCCTTTGGACGCGGTGGCGTCAAAGCGGATGCCGAACGGGATGCCGTCGTCCTCCTCGTAGGTGAACAATGCTTCCACCGGTCTGGCGATGACCCGAATGCCTGCCGGTGTGTAGGAGAGGTTGGTGAGGTGCCCGGTTGTTGTCTGTATGAGGGACAGCAGGATGACGGGATTGGTCGCGGTGACCATGAGCCGCCACTTACCGCTGCCGTCGCCGAGTCCCAGATCCTCCAGCCGTTTGGCGGTGAAGGTTTTCACTTCATTGCCCCGCAGGGTGATGCGGACTGTGCTGTCGCCTTCTCTGCCTCTATCGTCAAAGCCGCGGACGGTGACCGTGGTCACGGCACCCGTGGTGTTGACTATTCGCAAACTGCTCTCCCGGTCGGTGTTACTGCCCGGGTTGAGTATGGGTACCTGGTGCGTCCGTCCCGCATCACCCACGATATCGTGGAGTGCGGTGAGAAAACCGTCATCGGTGCGCATGTAGGCGAGTACCTGTAGGTCCAGATCGCCGGAGACCGTCAGCCGCCAGTGACCGGTACCGTCGCCGACACCGGTGACACCTTTGGCGACACTGCCGTTTTCCAGATCATCGGAGTTGAAGTGCCGCACCTGATTGGCGCCGATGGGGATGGTGAACGAGCCCCGTTCGGTGCCCGAGTCATCCCTGGCGCGTACCGTCACGGTGCCCGCTTCCGGTGAGCGGTTGATGATCCGCGCGAAACTCTGCCTGAACCGCGAGACCGCGGTGAACAGCGGAATCGTGGTGCCTTCCGGTGCCGATGAGAGGTTCGTGAGGTAGCCGACCTTGGTGCTCATGAGGGACATGACGACAATGGATTCCGGTGCCGTGACGAGCAATCGCCACTTACCGCTTCCGTCGCCGAGTCCTCCGTTCTCCAGGTCTTTCGCGCTCAGGGTACGTGCACCGTTGGGGCGGAGGGATACCGTCACGGGACGGTCTCCCGCTGCACCCTGATCGTCAGTACCCCGCACGGTTACCGTGATGGTCCGCCCCGACCGATTGATCAGCCGGAGCATACTCTCCTGGTTCACGTTTGAGGCGGGATTGAAGGTCATGACCCGGTGGACCCCGTCAGGGCCTCGTGCCACGGTGTTGTTCATCGCGGTGAGAAAGCCGTCATCGGTACGCAGGTACGCGGTGACCGCGATCGGCAGATCACTGTCCAGTGCGAGCTGCCAGTCACCGGTGCCGTTGCCGATACCGGTGATACCTTTCACGGCATTGCCGTTCTCCAGGTCGTCTGAGTTGAAGTGGTACACCGCGGATGCAGCGATGCGGAACGAACTCCGGCGCAGGACACCGGCATCGTCACGGGCACGGATCGTGACCGTACCGTCTCGGTGTGCGAGATTCACGACTCGCGTGAATCCCTGCCGGATACCGTCATTCGCGGGAGCGAACAGCGGTACCGTCTGTGTTTCGCCACCTACAGATGCACCGACGACGGTACCTGGTCAACAAGTACAAGGACGGGATCCTGCAAAATTCGGCCTTGCCCCCCGAAAGATGTCTCCTGGACCGTGAGCGGTAGGACCTGTAGCGGTAGAGTCGCATCCACAACCGCTAGCAGCGATACCGCGAGGGACAGTACCGGTTCTCCGTAGAGATCCGCCACCTACAGCTGCACCAACGGTACCTGGGCAAGTAGTCCGACCAGTGCGAGTTGTGGAACTTGTCCCTGGAGCACCTGGTCACCAGCAGCGAGTACAAAAACCTGTGGCACATCATTTACGCAAACGAGAATCAGGACATACAGCAGTCCCTCAAGCGAAACAAAAGTACCACTGCCAGTTGTTCATATACTCCATAACACATTAGCAACGCTGTATATAAGAGCAAATAAAAAAACCCGCGCGGATAACCGCGCGGGTACTGCCTTGTAGGCGAAAAAAAGAAGTTACCGATCAACAACCGGCAGCATCGCCGCAGCGCAGCGGAAGTCAACGAGCCCCTGACCGAATTCACGGTCAACCCCGGGCTCCCCGATATCCGTCGCGCACGACTTCAGGGCGTGCACCACATCCTCCGCATCCTCGTAGGTCTGGAAGAGGTGGAACACCGCCGCGCTGAGTGCCGGTGCCGATGCCGAGGTAATCCTCGACTGCTCCACCGCGAAGCACTGCTCCCTGGTGTCGCCGCACATCATGACACCGGTATCCGGCACGACCGTGCCGTCCTGTCTGCGCACCGCCGCGGTCGCCATCAGCACCTTGCCGGTTCTGACTGCGCCCATGGTGTCGATATAGACGGGACTGCGATCCCTCCCCTCACAGGAGAAGTACGGATGGTCAGACCGCCAGAAATCACGGATGCGCGGGTCGGTCGGACCGCACGCCGCGATGTCGGGATCAAGGTTGCCCGCACTCGCCACCCATATGATATTGTGCGCAGGGATGTGCGGTACACTCAATCGGTTAAAGGCGGGCAGTACCGACAGATTCACCACCAGGGTCTCGGCGCGCAGGGCGGCGTTGTCCGGGTGGGTCAGGATGCCGAACGAACCGAGTGCGCGCGGGTTCGTGATCCCCGGACCGTGCACCACGATACTCGCCGCGGGTACTCCCTCCTCCTTCATGTTCACATACACCGTCTGTTGGGCATGGCTGCCCTCGAACGCCTCGCCGATACCCAACTCCGAGATAATGAGTTTCCCGCGGTGCCCGCCGTCGGTGATACGACCGATGAGGTCGCGCATGCCGGCGAAGGACAGGGTGTTGGTTACCGTGATTGTCTCGGCATGGGTGTCTGTGGCGCCGTAGCGGTCGGTAACGGTCAGGGTGACCGGGTAGGTCGTCGTGGCGGGGTAGCGACCCTCGTAGCCGAGGTGGTCACCCCGGGTACGCCCGAAGAACCAGGTACTGTCGTAGACAAACAGGGGGGTCGGACCGGTGCCGGTCGTGGTGTCAACCCGCAGACTGTTCTCCCCGAAGTCCCAGGCGTAGTCCGTGAGGTCTCCTTTGGACGCGGTGGCGTCAAAGCGGATGCCGAACGGGATGCCGTCGTCCTCCTCGTAGGTGAACGATGCTTCCACCGGTCTGGCGATGACCCGAATGCCTGCCGGTGTGTAGGAGAGGTTGGTGAGGTGCCCGGTTGTTGTCTGTATGAGGGACAGCAGGATGACGGGATTGGTCGCGGTGACCATGAGCCGCCACTTACCGCTGCCGTCGCCGAGTCCCAGATCCTCCAGCCGTTTGGCGGTGAAGGTTTTCACTTCATTGCCCCGCAGGGTGATGCGGACTGTGCTGTCGCCTTCTCTGCCTCTATCGTCAAAGCCGCGGACGGTGACCGTGGTCACGGCACCCGTGGTGTTGACTATTCGCAAACTGCTCTCCCGGTCGGTGTTACTGCCCGGGTTGAGTATGGGTACCTGGTGCGTCCGTCCCGCATCACCCACGATATCGTGGAGTGCGGTGAGAAAACCGTCATCGGTGCGCATGTAGGCGAGTACCTGTAGGTCCAGATCGCCGGAGACCGTCAGCCGCCAGTGACCGGTACCGTCGCCGACACCGGTGACACCTTTGGCGACACTGCCGTTTTCCAGATCATCGGAGTTGAAGTGCCGCACCTGATTGGCGCCGATGGGGATGGTGAACGAGCCCCGTTCGGTGCCCGAGTCATCCCTGGCGCGTACCGTCACGGTGCCCGCTTCCGGTGAGCGGTTGATGATCCGCGCGAAACTCTGCCTGAACCGCGAGACCGCGGTGAACAGCGGAATCGTGGTGCCTTCCGGTGCCGATGAGAGGTTCGTGAGGTAGCCGACCTTGGTGCTCATGAGGGACATGACGACAATGGATTCCGGTGCCGTGACGAGCAATCGCCACTTACCGCTTCCGTCGCCGAGTCCTCCGTTCTCCAGGTCTTTCGCGCTCAGGGTACGTGCACCGTTGGGGCGGAGGGATACCGTCACGGGACGGTCTCCCGCTGCACCCTGATCGTCAGTACCCCGCACGGTTACCGTGATGGTCCGCCCCGACCGATTGATCAGCCGGAGCATACTCTCCTGGTTCACGTTTGAGGCGGGATTGAAGGTCATGACCCGGTGGACCCCGTCAGGGCCTCGTGCCACGGTGTTGTTCATCGCGGTGAGAAAGCCGTCATCGGTACGCAGGTACGCGGTGACCGCGATCGGCAGATCACTGTCCAGTGCGAGCTGCCAGTCACCGGTGCCGTTGCCGATACCGGTGATACCTTTCACGGCATTGCCGTTCTCCAGGTCGTCTGAGTTGAAGTGGTACACCGCGGATGCAGCGATGCGGAACGAACTCCGGTGCAGGACACCGGCATCGTCACGGGCACGGATTGTGACCGTACCGTCTCGGTGTGCGAGATTCACGACTCGCGTGAATCCCTGCCGAATACCGTCATTCGCGGGAGCGAACAGCGGTACCGTCTGTGTTTCGCCGACCGCGAATGTCGCGGTCAGCAGGAAAACAGGCAGGATGCCTGCTGCTCGTCTGTGCATGAGAAACGTCCTCGTTGTGTGTGGAAAGAACAGGGTTCTGGCGGGTAGTGTAGCATATTTTGCTGTTGTTTTGTAGTTATATTACTGTTTTTTTGGTATGTTGTAGAACAGGATGGTGTACTTTTTGGTGTTGAGAAAAAATGTGATTACCGGTACTGCGTTTTGATGTATAGTGGTAGGTGTATGGCTGAGGTACGCACGATGAGCAACGGGATTACTGTTATTTTTGATCCTAATGCGCACGCAAAGACGGCGTGCGTGCTGGTCGGCGTGAATATCGGCGCGAATCATGAGGAGGCGCATGAGCATGGTTTGGCTCATTTTTTTGAACATATGTGTTTCAAGGGGACGGAAACCTATCCCGACTATACGCAGCTGCTGGTGCGCATGGACGAGTCCGGTGTCGTCGGGAACGCGTATACCTCAAGGGAATATACCGGCTACTATCTGTTCGGCAGGGCGGAGAGAATCGGCGATATGATGGATATCACTTCTGATATTTTTTTGCGTTCTCTGTTTCCCGCCGGTGAACTTGAAAAAGAAAAGAGTGTTATCGTTGAGGAGATAGCAATGTACGAGGATGATCCCGCCGCAAAAGCCGGTAATGAAGTTGAAAAATCACTGTTTCATGGAACTGCCGCCGAGCATGATATTCTCGGCACTGCTGATTCAGTCCGGTCGTTTTCCCGCGATGACTTCGTGCAGTTTTTACGGAAACATTATGTCTCCGGCAATATCATTATTTCTGTCGCCGGTAAGTTTGATTCTGAAGAAGTGTTCGCCGCATTGGAGCGCATGTACCGATCAGCACCTGTCGGCGGGCATACCGAGCAGGTCGCGGTATCCGCTGTCGGTGTAAAACAGAAGCATGTACATGTGGTGCGTTCTGATTTGGAGCAGTCGCATATTGTTATCGGCGGGTACGCGCCGTCATGCGGCAGCGATGACCGTCATGCGCTTCAGTTGCTTGGTACGGTACTCGGCGGTTCTATGAGTTCCCGTTTGTTTCTGCGGGTGCGCGAACATCTCGGTGCTTGCTACACCATCAATGCGTCCGCTGATATGAACGCGCATTACGGCAGTTTTTCAATCTATACGGGCATTAACGGGAAACGGACCGAAGAGGTGATGGGAGCCGTTGCCGATGAGTGCGCCGCTGTACTGCGGGATACGGTGTCTGATGATGAATTACGGAAGGCGCGGGAGTACATTCTCGGTGTCCGTGCTGTGCAACAGGAGAGCACACAGGGTATTGCCGGACGGAATATGGTGCTGTACGCGCAAACGGGTGCCGTGGAGTCCGATGAGGAATACGAGAAGCATATCAGGGCGGTAACGCCTGCGGATGTACGCCGGGTCGCGGAGGATATTTTTGTTACAGATACTATGGCGGTGTGCTATGTCGGGAGTACTGAAGTGCCGGAGACGGTGACTGATTCGTTTTTGAACACTATTGCCCGGATCGCGTGATACACTGGCGGTATGTATATTTCGTTGCAGAACGGCAGTTTCTGTTTTTTACTCTTTTGTATGTGTTTGTCGGTGCCATACGCCGCCGCGCAGGGTGCAGTCACTGTTTCCGAAGATTCTTCCGCTGATGTGTATGCGCCGAACCAGATTATTGTGGTGTATGAGGAGATTGATTCCGATGTTTCCGTTAGTAGTACTCATGTTATTGACGCGAAGGAAGCATTGTATCTGGAGGTGGAAAAAGTATTGCGTGAGCACGGCGTTGATACTGACGATATTCGCACGGAAGATGTTGCTACTGATACCGGTGCCGCACTGCTTTCGTTTGATGAGCATGTTGATGTTGCCGCGTTGTCCGCTGAGGTGTCCGCTGTTGCCGGTATCGCGCACGCGCAGCCGAACTTCGCGTACGACGCGCAGACCGAACCGCCGTCAAATGATCCGCTTATTGCAAACACCTACGCGTGGCCGTTCTCTTTTTTGGGTCTCGGAGAAGCGTATGGTTTGATACCGCCGGATTCATACCGCGCTGACAGCGCACCTGTTATTGCCGTTGTTGATACGAATATCAAGACATCACATCCTGAATTTCAGGGAATGTTGTGGCAGCCGACATCCTGTTTTGATGATACAAATACCGCATTTGTTAGCGGGTGTCCGAAGGGCGGTTTTAATGTTGAGGCGCGGTTGGTGAACGGTCGGACACAGCGGGTGTTCACTAACGATCCGGAAGCCGGTTTTGCCGTGCACGGCACCGCGATGGCGGGTGCCGCGCTCGGCGGTTTTAATAACGGAAAGGGCGCGTTCGGTGTGGCGCAGAACAGCCGGTTGATGGCGCTCGCCGCGCCGCCGAGCAGCAGATTCCCGTACAAGGTTGATAAGGTGTATACGGCGGATGCCGTGCGTATGATTAACACGGCGCGGCATAACGGTGCGGATGTGCTCAGTATCAGTTGGGCGCGTACCTATCCCAACAATTCGTCCTCAAGCACGCTATCGTGCGGCACGGCGGAAGAGAAAAAGCAGGGCGGTTTTGACGCAATGCTCTACGCCGCGTTGCGTGATTTTCCCGGCATTGTCACTATCGCCGCCGGCAACAGCGGGAGGAAGATCGGTACCACAAGCGACTGGGTTGTACCGGTTGATTACACCGAGTCAGTCAGCGATACTGACGGCAATGAATGCTGGACCGGACTCTCTCATGTCCTCGCGGTCGGTGGTGTGGACAGGAATAATGCCGTGTACGGCGGCACAAATTACGGACCGCATATAGAGATACTCGCGCCGGCGGTTGGTGTGGCATTGCCGTCGTATAAGTCGGGATACTCCAGATTGCAGCAGGGAAGCGGGCTGGGCGACGGTTCCGCCGTCCCCGTTAGCGCGACATCGTGGTCGTCCGGCACTGATTCGGGTACGCGCTATATATCGCCGATACCGGATGCCGGTTCGGAAACTGCCGCTTCCGCCGCGTCTTCCTATACCATCGGACCGATTGATCTTAGTTTTATTGATCCCGCGCGCGGTGAACGGGTACTCCTTGCCATTCGGCATGATTGTCGGGGTGAGTACAATCATCTTTCATACTCGTTCAGCGGTGACGGAACGGACTATTCCAGTCCTATTGCACTGCATAATCCGGCAACACACACATTTTCATACGCTGAATTGTCCGGTACTGCGCACTTGACTTCAAACTTTCATTTTAGATTTGATTGGAGTGGTTCACCAACCACCGGGCTGACAAAAGAGAACTGTAAGATATTTGATAATGAATTTGTGTTCTTCAAAGGTCCTCTTCGCGCTGATCTTACACATCAGCAGGAGCTGCTGCGCGGGTACTATCGCGTTTTTTCCGGCACCTCCGTTGCCGCGCCGATGGTCGCCGGCACCGCGGCTATGCTGCTTGAGGTAAAGCCGGATCTCACCGTCGCCGAGACGCGTGATATCTTGCTGAGCGGTTCAAACACCCTGACCGCGGCGACACATGCGGTCGGCGGCACGAGCGGTCTGACAAGCGCGCAGGTTGTCGGCGGCGGCAGGGTGCTGAACACTCTCGGCGCGCTGCGCGAACTGAAACGCCGCTATCCGCTATTGTTTCAGCCGGCTGCTCCTGCTTTGCCGGCTCTTGAGACATCGTCTGATACGGGGTCGGAGGATGCTGTAACGGGGAATACGACACTTTCATTCTCCGGTACCGCGAATGCCGGTGCTACGGTGACCCTTACCGCCGTGAAGACCGTTGATGCTACCGCTTACACTGCTACCGGCACTGCTGTCGCCGACAGTGCTGACGGCAGCTATACAATCACTCTTGATCTCACAACCGCGGCGGATGCACAGGGCAGTCGTATTGCCGCCGCCGGTATATCCGGTTCGTGGACTATAGCCGCAAAACAGTCAATTAATGGCAGTCCGCTGTCTGATCCGTCTCCTGCTCTTACCGTTACCGTTGATACCGTCGCGCCGACTGTTACCGCGCATTTATCGCATGCCGGGGTTGCGACGGACGGGTATATAAACGCTGATGAGGCGGGAGATGGGGAACGGAACACGCAGCCGATTGTGACTGCCGTCACAGTGAATGAGGACGACGGAGTGACGGTTACCTATGCGGTAACGGACACTAACCCGGGTTCGGTATGCGCGGATACGCTTTCGTACACTATTACTGATATAGCGACTATCACCGCTGCATCACTTTCCGATGGCATTCGTTATATTTGTGCCAGAGTTCGCGACAGTGCGCACAATACGGTGTATAGCGCGCCGCTCGCCGTTACTCGCGACACCTCCGTTCCCGCATTTGTTGAGAGAACGGTGTCAGTACCGAGTTCACGACGACCGGAGGTTACTATTACGGTGAACCACAACCAAACCATTGAAGAGACCGTACGGTTTGCTGTCAGCGGAGGCGGTGTCTGCGATGATCTGCAGGTTACCGGATCAGTTATCGGATCCGGCACCGCGAGCCATACCCTTCGTTTCTCCGGAGCGCGCAGCAACTACGATGACTGTTCACTCACCATGATTGATGTCGCCGGCAATGCCGCGTCAGTGTCTCTGTTGTTGTCATCTTTTTCAATCCGTCGCGGCAGCAGCGGAGGCGGAGGAGGCGGTAGCCGAAGTTCGTACCGTCCTCCGACTGTCTCCGCACCGCGCATACCTGAATCGCCCACTGTGTCCGAGCAATCTGCAGCACCGCCTGTCATCTCCGGCGTTGTTCCTGTTGAAGCATTGCCCGCCGACGGATTTTCATCTCTGTTAGCACCGGAACCGCTGCTGCTGCCTGAATATGACCTTGAGATTGGTGTGAGCGATCCCGGTGTGCGTGCGCTTCAGCAATTTTTGAACAAAGGCGGATATACTGTCGCTGAAACAGGACCCGGTTCCGTCGGCAATGAAAGTGATTACTTCGGACCGGCAACCCACCGCGCGCTTATCGCCTTTCAACAGGCGCGCGGTATCACACCCGCGAGCGGCTACTATGGTCCGCGTACCCGCACCGTCATGTTTCAGGTGCAATCTGACGCATCACCATCTGCACAGGCGCTTACTGAAACGCAACAACAGGAACTCATACAATCTCTTAGAAGAGAGATACAGCGAATTCAGCAAAAAATTCAGGAGTTGTTAGAGGCGCAGGCGCGTCATTGACATTTCGTATGATTTGCTTTTTGGTGCGCTTGCATTGACCTTTTTTGTCATATATGGGTATACTGAATATACACGCGAAACAAACACTTTTGTATTTGTTTTCCTTTTGAGGAGGGTAGTGTGTCTCGTTGTCCTTTTAACAATCAACATACAGAACCTATTATTTTATTATATTTTTTGAGTAAGGATATCTGCAAGAGAGGATGTGTGCTATATATGACACTTTTCTCTTGCTCCAACCGTTTCTTTATTTAGAGTTTGATCCTAGCTCAGGGTGAACGCTGGCGGCGTGGATAGGGCATGCAAGTCGAACGGGGTCTTCGGACCCAGTGGCAAACGAGGTAGTAACAGGTAGGAACCTACCCCTAAGTCAGGCATAACGCATCGAAAGGTGTGCTAATTCCTGATAGTCTCTACGGAGTAAAGATTTTTCGCTTAGGGAGGGGCCTGCTTCGCATCAGCTTGTTGGTACGGTAACGGCGTACCAAGGCAATGACGCGTAGGGGAGGTGAGAGCCTGACCCCCACCGATGGCACTGAGACACGGGCCATACTCCTACGGGAGGCCGCAGTCGAGAATATTCCGCAATGGGCGAAAGCCTGACGGAGCGACGCCGCGTGGTGGATGAAGCGTTTCGGCGCGTAAACACCTTTTATACGGGAGGAAGTTTATTGACAGTACCGTATGAATAAGGGGCTCCTAATTCTGTGCCAGCAGGAGCGGTAATACAGAAGCCCCGAGCGTTACCCGGAATCACTGGGCGTAAAGCGTCTGTAGGTGGTGCTGTTAGTCGTGTGTTAAATCTTCCGGCTCAACCGGAAAACCGCATACGAAACGGCAGCACTAGAGGGCAGAAGAGGTGTGTGGAACTCACAGAGTAGGGGTGAAATCCGTTGATACTGTGGGGAACACCAAAAGCGAAGGCAGCACACTGGTCTGCTCCTGACACTCAGAGACGAAAGCGTGGGTAGCGAATGGGATTAGATACCCCAGTAGTCCACGCCCTAAACGATGCTTGCTGGCTTTTTGAGGCATTGACCCTTGAGAGGCGAAGCTAACGCGTTAAGCAAGCCGCCTGGGTAGTACGAGCGCAAGCTTAAAACTCAAAGGAATAGACGGGGACTCGCACAAGCGGTGGATCACGCGGCTTAATTCGATGCTAAGCGACAAACCTTACCGAGGCTAGAAACCTACACGACGATACCCTGAAAGGGGTATCTCCTTCGGGCGGGTAGGCAGGTGATGCATGGCCGTCGTCAGTTCGTGGTTTGAACTGTTCCCTTAAGTGGGGTAACGAACGCAACCCTCGTCGTCTGTTATATGATGTCAGGCGAGACTGCCCTCTCACGAGGGAGGAAGGAGAGGATGACGCCAGGTCCGCATGTCCCTTGACGCCTCGGGCTGCACGCATGATACAATGGCTGTTACAACGGGATGCCAAGGCGCAAGCCGGAGCTAATCCTAATAAAAACAGTCTCAGTCCGGATTGGGGTCTGCAATTCGACCCCATGAAGTTGAAATCGCTAGTAATCGCAGATCAGCACGCTGCGGTGAATACGTTCTCGAGTCTTGTACTCACCGCCCGCCAAGTCAAGGAAGTTGAGGGTACCCGATGCCCCGTTTTATACGGGTCTAAGGTAAATTCAATAACAAGGGCTAAGGCGTAACAAGGCACGGGTAGCGGAAGCTGTTCGTGGAATAATTCAAGTGAAATTGCCTCCGCAAGGAGGAATGTCAATTATTCTTTCGGCAACGGAAGAGCAGGACAGTGGTACCTTGTCCTAAACATGTACTCGCTTTCCCGGATACAGCGAAACCGGGAGCAGTTGGAGCAAGAGAAAGGTGTTATGTATGTTGTTCTTGCAATCCCTTATTCAATATATTGTTGTTTGTTGTGATATGTGTCTGTGGAAAATGCGGCACATAGCGTTATATGCCATGTTATATTAATTTTAG
Source organism: Minisyncoccota bacterium (assembly GCA_958295675.1). Taxonomy (GTDB): domain Bacteria; phylum Patescibacteriota; class Minisyncoccia; order Phycocordibacterales; family JABAAK01; genus JAPPJI01. The sequence continues at coordinate 565,404 of OY282360.1, read as the reverse complement.
GTGTTGTTTTAGTTGTTTTATCGGATACATTATTAAGTAATATGTTTAATTTATGGTAAATTATGAAAAAAGGGCAGCGCGGTACGATGATGCGAAGGAGCGGCTTAACGCCAGCTTGGAAACACTGCGAGCTTCGAACGAACGGGTTGAATCATTAAGTAATAACCTTTATGGTTTTGTTAATGAGGTACACGGTGGAACATTCGGATCAGGGGCAGATCGGGAAAAATGGCGCGGTGAGTTACCGGATGCTGTTCAGGAGCGTGATGCGGTAGCAAAAAAAATGCTCGGAGATATGTTTGTTCTTGTGGGAAAGCATCCTGTGGTCGCAAAACTTCAAGCGAAATTATACAACGGAGAATCTTTTGATGAAGTGAAAGATACATTATGGAGGAGGTACAGGGTCAGTATGTTTGATGATTCGCAGATTCAGTAATCGTCAATAATGTTATTATTAATTAATGATACAATACATGTGGTATGAGTAAAAAAGAAAGTGTTATAAAAATTTTCGGCATGGACGGTTTTTCGGATGATGTTCAGAATCAGTTCGTGGAAATTGTTGAAGATGTGATTGATTCATGTGTTCTGAAGAGGATTCTTGAAGCATTGGATGATACCGATGCGGAAAGTTTCCTTAACATGCTTAAGAGTAATGACAATAACGAGAATAGCGTTCCTGATTTTCTTCAAGAGAAAAATATTGATGTTGAGACAATTTTGAAAGAGGAAATAGATCGTTTTTTGCAAAAAATGCGTCAAGAGAGCGGTACACAGAAGTCAGAAGTATAAGTTTTTGTATCCGAAACTCGTTTGCTTTCTTGCATACAGGAAAGCCGAATATAATCATAATTACATCAGAAAAAGCTATGGTACACTACCGTCAGTATGGTGGATATATGTAAAGAATTGCGGGAACAGTTGAATAAATTAGACATCCTGCGAGAATCGTGTGTCTCCGTCCTTGTCAGAGAAGGAGCAGAATCCGAAACAACAAAGAAAACAATAAGGGAGTTTGATACATTGGCGGAAGAATTGCATGATGTGGTGGTACTGTACAGACAACCGTTTGATGAGCGTCTGGACGATATAGAGCGGAAGATGGAGGACAAGAAGAACCTGACGAAATGGGAATACTGGGTGTTGTACGGTATAGATCAGCACCTGAAAGGTAACAATGAAGAGGAAAGAAAAAGACGAAAAGATATGGTAGAAAAATGGAGAAGCGATGAAGAAAAGAAACGAGATCTCGCATTTGTGCTTGGCACTACCCTTGATCGTATTTCTCTGACCAAAAAAGAAGCATTTTCTGGTGATATACGGTACCATTACGGCAATCTGGTTTTCCATAATCTCAATTTCAATAATTTAACCTCTGCGAAAAGAATCACTCTGCCGGAGAATATTGGTGGTGGTTTGGATCTCAGAAATTTCACATCCATAAAGAAGGAACTCATCATGCCGGAGGAAGTCGGTGATGATCTGAATCTCAGTAATCTCGCATTCATAAAGAAGAAACTCACCATGCCGAAGAAGGTTGGCGGTAATCTGATTCTTGGCAGACTCACATTCATAAAGAAGGAACTCATCATGCCGGAGGAAGTCGGTGATGATCTGAATCTCAGTAATCTCGCATTCATAAAGAAGAAACTCACCATGCCGAAGAAGGTTGGCGGTAATCTGATTCTTGGCAGACTCACATCCATAAAGAATAAGCTCACTATGCCGGAGGAGGTTGGTGGTGATTTGAATCTCAGTAATCTCACCAGCACGCAAGGTATCACTAAATGGCCCGGTAATATTGGAGGAACTGTGCGTGTGAACTTTAGATTGTCAGACAGTGAGAAAGCAGCATTGGAGAAACGCTATCCGAGTCAGGTTGAAGACGCATATCTGTGAACCATGCTATCTTACTCTTGGTATGGCAGATATATGTAAAGAATTGCGGGAACAGTTGAAAGAACTGGACGGATTGCGGGAATCGTGTGTCTCCGCGCTTGTCAGAGAAGGAGCAGAATCCGAAACAACAAAGAAAACAATAAGGGAGTTTGATACATTGGCGGAAGAATTGCGTGATGATGTTGCATTTTATAGTCAACCGTTCAGTGCACATCTGGATCGTATAGAACGGAAGATAGCACACGGTGTACCTTGCACGAAACGGGAATACCGTCTGTTGTATGATATTGATCAGTATCCGAGAGCGAGAGGTTATGATATTAGGGAACAACAAAGACAAATATATTTGAAAGAAAGGAGAAGTGATACACAAAAGAAACAGGATATCGCATGTGCGCTTGACACCACCATTGATCGTATTTCTTTGACTAAATTAGATGCGCTTTTGGGAAAAATGCGCTACCATTGCGGTGATTTAAAACTTGATGATTTCATTTCCATTGACGACGATAAAATTGTTTTGCCAGAGGAGATTGAAGGCAGTTTGTCTCTTGGGAATCTCATCTCTGTAAAAGGGTTTACCCTGCCGAAGAAGGTTGGTGGCAGTATAGATCTTAATCTTCTTGAATCCATAGATATTGAATTCACCATGCCGGAGGAAGTCGGTGGTGATCTGAATCTCCGTCATCTTGTTTCCACAAAGAAACTTGCTTTGCCGAAAACGATTGGTGGTTCTTTATATCTCACCAAATTAACTTCCGTAGATAATCTTATTACCTTCCCAGAAAAGATCGGTGGTCATCTGTATCTCTACAAGATTGCCTCCGTGAAAAGATCCATCCTGCCAAAGGAGGTTGGTGGTAATTTATCTCTTGCTGGTCTTACCTCTGCAGATGAAGTTACATTGCCGGAGGAGATTGGTGGTGACCTGTATCTCAATAGTCTAACTAGCACGCAAGGTATCACTAACTGGCCTGTCAAAATTATAGGAACTATACAAGTGAACCAAGCGCTGCCAGGCAATGAGAAAGCAGCACTGGAGAAACGGTATCCAAATAAAATTCGTTATGATGATACCAGGTTGTGAAGATGTCTATGTTTTAGAGAGTTGAAAAAAGAAATGTATTGTTAACAGGGTATGTCTTGTTTTTGGTATTGTGGGTGTGGTAGCATGCCTAGCATGTTAGGAAATAAATCTTTTGATGCAACGCGATCGCAGAGTCCTGAACAACGCCCGAAGGATAAAAAATTTGTTGAGCAGCACGGAAAGGTAACAAGGAGAAGAAGTCATCATACTCGTGGTAATTATAATCATAATTATAATTGGAAGAGAGACCCTTGGTCTAATGAAAAAGGATTAACGAAAGAAAGAAGAATTGATATGAAAGAGAATCTTCATACAGAACTGAAGGATATTGGTCCTGAATCTGTCATGAAGCATGTGCAAGCCAGCAAAAGAGAGGCGTTATCTTTTGTGAGAGATGCCATACATACTCTACCCGTTGGGGAAATTATTCCGAAGATAAATTCATTTAATTCATCGTATCGTGCCGATATAGCCCTCATACTCGCTGAACAGGGTAACGGAGCACTTGTTTTTGCGCATCTGAACGACACATTTGCTGATGTTCATCAGCATGATCTTGCTGGCACATTGATAAAGGCGGGGTACATCAATGTTCTCGCTGAGTATCTTCACTATTTTGATAAAAGATCTCTTAACGGATATATTGCCGGTATGTTGGTGCTTGCCGGTTATAAAGATCAAGTTATGAATATGCCCGGCATTTTTTCATGTTCTTTGGATGATTTGAAGTTTATAGTTACATCCGGTCTATATAAGTATATAGAGAGAGCAGAATATACTGGAAGAAAACCTGTCACAGCAGCGTTGGAATAAAGGTGAAGAAATGAAAAAGGCGGCGTAACTCGGTTCCTGATATACTGCTGGCATGATAGGAACACTCTATATTATTGCCACGCCGATAGGTAATCTCGCCGATATATCGTTTCGCGCTGTTGAAACTCTTCGTTCCGTGGATATGCTGTTTTGTGAAGATACTCGTGTAACAAAAAAGTTGCTCACACACTATGATATACACACGCCATGTGTTTCATATCATTCATTCAGCGGATTTGGGAAGATACACAAAGCAATAACGATGTTGCGAGAAGGAAAGGATGTCGCGCTTGTTTCCGATGCCGGTACGCCGGTTATATCCGATCCCGGTGTGAAATTTGTGCGGGAAATACGGAATGTACTCGGCGATGCCGCTGTTATCCAGACCGTACCCGGACCGTCCGCAGTTACCGCAGCACTTTCCATTTCTGGTGCACCATGTTCTTCTTTTGTATTTCTTGGCTTTTTACCGCGCAAAAAGAGGAGAGAAACCGTGTTTCAGCAGATTGCCGCGGAAGAGCGGACTGTTGTCTGCTATGAAGCGCCGCATCGTCTTTTGAAGACCTTGGAATCGCTGCGCGAGCATATTGCTCCCGCCAGAGAGATCATTGTTGTTCGTGAAATGACCAAGGTGCATGAACAAGTTATTTCGGGTACTGCTGCTGATGTTTTGAAATACTATCATGAACATCCTGATATGGTGCGCGGCGAGATTGTTCTGATTATTTCCTCGCTGGATACTGTTGCATAGCGCATTGTATTGTATACTATATAGTATATGTCTCATCGTTTTACATTTTTAATCGGTCTTATTCTTCTGCTCTTTCCTTTTATCAAAGTATTTTCTGAATGGAAAATGTGGACGGCGTTCGGTATAGGACTGGTGCTTATTATCATATCTGTCTGCGACGCGATACAGGTTGGCAGGCGCGGCAGGAATGATTCTACAAAAAAATAGCATATGGCGTATGATCCAGAAAGAAAAGTATATGTCGGTGAACTTGACAGACGTGGCGAGACCATTCGGTTCGGCATCAAGGAGGAAGACCGGTCCCGACATATTTATGTGATAGGGCAGACAGGTACCGGAAAATCCACATTGCTTGAAATTATGGCGACTCAGGATGTTATGAACGGCGAAGGTCTCATCTTCATGGATCCGCACGGTCAGTCAGTGGATAACCTGCTGAATTTTGTGCCTGAAAATCGGGTTGATGACACCATTTATTTTGCTCCGCACCTGCAGAATCGTCCCATTGGTCTGAATATTATGGAGGATATCGGATATGACAAGCGACATCTTGTTGTCAGCAGTTTGATAGCGTCGTTTCACAAGATATGGGGTGAGACAAGCTGGTCGGATCGTATGGAATACATTCTTGTAAACACCCTGCTCGCTCTCATTGAATATCCGAATACCACACTTTTAGATATCGGTCGGATGTATTCGAACAAGGAGTTCCGTAATCATGTGATAGAAAATATCAAAGATCCGCAGGTAAGGAAATATTGGATTGAGGATTACGCGAACTATAACGAGCGGTATGTGCAGGATGCGACTCCGGCAATTCAGAATAAACTCGGACAGTTCACTGCGAATCCGCTTATCAGGAATATCATCGCACAGCCGAAATCGTCTTTTAATTTTCGCGAGATCATGGACAACAAGAAGGTGCTGCTGGTGAATCTTTCAAAAGGGCAGATTGGTGAGAATAACGCGAAAATGCTTGGTGTGCTGTTCACCACCAAAATATACCTTGCCGCGCTTTCCCGCGGAGATATGACACATCAGGAACTCACTGATGCCGCACCCTGTAACTTTTATGTTGATGAGTTCCAATCGTTCGCGAATTCCTCATTTGCCGGTATTCTTTCCGAGGCGCGGAAGTACAAACTGAACCTTGTGCTGGCGCACCAGTATATCGGACAGCTTTATAGTGATGATGCCGCAGAAGGGAACATGATTCGGGATGCCGTATTCGGCAATGTCGGCACTTTTGTCTCGTTTCGTGTCGGACCGGTTGATGCTGAGATTATCGCGAAACAATTCGCGCCGGTTATCACCGAAGAGGATTTGGTCGCGCTGCCGAGACGGCATATGTTTCTGACACTTAATATTGACGGCGCGGGATCAACGCCGTTTTCAGCGAGAACATTTCAGATGCCGGATCCACCGCCGATATCGCTTGCGGAACTGGTTATAAAAAAATCAGGAGAACGATACGGTGTTGATCAGGTTGCGCTGGAAGAACAGATACGGGAACGCCTGGAAGGCACGGTTGTTCCGTCTTCCGGTCAGCGGAAACCTGATGAAAAAAATAAGAGAAAGTATGCTGATCAGAAAGGAAGGAAAGACGGCAAATCGGCATCCGCACAACAGGAAACACAAAAACCGTTTCAAAAGGTCGCAAAAGGTCTCATTCAGAAATTGACGGGTGGAGGTGCAAAAGAAAAAGGATTTGATAAGAAGGATCGGTCTCAGAAAGGCGCGCAGGCGCGGATGAGGACTGATACCGCGCAGAAAAAGAATGATTCTGTTTCTTCTACATCCGTGACAATGCCAGCTTCTGATGTCATTGAAAGGAATAATAAAGAAAAAAAAGATATTCGATCGGAACAGAGAGAACGCTCGGATAGTAATGTACACAAAGATCAATCTGAAGAGCGGCTGAATCCTGCTCCGGAGAAAGATCGCAAGGATGACAAAAAAGACAGATTAAAGAAACAGAAAGATGTTGCGCAAAAGAAAAACAGAGACAGTGATACAGAGGTATCCGCACATCAGAAAACAACAACCGGTTCATTAGGCGGTCTTATTAAATCTACGCAGCAAAGCGGTTTGAAGAAAGATTTGACAGTTCCACCGAAGCCACAGGAGAAAAAGAAACCGCCAATACACTATGATGACGACTGGATTAATCTCAATGATTTGCAGAGAGCTGGTAATGACGGCAATACGCGGGAAGATACCGTGTAGATGTAGATAGGGTATTCAGCCCTGTTTGAAACAGTTGCGTGTTGTGATATACTTATCCATATGCTATCCAGCAGCCGACAATCAGTTGCCGCGAGCATTTTGTTTGTTATCTGTTTCCTGTTCAGCGTGCCTGTTTTTGCGGAGACCTCCGATTATGACAAACATAGTCCGCTTATCTCAATCACAGATGAGCATATTGTTTCTTTGGGTGAGAAAGACGAAAATGTATATCTCATCGGTAATATCATTTCCGTTGATTCACCGATGTCCGGCGATATTTATGCTCTCGCAAAATCGTTGCGTATCGCAGAACATTTAATCGGTGATATCGGATTTATAGGTGAAGATATTATTCTTGATGAGCGTGTGCATGGCGATGCGCGCATCATCGCTGACAGTGGTGTTGTGCGTGATGAGATTACAGGAGAAGTTTTATTTGTCGGCACTTCTTTTGTTTTAGAACAGGACGGTATTGTTGGATCTGACATTGCGCTGTATGCTGATGCCGCCACTGTTCATGGCACTGTTCATGGCGACATGCGTGTGAGCGGTCTTAATCTTGTTATTCACGGTACCGTTGACGGTACTGTGTATGCTGAAGATACGAAGCAAATAACTCTACACGAAGGAGCGAATGTGACGGGAGATATTGTGTACACAGATCAGGATAAAACAGAAACACTCACTTTGCATCCTGGTGCGATTGTCGGCGGGGATACAATGCCGGTTAAAGAGGAGGGGAAGAAGGCACTTTTTGTATTTATCACCACTCTCATTTCTCTTGCAGTTGGCGGGTTTTTGGCATACGGTGCTCTCAGAAGCCGCTGGAATACTTTTCTGCGGATGTCGGTTACGCATGCTCTTCTTGCTGTTTTAATCGGTCTTGCCTTTGTGATACTCGCCGCGCTGTTTTCATTGGTGCTTTTGTTTATTCCCGGATTTTTTGGTATTGCAATGGCGCTTCTTTTATCTCTTTTACTTGTGATTTTTCTCGGAATTATTGTTACTCCGGTCCTTGTCGGTGCTGTTGTATGGTTATTGTTCAGGAAAAAAGATATTCATGTTACCGCGAAATCAACCGCTCTCGGTGTCGGTCTGCTGCTGCTTGCGTCCCTTTTCACGCCGTTGTTGCTCGTTATCACGGTTGTTTCCACCCTCTTTTTCATCGGCGTCCTCACGCGAAGTATTATCGTTTTCCTCTTTAGAAGATACTAATTATATGTTAGTGACGGACTTTTCACATAACGCGTACGGTGGTATTATATGTGTTATGCGAATGTAGCTCAGGTGGTTAGAGCACTCCACTGATAATGGAGAGGTCGTAGGTTCAAGTCCTACCATTCGCACTGAATATAAAAACTACATCTTTTCAGAAAGATATGCTATATCGTCCTTGATTTGTTCGGATCTTGTTTCTATAGTTTTTTCAATTGTTTCCGCAGTTCTTTGCATATATCTGCCATACCAAGAGTAAGGTAGCATGGTTCACTCGTATCGAACCTGACCCGGATACCGTTTCTCCAGTTCTTCTCTTTCGTTGTCTGGCAATGCTGGGTTTATATATATCTCGCGTCTAATTTTTATAGGCCAGTTGGTGATACCTTGCGTGGATGTGAGACTGTTGAGATACAGATTACCGCCAATCTCCTTCGGCATAGTGAGATCAGTATTTATGGATGTGAGTCCTTTAAGATCCAGATCAACACCAACCTCCTCCGGCATAGTGATCTCAGTATCTATGGATGTGAGACTGCGAAGATCCAGATTACCACCAACCTCCTTCGGCATAGTAATCTCAGTATCTATGGATGTGAGACTTTCAAGATCCAGATGATCGCCAACCTTCCCCGGCATAATAATCTCAGTATCTATGGATTTGAGACTAATGAGAACCATACCACCATCAACCTCCTTCGGCATAGTGAGCTTATTCTTTATGGATGTGAGACTGTCGAGCCACAGATCACCATCGACTTTCTCCGGCATGGTGAATTCAATATCTATGGATTCAAGAAGATTGAGATCTAGATCACCACCAACCTCCTCCGGCATAGTAAGCTTAGTATTTATGGACGCGAGTCTGCTAAGAAACAGATCACCATCAATCTTCTTCGGCATAGTGAATTCAGTATCTATGGATGTGAGACTGCCGAGATACAGAAAACCACCAATCTCTTCAGGTAGCGTGAGTCCTTTCGCGGAGGTGAGACCTCTGAGATTCAGACCACCACCAATTTTCTCCGGCAGGATGAGTCCTTCAGCGGAGGTGATATCAACAAGATTCAAATCACCATCAATCTCTCTCGGCGGGGTGAGTTCCTCAAGCGCAAGTTTGAGATCTTCTTTTTTCTCTGCACCGGTTCTTTTCTTTATTAGAGTGTATCGTTTTACTTTTTCAGCATCACTGACATTTCCTGGATACCGATCCACACCGTACAACAGACCGCATTCCCGTCTGTCAAGTGGTTTCTTGTCGTCTATCTTTTTTTCAAGTATATCAAGATACTCACCGAACGGTTGTTTGTACAATGCAACCGCATCACGCAGGTGTTCCGCCAGTGTATCAAACTCCTCAATCGTTTTCTTTGCCGCATCGGATTCCATTCCTTCTCTGAGAAGCAAAGAGCCACACGATTCTCGCAATGTATTCAGTTCTTTCAACTGTTTCCGCAGTTCTTTGCATATATCTGCCATGCTAAAGATAGCATAACATGGTAAAATTACCTTTCTTTTTTATCAAACAAAAAGTACTTAGAAGAGTATTTGGATCTCCACAAGATTACTCTCATATGCTCCTTAATCGTATGCGTTTATCAATTTTACTGTTGATACAATCAGTATGCGGTATATCATTTACTTTTTTGCACCAAGTATTTGATACCGGCAGCAATGAAACCGTACACAACACCGTTGGCAAGTACCGTGATAGTGATAGGCCAGACGGGATGTGCTATGAGATTCATTAACGGAAGCACGAGCACGAGACCGGGTGCAGTCAGAACAGCGAGAACATCGGTTATGCCGGCAACGCTGATTTCTGCGGATCCCAGAAACACACGCAGCAGTGCCAGTACAGCTCCAATAGCAAACCAAATATATACTATTTTATTTTTTCCGATCATGTAATTATAGTATACCACACACAATGCTTTTATATCAAAAGGATTTGTATAATCTATAACAACTTAAGTAAGTGCTCAGGAGAGGACTTGAACCTCCACGGGATTACTCCCATACGCCCCTCAAGCGTACGCGTCTACCAGTTCCGCCACCTGAGCTTACTCTGTAGTATACATCCTACTTCTTTTTCACACCGAGTTTTTTCTGTGCCGCTTTGTTAATTTTCGGCATGTTAATTGTCAGGATACCGTCTTTTATCTCTGCTGTTGATTCCTCCACTTCCACTTCTGCCGGCAGAAGAATTGAACGGGAGAAAGAGCCGAATATCAGTTCTTCATAGAGATAGTCACCTCCTTTCTCAATACAATGATCATTTGAGTTAGTTGAGATAGTGAGCATCTCTCGGGTTAGATTTATGTCTATTTGATCTTCACTGAGCCCCGGAATAACGGCCTGTGCGATGAGTTTTTTACTTTTATCCACCAGATTTATCTGCAAATCCTGATCCGTTTCATCACTCGGCATACGCTGCACTAAGTCCTCTTCTGTATCATTTTCCATAATGTTTTCAATCTCCCGGTCATAATCATCCGTCATGTCAGTATCTAAATCCATCTCGTCTATTTCTTCAAAATCATCAAAGTCATCATACTTTCTGTCCCGTCCGAGTATACGGTTCATTATTGATATTTTTTTTGTTGTTTTCTTTTTCTTTGTCGTTGTCTTTTTCTTTTTTGCTTTCATATTCTATTGTTATATCACTATCATATCATACATTATTGTCGGATATACCTATGTGGAGAATTAATTGGTATGTTGCATCATCGGGAATGAGAGACCGGAATCAGCCGAGAGTGACAGAGCATCCGTCTTTTCATTTCTGTGGATGTACGCGGCAAGTGCTATCATCACTGCATTATCGGTGGCATGTTTGAGTTCAGAAAGATGGAGCGTAGTTTCCGGGTACATGTTAATCATTTCTGTCATTTTTTCCCGCAGGTGTTTATTTGCCGATACACCGCCACCAACCACTATTGTTTTCGGGTTGTGTATTTCAATGCTTCGGCGGGTTTTTTCCAATAGTGTTTCCACTACCGCATCTTCAAATTCCATTGCCAGTGCCATTGTTTCATCCTCTGATAATCGCGGATTTTTTTCTAGATATACCCGCACTGCGGTTTTAAGACCGGCATAGGAGAAATTAAGTGATGAATCTTTCAGCATCGGTCGTGGAAGTGTGACCGGAGCGGCAAGATTCTGTTCTCGGGCGGTGTGTGCAATCTTTCCGATTTCAGGTCCGCCAGGATACGGTAGTCCGAGTAATCGCGCTACTTTGTCAAACGCTTCGCCGGCGGCATCATCAAGCGTGTTGCCGATTTTTTTATATTCGCCTTCTTTCGGCGAGAGGACAAGTTCAGTATGTCCGCCGGATACCAGCAGGGAAAGCACGGGGTATTGCGGTTTGCTGCATGTCCCTGATGTGTTGAACAGGGCGGAAAATATATGACCCTCCATGTGATTTACCGGGATAACAGGTATTTGCCAGAGCGTCGCAATGGCACGGGCAAAATTCACGCCGACCCACAGTGCCGGCGCGAGTCCCGGTCCCCGTGTCACGGCAATCGCATCAATGTCTTCGATTCGTGTTTTTTCAAAATTGTCCCTGATCATGCTGAGCATGTCCGGTTCGCGTTCGCATATTGTTTCTATGTCTTTTGTTATGCTTTTTGCCGTGTCTGATTGAAGTGTACCTGTTTCTTTCAGCATGTTTTTAACAAGCAGTGGAAGTATTTTTTGGTGCTCCCGTTTTGCAAGCGTGGGAAAGACACCGCCGTATTCAGCATGTATATCTGTCTGTGAGTGCAGTTTTTCCGCTACAATATTCACTGCTATATCCCCGTTTTTTTGTGTGAATTCAAGCAGTGCCGCCGCTGTTTCATCACAACTGGTTTCTATGGAAAGTATACGCATACAGACAGCATACCGTATCGGCGGTGAAAATGTTTTTGCCGTTGAGTATATAAAAAATAGGTGTGTATGCCCGCATAGCGAGCATGCACACCTATAGTGTTTGTTTATGGCGCTCCTTCAGCCGCGTAACATATCTTTTCAGAGTCCTTGACGGTGTGACAACTAATTGCAGGGAAGAGATGGTCGCAAGCGCGGCGTGTTCTGGTGCTCCTCCGCAGACCTCGCCCGCATAACAGGTTTTGTTCCTGTTTATGTCTTCCAAAAAGAATGCTTTGACAAGAAAGATTTTCGGAATTATGGAATGGCACTCAACCTCTGTCAATCCAGAAAACAGCGGCATCATCGGTGCTGTGTCTTCGCTTGTAACCCGGCGGCGCATTGTCATTGTATGCAGCAGAGCTGCATGACCGACTGCTTCAATCGGCAAGAGTGCCGGCGTGATTTCAGTGCCTTTGAAGTGTCCCTTGCACATCGGGTTGTTACACAGATCAACCGTTGCCTCTACCTTTTCTGGAGAAATCTCCGCATGTTCCAGCAAACGCCAGTGGGCATCGTAAGGAATGATGCGGTATATTTCTTCCTTGTCCAAACTCATTTTCCGCACCATCTTCACCTCCTTTCGTCTGCAAGGTTGCTGTTAAATGTTCAACTATTGTGTAAGGTAGCACGCACTATCATGTATTAAGTGTATTTTCCACCTGTTGAATTTCCGCTCTTTGTGATGTACACTACCTCAGTTATGAAAAAAGATATACATCCGATTATGCAGCCGGTTATTTTTCGCGATACCGGAGCCGGTGTTGACTTTATCACCACTTCCACCAAAACATCGGAAGAGAAAGAAGTTATTGACGGTGTTGAGTATTCTGTTATACCGGTTGAGATAAGTTCGGCGAGTCATCCGTTCTATACCGGTGAGGAGAATATTATCGATTCCGCCGGTCGGGTTGAGAAGTTTAAGGTGAGAGCCGGCAAAAAAGCGGAAAAAGGGAGGAAACAGCGCAGCGCGATTGCGGATACGCCTGTTGACAGGAATATACAGTCGTTGAGCGGGGGAAAGCAAGGACGGAAAGAAAAGAATGCGCGGCACATGAACGATACTCAGCAGTAACTGTTGTATCTGTCATTGTGTATGGATATTGAACAATATATAACGGATCCGCGTACTGCGCATTTTGCAAAAGAATACAAACGGCTTGAGAAGGAATTACAGTCGTTGGATCAATTGCGGAAAGACGGCATGGATGATCTTGTGCGTGAGGAAGAGGTAAGTATTACGAACCGAATGAAAGAAACAGAACAGCATATTATGGACATTGTGCGGGAAGAATCTGTCGCTGATGCCGGTGCGAATGAGGTGATATTAGAAGTGCGCGCCGGTGCCGGCGGTGATGAAGCATCCATGTTCGCGCGCGATATCGCGTCAATGTATCAGCGGTATGTTTTGAACAAGGGTTTTTTATTCTCACCGGTATCAATGTCGGAGAATAACATGAACGGGTATAAGGAGGGGGTGTTTCGTATACAGGGGAAAGATGTGTACGCATTTCTTCGTTTTGAGACGGGGGTACACAGAGTGCAGCGCGTGCCCGCGACGGAGAAATCCGGACGAATACATACTTCCACCGCATCAGTCGCTATTTTACCCATTCGGAAACATCATGCTGAAGAATTGGATCCGAATGATATTAAGATGGAGTTTTCCCGCTCCGGGGGCGCGGGCGGTCAGAATGTCAATAAGGTTGAATCCGCGGTTCGTATGGTGCATTTGCCGACCGGAATAGAAGTGCGGTGTACGGAAGAGCGAACACAGCAGCGGAACAGAGATCGGGCACTCGAGATTCTCACGGCAAAAGTGGAAATGGACCGTCAGGAGAAAGAACAATCCGCCTATTCCGCTATGCGCCGGTCACAAATCGGAACCGCTGATCGATCGGAAAAAATCCGCACTTACAATATTTTGCAGGATAGGGTAACCGATCATCGCATCAAGAAAAGCTGGTCCGATGTTGACGGTATTCTTGCCGGTAATTTGGACGGCATCGTTGCCGCGCTTCAGGAAGCGTATGCGGCGGAATAACATACCGGTATGCTGATACGGAAATATCATGTTTTTTTCAAAAATCAATTTGCCTATTGTTTACAGTATGTGGTAGGATGTTCTACATACTATGTCAGACAATGAAGAAATAACAAAAAAGATAACCGATGCGGGCGGACAGCATGCCGTAACCAGCCGGTACAGACATCCGTCAGTCACTCCTTTCGTTGTCGGTACCGGCAGCAAGGGGGTTTTTGATATTGAGAAAGTCGCGGAAATGCTGCAGTCCGCGCTTACTTTTATTGAACAGTGCGGCAGACACGGACAAGTTATCTTTTTCGTTTCAACACGGCGCGAAACTGTTGATCTTGTTGAGAAAACTGCGGAGAATCTTTTGCTGCCGAGAATGCTGAATCGTTGGATTGGCGGAACACTCTCAAATTTCAAGCATATTCGCGGACGCGTTGAGCGTTTGGAGCGCCTGCAGAGAGAGAAGGATGAGGGAAAATGGACGAAGTATACCAAAAAAGAGAAAGTGCTGATGAATCGTGAATTGACCAAATTGGAGAGCCGATTTTCCGGTATCAGCACTTTGGAGAATTTACCGGCTGCAGTGTTTATTCTTGATACTTATCGGGAGAAAAATGCCGTTATTGAGGCGAATAATGCCGGTATTCCTATTATCGGTTTTTCAAACGCGAACGCTGATTTGCATGTCGTTCAGTATCCTATTATTGCCAATATACAGTCACGAGATACTGTCGCGTATGTGTTATCTCTTGTTGAAAACGCATATCGCAGAGGTGCGAGTGGCGGGGCTGATAAAAAAGCAGCAAAGTAATATGGCAGATATAGGTTTGATTAAAAAATTACGGGATGAGACCGGACATTCCATAGCGAAGTGTAAGGATGCGCTTGAGGAGACCGGCGGTGATATGGATAAGGCGCGTGATGTACTGCGTGAACGAGGGTCTTTGACCGCGCAGAAGAAGGCGGATCGTCATCTCGGCTCCGGTGTTGTGCAGGCGTATATTCATAATACGAACCGTATCGGTGCTATGGTTGAGTTGTTGTGTGAAACTGACTTCGTCGCGAATAATGAAGAATTTGTCGCCCTTGCTCGTGATATCGCTATGCACTGCGCAGCGTTTCAGCCGCAGTATCTTTCGCGGGATTCTGTGCCGAAGGAGGTGATGGATCAGGTGATTTTTGAATTGAAAGGAGAGGTGGACTCAAGTAAACCGCAAGATGTGCAGGAAAAAATTCTGCAGGGCATGACCGATTCAAAAATGAAAGAAGTCGTTTTGCTTGAACAATCGTTTTTGAAAGATGAGAGCAGAACTATTCAGAATCTTGTTGAAGAAGCGGTGCAGAAATTCGGTGAGCGTCTGGAGATAGGAAGATTTGTTGTTTGGAGTTTGTAATTGATGGTATACTTCCTGACAGTATATGGGAACTGCATTTGTTATATATTCAATTTTTATTCTGTCCGGCGTGGCAATCGGATATGTGATGTTAGTCGTTATGGAGGTCAATTACGGCAATCGTTTCGCTTCTGATGTGCGACTTGCTCTTGATCAGAAATTGTTTGATATATTGCAGCGATTCAGGCGGCATCTGCGCGGTTTAATGCGTATATATGAGAAGGGGAGTGATGCGGTTGAAAGCGATCTTATTGATCCGATTACCGATCCTATCGCGGAGACAAAAGGGAAGTATCAGATTCTTAAAACAGGTCGGATGCATATCAAAAACCGTCCGGTGACAAAAATTTCTCCGTACTTGCGGAAATTGGTTGAAAGGAAAAACGCAAAGAAAAATAAGTCCCGTTAGAAACGGGACTTAAGAGTTTGTGTGTCAGAATCAGGACGAGATTGTATGTTTCGTCCTTGAGCGGGATATGCCTGTCTTAGACATTCCTCTTCCTCTTCATCAAGGACTGTCAATTTCCTGTAACCCCATGGTGTCATAGGGTTATGTGCCGCTATTCCCCTGACTCTCTTGTCCGGATCTGCAAGCATGTCGCTGAGCACTGATTCCGGCATACACCGTTTTCCCGCGATAATGCATCGAACGGACACATGCCGACTTCTTGCAAGGTGTGTCCAGATTCTTCGCTTGAACCATCGCGTCCCATGCGTCTCATCCCAGAAAAAGCATGTTTCCTCATCGGCTAATTTCTTCTGAATCCACTCACTTGCCGCTTGAAGCACCTTTATCAGGTTCATGGAACACTCCTTTTTGTGTTGCGGGTTAAGTATCCTAACGGATACTTATGTCAGTATAGTATATTTTGATATATTGCGCTGATGATACACTGAAGAATAATGGGAAAAAGAGTAACAGGGGATTTTTTCAGAAAGCGATCCACAGTGCATCTCGCGAAAGATTTGCTTGGATGTGTGTTAGTACATGAGACCCCGGACGGCAGGATTGCCGGTGTTATTTGCGAGACGGAGGCGTATACCGAGAGAGATGAAGCGTCGCATACTTTCGGCGGCAGGAGAACTAAAAGAAATGAAGTCATGTTCTTAGGCGGCGGACATCTGTATGTATATTTCACCTACGGCATGTATCACTGTCTTAATATTGTTTCGGAGAAAGAAGGTTTCGGTTCCGCTGTGCTAGTGCGCGCGGCAAAACCGATTGAAGGTCTTGCTCTTGCCAGACAAAACAGACAACGGCTTGGCACAGGAAAGCGCACGGTGTGTGACCGTGATATTATGAACGGACCCGGAAAGTTGTGTCAGGCGTTTGCTATTGAAAAACGGCACAATGGCGTTAATCTGACAGATGCGGAATCCGCGGTGTATGTATTGGGGAGAGAAGACATACCGATGTCAATTCAGCGCACACCGCGTATAGGTATTTCAAAGGGAACGGAGCGTCTTTGGCGGTTTGTATATACTGAACGGTCTTAACAGAAAAGAATTCCACTTTTTTAGAAACCGGATACTGCATAGCGCGCACTTTGTATACTCATAACTCTGAAAAGTGATATAGTATCACAGCAGCGCAAACAGCGACATTGAGCGATTCTTTCTTTCCGCGCATCGGCAGATATATATGCTGTGTCACAGCGTCATGCGTTTCTTGTGTTACACCTTCTGTTTCGTTGCCGAATATAAATATCGGATTGGTAACACTCAGTTCGGTGTACGGTATCGCCCGGTCGGTCTGCTCCACGATAATTGGCGTGTGGTTGTTCCGTTCCCGCAATGCTTCTGTTACGGTTTTGTATTGTGTCCACTGCACTGTTTGTTCCGCACCGAGTGCGGTTTTAATTAATTTCTCGTTTTTTCTTCCCATGCGGTCAATCGGGGAGGGTGTGTAGCCGACTAATAGTATTTCTTCCACTCCGACAGCATCAGCGGTTCTGAATATACTGCCGACATTCAATATGCTTCGTATATTTTCAAGCAGTAGCACTTTCATGGTGTGATATACTAGAATTATAGTATATGGAAACGACCGGAAAACAGAAGGGTGTTCATCCGATTACTGCGATTACCAGTGAATTGGTCAGTATTTTTGACGGTCTTGGGTATACGGTCGCAGTCGGTCCTGAATTGGAGGATGAATATTATAACTTTGATGCGCTGAATGTTTCAGCTGACCATCCTGCCAGGGAAATGCAGGACACTTTTTGGATTAAAGGTTGTCCCGGTGCAGTGCTTCGTACACATACTTCGCCGATGCAGGTACGGTATATGGAAACGCATCAGCCGCCAATCCGTATTGTTGTACCCGGTAAGGTGTTCAGAAATGAGGCAACCGATGCGACACATGGTGCACAGTTTCATCAACTTGAAGGGTTGTGTGTGACCGAAGACACTTCGCTTGCGCACATGAAGGGTGTTCTTGATACCGTGCTGCGTCGCATATTCGGAAATGATATTGAGATGCGTTATCGTCCGAGCTTCTTTCCGTTTACGGAACCGAGTTTGGAAGTTGATATGAAGCGGGTCGGCGACCGGGATTGGATAGAGATACTCGGATGCGGCATGGTGCATCAGCATATTTTTTCTCGTGTCGGTATTAATTCCCGGATATACCGCGGATTCGCTTTTGGGATAGGAATTGATCGTATTGCCATGCTGCGCTATCGATTTGATGATGTGCGTATGCTCTACAGGGCTGATTTGCGTTTTATTAATCAATTTTAGTATGAAGGGAATATACAGTCACGCATGGTTACAATCATTTTTTAACGAACCGTTGCCGTCACCGGATATAGTTTCGGACGGTCTGATGCGGCATGCGTTTGAGGTTGAGGATGTAGTGCGGAACGGCGATGATACCGTGTATGAACTGGATATCCTGCCGAATCGGTCGGTTGATTGTCTTGCACATTACGGTGTCGCGAAGGAAATCGCTGCTGTTTTTTCGCTGACTATGCGTCGTCACTATTTTACGGAACCGTTTCAGTTTGCGCGGGAGGCGGCGTGTATACAGACAGAGTACTGTGATCGGTATACCATTATGAAAGTTGATGATGTGTCATTGCAGGAAACACCCGAAGAGATACGGTTGCGGCTTGAGGCGATAGGGCAGCGGAGCATTAATCCGATTGTTGATCTCTCTAATTATGTGCTTTTTGATATCGGTCAGCCAATACACGCATTTGACGCGGAAAAGGTATCCGGTGAGTTCGGTGTGCGGCAAGCGCGTGACGGTGAAACACTCACGCTGCTTGGCGGGGACACTGTTACGCTTTCTTCTGATGATATAGTTATCACTGATGCCGACCGAGTTGTTGCGCTTGCCGGTGTGAAGGGCGGGGAAGATACCGGAGTCAGTCCGGACACGAAGAGTATTTATATTGAATCAGCAACCTTTCGTGGCGCGACTATCCGCCGCACGATGCGACGACTCAATCTTGTTTCGGATGCTTCCTTGCGATTTTCGCAGAATATTCCCCCGGAACTTGTCGGTTACAGTGCTCATCGTGCGGCAGAAGTTTTCGGTGAACACGGTACTATCGTTGATTCTTTTGACAGCAAGCGGGTGCCGATCGGACACCGCCGGATGACCGGCATCTCGGTCGCCGAAGTGAATGCTATACTCGGATCATCGCATACTGAAGAGGATGTGCGCGCCGCGCTTGAGCGACTGCAATTGCCGCACACATATGAAGACCCGCGCGCATTGTTCATTGAAACAGTGAAAGCGCAGACAGGCAAGCCGTATAAGTGGGGAGCGTCTGTTACTAAAGATGCCCCCGATGCTTTTGATTGCTCATCGCTCGTTTGCTGGTGCGCGTCGCGTGCGGGAAAATCTATTCCGCGCATATCCGTTAATCAATTTCTTTCCGCTGCTGAGGTTACTGACCCCCGTCCGGGCGATCTTATTTTCATGGAGTCGGATGACAGGAATCTTCCGTTGCACACGGAATCGGTGTATGAATCGGGGTACCCTGTCTCTCCCGGATCGGTCAAGACAGGATTTAATCATGTCGCTGTTCTTTTGGATGCTGATACCATTGTTGAAGCGGAAGGAAGCAGCGGTGCGAATGCCGTGGTGACAAAGAAATTTGACCGGAAACGCATGCTATATGCGGCGAGTATTTGGGATAATGAAAGGCGTTTTGTTGTGACTGTGCCGGTTGAACGACCTGATATACGGAATGCGTTTGATTTAACTGAAGAAGTCGGCAGAATACTCGGTTATGACACAGTGCCGAGCGCCGCTCCGACCGCTATACCATCACAAAGCGAGCAATCTGTTGAGCCGATATTCGCGAAGCATCTTGCCCTTGTGAAGTCGTTGCGTGTTTTTGGTTTTTCTGAAGTGATTACCCATTCATTCTTTGAGAAAGGTGATGTATGTGTTTCGCATCCTGTCGCTGCGGATAAAGGGTGTCTGCGTACTGACCTGAGAAAAGGGATTGAGGAAGCCCTTGAAAGAAATGCCTATGTCGGAGAATTACTCGGGGTGTCTGATATTCGTATTATGGAGATTGGTTCTGTATTTACAGAGCGTGGTGAGAGTATACATCTTGCACTCGGCATTACCGCGACACTCGGCAGATCGGGGCCTGATATCAAGGAGATAGAAAAGAGTATAAAGAAGGCACTTCCTATTCCCGGCGGTTTTGATGGTGGTGTTTGGGAAGTGCCGCTTGATGAAGTGCCGCTTGAACCGGATGCGTATGATTTTCCTCCGGTTATCGGTCGTGTGCGCTATACGCCGTTTTCTCCGTTTCCGTTTGTGTTGCGGGATATTGCTGTATTTGTTCCGGACGGCACGACGGTAGAACAGACAGAACATCTGCTCCGGGAACACGGCGGTGAATACCTGCGCCGTGTGAATATGTTTGATACCTTTGAAAAAGACGGAAAAGTATCGTATGCGTTTCGTCTTGTGTTCCAATCGGATGACAGAACTCTTGATGATTCCACAGTGAATGTATGTATGGAAGCATTGAATGCTGTGCTGCAAAAAAACGGGTTTGAAGTACGGTAGAAGGAAGTGCTATATCTGTTTGTTATACTGTTTTATATGCCGGAGTGGCGGAATTGGCAGACGCGCACGACTCAAAATCGTGTACCTTCGGGTGTGCGGGTTCAACTCCCGCCTCCGGCACCCCATCATTCCGCCACTCCGTGGCGACTATCCGTCAGCGTCAATCAGAGATTGACGGCACGGGCAGACGCGCACGACTCAAAATCGTGTACCTTCGGGTGTGCGGGTTCAACTCCCGCCTCCGGCACCCCATCATTCCGCCACTCCGTGGCGACTATCCGTCAGCGTCAATCAGAGATTGACGGCACGGGCAGACGCGCATGACTAATATTAAAAAAATAAACCCAACAGGAGCGGACTCCTATTGGGTTTAATGGGGGGATGATTACTCTGCCGCCGCCAACCAGTTCTCTGCGTGCGTTTGCGTCGCAAGCGGAGTAATAACGGTAGAGCTGAGGCACGCTTTCACATCCTCGGCACTGGCATTTGCCATCCACCGGGCATAGGCGAGTCTGTCGTCGTCGTCATCCCAATCAATTTCCTCATGTGACCATGGACAATTTCTTGGGAAACACTGAACATCGCGCGTGCTGCTTTCCATGATGGCAAGAAACACTTGAAACGATGTGTCCAAATCAACAGCACCCTCTATCAACTTCACAAAGTCCTCAGAAGGGTACTCCTTGTATTCACCAGAAAAAGTGGTGCTGGAGAGGCATGCCTTGGACTTCTCCAGATCCAGATTCATGTTCGCCAATACTTCAGCGAAAATGATCTCGTCCGAGTCGTCCTGGACTTTGTTGGTCTCCTTTTCCACATTGTCCGTGGTGTGTCCGCTTTCAACTTCTGCGGTGCTGGCATCGGTATCGGTACTCTTGTCCTCGGCGAAAGCGGTCCAACCGCTCATTGCCATGACAAGCGCAACGATGATGAAAGGTGTCTTACGACCCATGTGTGTTGCTCCTTTAAGTGTAACAATGAAGGAGTTGTTATACTCCTCCACTCCTAATATATATTATAGATAAAAACTATATTTTGTCAACTTATTAAAGAGAAAAGTAAAAAACTCTGTCAGCGTCAATCAGAGATTGACGGCACGGGCAGACGCGCACGA
Source organism: Minisyncoccota bacterium (assembly GCA_958295675.1). Taxonomy (GTDB): domain Bacteria; phylum Patescibacteriota; class Minisyncoccia; order Phycocordibacterales; family JABAAK01; genus JAPPJI01. The sequence continues at coordinate 543,917 of OY282360.1, read as the reverse complement.
CTAATATTAAAAAAAATAAACCCAACAGGAGCGGACTCCTATTGGGTTTAATGGGGGGATGATTACTCTGCCGCCACCAACCAGTTCTCTGCGTGCGTTTGCGCCGCAAGCGGAGTAATCTCCGTGCCGCTGAGACAGGCCTTCAAATCCTCGGTACTGGCATTTGCCATCCACCGGACATAGGCGAGTCTGTCGTCGCCGTCATCCCAATCAATTTCCTCATGTGACCATGGACAATTTCTTGGGAAACACTGAACATCGCGCGTGCTGCTGTCCATGGTGGCAAGAAACACTTGAAACGTTATGTCCGACACATCGATGTCGGCACCCGAATCAACCAACTTCTGCCAATTCTCCGCGTGCTTCTGTGCGGCAGGCGGAGAAAGAGAGGTACTGGACAAACAGGACTTCTCCAGATCCAGATTCATGTTCGCCAATACTTCAGCGAAACTGGAAACCGCGTCTACCCGATTGTCCGGATACATGTTCGCCAATGCTTCGGCGAAACTGGAAACCTGGTCTACCCGATTGTCCGGATACATGTTCGCCAATGCTTCGGCGAAACTGGAAACCTGGTCTACCCGATGCTGAACGAAGTCGCCTCTGGCGTCGGTACCGTTGTCCACAGCGGTATGTCCGCTTTCAACTTCTGCGGTGCTGGCATCGGTATCGGTACCCTTGTCCTCAGCGAGAGCGGTCCAACCGCTCATTGCCATGACAAGCGCAACGATGATGAAAGGTGTCTTACGACCCATGTGTGTTGCTCCTTTAAGTGTAACAATGAAAGAGTTGTTATACTCCTCCACTCCTAGTATATATTATAGATAAAAACTATATTTTGTCAACTTATTAAAGAGAAAAGTAAAAATTTTATCAGCATCAATTGTTGGTAGCATGAGTGTTAGAAATATATGTATTATACTTATGGTATATATGTCGCAGCAGTATCCTCCGTTGCTTGTTATTATCGGACCGACCGCGAGCGGTAAGAGTGATTTAGCGGTTGATCTTGCGTTGCGCTATGGCGGGGAAGTTATATCTGCCGATTCAAGGCAGGTATACCAATCACTGTTTTACACCACCGGTAAGATTTCCGAGGAGGAAATGCGCGGTGTTCCTCATCACATGCTTGATGTTGTGCCGCCCGGTGAGTCATATAATGCGCATTTATTTGTTGATGCCGCTTCGCGGCACATAGCGGATATATATACGCGCGGTTCGATTCCTATTGTTGCCGGCGGTACTGGTTTTTATATTGACACCCTGCTCTTTGACGGCTCAATGAGTAATGCACCGTCTGATCCGTCATATCGTAGGGAATTGGAACACAGAGACAGAGATTCATTGGTGCGGGAATTGCGGGAGAAGGATTCAAAAGCGTATGATCGGGTGGATACGCACAACCCTCGTCGTGTTATTCGCGCGCTTGAAGTGATTCGTTCATTCGGTAGATTTGTTCCGCAAGAGCGGCGTGAGCGGTACGCGCACAAAATAGTCGGTATCAAGCACAGCAGGAAGCATGTGCGCGAGCGGATTGCTCTGCGGCTTGATGCGCGTTTTGATGCGATGATAGATGAAGTGCGTAATTTGCTGGATACAGGCATTGACCCTGACTGGTTGGACGGGCTCGGACTTGAATGCCGGCATGTCAGCAGAATGTTCACGCAAGGTGTGTCTAAAGAAGATACCTATACCAATCTATTACGCGCGACTGTCGCGTATGCGAAACGGCAGGAGACCTGGTGGCGGCGATATTCCGGGGCAATGTGGTTTCAAGAGCATGAGTTCAAGGATATGTATAGATACCTTGATGATGTGTATGCGCATGTCTGAAAAGACGGCGGTATATGGTATCCGGCGCATTTTAGCGGGTCCACCAGGACTTGAACCTGGAACGGCGGTTTTGGAGACCGCTATTTTACCAATTAAACTATAGACCCATTCAGCGTGCTGTAACGGCGGGTATTGTTATCCGACACGCGTCAATTGTATTGTATTTGTACCGCATCCGTAGTATATATTGTATACTGATTTTGTATGGATGAAACACCCGGCACCCCTTCGCTATCTGTTTTTTGGATTGCAGTTGAAAAGATTGATCCGAATCCATTTCAGCCACGGAAAGAGTTTGCGGACGGTAAATTAGATGATTTAGCGCAGTCAATTCGCCGATACGGTGTTTTGCAGCCGTTGGTGGTAACAAAAAAAGAGGCACTTGCCGATTCCGGCGACATGTCCGTCCGGTATGAACTTATCGCCGGAGAGCGGCGTTTACGCGCTTCAAAAATCGCGGGACTGCTGCAAATCCCCGCGGTGATTCGTTCTGATATACAGGATGATAATGTGCGTCTTGAACTCGCTATTATAGAGAATCTGCAGCGGGAGGATTTGAATCCTATAGATCGCGCGCGCGCGTTCCGGCGGTTAATTGACGAATTTTCTATGACACACACAGAGGTCGCACACCGTATGAGCAGGAGCCGGGAATATATTTCAAATAGTTTGCGACTGTTAACCCTTGCTGATGACATTATTCAGGCCGTCATTGACGGCAAGATTTCCGAGGGGCATACCCGTCCGCTGCTGATGTTGGTGGACGATCCGCAGAAACAGCGGACATTGTTTGATGAGATACTACAGCGGAGAATTACCGTGCGGGAATCAGAGATTATAGCCCGCCGGCAGGCATCCGATCGCGTGCGCAAGAAAAACGGCGACCCGTATATAGAAGAAGTGCAATCGGTTATAGAGGGGTTGCTGGACACGAGGGTGTATATTCAGTCGCAAGGTGAGAACGGCGGAAAAATTGTCATTGATTATTTTTCCGGTGATGATTTGAAAGGTATTGTTGACCGATTGCGCGCGCAGCAGATTAGCGCGAGTACTGTTCAGGATATACCGATACCCGAGGATAGCGATAATGCGTTTTATCCTGATGAGGATGGTAATGATTCGGATGGGGAGAGCGAAGAGGATGATATGTACACTTTTAAGAATTTTTCTTTATAAACTGGCGGATTTCTGAACGCGCTTCCGCTGTTTTTACCCATTCCAGCCATTTTTTTGTCGCCTTCGGTATTTTTGCTGCTTTTATCCTGACAATATCACCGTTTTTTAATTCCTGCCTTAGTGAGGTGTATTTGCCGTTGATAAAGGCACCTTCCGCATGTGTTCCTATGTCGCTGTGAATAGCAAACGCGAAATCAAGAGCAGTCGCCTTTCGCGGTAAGTCAACCGTTTCACCTTTTGGTGTGAATATAAACATGCGTTCCTGCAGGAAATCCACCTGCATATTTTCAACAAATGATGACTCATTATCGTTCTCTTTTTGGTGAAGTTCGGCAGTTCGCTCCAGCCATGGGAGTTGTTTTTTTGTCGGTTCTGTTTTTTTGTGAGCAAGTAATTTGTCAAACCATTGCAGTTCAATACCGGCGATTCCTATTCTTTTTTCCTTATAATGAAAATGCGCGGCGATGCCGAATTGGGCGTGCTGATACATACTGTAAGTCAGGATGTGTATTTCAAGAATGTGTTGGTCAATGAGTATTCTGGTGTGAAGCGTGCGATAACCGTTCGGTTTCGGCAGAGATATATAATCCTTGAATGTTCCCGGTATCGGGCGCCAATGCGCGTGAATGATGCCTAACACATGGTATGCGGTCGGTATGTCATCAACGATGACGCGGAGCGCGATGATATCCTGGATTTGTTCAAAAGAGCATTTTTTATACTTCATTTTCATGTATGTGCTGTATGCGTTTTTTATCCTTGATGTTATGCTGACATTAGTAACTCCTTCGGACAAAAGAACATCACTCATTTTTCTTTCCATATCTTTCATTGATATTGACCCGATTACCGTGTTAATTTTTTCTTTCAGCATGTTGTATGTTTTTCGATCAATATGCCTGAATGCCAGTTCTTCCAATTCTGTTTTTAAAGTACCCATGCCAAGGCGAGCGGCAAGCGGTACATATACCAATTGTGTTTCTTTGGCAATGCGTTTTTGTTTTTCTGCCGGAACGGCATCAAGTGTTCGCATGTTGTGCAGCCGATCCATCAGTTTTATGATGATGACGCGTAAATCTTTTGATGTTGCCACAAATAGTTTTTGGAGTGATTTGACCCGTATATCCAATCCTTGATAGCGTACTTCACCGAGATGACTCACGCTCTCCACGAGGAATGCTGTTTCTTTGTTAAATTCTTTTTCTATATCTGCAGCGGTCGTATCAGTATCCTCTATCGTGTCGTGGAGGATTCCGGCGATGATGATATTAATGGGCATATTTGCTTCCGCAATGAGTTTTCCGACTTCAAAGGCGTGTGTGTAATAGGGAAGACCGGAATATCGTTTCTGTCTTTCATGCTTTTTTTTTACAAATGCGCATGCTTTTTCTATCGTTTGTCTGTCATTGATGGGTATTTGGTACGGTATTGAATCAATAATATCCTGTGCTGTGATATAGTCCTGTGATGTTATTACTTGTTCTGTTGCTGCTTTCATATTGGTACTATACAACACAAATCTTATATCCATTTTTTGTAATAAAATAGAAGGTATTTTCCGATTTTGTATGGAAAGAGAATGTGTATATCCCCCGGTTTTGCTGCTATGTGGTTATCTATGTGATAATCGCGGTATATGAGTATTATATAAGGGGATATTGACAATATATTGTTTTCATACTATTATATATTCAGGACTAGGGACCATTTATACGGGTCTCTTTATATTTCTTTTCAACTTCCAGTAAGGAGGAAAAATGGACACACAGGATACTGCTCCCGAAGACGGGGCAAAAACTGGTGGTGATGCAAAACGGAGTGGCGGTGTATTGCGCGGTGTCGTTTTGGCGTTGTTCATGCTTTCGTTGCCGGTTCTCGGTGCATTTTTCATGCATCACTATGGTGACAGAAGCGTCTCATCGCTCTTTGGTGAGCAGTACCGGGAACGAAATGGGGCAATAGTGTCGCGTTCGGGTCCGTATGTTGTGCCTCATCCTGTAGCCATGCCCCCCATGCCTGAGATGGTTGCTGATCAGTCCGCATCTGATGATTCCGAAGTGGATGAAAATCCATGCGATCAGTATGCAGATCAACAACCGAGTACCCGCTATGACACTAACCTCGGGGATGGCGGGTTTCGTGTTTACTCGGCAGCAACATGGTGTGCGTACAACCGCACATTGGCTGCTGAACTTGGAAACGCAGACATTGCCGCGGACAGCATTGATGTTGACGGCGAGCCAGTCACGGTTGAGGACTGTGTCGCCCATCTGCCGATGCAGACGGACGGGAAGAACCTTTATTCCCGCGCTTGCTCAGTGTTGCTTCGTGGTGGAAAGCCCACCGTGATGTCATCTGACTTGTACCGTCTCGTTTTTGATCGGCGGTGATTTTCAAAGGCCACAACGACAGTTTATCTTGTTGTTGTGGTCTTTTTCTTTTTATATAGGGAAGGGGTTATTTAGTTGTATTTTTTTTGAACCTTATTCTATAAAAGTTGACAATATGTTTATATTTTATATAATAGAAACTAGAGTGGCAGTCTTTGTGCTGTCTACCATCAACAACTGAAGGAAAAGACCATGTTCAAAGGTTTTTTGTGTGTGGTTTCTGCATTGACCCTGTTCGGTGGAGGTGCCGTATTTGAGCACAAATACGGCGATATACCGTTCGAGGTGTTTGTGGAGCAAACGACTCGGTTTCTGTTTTCCTTTGAAGGAAGGACTGAAACTCAATTTGACAACTCTCCGGCTCCTGCGCTATCAAGCGAAATGGATGAGGAGGCAACAGCGACTGACGAGACTCCGGCTCCTGTGCAACCAAGCGCGGAAGTTGAGGAAGTGGAAGCATCTGACGACACTCCGGCTCCTGTGCAACCAAGCGCGGAAGTTGAGGAAGTGGAAGCATCTGACGACTCTCTGGTTGTTACGCAACCAGATGCAGTAGCTGGGGAAGATCCCGCTGTTCTGTTTCCGGAAACCACGCTACCAAGCGAGATGTTTGAGGAGGCAATAGCGACTGACGAGACCTTGACTTCTGTGCAACCAAGTACGGAAATTGAGGAATCGGAAGGAGTAAGCGACGACTCTCCGGCTCCTGCGCTATCAAGCGAAACGGATGAGGGGGCAACAGCGACTGATGAGACCTTGACTTCTGTGCCACCACGTACAGAAATTGAGGGATCGGAAGGAGTAAGCGACGACTCTCCGGATCCTGCGCAACTAGGTGCAGTAGTTGAGGAAGCAGAAGGAGGATTCGGTGTTTCTCTGAAAGAGATTGAGGAGAAAGCTGCTGGCGCCGGGAAAATTCTCACCCCCTCGACTCCTGCAGAAAGTGGTCTTCCTTTGAGAGAGTTTGAGGTTGAAACTGCTGATGGCGACAGAGTGAGAGTGCTGGAAGTGGTTGTTGAAGATCTGACTCCTCATCTCACCGGAGAAGCGGTTGTTGTTGCAGAGCCAAATCTCTCCGGAGAAGCGGTTGTTGTTGAAGAGCCGAATCTCTCCGGAGAAGCGGTTGTTGTTGAAGAGCCGAATCTCTCCGGAGAAGTGGTCGTTGAAGATCCGGTTCTTCATCTCCCCGGATTTGATGGTTCTGCTGAGGACGCTGCGAGCACCGATCTTGATGTTCTTCCGGAACATCACAAACCAATTCGTGTGGAGGTGACTTTTGTTGACGAAACACCGAAACCGGTTTTGGTTGACGACTTCCCGTTCTTTGAAGATGATGCTGAAGCCGATGGACCCGAGGTGATTGAGGATCCTGTTGAAGAGGGTGAATCGGATCAAGTGGTTCCGGCGGAAAACCTTGCTCAGCATTCTGATGATCAAAACTCGAGGAACGCGTGTGAGAAGTTGCGTACCCTGAACCACAGGGCGTATCTGCGTGAGAGAGTATTCAACACCAGAACACGGAGCTGGAGATACCAGCCTGTTATCTGGTGCCGATACAATGCTCGACTTGCGCTGAAACTCGCTGAATCCGGTCCTTCTTCATTTGAGGAAATTTCTCTTGATGACGGCACGTCTGTATCGCAAGATGAATGTATCAGGAATCTTGCGGCACATGACGGTCCTTCTGATCTTTCTAGGGCGTGTACTGCGCTATGGAAAGGTGATCAAGAGATGGCCACAATTCGGGTGCGAGATCTTAGTATGCTCGTTCCCGGAGTGAGGTAGCATTTTACCGCGACAATGTCATGTGAAAACATGTATATTGTCGCGGTTACTTTTTATTCACATCGGTGTTACTTTTTTATATATACTCTTCTTGTTGTGATAAAATATAAATAGAGTGTTCTTTCGTCCTGCTCACTGAAGGAGGTTGTGTGATGGTGAAAGGTGGTTTAAAAAAAGTGCTTGCCGGTTTTTTTGTTTGTGCCGGTGTGCAGGTGTCGTGTGTTTGTGCCGTTGCCGCGGAGAGTGGTACACTTTCCGGAGTTCGGTCTCAGGGTTTTGCCTTTTTCAATCAATCAGATTCGGAAAAGAAAGAGCCAAAAGCCGCTGCTTTGCCGCGCCATGAAGGTTCTCCCGCACCTTCTTCACCCGAACAGGATGTCAGTATTTGCATCAGAATTCGTGATGCAGGTATTGACTACAGGGATTACCTTTTTCCCATGCTTGATGAGGAAACAGGGGAATACAGGTACGATGTACCCATTTGGTGTGAGTACAACAGACGACTTGCTGATGTGTTGGTGCATTATGCCGACGCAAAAATCAAACTGAGTGACGGCACAACTGTTTCCCGTGAGCAATGTGTCGATGGCTTAAAGACGGAATCGTCAGAATCGTTTCTTTCCGGAGCGTGTACCGCGTTGTGGAGAGGTGATAAGGATGTTAAAGTAACCCGCGCTGATTTGCAAAAATTAGTGCTCGGTCTTTGATGTCTTCATGCTCACGATTGATTGCGTTGTTCCGATCCATATTCTGCTGATTGTCTTCGGACATCGGCAGAATTTTTTATGATTATGCCTTGTGCGGGTTATGCATCGGACATGTCTTTACAGAGCAGCGATTTGGTATGGTCTTTGTGCCTTCCATCATCAGTGCGCCGCATTCTGGACATTTTTCTCCCGTCGGTCGCGCGCGCATTGTGTTCTTGCATTTCGGGTATTCTGAGCAACCGAAGAAAGGACCGAACTTACCCTGTCGTTCAATTATGGTTCCTTTTTTGCAGATTGTACACAGCACACCGGTATCTTTTCTTGCTTTTTCTTCGGGGTCTTCTTCAACATACTTGCATTTCGGGTATGTTTCACAACTGATGAATTCACCGAATCTACCGGTTCGTTTCACCAGCGATTCACCGCATTTCGGGCATGGTTTGCCGATCGGTTTCGGCGGCTGTATTTCTTCTCCTTCATCCGTGCGCGCCCCGAGACACTCGGGATACTTTTTGCAACTCATGAAAGTGCCTGTTTTTGACAGTTTGTATTCCATAGTGCCGTCACAGACAGGACAGAGGTATTCTTTCGGTGCGGCACCGAGTGAAGTCAGTTTGGGAACATCCTGTTTTGATTCCACACTTTCTCTGAACGGACGGTAGAATAATGAAAGTGTTTCCTCGTATTCCTTTTTTCCGTTCGCTATTTCATCAAGATTCTGTTCCATATTTGCCGTGAAGGAATCGCTGATATAGTTTTCAAAGTTTTTTTCTATGAATGAGCTGACAACATCGCCGAGTGTTGTCGGTTTGAGTGATCGGTTCTCTTTTTCAACATACTTTCTCTCCACAAGTGTCTGGATAGTCGGAGCATAGGTGGATGGTCTGCCGATGCCTCGCGCTTCAAGTTCCTTAACCAATCCGGCTTCTGAGTAGCGTGACGGCGGAGCGGTCTGTTTTTCCGCTGACTGCATATCAGTGCATATCATATTCTCATCTTTGTTGAATGTCGGAAGCGTTATTTCTTCACCGCGCGCGTTCGGATCCGCCATGAACCACCCTTCTTTCACGATGACGACACCGCGAATGAGAAAAAGCGGCATGCCGTCCGCTGTAAAAGATACCACAGTGCGTACCAGTTCCGCGGGGTTCATTTGACTCGCGACCGTTCGCTGATGTATCAGGGTGTAGAGCGCGCTTTCCTGTTTTGTTTTTCCGCGGTGTATGCCGCTGATTGATGCGGGACGAATTGCTTCGTGCGCTTCCTGTGCCGATTTGCTTTTTGTCTTGTAATCCGTTCTGCGGTATTCATTCGCATTGTATTCTTCCGTGATGTGCTTTTTCAGCATTGCATGGGCGTGTGCGGATAGGTTTGTTGAGTCGGTGCGCATATAGGTGATATGTCCCGCTTCATAGAGCCGCTGCGCTGTTCGCATTGTGTATGACGGTGACCACCCGAACGCGCTGTTTGCCGCCTGCTGCAGTGTTGAGGTGATGAACGGCGCGCGCGGATTTCGTTTCTGCATCCGTTCCTGTATATCATTAACTTTCCACTTCTTCTTTTTTGCCTGATGTACAATATCAGAAACCTCTTCTTTTTTGTCAAATGTCTTTTCACATTCCGCTATGTATTCTTTTCCGTCTTCCCGCTTAAATGTTCCGCGTATTTCCCAATAGGTTTCCGGTTTGAACTTTCGTATCTCCCGTTCCCGTTCCATGAGTATGCGCAGAGCCGGGGATTGCACGCGTCCCGCGGAGAGTCCGTACCGCACCTTGGTCCAGATGAGTTTGCTGAGCGTGTAGCCGAATAACCGGTCCAGCACTCGTCGCGCTTCCTGTGATTTTCTGAGTGATTGATCTATTTTTCTCGGATGTTTCAGCGCTTCACGAACCGCTTCTTCGGTTATTTCATTGAATACAACCCTATCCGGGTTTTCAAGATCAACGGCCTGTTGTATGTGCCATGCAATCGCTTCGCCTTCACGGTCCGGATCAGTCGCGAGTATGACGCGGTCCGCGCTTCTCGCCTTTTTTTTGATATCCTGTACCACTTTCTTTTTTTCCGTATTGGTCACATATTTCGGCGTGAATCCGCGGTCAATATCAACCGCATCTTTTTCGCTTTTCGGCAAATCCCGTATATGTCCGACTGAAGCGACCACTTTATATTCTTTACCGAGATATTTTTCTATTGTTTTTACTTTAGTCGGTGACTCAACGATAACGAGGTTCTGCATATGTTCTCGGTATATAGTATACACGATTTATTGTCAAATTGTTCTGTTTGATTGTTTGCTATTTTTAGATGTATACTATAGGAAGTATGCCGCACCAACGGCATTGGTCTTTTGCCACAAGTCCGTTCCTTGAATGAGGTACCGGGGCGGTGAACATCCACAAAAGGGAGAGATTTCATGGCTGACACAGACATACTGGCATTGCCGGTTGAACCGACTGAAATTGTCGGTAGCGATGGCATGCGTTTGCGGGAATATGAACACCCATTGGGATTTCGGATTGTCGTGCTGATCAACGGCGATCCGGAAATGTTCGCCGCACTCGGTGCCACACTGTCGCGCGATCCTGCGCCGCTTCGTGTTCGTTTCGCTGAACTCACACTGAAACAGCGGGACAGAATTATCGGCAGATACTTCCGCAACTACGGACACGATTCCATCGGCGAGATGGGGCATCTGACGCTTGCTGTTGAGGATGTGTCCATGTACGGTGCGTTGCGGACTATTGAGTTCGCTCGGTTTCAGGGACAGGAGGCATCCACGCGATACATTGACTTCAGCGAGACAAGGTATCTGCTGCCGCCGTCTCTCCGGGACAATACGGATGCACACGATACCGTCAAGGGCTGGTTCTCACAGTACCGCAGTGTGTTGGATATGCTCAAGGAGGAGTTCCGAAAACAGGGAATGGAACCGAAGGATGCGGAACCGAAAGCATTTGACATCGCCGGTGCGTTTTTGCCTTTGGCAGCGCGTACCAGTGTTGTGTTGACCTGTGATATTCGCAACCTGATTGAGCATGCGTGGGAAATGCAGTCCTATCTAGGTCAGGGTGAGATTACCGCCATCGGTGATCATTTGCTTCGGGTCATCAACCATGTGTGTCCGAATTCCGTAAAGGAACGGGATCCTGCTGAGTTCAACACTCGTGCATCATTGCGAGATTGTCTGAAAAACCATGCCTTTTTGGCACGCGACGAACGGCTTGTTCGTTCTGATGTACCTGAATCTGCTGAAGCGCACTTCGCATTGTTTGACACAAAAAGGGTATGCAGCCCTTACATTGATAACCTGTTGCGGCTTGCATTGGATTCCCGTCTGTCTGACGATTTTCTCGGACGATTCGGGACGATTCGCTGTACTGGTTCAGTGTCAATGCGGTCATTGCGTGACTTGTGGCGGCATCGACCGTATGCGAAATCGTTTTCGCTTCCGGCGGAATCGGAACATGTTCGCTTTGCAGGGTGGTATTTTGATCAAATACCATCACTAGATAAGCGGAATGAAGTAGTGCACTCAACCGCTGGTGGGTTAACCATGTCCAGAGTGTATTGGAATACCTTTTCCAGGTCACAGGACATTCTGTACTTCCTGCCGATGGGTGTTGAGGTGTTTTTCGAGATGAACGGCACTCTGGATAAGTGGCTGTATCTTCTGCGGCTGCGTTCCGGTGTGAGGGTACATCCTGAAGTCCGCACCATCGTTCATGCGTGGATTCGTCGCTTTGCCAGCACTTTCGGCATTTCCACATCCCGTCTCGGCGACATGAGCGATGCGGCTGATTACGGCAAACGGTCTGAAGACAAGTAACCTTCTCAGACACACTTCTGTCTCCGCTCCGGAGCAATTCGGCGCGGAGATATTTTTTATACACCACTCATCGTCGCTGTACTGTCCCCATCATTTCTATCACCACATCTTTCATTTCAAGCGCGGCAATCGCTGACTGCAGCTCCTGTGCGGACAGATTTGTTTCCTGTGACAGCATGGTTTTTGTTTTCGGTGTGTTCAGTGCATTGTACACCTTTTGTTCCGCATCGGTGAGTGTTTCCGTTTTTACGGCAGTGTTCACCGGTGTTTCCAAACCGAGCAGTTCAATGACATCTCTCCCGTCCCGTATCACATGCGCGCCCTGCTGTATGAGAGCGTTTGTACCCGCACCGACTTCTGAGAATATACTGTGCGGTACCGCGCCGACCTCTTTGTTGTATTCAGTCGCGAGTCGGGTAGTGATGCGGGTTCCTGATTTTAATTCGCATTCCACGGCGATGACAATTTCAGCAAGTCCCGCCATGATGCGGTTTCTGGACGGGAATGTGTATTTTGTCGCGCGTGCTTGCGGCTCCAGTTCAGAGATAAGCGAGCCGTCATGTTCAAGAATTCGTTGCGCGAGCGGCTTGTTCACGGCAGGGTACAGCACCGAATCGTCAAGTCCTGAACCGACCACTGCCACGGTGGTGAGCCCCGATGCTATGGCTGTTTCGTGCGCGATAGCATCAATGCCGATAGCCAACCCGGAGATAACGGTTATCGGGTATCCTGCGAGATCCGTGATTATTTTTTCGCACGCTTTTCTACCGTAGTCAGAATGTCGCCGCGCGCCGACAACGGCGATCACATGTTTTGATTCGTCCATAGATTTGCCGCGGCAGTAAAGATGTTTCGGGATGTGCGGTATTTCTCTCAGAGACGGCGGGTATTGGTCCGGTGAGAGTGTCGTGATAGGGAAAGACATGCCGTCAGTGTACCGCGCGTTGCGCGCATGGTTACCTTTTTCTACACCGCTATACCGCCCCTTCAAACAGAGAACCGATGAAGAACGCAATACTTCCGGCAACCAGCCCGATGAAAAGCACCTCCGCGATCGCGTACACTATGTTTTCTTTTGTAACGGCACCGCGGACTATGCCGAGCACGGTGAGTGCGATAATGACACTCATAACGGAGACATAGAACGCCTGTGACGGGACAGTAACGAACAGAAAGGGCAGTATCGGAACCATGCCGAAGAGTATGAACGCGCAGAAAATGGAGACAGATTTTTTCACCATACCGCTGTTTTCAGCAGGAAGAATATTTATTTTTTCCCGTATCATGAAGTTCAGCCAGTACCCCTTATTTTTTCGGAATATATCCGTGACAGTGTCCGCATCGTCTTTTGAGAATCCGTGTGCCTCAAGTATATCCGCTGTTTTTCGCGCTTCAAAGGATTCATTTTTCCGCAGTTCTTCCCGTTTCTTTTTTTCTGCAAGCACAAACAGTTTATTTTCCGATCGAAGAGAGAGAAAACTGCCGAGACCCATGGACACCCCGTCAGCGAACAGATTCGCGAATCCGAACAGCAGTACGACGGCAGCTGACAGGGAAACCGCTGATTCCGTAGTCAGCGACATGCCGGAAAAACCGGAGACAACGGCAAAAGTGGTGATAATGCCGTCAATGCCGCCGTATACGATTTCACGAAGATTGGTACTAAACCCGGTCATGATATACCCTCCGGAAAATTGTTGTTTTCGGTCAGTGTGGTTCGTCATGATTTATATATCGCATAGTGTACACCATCTTCATGTGTTTTTGATGCTATACTGCAATAGTATGAGAAGGGAAAGAAGAAACTATTCTTTTTCAGGCCGCGAATCAAGTAATGGTGTTGAGAACAAATTTCTAAAAAAAGAACGGGAGAAGATGCACACACTCATGACCGGTATTGTTGAGCACTATGAGGATATCGGTATACAGCTTGAGCATGACGGACGGGTCAGTGTTTCCGCCTTTCGTGCATTCTATCCTCCCGAGAAACTGGATAAGGATAGGAGGTATGTGGAAAAAAAGGAGAGACATATCAGAGATAGGAGTGTTGATGTTGATAAACGGAACAACATTGAATCAGAGTGCTTTGAACAGCTGGTTTCTGTTATTTTCACAAAAGTCATGCCTGATCGATTTGCCGTTCTACGGACAGCCAAGTATGACGACTATGAACACGGTGTTGACACCATTATCATTGACCGGGAAACAGGCGATGTCGTGTGCTCCGTTGACGAAGTTATTTCTGATGATTTAGAAAAGGCAACCAGAAGAAAAATGAATCAGATTGAACACATAAATGAAAACGGCGTACAAATTGATTATGGGTATAAAAAGAATGAGGACGGACTGTTTGTACCGGCGCGGTACTATGCCGATTCCCCGTTATGTTTCCTGCCGATTCAAAGAAACCTGATTCCTAAAATTATTGAATCAACCGGTGAATCAATCACTGATGTATCCCGTTCGGACAGGGCGGTTTTCAATCATTTCATCAGATTCCTGCGCATGTCATTATCAATCCTCGCGAAGGGACACCAGGAACGATTGTTATCTTTGCAGGATTTGGATACATATACCGCCCGCAGAGCGCGTGAGACGGAAGAGCGATTGCAGAGCAAGATAGAGCAGATGCTGGAATTTGTTTCCGGTCTTCAACAGTAATAGCAGCGTGATACAAAACATGATTCAGCATGGTGCGGAGCTATAGAAAGACATTGCTTTCCACTATATGATGCTACACAGAGTCGGACTGCCGGGAATCGAACCCGAACCACACGCACCCCATGCGTGCACACTACCATTATGCTACAGTCCGTTACCCCGTAGTATACATCGCGGGATACCGCGATACTGATTATCAATTAAAAAAATAAAAAAAAAGAAAAAGAAAAAGTCAAAGATGTTTCAAAACATACATTCATTAACATAGGAGACGCTGTACAGTATCTGCCACAGCATAAACCAGCAAAATATGCTACACTACCCGCCAGAACCCTGTTCTTTCCACACACAACGAGGACGTTTCTCATGCACAGACGAGCAGCAGGCATCCTGCCTGTTTTCCTGCTGACCGCGACATTCGCAGTCGGCGAAACACAGACGGTACCGCTGTTCGCTCCCGCGAATGACGGTATTCGGCAGGGATTCACGCGAGTCGTGAATCTCGCACACCGAGACGGTACGGTCACAATCCGTGCCCGTGACGATGCCGGTGTCCTGCACCGGAGTTCGTTCCGCATCGCTGCATCCGCGGTGTACCACTTCAACTCAGACGACCTGGAGAACGGCAATGCCGTGAAAGGTATCACCGGTATCGGCAACGGCACCGGTGACTGGCAGCTCGCACTGGACAGTGCGCTGCCGATTGCGGTCACCGCGTACCTGCGTACCGATGACGGCTTTCTCACCGCGATGAACAACACCGTGGCACGAGGCCCTGACGGGGTCTACCGGGTCATGACCTTCAATCCCGCCTCAAACGTGAACCAGGAGAGTATGCTCCGGCTGATCAATCGGTCGGGGCGGACTATCACGGTAACCGTGCGGGGTACTGACGATCAGGGTGCAGCGGGAGACCGTCCCGTGACGGTATCCCTCCGCCCCAACGGTGCACGTACCCTGAGCGCGAAAGACCTGGAGAACGGAGGACTCGGCAACGGAAGCGGTAAGTGGCGATTGCTCGTCACGGCACCGGAATCCATTGTCGTCATGTCCCTCATGAGCACCAAGGTCGGCTACCTCACGAACCTCTCATCGGCACCGGAAGGCACCACGATTCCGCTGTTCACCGCGGTCTCGCGGTTCAGGCAGAGTTTCGCGCGGATCATCAACCGCTCACCGGAAGCGGGCACCGTGACGGTACGCGCCAGGGATGACTCGGGCACCGAACGGGGCTCGTTCACCATCCCCATCGGCGCCAATCAGGTGCGGCACTTCAACTCCAATGATCTGGAAAACGGCAGTGTCGCCAAAGGTATCACCGGTGTCGGCGACGGTACCGGTCACTGGCGGCTGACGGTCTCCGGCGATCTGGACCTACAGGTACTCGCCTACATGCGCACCGATGACGGTTTTCTCACCGCACTCCACGATATCGTGGGTGATGCGGGACGGACGCACCAGGTACCCATACTCAACCCGGGCAGCAATACCGATCGGGAGAGCAGTTTGCGAATCGTCAACACCACGGGTGCCGTGACCACGGTCACCGTCCGCGGCTTTGACGATAGAGGCAGAGAAGGCGACAGTACAGTCCGCATCACCCTGCGGGGCAATGAAGTGAAAACCTTCACCGCCAAACGGCTGGAAGATCTGGGACTCGGCGACGGCAGCGGTAAGTGGCGGCTCATGGTCACCGCGACCAATCCCGTCATCCTGCTGTCCCTCATACAGACAACAACCGGGCACCTCACCAACCTCTCCTACACACCGGCAGGCATTCGGGTCATCGCCAGACCTGTGGAAGCATCGTTCACCTACGAGGAGGACGACGGCATCCCGTTCGGCATCCGCTTTGACGCCACCGCGTCCAAAGGAGACCTCACGGACTACGCCTGGGACTTCGGGGAGAACAGTCTGCGGGTTGACACCACGACCGGCACCGGTCCGACCCCCCTGTTTGTCTACGACAGTACCTGGTTCTTCGGGCGTACCCGGGGCGCTCGCCACGGCTACGAGGGTCGCTACCCCGCCACAACGACCTACCCGGTCACCCTGACCGTTACCGACCGCTACGGCGCGGAAGCCACGCACACCGAGCCGATCACGGTAACCAACACCCTGTCCTTCGCCGGCATGCGCGACCTCATCGGTCGTATCACTGACGATGACGAACACCGCTACAAACTGGTGATCTCGGAGTTGGCTGATGGTGAAGCGTTTGAGGGCAGCCATGCCCAGCGGACGGTGTATGTGAACATGAAAGAAGAGGGCGTGCCGAAAGCGAACATCCATGTGCACGGTCCGGGGATAACGGACTGGCGCGTAGTGGACGGTGCGTACGGCTTCCTGACCCACCCGGACAACGCCGCTCTGCGCGCCGAGACCCTGGTGGTGAACCGGTCGGTACTGCCCGCCTTCAACAGGCTTGCTGCGGAGCACATTGCTGCGCACAATATCATATTTGTGGCGAGTGCCGGTAATGTGAACCACCATAGCGTGAATCAGTGCGATCCGCCGGACAATCCGGATCGGGACCTGTGGCGTCCTGACCATTCGTACTTCACCTGTGATGATGGCGGTCGGCGGTGGATGTATACCGCAACGATGGACGCGGTCAGGACCGGTAAGGTGCTGATGGCGACCGCGGCGGTGCGCAGACAGGACGGCACGGTCGTGCCGGATACCGGTGTCATGATGTGCGGCGACACCAGGGAGCAGTGCTTCGCGGTGGAGCAGTCGAGGATTACCTCGGCATCGGCACCGGCACTCAGCGCGGCGGTGTTCCACCTCTTCCAGACCTACGAGGATGCGGAGGATGTGGTGCACGCCCTGAAGTCGTGCGCGACGGATATCGGGGAGCCCGGGGTTGACCGTGAATTCGGTCAGGGACTCGTTGACTTCCGCTGCGCTGCGGCGATGCTGCCGGTCGTTGATCGGTAACCTCTTTTTTTCGCCTACAAGGCACTACCCCCGCGGTTATCCGCGGGGGTTTTTTTATTTGCTCTTATATACAGCGTTGCTAATCCTAGGAGCCCGGCACAAAAAATGTTTTGGAACAACTGGCAACAGAAACAGAAACATCATTGCTGCTTTCAGCGCATTTCCAAACTGCTTTGTAGAATCTAAGATTAGGATTT
Organism: Minisyncoccota bacterium; assembly: GCA_958295675.1. Classification (GTDB taxonomy): domain Bacteria; phylum Patescibacteriota; class Minisyncoccia; order Phycocordibacterales; family JABAAK01; genus JAPPJI01. The sequence continues at coordinate 526,402 of OY282360.1, read as the reverse complement.
GGATGTTGAGTACCTCCTTGGTCGCTTTCTCGTAATGATCTAAAACCATAAGATGTCCCATATTTACAGAGTGAATTCCTATGCTTATTAAGAACATAGTATCCAGTGAATGCGTCGCCGCTTATTGTAGGGTCACCACCACACTGACCGTTTCTTTCTAGACAATTATTCGCCGAGACGGTACAGGATTGGGATGCGCTGCCGGAGCATGCGCTGCCGGAGCACCCCCGTACCGGGTTGTTGCAGGTTCTGCTCTGTGTACCGGCGTTCGCCGCATCAAAAGTGCTGGAGGTACATTCGCAAGAACCATAGGTACTCCATCCGCCGTCTCTTGGTTTGGTACCGGTCGCGGTTTGGGTTTCCTGTTTGGTTTCATCTCCAGAACCGCAGGTTCTCGTTTGCGTGAATGATGTGCCGCAGGTTTTTGTATTCGCCGCCGGTGACCAGGTACTCCAGGTTGCCGTCCCTCTCGCGGTTCTCTCTTCGCTTGTGGGGTCACCGCAGGTTCTGGTTCTCTCTTGCGTGAATGATTCGTCGCTGCAGACCGTGCTCGTTGCCGGTGCGTAGGTGCTCCAAGCACTGGGTTTGGTACCGGTCGCGGTTTGGGTTTCCTGTTTGGTTTCATCTCCAGAACCGCAGGTTCTCTCTTGCGTGAATGATGTGCCGCAGGTTTTTGTATTCGCCGCCGGTGACCAGGTACTCCAGGTTGCCGTCCCTCTCGCGGTTCTCTCTTCGCTTGTGGGGTCACCGCAGGTTCTGGTTCTCTCTTGCGTGAATGATTCGTCGCTGCAGACCGTGCTCGTTGCCGGTGCGTAGGTGCTCCAAGCACTGGGTTTGGTACCGGTCGCGGTTTGGGTTTCCTGTTTGGTTTCATCTCCAGAACCGCAGGTTCTCTCTTGCGTGAATGATGTGCCGCAGGTTTTTGTATTCGCCGCCGGTGACCAGGTACTCCAGGTTGCCGTCCCTCTCGCGGTTCTCTCTTCGCTTGTGGGGTCACCGCAGGTTCTGGTTCTCTCTTGCGTGAATGATTCGTCGCTGCAGACCGTGCTCGTTGCCGGTGCGTAGGTGCTCCAAGCACTGGGTTTGGTACCGGTCGCGGTTTGGGTTTCCTGTTTGGTTTCATCTCCAGAACCGCAGGTTCTCTCTTGCGTGAATGATGTGCCGCAGGTTTTTGTATTCGCCGCCGGTGACCAGGTACTCCAGGTTGCCGTCCCTCTCGCGGTTCTCTCTTCGCTTGTGGGGTCACCGCAGGTTCTGGTTCTCTCTTGCGTGAATGATTCGTCGCTGCAGACCGTGCTCGTTGCCGGTGCGTAGGTGCTCCAAGCACTGGGTTTGGTACCGGTCGCGGTTTGGGTTTCCTGTTTGGTTTCATCTCCAGAACCGCAGGTTCTCTCTTGCGTGAATGATGTGCCGCAGGTTTTTGTATTCGCCGCCGGTGACCAGGTACTCCAGGTTGCCGTCCCTCTCGCGGTTCTCTCTTCGCTTGTGGGGTCACCGCAGGTTCTGGTTCTCTCTTGCGTGAATGATTCGTCGCTGCAGACCGTGCTCGTTGCCGGTGCGTAGGTGCTCCAAGCACTGGGTTTGGTACCGGTCGCGGTTTGGGTTTCCTGTTTGGTTTCATCTCCAGAACCGCAGGTTCTCTCTTGCGTGAATGATGTGCCGCAGGTTTTTGTATTCGCCGCCGGTGACCAGGTACTCCAGGTTGCCGTCCCTCTCGCGGTTCTCTCTTCGCTTGTGGGGTCACCGCAGGTTCTGGTTCTCTCTTGCGTGAATGATTCGTCGCTGCAGACCGTGCTCGTTGCCGGTGCGTAGGTGCTCCAAGCACTGGGTTTGGTACCGGTCGCGGTTTGGGTTTCCTGTTTGGTTTCATCTCCAGAACCGCAGGTTCTCTCTTGCGTGAATGATGTGCCGCAGGTTTTTGTATTCGCCGCCGGTGACCAGGTACTCCATTCACACAAATTCTCTCTACAACTCGAAGCGGTCGGACCACTCCATGTTTCGTTGTTACAACTGTAGGTCGCGCTGCCGGTGTAGCCAGCTTTAGTATTGGCGACTACCTTACTTCCGCTTGCACTTGCTGTTCCTGTGCTTCCACCACATTGAGTTCCCCAAGTTACATCTTTATCCTCACATCCCGGTTTCTTTATGTCACAATACGCTATCTCAGTGTCGGGCTTTCCTATGCAACACCAACGGTCAAGCGTAGTGGTATCTTGACATCTCGTGCCGGTGTTTGATTTGCGCCCGACTAAGCATTCATCTACTTCAGCATTGTTGCATACAGGTGTTTGTGGACAATTATTCGCCTCGTTGCAGGCACCGCTGCCGTCAGACCAGGTGCCGGCGTTCGTAGCATCGGTTTTTGATGTAGTGCAGTTGCAGGTTTTTGTCGGACAGTTATTCGCCGTGACGGTGCAGGCACCGCTGCCGTCAGACAAGGTGCCTTTGTTCGCGGCATCGGTTTTTGATGCGGTGCAGACACAAGGAACAGGAGTGCATCCACTACCACAACACTGTGATTGGGTGCTTGAACCTGAGCAGGTGCCGCAGGTTGACTCGGTTACGGTTTTACTTCTTGATCTGCTTTGGGAGCCATTTGAACATGTACTCCAATCACTCCAAGGTCCCCATTGACAATTTGTCGCCGGTTTCGTGCCGGTCGTTGATCGTGAACCGCAGGTTCTGGACTGGGTGAATCTCTTGCCGCTACAGACCGTGTTTCGTGCCGGTGACCATGTCCCACTTTGGGGTTTTGTCCCGGTCGTCAACCGACTTGTTGCACAGTTATTACACTCAGTGTTGCAGGTTCTGAACTGGGTGAATCTCGTGCCGCTACAGACCGTGTTTCGTGCCGGTGACCAGGAACCGCATTTAGGGCTCTTCGGACAGTTATTTGCCGAGACGGTGCAGGTATTGCCGGTGGTACTGCAAGTACCGGCGTTCGTAGCGTCTGTTTTTGATGTAGTGCAGTTGCAGGTGCCGCACGGTTTTTCCTTTTCGCAGACAGGAGAGTTTTTTCCGCCATTCCGTCCGTCGCAGCGCCATTTGTAGTGCGTGGTCGTGTCAGCCACCGCGGAGTCATTGGCATCATTGTAGAGCGTGCCGGACGAGCACCTGTTCTGCCTGCTGGTATCGCATACGCCGTCTTGCAGACACCCACTCGTGGTGCAGGCATTCGTGCTGTCAGCATCATCCCATGAGCCATTGTCGTTACATTTGTAAAATCCGCCACCACCCGTTGATCCATCAGTGTCCAATAGATTAGCGTATGCACCGGAAGGTGTAATTGAGCGGGAAAATCTGCAAATTCTGTTGTTGTCTTCACTCCATGTGACTATATCGGCGGGACAGGATGTGGATGAGCAAGTCGCACCGGTTCCGCTTAACCATATTGAGTCATGCATATTGTCACTCCAATGTCTCCAGAAAATCCAAGAAGCATCGTATCTACTAAACATGGTTCTCCAGGTACCATTAACACATCTGTAGGCGGCGACACCGATTGTTGGTTTGGTGGCATCCCTCGCGACGCTGCCGCCACCATGTCGTGTTGTGGTTCGGGTGCCGGTGCAGGTGTGACTGCCTACTGTCCAATTGACCGTACCACCGGCACATGTTCTGTCGCACAATGCGAAAGATGGCTCGTCGCTCCAGGTGCCATTGGTACAGAGGTACTTCGCACTGCCGCGTGATGTTCCTTCGGTACTCCGTATGAAGACCTCTCCGCCGGAAGGTGCCATAGGTCGGGACGCTGTGCAAGTCCTGCCGTTCTTGGTCCAGCTGACTGTATCAGCGGCGCAGGATGTCGTCGCACTTGTGCACCACGCGAACAGCGGGTTGCTCAAGGTACCATCATTGCAGTCGTAAATGGCTCTGCCGCGTGTCGTTCCAGTCGTGTCCCACACGGTGGTTGGATTTTCACCTATATCGGCTTCAGGAGTTACTTCTGGCAAGGAGCCCGAACAGGTCTTGCCGTTCACGGTCCATCTGACAGTACGACCGGCGCAGGATCTCTTGCACCATGTATGAGGTGTGGCACGGGTACCGGCGGTTGTGCTGTCGGTTGCGGACGGGGTGCAATTACAGGGTGGATCTCCATATCCGCAACTCATGCTAGTTGCGATCCAGTCGCCGTTGTTACAGCTATAGGTCGCGCTACCGGTTGACGGTCCGGTGCTATCAGTTGCAGTATCGCTGCTACCGGAGTTTGTCTCGTCTCGGGAACCGGTGCAGTCGTGATTGTCCACGCTCCAATCAACACTACCGCCTGAACACTTGAGAGGAGGAAGAGTTGTAGATTCGCAACTTGTGTTAGTCGGTTCGGTCCAGGCACCGTTGTTGCAGCTATAGGTCGCGCTACCGGTTGACGGTCCGGTGCTATCAGTTGCAGTATCGCTGCTACCGGAGTTTGTCTCGTCTCGGGAACCGGTGCAGGTGTGACTGCCTACTGTCCAGGTGACCTCATCGTCTTCTTGGCAGTGGGGAGGATCGTCTGCACATGATGCGCTCGTTGGTTCTCCCCATGTCCTGTCATTATTACAGTGATAGGTCGCGCTGCCGGTGGGCGGTCTGTTGCTATCAATTGCAGTATCGCTGCTACCGGATTTTGTCTCGTCTAGGGAACCGGTGCAGGTCTTGTTGTTCACAGTCCAGCTGACACTTCCGCCGGAGCAGGATGGAACGGTAGCAGCAACCACCGGCACCACGATACCGCATGAGGTACTTTGTGTGCTTTTCGTCACCGTCACATAGTACGGTGAGTTGTACGGGTTGGCGATGTCTCCTGCGTTAATGGACAGGGTATCTGAGGTCATTGCGGTCGTTTCCTCACGCAGTATTCTGCTCTGCGTGTCAAACTTCCAGCGGTAGGTATAGTTACCGGCAGCAGAGAAGTTCCGTGGTGTCACCGTTAAGGTGAACGACTGTGCTGTTGTCGGCGATGCGGGTGAGACCGACACTGCACAGGAAGGGACGGTCTGAATGGTCGCACAGTCCAGCGACCCGTCATTGTTGACACCGCGGACATACTCTCCCGTGCCGCATTCTTTTGGGGGGTCCACTGTCGGAACACTGGCACAGGTAACCTGTCTGACGCCGTTGACCGTGGTCACCTGCAGAAACTGTCCTTCGGGACAGTTATTGGATTCCAGCAATGCCTGCTCCGCGGAAACACACTCCAGACCCGTACTGGCGAGGGTGAGTACTTCTCCGTCCGCGCACGCGGTCTGTGCGTCTGTCATGCCGTATGACACGAACAGCATGCTGAGTATACTTATGGCAAGTGCAACTTGCAGGATTTTGTGGGTAATGTGCATTATACTTATAGTTTAAGGTAGGGGTGAGGAGATATTTTTAGTATGGTGGATAAAGTGATATACTGCTGTGCTACATTGTGCTGTATGGAATATGAGGTATACACGGATGGGTCATGTAAAGGAAATCCGGGTCCTGGCGGTATCGGTGCGGTGGTGTATCGGGACGGTGCTTTAGAATACACTTTTTCTCAGGGGTACTACAGAACAACGAATAACAGGATGGAGCTGCGCGCGGTGATTGAAGTGCTGAAAAAATATGGTGCCGTTGATACTATCACTATCTGGACTGACAGCGAGTATGTGCGGAAAGGAATTACGCAGTGGATGCGCGGTTGGAAAGAGAACGGATGGATGCGTCTTGAACGCGGCAGGAAACAACCAATCAAGAATGTTGATTTGTGGAAAGAACTTGATGTGTTGGTGAAGGAACATGTGGTTTTCAAGTGGGTGAAAGGGCATTCAAATGAAGAAGGGAATGAAAAGGCGGATCGGCTTGCCGTTATGGCATCGTCCCGCGGTCCCTTTGAGCATGATTCCGGTTTTTCGCGGTGATGATATCTGATTGTTTGCTGCTTTTTCATTGTGTTATTCTACCAAGGTATGAGTTCTGAGACCGCAGATGTATTGCAGGAGAAACGGCACTCTTTGGCGCACGCGCTCGGCGCGGCACTGGTTGCTTTGTATCCCGGTACTAAGCTTGCCATCGGTCCCGCCATTGATGACGGTTTCTACTATGATGCTGAAATTCCTGTTCCGCTTTCTGTTGATGATTTGGGTGCCGTTGAGGAAAAAATGCGGGAGATGCTCGGGCAATGGACTGTTTTTGAAAAAAAGGTTGTTTCATCAGAGGAGGCACTTGCGTATTTTAAGGATAATCCGTACAAGTGTGAGTTGATTGACGAACTTTCTGTCGCCGGAAAAGAGATTACATTATATACTTCCGGTGATTTTATTGACTTATGCGGCGGCGGTCATGTTGACGATATTTCTTCCATACATCCTGACAGTTTCGCGCTGCAATCCGTTGCCGGCGCGTACTGGCGCGGTGATGAGCAAAATACTATGCTGACGCGTGTGTACGGTCTTGCGTTTGACACCAAGGAAGACCTTAATGAGTATCAGCGAATGCTTGAAGAAGCAAAGGCGCGGGATCATCGGAAGATAGGGAAAGCATTAGGGTTGTTTACTTTTTCGCCGTTAGTCGGCTCCGGATTGCCGCTGTTCACGCCGAAAGGGAACGCGCTTCGCAGGGCATTGGAAAAATCTTTGTCTGTGCTGTTGGAAAGGTACGGCTATGAGCATGTATGGATACCGCATCTGGCGAAGAAAGAATTGTACGAGACATCGGGGCATTGGGATAAATTCGGCGATGAACTGCTCACCGTGCGCGGCAGGCATGACGAATTTGTGCTGAAACCGATGAACTGCCCGCACCACACGCAGATATACGCGAGCGCGCTGCGGAGCTATAACGATCTTCCTATCCGATACGCGGAATTCACGACCAACTATCGGGATGAACAGAAGGGCGAATTGCTCGGTCTGACACGGGTGCTGAGTATTACGCAGGATGACGGGCATATTTTCTGCACGGAAGAGCAGATTGAGGAGGAAGTTTCCGCGACCATTTCACTTATCAAGGAATTCTACACCGCACTCGGTTTTTTCCGCGGTGATGATTGTGAAGTGTTTCTTTCGGTGCGCGGCAGTGATACGGACAGCTATCTCGGTGACAATGCCGTGTGGGACAATGCTGAACGATACCTTACAAGCGCGCTTGAGCGCGCTGGTTTGCCGTTTGTCATTGAAGCGGGGGAAGCGGCGTTTTACGGACCGAAAATTGATTTTCACTTTCGGGACTCGCTGCGCAGGAAGTGGCAGTTGGCGACCATACAGCTTGATTTTGTGATGCCGGAGCGTTTTAATCTTTCCTATGTTGACTCCGGCAACAGGAAGCAGGTGCCGATAATGATACATCGCGCCGTGTCCGGTTCTCTGGAGCGTTTCTTGGGCGTGATGATTGAACACTTCGCCGGCTATTTTCCGTTTTTCCTCGCGCCGGTGCAGGTGCGGGTGCTGTCAGTCGGTGAGAGTGCGCATGCATACGCGCGTACTGTGTCTGACCGTCTTGTCGGTGCCGGTCTTCGGGTTGATTGTGATATGAGTGATGAGAGTGTCGGCAGGAAAGTGGCGAAAACACATGCTGAAAAAATACCTGCTCGGATTGTGATCGGTGAAAAAGAGCGCGATGCAGGTGCTGTTACTTTGGAGATGGATGATAGGAAACAGGTGCTTTCTGTTGATGATGCAGTGCGGATGCTTGTGCAAAAAGATGCCGTGTTTTCTTCTTCAGAAGAACGGAGCTGATAGTATGCCGGAAAAAAGAAAAAAGAAACAAAGCGGCGCGCGCGCGAAAAAGAGCGGAATGGCGCATGACAGCAAATGGATTCGCATTCGCGGCGCGTCAACGCATAATCTGAAAAACATTGATGTTGATATTCCGCGCAATATGCTGACGGTATGTACCGGTATCTCCGGATCCGGCAAGTCATCGCTGGCGTTTGACACCATCTTCGCTGAAGGGCAGCGACGGTATGTTGAATCGCTTTCCGCGTATGCCAGGCAGTTTCTTCGGCAGATGCAGAAGCCGGAGATTCGGGAAGTTACCGGTCTTTCTCCCGCTATTTCTATTGATCAGAAGAATAGGTCCAACAATCCGCGTTCAACCGTCGCGACCATCACTGAAGTGTACGACTATCTTCGGGTACTCTTTTCCCGTGTCGGCACGCCGTTTTGTCCGTCATGTTCGCATGTGATTGAGAAGGTTTCTAAGGATGAGATTGTGCGGCGGATTGAACGGAAGATCAAGCGGGAGAAGTGGTTGGAGAAGAGTAGTTCGGTTGCCGGGGTTGCGTATAACGAGAGGATACTCCGTGTGCTTGCGCCGCTTGTCATCGGCCGAAAAGGGGAATACTACCAGCTGCTCTATGATATGTTGCGGAAAGGGTATGAAACCGCGCGTGTTGACGGTGCTGAACATGCTCTTCGGAATCGTCTCACACTCAGCAAGACCAAGAAACATGATATTGATATACATGTTGATGCGCTGTATATCAGCGACTATGCCAAGGATCCGCGCGTGTTCCGTGAACGGCTGTCGGATGCCGTTGAGCGATCCATTCATGAGGCGGACGGTCTTGTGCGTCTCGGTTATCCGGACGGCTCTGAATCCCTCATTTCGTCCCGCTTTCTGTGTCCCGCCTGCGGTTTTTCTTTTCCTGAAATTGAACCGCGTTTGTTTTCGTTCAATTCACCGTACGGCGCGTGTCCTGAATGCAACGGTCTCGGGCAGGTTGATGTGTTTGATGATGAACCATGCGGTGCCTGTCACGGCGCGCGACTCCGTCCTGAAGCGCTTCATGTCTTTATTACCGGCAAAAAAAGAAAGCATAGCATACATGAGATTATCGGATTAACCGTTGAGCATGCCGCTTCTTTTTTTGGTGAATTAACGCTTAACAAGCAGCAGCAGGATATCGCGGAACCGCTGCTGAATGAAATAATCAGCCGCATCACTTTTTTGAGGAATGTCGGGCTTGAGTACATGACCCTGAACCGTAAGGCAAATACGCTCTCCGGCGGTGAAGCGCAGCGGATACGGCTCGCTTCACAGCTCGGTTCCGGTTTGGTCGGTGCGTTATATGTGCTTGATGAACCCACCATCGGTCTGCATCAACGGGATAATGACCGGTTAATACGGACTCTGCTGCATCTGCGTGATCTCGGTAATACCATCATTGTTGTTGAGCATGATGAGGACACCATCTTCGCGGCCGACTATATCGTTGATATAGGGCCGGCAGCGGGGAAACATGGCGGGGAAGTGGTCGTCTCCGGTTTTCTTGAATCGCTGCTCACGAGCAAGCGCAATTCTTCCGGATCGCTGACACTTTCGTATCTGCGCGGAGACCGGCTGATTGCCGTTCCTGAGCGGCGGCGGACTGAGAATCGGGGTCAGCTGACGCTGCGCGGTGCGACGGCGAATAATATTAATAATGTGAGCGTTACCATTCCGCTCGGACGGCTGGTGGCGATTACCGGTGTTTCCGGATCGGGGAAGTCAACGCTGCTGTATGATATTGTGTACAAAAATTTGCGTCACAAACTTGAGCGGCGGCTGACGGTGAAGAGAAATTTTAATACAAAGGTGTTTGAGGGATATACTGATTTAAGCAGGGTTGTGCTGGTTGACCAATCGCCCATAGGACGCACGCCGCGTTCTACGCCCGTCACCTATGTCGGCGCGTTTACGCATATTCGCGACCTTTTTGCCGCGACTGAGGACGCGCGGTATCGCGGTTGGAAATCAGGACGATTTTCATTTAATGTCCCCGGCGGACGATGTGAGAAGTGCGAAGGGAACGGCTCTATCGCCGTTGAGATGCATTTCCTGCCGACGGTGTATGTGATTTGCGATGAATGTCACGGCAAGCGATACAGCAAGGAGGTGTTGGATACCACTTATCGCGGGAAAAATATTCATGAAGTGCTCGTGATGCCGACCGAAGAGGCAGCGGAATTTTTTAAGCACATACCGACAATTCATGATCGCCTGAGCACTTTGGTTGATGTCGGTCTCGGCTACCTTGAACTCGGTCAGCCGTCCACAACACTTTCCGGCGGTGAAGCGCAGCGGGTGAAAATTGCCTCCGAACTGTACCGACCGAATACCAGAAAAACTATGTATCTGCTGGATGAACCGACCGTCGGTCTGCATTATGAAGATGTTCGTCGGCTCATAGAGATATTAAACCGTCTGGTGGATCGCGGTAATACAGTATTGCTGATTGAACACAATTTGGATGTGATTAAGAATGCGGATTATGTTGTGGACATAGGTCCGGAAGGCGGTGAGCGCGGCGGCACTATCGTTGTTGCGGGAACTCCTGAATCTGTGGCAAAAGAGTCCGGCAGTTATACCGGTCAGTATTTAAAAAAAGTTCTCAAGAAAAAATCCTGATAGTGTTATCCGGTATGTGATAAAAAAATCACCCCACATAGGTGGGGGTAAGGAGAAGATGGGAAGCCGGAACTATCATAGCAAAAAATGCTACAAGATACATATCCGGAAATCTACAGTACAAAAGAACACACGGATACTATAAAAAAATCCCCTTCCGCAGAGGAAGGGGATTGTGGTGGTTGTTCCGATTATGTGCACCCGATGTGCAGCTGCCAAGACAGCCCCGTTAAGGTCCCAAAAGAGGCAAGTGCAAGTAGTAGTCCGACAAGGATCCATTTCGCAGGTAGATCGTTATGCTCAGACCGCGCAGCCATCTCAAACAAAAAAGTGCAGGCGGTTATGATCAAGATCGTCACGCTGGTGAGCATTGTCGGCATGAAAGGTGTTTTGAACACCAGTATGCTAACGAAACCCGCGCCCAAGATCATGAAGGGTGCAAAGAGAAAGATGTTTTCCGGGAATGAGGAAAGAAAACCTTCTTCATTCCTATCAACATCTGCGGTGTTTCTTGACATCAATCGCTTCCTTTTTGCAATGAACAGAACAAAGGCACCTTACTGCTACCTTTAATATCTATACTACAATATTTCATACCTTTTCGCAAGTATATATAGGAAAGGGATGTATCCTTTGACATACTTATGATAGCAACATCTAACAAAGTACTTGTCAAATGCATACAAAGTGGGAAAAAGCACCGCCTATATAGAGCATTGATAGCCAGCAAAAAAATCACCCCACACATAGGTGGGGTAAGAAGAAGATGGGAAGGTTCGATATCCGATGGTACCGACCTTTTGCCAGTGTTTCGGAAGTGATTTTATGTACACGACCGTTGGTAATGGTTAGCCAACTCGGCGAGCGGAATCCTTGGCGTGTATGCGTCGGAAGAATCCACTTACTACTCGCTGATGAGCTCTAGCTTCCAGAACCAGGGGGTTCGTGAACCGTACAAAGACAAGCACTTTTTTTAAACCACTGCGGTACAGTGTGAGTTGCTTGTCTATGCGGTAGCCAACCTCAATCCTTGCAAAAGGACGAGGACACTTCAAGCTTTCCGGGGAATTGCACCACCGGTCCACTCGTATCCGCACTGAAACGCTGCATCGGGAGTATCTGAATATTCTCACAAGCAGAAAATGACTTTCTTCCCCGCTTGATGAGAATCCGTTGTGTTTTTTGTGACACACCAACACTTCCCATCTTCTGCATGGTATTATAGCAAACGATCAATTTTTCGCAAGTTTTATACCATAGAGGTGTATCCCTTGCTATATTTATGATATCAAAACCTAACAAAGCACTTGTCACATGCATACAAAGTGGGAAAAAGCACCGCCTATATAGAGCATTGATAGCCAGCAAAAAATCACCCCACGCAGGTTAGGTACAGATGAGAAGGATATGAGAAAATGGTGCGCAGGTGTTCTACTGGTACCTGACACAGAGTAAAAAAGAATGCACCCCACACACATGTACATGTGTGTGGGGTGGAGACAGGAAGCAGGCACTCGGGATGTTACCGACCTTTTTCAGTGTTTGGAAATGTTTTGTGGCGCGCGGCCGTAGCAATGGCAGCCGTTCCCAGCGTGCAGAAACCTTGGCATATATACGTCGGAAGGCTCACGCAGGCTTGGACAGCACCCACTGCCAGCAGGTCCGGCGCTGCAATAGACGAGAGTTTGCACAAACCATTGGTAAGTGGTTTATGCTCGTCCATCACAGTTACCCAAACCTCAATCCTTGTTAAAGAATGAGGGACATTTCGGAATTTTCGGGGAATTACACCGCCGATCCACCCTTTCCACACTAAACGCTTTCTCTAAGTACCACGCACCTTCACGAAGAGAGTACCAATCCCTTCCCTACCTGATGGGGTCTTGATGGGACACTTCCCATCTCCAATAAATACTATACCAATAAAATAGTAATTATACAAGTTAAAAAAGGTGGGGTGTATTATAGTTAGTATCAGTACGCACTAAGAACCTTAGTGTATGTATTAAAAAAGTGGTAGGCACCGCCTGCGGAGAACCGCAGGGGGTGCCTGATAAGTATAAAGGTGATGACGGAGAGGGCGCAGTCCCGAAGGGGTAGGGTGGACTGTAGCCAATATCGTATAGAGTCGCATCCGCCCGTCACCCATATATATAATACACAATTTTTATTGAATTGTCAAGTATATAGGAGATACTCCTCTTTGTAAGTGTTTTATTGAAATTTTGACAAATATTCTATATTTTGCTATTATATATAGTGTAGCAAACCTGAAACGGAGGAGAGCATGAGCACGGTTGCTAAAAAAGGGCTGTCAAAACGGCAGCGTCGGCGGCTTAAGCAGCTTGAGTCGCACAAAGCAGGGAATTGGGTTGCCAAAGATTTGGTGACGAATCCTCAGTTCCGTTCCCGTACCGAACGGGATCGGAGCAAATATTGCCGGAAAGTGAAGCATCGTGCCAATCGTGCTGATTGTTGGGATGTTTCACCTCCGGTGTTTTTTATTTGACTATTTATTTATTTTACTGTATAATACATAACGGACATAATGGTGAGATTGAAGTTACTATCTCTCCATTTTCTTTTTCAAAAGATGCTGATCTTCGCTCGAGAGTGTGGAGGTAAGCATTTGTTTCTTTTTCAGTAAAAGGAGGATGGCTCATGGCCATAAAGATTTCCGTTGACGACCTTGTCACGGTCAACCCCGCCAGCACACTGCTGAAAAGGGAGGCCAAGCTGCCGGCAACGGCATACACCGCAGCATGGAATTCCGACACCAGCGACTTCGTCATCAGTGAGGGCGTCTCGCTAGAGTGGGATGCCCCAGAAGATGGTCAACTGTGGCTTCGTGCGGGAGGGCGGTCAATCCCTCGACCGCTTAAGGGTCCTCTCTACACGGATGAGAAGGCGGGCTTCGTCCGCTGCCGTCGCGCGTTGGTGGAAAGCAATAACGAGGCGGGTGAAAAACCTTCCTATTTTCTTGCGAAACCGGATGGCCGTGATGATGAACGGGTGCTTGTGAAGTTTGATCTCCGTTCGGAAGCCGGTTATACCTTTTGGACGGGTTCGTGCACCATTCATTTGGATGACCGGAAACCGGCTTTCGTTCCCGCTCAGGGAAGTGGTGAGGTGTTGGTGCAGTTTCGTCCGAACACCTTTGTCGCGCTTCTTCTGCCGACAGGGGAGGTCCAGATCATCTCCTATACGGAGAAAGGTCTTGATTTGCTTAACAGAGAGAGTGGCGATGCCAATCGTTCCGTTCTCAACGTCGAGACCGCCTTCTTCTTCCGGAGCAAGAGATTCTTCGATATTGTTTCGAAGAGATTGCGTTTTCTTAACAAAAGGAATATCAACAAGTATCGTTCCTCTGTTGCCTGGGAGGCGATAAACCTTCTGAACATGTTGGCTTTTGAAGGCGATGAGTCCACCTCTCTCGAGGAGGACTTTGCAAAGCAAGTCGATAAGCAGGTAGAGGGTTTGAAAAAGTTCTTGAATTCCTGTGACTTGAACGATCGCCAAAATCGTCTGTTCAATCGGGCGATGGACAAACTCTACCGTTTTTCCTGGAAGCAGCAGAGTAAGAGGGCGCCGGCGGCTCCTTCCATCATGAGCGAGGACATGGCATCCTCGCTTAAGAAGGGGATTGGTGGGAACAAGTAGTTACTCCCTTTCTTCTTACATCGCGGTGATTCTTCGGAATCACCGCGATTCTTTTTTGTATTTTGTGGTAGCGGTGTATAATACTGTTCGGTACTTATTGTATTTTCTTGCTTTTTACGCTAATTATTATTTTATATTTCCTGTTGTTATATTTATTCTGCACTGGTATACTATTTTAGGGTGCAATTAGAGTACCCGTAAATTTCCACTTGTGGAGGAAACACAAATGAAGAAATTCCGTGTGGTTGAAAAAACCCCCGCTGCTTTTTCTAGTTTCGGCGTGAGTCCAGTTGTACGCCTTGCAAATGTAGTGAACATTCTGCCGTATAACCCGAATCGGCAGAATTGTTTTCGGGTTTTAGATTCGCAAACGATCAAACCTTCCTGGTTGTTTGGTGACGGTACGGTGATTGATCGTTGTAATCTGACGGGTCAGGCAGGCGTTTATCTCAAGGTGAGTTTTCTTCCGTCGGAAGGAGAACATCAATCAAGCGTTTCGTGGAAAGCGATTTTTCACGATTTGAAACGGCTTACGGCTTGGGAAAAGGTTCCTTTGTCTTATACCCTGCTGCGTGATTCGGATGCGAATCTGTTGCACATGCTTCCGGGACATCAGTCCATCATTCTCTTTGAAACGGGAGAGGTTAGCACAGTGAAATGCGGTGAAGGGAATGTGCGGATTAGCAGGTGCAATGAGGTCATGACTGCGCTTTTTCACATCGAATTTTGGCAGCGGACGATTGATCAGAGCGAAAAGTGTAATATGGTCAGTTGTCGTCAGGACATTGTCCTGCGCGCTGTTCAAATCATCATCACTTTTTCTGACAGACAAGCAATTCGTTTGATTACGAATTTCTTGCGTGACATGCGTAACCATTTTCCGTTTGAGGCGGAAGTGGAGGAAAAAATAAGAAGAATAATTTCAAAAAAACCAGACAGATTCTGGTACCTCAAGGAAATGCTGCTGAAATAACACGCTTCTTCGTGCTGCAACGCTCGGTTAAAAGGCGGTGACTTCTTGTCCCGCCTTTTCTTTTTTATATACTGTATTCATGAAGCAACATGATCTTGATTTTAAGATAGTACCAGAACTGCCGGGTGTATACCTGTTTCGCGGTGTCGGAGATGTTGTGTTGTATGCGGGTCGGGCAACTGATTTACGCAGTCGTGTACGAAGTTATTTTTCCGGTCGTCTCGCTTCCGACAGGGGTGCGCGCATTGTTGATGCGGTTGAACAGGCAAAACGAGTGGAAATCATACCGACTGACAGCGTTTTAGAGGCGTATATTCTTGAAGCGAATTTTATAAAAAAGTACAAGCCGGCATACAATGTTGTTGATAAGGATGATAAGAGTTTTCAGTTTGTCGGTATCACGAAAGAGGATTTTCCCCGTGTACTTGTTGTTCGCGGAAGGAATGTAGAGCAGGGAATTACGAGCATGGAATTCAGCCATATATTCGGTCCGTTCCCGCGCGGCGGCATGCTCAAAGAGGCACTTCGGGTGCTACGGAAGATTCTACCGTTTCGCGATTCATGCGTGCCGCATGATCGCGCAAGCGGAAAAAGTTCCCGCATGTGTTTCCGCGCGCAATTAGGTCTGTGTCCCGGTATGTGCGCCGGTCTTATAGATAAAAAAGCATACGCGAAACGGATACGGGAAATAGTCCTGTTTTTCAGCGGGAAAAAGAAACAACTGATTGCTATGCTGGAGCGTGAGATGAAGCAATACGCCAAGGAACGGGAATTTGAGAAAGCGGAAGAGGTGCGTCGGCGCATCTTCGCGTTGACGCATATACAGGATGTCGCGCTTATTAAAAAAGAAAGTATAGACACAGGTTCCGTTCCCGGTGTCCGTTCGTTTCGTATTGAAGCGTATGATATCGCGCATCTTGCGGGAAAAGATACAGTCGGTGTTATGGTTGTGCTTGTTGACGGAGAAATGTCCCCAGCCGACTATCGGACATTCACTATCCGTGAAGCTGTTTCCGGTGACGATATCGGCGCGCTGCGAGAGATACTGGAACGCCGTCTGCGGCATTCCGAATGGCCGTTACCCCGTCTTATTGTCATGGACGGCGGAAAAGCGCATCTTGATGCCGCGCAAAATATACTGACGGAAAGCGGTATCGCCATCCCTATTGTTTCTGTGGTGAAGACCGAGAAGCATACACCCCGCGCGGTGCTCGGCGCGCCCATGTTCGCTCGTGACTATGAACATGCTATTATTCGTGCCAATGCCGAGGCGCACCGTTTCGCGATTACTCGGCATCGGCAAAAACGCTCACGCGGCATGTTTCAGTAATTATAGATTATTCCTTTCTTAATGAGGTACACTATTTACTATGTATCTGTACACACCGCCCAATTCGTTTGACCCGGAGAAGCATTTTAAGGATATTTCATTGTATCAGGGTCTTTTTTATCGTCGATGGCAGGAACGGATCGGTCGTCCGATTGTTGCTCTTGCTATGGATGATGAGGAGAATAAAATTCGGGCGTATGTTCAGTGTGTCGGACACACTGTGCCGTTGCTCGGTACGGTGTGGGTCGCATTTCACGGACCGCTCGGTTCTTTTGGTTCAGTTTCAATTGAAGAGGAATTTTATGAAGAACTTTGCCGTCAGTGTCTTGATGCGGTTACGGACACCGTGCATATTCGTATACAGGGAGAGCCGACATCGCGGCGTATACGCACCAAACCCGCGGAACGAACTCTCAGCGCGGAAAGCCGTCCGCCTACTGAACGAGTTATCACTCTTAATGAAGATTTGGATGCCATTATCGGCAATTTTGCTGCTGACACGAGAAGTATTGTCAAGCAATATGAGCAGGACAAGGAGAATATCCGCTTTTATTCAGAAAAAACAGATTTTAAATCACACCTTTCAAATGTGTATGCATTACTTTCCGCGGAATCGGCATCTGATAACTGTGAAATGCATCCGTTTGCATACTATGAATCTCTCTTTGATGAGATGAACGCTAACCCGGAATATGTGACATTGACGCTTGGGTATATTTCTGACGGTAAAACGCCGGTTTCTGCCGTGATTACCGCTTATGCCGGATATGAAGCCCATTGTATGCTTACAGCAAATGCACCCGGATATGAGACGATGCCCACCCTGGCACTGTACACGGCGATTAAGGACTCAAAAAAACAAGGATTGTGGCGGTACAACCTCGGTGCTGTTTCAATGCAAGATGATACGGTGCTGCGAACCCTGCGTGCGCAGTCCGCTTTTAAGGGGAAATTTGGCGGGAATGTTGTTGATAGGGGAGATTTACTGGATATTGTCGTTTCCGGTCTTCGATATCGGATATTTCGTGCTGTACGGTGGTATCCTGTTACTCGGGCATACCGTTTTCTGAGAAAATGGTACTTAGCCACCATGGTTGAGCTTCGTGAGGAGTATAACCGGTAAGTGGTGGTATACTGATTAGTAATGCTGAAAATGGACGCACCGTGGTCAATTGTCAGAAAAGTTAAGGGTGGTGTTGTGCGGTATATACCGGAGTTTTTAATGCTCACATATCATTTTATCATTGCCGTCGTCGCGTTTATTGTGTACAGACATCCATCCCGACACATTATTGTCATCGGTGTGACCGGCACCAAAGGAAAGACCACCACAGCTTTGTTTCTCCATGCAGTGCTTTCCGCATCCGGATGCAAAACAGGACTTCTTTCCACTGTTGAAACGCGTATCGGCAATGAGGTGTACCCGAATACCATGCACATGACCATGCCGGGACGCGGTTTTGTGCAGCGGCAGCTTCGTAATATGCTTGATGCCGGTTGCGTGTATGCGGTTATTGAGACACCGTCAGAGGGAATACGGCAATTCAGGGATCTCGGTGTGCATTATGACTCTTTGGTGTTCACTAATCTTGCCGCGGAACATCTCGTGACGCATAAAACTTTTGAGCGATACCGCGCGGTTAAAGGACGGTTGTTCAGACGGCATGCGCAAATGTATCAGAAAGTAATACACGGCAAACCGATACCGCGTTTTGTGCTACTGAATGCCGATGATCGGTATATGGAATATTTTCGTAATTGCGCTTCTTCATCCCGAAGCGAGCAGATTTTGTTCGGATTCGGACCGAATGCTTCGGTGCGGGCATGTATAGATGAGGAAAGCGGAAGGGATGAAAATGTTTTTTTTCTTGAAGGAGACAGGTATACCGTATCACTTCCCGGTTCAATTACCGTCAGAAATGTCACACCGGCAATACTGCTTGCGAAACGGTATTGTGATACTTCCTCGGAGGTGATACAGCAGGCGTTGTCGTCAATTGTGCTTCCCGGTCGGCTTGAGTGTATTGATGAAGGACAGCCTTTTAAAGTTTTTTGTGATTATGCGCATGAACCGCTCAGTATAGCGAGCGTGTACAACGCGCTGAGTGGGTATGCAGGAAAGAACGGCGCGGTGATTATGGTTGTCGGTGCTGTCGGTGCGTCCCGTTGGAAGTATAATGCGCGGCAGATAGGGGAGACGACCACCGCCTATGCTGACAGAACCATCATCACCGATGTGGATCCGTTTTTTGATGACCCAAAAATAATTATTGACGCAGTGGTTGCCGGTGCCAAGAAAAATGAGAAAGCAAGGTGGGAGGTTGAACCGGACAGGAGAAAGGCGATTTATAAATCTATTGCAATGGCGCGCGGCGGTGATGTGGTCATTATTACCGGCAAAGGAGCCGAGTTGACTATGGAAGTGCGCGGAGAATCATTGCCGTGGGATGAACGACGCATTATTCGGGAGGAGATACAGAAAGTGATGCGCGAGCGATCGTGATATTTCAATTCACGCGAATGAATTCAAATGTCACTATCGGCACTGTCGGTGCGGACGGCAGGGCAGTGATAGAATTCGGCGGGTTGGTGTCGTCGTTGCGCGCGGTGAATGTGTCGCCGCTGTCAGTTCCCGCATCATAGAGTGTAGCCGGTACGGACAACCGGTCAATCCATTGTCCGTTTTGAAAAAGACGAACATTGCGCGCGGCAACAAACCAGTCCGGACTCGGTGCTACCATACTTACCGCGCTTACCAGCGGTGTGTTTGCGGATAATATAACATTGACGGAATCTTCTCCGGGCGCGTCAATTCGCCTGCCGGTCGCGTAGTGCAGCAGATAGCCGGCGTTGCCGAGATATTCAATTTCTTTTTTTAGTTCAGCGGTGGCACCAACTTCTGCCATTCTCTCCATGCCGTCGCTGGCGATTTCACCCGGTTTGAACACCGCGTCTTCAAGTCGGTGCGACCACACGACCATGGGGGACAGGTGTGCGCCTGCAGGATACCAATCCGGGAAGAGTAGTTTACTCCATGAAACGGACATCCGAACTGTGTATTCTATCTCATTATCTTTCAAATTTTTTTCTTCGTTCTCGTTTAATTCTGTTCCCGGGGTTTTAGTGTCCTGTAATGTGACCGTCGCGATAATATCTTCCTCACTTTCTTCGAGCGTGTTTTCATTGTCGGCGGAACGACCGGGGAATAATGTGTTCACGCCGAGTGTATTTGAACTATCAATAGCAACCGGTCTGAATAGAGATTCAGTTTCATTGTTCGGCAGCGGGTCAGTCGTTGCGGAAAGGTACACCAGAACACTGAGGAATATGACAATAATACCGAGACCCACCATACTTAAAAAAAACTGTGTGCGAACATCCATACACACCGCATGATAACACGGCAAAGTATTTTTTTATGTATGTGGGTTGACTGTCATGTTTTCCGCGCGGTTGTCGTGGTCATGTCTGTAGATCTTGATTCTTTTGTTCACAATCTGTGGTATACTACTTCAGTATGGCAATTTCAGATGTAATTGACAGATTTTCATTACCTGATATCGGTCTTACTGTTGTGCATGCGGATGCGGAGTATTTTAGTGAGCCGTCGTATGTGGTGGAAACACAGGTTGTGGAATTGATACCGTCTGTCGCCGGCGAACCGATTGTATTTTCCGCTGTATCTGATGCGCTTGCCACACTCCCGTGGATGCCGGTAATTGTGGCTGCAGTCACGGCATTTGTTATCGGTATGGTGTGGTATGGTTTTTTATTCAGAAAGCATTGGATGCGCCTCGCAGGCAAGCCGGCGGATGAAAAGACAAATATATCCGCCTTGATTGTTCAATTTGCCGCCCTTATTATTTTTTCCTGTTTTGTCGGATTGATTTCTTTGTTTTCTGCTACTCCCGTTTTATTACTTGCTGTTTTCTCAATGGCGTTTGTTGCCAGTGTGCTTGCGGGCGAGATGTTTGCCGGGACCGATAATTGTCGCGCAATGAAATTATGGGCGATTCATGCCGGATACTATACTATTAGTTTTACAGTAATGGCATACATCATCATGCACTTTTAGATTGTTTCCAATATAGATTGTTTCCGATATTTATATATGTCGTTTGCTATGTGTAAAAAATAATTCGCGCTATATTTTTTGATGTACTATTTTTTTATGGTTAACACGATAGTGCGGGCGGCACGGACTGTTTATTAATGTTCTTTATAAGGTATATGAATACACATACAAATCATATAAATATTCGGTATAGTTGGTTTTTTATTTCATCGGTTGTCTTTCTTGTATTATTTGCATTCTCTTTTCTTTTTACTGTGAGCGCGCAGAGCGCGAATGATGTTGAGATAACGGAAGTGATGTATAGTCCGCACAAGGGCGGGGAATGGATTGAGATTATTAACACAAGCAGTGCCGCGGTGGATCTTTCAACACTGAAGGTCGGTGTCAATGACGGCACCAAGCGGAGTATTTCAACACACGGCACTACCACAGCGTCTCTTGCTGCCGGAGCAGTCGCGGTTATTGCGGCGAGCGCATCTGATTTTTCAACGGCATACAGCGGTTATAGCGGACCGTTGTACAGCAGTTCATTCACGCTTCCGGACACCAACGGCACAGGAGTCGCGCTGTATGCTTCAAACGGCGCGACAAAAGTGCATGCTGTCACCTACAACACCGATGCGCGGGCAAACGGGACAGGTATTTCACTGCATGTCGGTCTGAACGCGCGGCTTGTCGCCGCACCGCCGACACCCGGTGAGATAGCGGTGAACCCGATAGAATCATTCACGCCGATTACCGCCGGCGTGTCAGTATCGTCTTCTATCGCGAACGGCACTGCTGCCGGTGATCTTACTCTTTTGGATACAGGTGATGTGATTACTTTGCGTGTCTTTCATGCCAGTGCGTTACCGAGCGGTGTAACGGCGAAAATAAGCATAGGTGCTGTCGAGCGGACCATGACCGCATCCTCCGGTGCCACTGCTATCAACAAAGAGTTTACCTACACTGTTGCCGCGGATGATCCTTCCGGACGGATTACTTACACGATTAAAAAGGGAAGCGACACGCTCAGAACGGGTGCCGTTACCCATGACGGCAATCCGGCGGTTATAGACACTGATACCCCTTCGGTCGCTTTCTCAATGACAGCACCGACAGGAAATACTTCGCGCAAAAAGATCACCGCGACTATTACCGACACTTCGCCGCCGACTGAAGTGAGTTACAAAATGCATACTTCCGCCTGTGCTGATAAGGCGGCATATGACGGGGTTGCAACGGAAGCAAAGACGGTGCCGGTTGTAACGGAAACTGATGACGAAGGCGTGAAAACGCACACAGCAACTATTAACCTGTTCGGTTCTGATAACAATAATAAGTATGTATGTATGAAAGTGACTGATCTCGCGAATCATACCGCGTACTCCTCTTCGGACGAAATTACCGGCATTACTGCGCTTACTGTTGAGATAAGCGAAATGAGTTATGTCAGTACCGAGGGCGGGGAATGGATTGAAATTGTCAACAGCGGCTCTTCAACTATAACTGTTGTTGATGATCTCGCTATTGTTGACGGAGGCAGTCCGAAAAGCATCACACATCGCTCCGGCGGAACAACAATTGCCAATGGTGATGTTGCTGTTATTGTGAAAAATGGTGATCTCAACACTTTTCGGAGTGAGTATCCGTCACACAGCGGACCGCTGTTTACCGCATCAATCTCTCTCACGGACAGCGGTGAGACCATCGGACTTCGTTCCGGATCAACTGTTATTGACAGCGTAACTTATAAGCGGAGCAACGGTGCGTATAAAAATGGTAAGACGCTGCACATCCTTTCAACCGGTGAGATAGTTGAAGGCGCGCCCACGCCGGGTATCGCCGCTGTTGCCGGTGAGCGCGTTGAACCCCCTGAAGAAGAACTTGTTGTTGAAGCAGCAGTGCAGGTGGATGTGGATAGGCCGGTTGTTGATGTTCGAGAGTTTGACGGCAAATCATCCGTTACCGCCGGACAGAATATTTTCTTCACCACCAAGGACAGCGTTACTGTGAAAGTTAAGATTGCCGATAATGATACCCGGTATTCCAGTTCAAATGTTTCTGACCGTGTTTCGGTGACTATGACCGCGACTGATGCCAGTGCGGCGAGGTATGAGAAAGGAAAAGTTACCTATGGCAGCGGCAATGTGTACATTGTCTACACTGTTCATTTTTCACCTGCGAGCGGTGTCGCCAAGGACAACCGCGTGAAACTTAGTTTTGCGGTGACTGATGACGATGACACGATGAGCAGCAAGAGAAATGTTCTTGTTTTCGTGCGCAACACCTCTTCTCCGACACTGATAAGCGGTACTTCGGCTTCTGTACTCGGTTTTGCGGGTGCTGATTCAGACAATGTTGTTGTTCCCACCACCGTTTCCGGTATACAGCCGGGTGATTGGCTGAGTGTGGGTTATAACAATGTATGCGGGGATGGACTTCTTAAGTTTATGGTTCGCAACGGCGGTTATGGAGTACCCTATGAGCTGGATACGGGGAGATATGAGAGCTGCACAATTACCGTGACGGACACTGCCGGCAACGCCAGTTCCGCTCTCACGCTCCCGACTGTTATTGTTGGCGGGTAAGACATGTGATGAACATACTCCTGTAGTCGGGTATGGTACGCGGATTTGCATCTCAATTCTGCATCTTCGGAATAAGCGCGATTTGTGCTGTTCACGGTCTGATCATCCTCGCTTCCGCGCAGATTGCTATTACGGAAGTGATGTATGATCCCCCTCAAAAGAAAGATAGCGGTTATGAATGGCTTGAGATTATAAATGACAGTCAGCAGACCCTTGATGTGACCGCGTTTCGTTTCGTGGAAGGGAATACCCGTCACTACATCAGGGAGTCAGGTGATGGTATCAAAGATTTGTCGCCGGGTGAGGTCGGTGTTATAGTGCAGGATGAAGATGTTTTTATGAATGAATATCCGGCATATTCCTCGCCTCTGTTTCTTTCAAAATTCAGTTTGCGGCAGCAGGGCGGTATCGGTGAAGGTCTGGATATTTACAATATGCAGACCAAAGAGACAGTGTTCTCATTCTTCTACACGCCGGATCCTCGGGCGTCCGGTACCGGCGCATCACTGCATGTTGTTAATGGGCAACAGATTGCCGGTCCGGCAACTCCCGGCGCGATTGCGGTTAATCCGATAACCGTTATGAATACCGAACCCGGTCAGGAGGAAGTTGCGGTTGAAGAAGAAGTGGTAGAGGAAATTGAACAGGAAGTTCTGAAAGAGCTGCAGCAGGAATCTCCGGTTTCCGTGGCGGTGAAACCGACATTTAAATCACAGAGTGCATCTGCCGATCTGGATTCCGCATCTATACAGCGGACATCCTCATCTGATGCACATTCTGCGCCGACTACAATCGTTAATATTCCTGATTACAGCAATCAGATGCTGATGTGGATAGCGATAGCATTGACCGTTATTGCCGCGGAACTCCTTGTCCTTATTGCTGTTTTGCACAGAAGGCGCTTTGTAGAAACAGATCAACAGACATTTTTCTGATATATTGACCGTGCTATAGTATATGTAATGCAGCACAGCATGTATTCACACACCATCAAGTGTAAAATTGTGTATTGTTTGGCGCGATTAGTCGGGAAGGGCAGAACAGCGGCAAGCGACAGCGCGCGCCGGAGCGCGATGATACATATGCGGCGGATGGTGGATAATCGCACTCAAGATATTGTCCGGCAGATTACTTCACAGTAGTGGTATACTGCCGTCTGTATGAAGGTAACTCGTGAACAGATTGACACATTGTTTGAACGGGAGATTGTTGCCGATATTATTCCGTCCAAGGAAGTATTTACAGAACATGTGCTTGCCGATAAGCCGTTTCATATATATTTCGGGATTGACCCGACCGCCGAACGGATACATTTAGGACATGTGCAGAATATCCTTTTTTTGGAAGACATGCGCCGTCTCGGCGCGAAAGTAACGCTTTTATTCGGCTTGTTCACCGGTTTAGTCGGTGATCCGAGTGGCAGGGAATCTCTCCGTCCGCACCTCACTCCGGCACAGGTGCGCAAGAATGTGCGTCTGTGGCGCAGACAGATTGCGCCGATTTTACATCTTTCACGGTTTGGCGGAGCGAAGATTGGTTATAACAACAGGTGGTTTGATATGTTCTCCATGTCTGACTTTCTTACTCTTATGCAGAGCACCACCGTTCAGCAACTGTTGGAGCGGGACATGTTCCGGAAACGAATGGAGGATGGGAAACCTCTCTATACACACGAGATGATATATCCGATTCTGCAAGGGTATGATTCCGTTGCCATGCGGGTTGATGCTGAATTATGCGGTACCGATCAAACTTTCAATGCGCTGGTCGGGCGGACGATGGTACGGCGATACCTAAAAAAAGAAAAATTTGTTATTGCTATGGAACTGATTCAAGCGGATGGGGTGATGATGTCAAAAAGTACCGGCACCGGTGTGTTTGTTGATATGGAGGAGGGCGGCAACCACAAAATGTTCGGCAGCATTATGGCACTTCCCGATAGTTTTATCCTCCCTCTATTCCGGGGATGCACCCGTGTGCCGATGGATGAGGTACGCGCAATGCATGTGTCGGGCGGTACGGCGACGCGCGACGCGAAACTGCGTCTCGCTTCGGAGATTATAACGCTGTTTTGGGGAACACGACACGCACAAGAGGCAAAGAACTCATATGTGCGGCAGTTCAGTGAAAAAGCAGTTCCGGATAATGCGGTGAGTATTACTTTTTCGGATAACGCATCATTGCTTGATATCGTCGTCAAATATGCTGCCTCATCAAATGCTGATGCAAAACGAAAATTTGCGCAAGGAGCAGTTTCGCTTGATGGTGAAAAAATAACAGATGTACAGTATGCCCTTAAAAAAGGTAATGAACATATTTTGCGTGTCGGCAGATTAATTTTTAAACTGCAATAGAACGACTAAAATTAATTTTATACGGCGGATGTAGTTTATACAAATTTTCTATTTCTTCCGCTGGTAGTCTTCTGTTTAAATATATATCATAACTCACACTTGACGGCCATTTGACGAAACCCTGGATAGTGGTGAGCTTGTTGAGCCACAGACTGCCACCGATTTCTTCCGGCAGTATAAGCCCTTCCGCAGAGGTGAGCCCGCGAAGATCCAGATTACCACCAATCTCTTCCGGCAGGGTCAGTCCCTCATCGGAAATGAGACCTCTGAGATCCAAACTTACTCTAATCTCCTTCGGCAACTCAAGCCCTTCCGCGGAGGTGAGACCGTTGAGTTCCAGTGTGTTAACCTTCTCCGGCAACTCAAGCCCTTTCGCAGAGGTGAGGCCGTTGAGAGACAGAGCAACGTTAATTTTGTCCGGCAAGATGAGTCCCTCCGCGGAGGTGAGCCCGTTGAGATCCAAACTTATTCTAATCTCCTTCGGCAACTCAAGCCCTTCTGCGGAGGTGAGGCCGTTGAGAGACAGACCATAAATCTTCTCCGGCAACTCAAGCCCTTTCGCGGAGGTGAGCCCGCTAAGATCCAACTCGCCGCTAGTCTCTTTCGGTAATTCAAGATTTTCCGCAGAGGTGAGCCCGCGAAGATTCAGATTACCACCAATATTCTCCGGCAGTATAAGCCCTTCCGCAGAGGTGAGCCCGCGAAGATCCAGATTACCACCAATCTTCTCCGGCAGTATAAGCCCTTCCGCAGAGGTGAGCCCGCGAAGATCCAGATTACCACAAATCTTCTCCGGCAACTCAAGCCCTTTCGCGGAGGTGAGCCCGCTAAGATCCAACTCGCCGCTAGTCTCTTTCGGTAATTCAAGATTTTCCGCAGAGGTGAGCCCGCGAAGATCCAGATTACCACCAATATTCTCCGGCAATTCGAGTCCTTCCGCAGAGGTGAGTTTATCAAGCAGTAGATCGCCACTAATTTTCTCCGGTAGCGTGAGCCCTTCTGCGGAGGTAAGATTTTTGAGCCACAGATCACCATTAATCTTCTGTGGCAGGGTAACTCCCCTGACGACGGAGGAGGTGGCATTGATGAAGATGGATTCATCAAGAGTTAGATTGCCCCAGACTTCTTTCGGCAGGGTGATTCCGGCGGAGATGAAACGACGGGGAATCACATTGAAATTTAAATTACCGTAATGATAATGATACTGTTTGCCACGCAATAGCACGCTTACTGAACTCAAAGAAATACGATCAGGAGTGGTATCAAGCGCAAGCGCGAGATCCTGTTTCTTCTCTTTGTCACTTCTTCCTTTTTCTATTTCTTCTTCTCGTCTTTTATATTTCCCATATCTAACATCTCCCGGATATTGATCTATGTTGTACAGCAGACGGTATTCCTGTTTCGTGCAAGTTACACCTTGTGATATCTTCCGTTCTATGTTATCTAAATGTTCACTAAGTGGCTTTCTATAGAATACCGCAGCAGCACGCAATTCTTCCGCCAGCGTATCAAACTTTCCAATCGTTTTCTTTGCCGCATCAGATTCTATTCCTTCTCTGACAAGCAGAGAGAGACACGATTCCCGCAATCCGTCCAATACTTTCAAGTGTTTCCGCAGTTCTTTGCATATATCTGCCATACCAAAAGTAAGGTAGCATGGTTCACTCGTATCGAACCTTACCCGGATACCATTTCTCCAGTTCTTCTCTTTCGTTGTCTGGCAATGCTGGGTTTGCAAATATAAGGTTTCTAATTTTTATAGGCCAGTTGATAATACCATGAGTAGTGGTGAGATTACCGAGATCCAGACCACCAACCTCCTCCGGCAGAGTGAGCTCAGTATCTATGGATGTGAGACTGAGAAGCTTCAGATAACCACCAATCTTCTTCGGCATGGTAAGTTCAGTGTCTATGGATGTGAGACCGCCAAGATTCAGATGACCACCAACCTCCTTCGGCATAGTGAGATTAGTCTTTATGGATGTGAGACCGCCAAGATTTAGATTACGACCAACCACCTCCGGCATGGTGAGATCAGTATCTATGGATGTGAGATCGCCAAGATTTAGATCACCACCAACTACCTCCGGCATGGTGAACTTAGTATTTATGGATGTGAGTTTGCCAAGATTCAGATCATCATAATGATACCGTATAGTACCGAGAAGTGCTTCTTCTTTAATCACGGAAATATGATCGGGAATGATGTCAAGCGCATATGCGAGATCCTGTTTCTTCTCTTCATCGCTTCTCCATCTTTTCACTATATTTTTTCGTCTTTCTCTTTCAAAAATATTGTTATCTTTCAGATACTTATCTATACCATACAGCACCCAACATTCCCATTTTGTCAGATTCTTCTTGTCCTCCATCTTCCGTTCTATGTTGTCCAAACGCTCATCAAACGGCTGTTTGTACAGTACCACCACATCACGCAATTCTTCCGCCAGCGTATCAAACTTTCCAATCGTTTTCTTTGCCGCATCAGATTCCATTCCTTCTCTGAGAAGCACAGAGCCACACGATTTCCGCAGAACATCTAACTCATGCAGTTGTTTCCGCAGTTCTGTGCATATATCTGCCATACTAAAAATAGTGTACTATCATTTTTTCTTATGTAATTATGGTTGAGTATGGTACACTGTAATGCATGAAACAGTCAGTGTTAGTGACGAAAACACGCAAGGAGGTGCCGGTTGATGAGGTCGCGCGCAATGCTAAGCTTCTTATCCGTGCCGGGTATATTCATAAAACTATGGCCGGTGTCTACAGTTTTCTTCCACTCGGGCTTCGTTCTTTGGAAAAGATTATACGCATTATCCGCGAAGAGATGATATCAATCGGCGGTCAGGAACTGAGCATGAGCGGTCTGCAGAGTCCTGATGTGTGGGAGAAATCCGGACGATGGGGTGATGATGCCGATGAAATATGGTTTCGTTCACACCTCAGTGCCGGCGGTGATGTCGGTTTCGGTTGGACACACGAGGAGCCGGTAACCGAGATGATGCGAAATCATATTCATTCATACCGTGATGTGCCTCTGTATGTGTATCAGTTTCAGACCAAATTTCGGAATGAAAAGCGCGCGAAGAGCGGTATCATGCGTACTCGTGAATTTATGATGAAAGATTTGTACTCTTTTTGCGCTGATGAGGAGCAGCATGCTGTGTTTTACGAGCAATGCGCCGAGGCATATATGCGTGTGTTTACGCGAGTCGGTTTAGGTGATGACACTTACCGTACATTCGCGAGCGGCGGCGCTTTTTCTGATTTCAGCGATGAATTTCAAACCGTAATACCCGCCGGCGAGGATACTATTTACCTAGATCCGAAAAAGAAGATTGCTGTAAACGAGGAAGTGTGCACTGATGAAACACTTGAGAAGATTGGATTGCAGAAGAATGATTTGGAACGGGTTGCTGCTTCCGAAGT
Organism: Minisyncoccota bacterium; assembly: GCA_958295675.1. GTDB lineage: Bacteria > Patescibacteriota > Minisyncoccia > Phycocordibacterales > JABAAK01 > JAPPJI01. Next base: position 497,673 of record OY282360.1, on the reverse strand, counting down.
CGGTAATATTTTCACACTCGGTACAAAATATTCCGAACCGCTTGATCTTACCTATACCGATGCGCACGGCAAGCCGCAACCTGTTTTTATGGGTTCCTATGGTATCGGACCTGCCCGTTTGCTCGGTGTGATTGTTGAGAAGTACGGCGAGGATAGCGGTATGTCGCTTCCTATGTCTGTGGCACCGTTCAGCGCGCATCTCATCGCGCTGGGTGATTCAAAAGAAACATTTACTGCTGCCGATATGTTGTACCGCATGCTGCAGGAGCACGGTCTTGATGTTCTTTTTGATGATCGGGATGTATCCGCGGGAGAAAAATTCGCTGATTGTGATCTTATCGGTATTCCGGTTCGGTTGGTTGTCTCTGATAAGACGCATGCACAAAAGAAGGTTGAGTTCACCGACAAGGTGAATGGCGGTGAGCGTCTGCTTGATACGACTCCCGATGGTATCCTATCTGCTATGAAAGAGGTTGGTTTTTCTCCTATACAACAGGCGTATGCATAGATTTATCGCTTTAGACACTGAAACTACCGGCGTTGATTTTTGTTCATCACAGGTTATTCAATGTGGTGTCATATATTTGGATGAACATCTGCAGCCGAAAGGGAAAAAGGAATGGAATATTAATTATGTGCCTGACACATTTTCCTGGGATACAGAAGCTGAAGAAGTACATGGTATCGGCAGAGAAGCGGCGCAGACACACGGCATTGATGCGGAACAGTTTCTCAGAGAGTTTGAGCAGGAGATAGTGAAGCGGTATGGCATTGATGCGGATACCGATTTGCATATCATTGCCGCGAATGCATATTTTGATTATTTAATGTTGGATGCGCTTTGGGACACTTACCGGACTGATTCTAAATTGCCGCTTTCACGGCGAACGATGGACATCTCATCACTTTCGCTTATGGTGCTCGGCACTGCCGGTATGACCACTATGCTTGAGACGCTCGGTATTGAAAATGAGGAAGATAAACGACATTCGGCACTCTATGATGCCGAACTGCATCTTCGTATATTTCACGCGCTTGCCACCATTGCCCGTCAGGAGGGTATTGCACTGCCGTAGATGTTCGGCATACCAAAAGCAAGCAAGTATGTCGTTAAGTATTCCACCGATGCGCGGGCGGTTTAGCATACTGCTGTCATACTGCAGGGTATATGCAGAGAACACTGAAAAAAGGCGGGAAGTCGCATGTTGCTATACATCGCCCGCGTGTCGGTAAATATACATATACAGTCGGAAAGTCATCCGCCGGATTCGGTCTTTTTGCCGGTGAAAATATTAAACGAGGTGATTTTGTTATTGAGTATTACGGACCGATACTCACGCCGGAAGAAGCGGATACAAAGAAAGGAAAGTATCTTTTTGAAGTGAATAGCAGGAAGGTAGTGGACGGCACACCGCGGTACAATATGGCGCGATACATTAATCATTCCTGCCGTCCGAATTGTGAGACAGATATTGTGCGTGGAAAAATCTATATCTATGCGCGCCGGAATATTAAAGATGGTGAGGAGCTTTCTTATGATTACGGGAAAGAATATTTCAATGATTTTATCAAACCTTACGGTTGTAAGTGTCCGAAGTGCTGCGGTAAGTAGTCACATATTTCGCGGAGCATTTTATGGTATACTGCATCCAGACGGCATTGAATAGGAGGAAACCATGCGTCTCGGACTTGATTTTGACGGTGTCATCGCGAACGATGAGGAGGTGAAAACGCTCGGCATACGGGAGTTGTGCGGTATAGATGTTGATCCGGCGGATTTGCGGTCCTCAGTGATGTTGGAAAAGGGAATACTCACTCGTGAGCAGTACTACGATGAGTTTCATCCGCTCATTTACAATACGGATTTTCTTTTTCGAACCAAACCAGTCAAAGGTGCCGTTGAGTGCATCGGTCAACTTCTTGCCGAAGGGCATGATGTGCGTGTGATTACCGCGCGCAGAGATGTTGCGCTTGAAACCGCTCGTTTGTGGTCAGAAACACACGGTCTGCATCTTCCGTTTACTGGTGTCGGTTGGAAGGAAAGCAAGGCATCTGCTGCCACCGGACTTGATTTCTTTGTTGACGATAGTGCTGAAGTCCTTGAGCATCTCGTCGGCATTGTGCCGAATCTGTGCATGTTTTTGTGGGCAAACAACCGCAATGATTCTGTCAGTTCTTCCGTTACACGAGTTGACTCGTGGAATGCGTTGTACAGAGTTATTCAGGACATTGCCGGTAATTCACAAGTGCTCCGTTGACGCGGAGCATTTTTTTGTGTACCGGCTCTTTTCGTAGAAATAAGATTAATACAATATCTTTCTTTAGCTTCCTATATCCGAATCAAAACAAACAACTTTATTCGGATATCGTTTCCTTAGTTTTTCCGCCTCTTTCGGGGGTAATGCAATGTTTGTGTACACTGCACCCCCAACATTTGATGGCCATTTGATAATACCTTGGACAGTGGTGAGATTTTGGATATATAAAAATAAATTGATCTCCTCCGGTAGTGTAAGTTTCTCAGCAGAGGTGAGATTGCTGAGATCTAGAGTGCCACCAATTTTTCTTGGCAGCGTGAATCCTTCAGCAGAGATAAGATGATAGAGATCCATATTACCACTAACTTCTTCCGGTAGTGTGAGATCCTTAAGTTCTTGAGCGTCAGTAATGCCTTCAAGATCTAAATCACCGTAATGGTACCGTATGTTACCGGAAAGTGCTTCTTCTTCAGTCAAAGAAATACGATTGGAAGTGGTATCAAACACGAGCGCGAGATCCTGTTTCTTCTCTTTGTCACTTCTCCTTTTCTCTAGAAAAAGTTGCCTTTCCATATCAATAGCATTGATACCTCCCGGATGCTTACTGTCCACACGGTATAGCACCCGACATTCCCACTTTGTCAGGTTCTTTTTGTTCTTTATCTTCCACTCTATACCCTTCAGGCACTCGTTATACGGCTGTTTGTAGAATACCGCAGCATCACGCAATTCTTCCGCCAGCGTATCAAACTTTCCAATCGTTTCCTTTGCCGCATCAGATTCCATTCCTTCTTTGAGATGCAAAGAGCCACACGATTTCCGCAGAACATCTAACTCATGCAGTTGTTTTCGCAGTTCTGTGCATATATCCGCCATACCAAGAGTAAGGTAGCATGGTTCACTAAAATTTATACCTGACGAATCTTACCCGGATACCGTTTCTCCAGTGCTGCTTTCTCGTTGTCTGGCAGTGCTTGATTCACATGTACAGTTCCTATAATTTTGACAGGCCAGTTAGTGATACCTTGCGTGCTAGTTAGATTATTGAGATACAGGTCACCACCAACTACCTCCGGCATAGTGAGATCAGTGTCTATGGATGTGAGACTGTGTAGGCTCAGATAATCACCAATCTTCTTCGGCATAGTGAGCTTAGTTTTTATGGATGTGAGACTTTCAAGATCCAGCTCACCACCAACCTCCTCTGGCATAGTGATCTCAGTATCTATGGATGTGAGTTTGTGTAGGCTCAGATAACCATCAATATTCTCCGGAAAGGTGAAATTAGTATCTATGGATTTGAGAAAAAAGAGATTCAGATTACCACTAACTTCCTCTGGCATAGTGATCTCAGTCTTTATGTTTATGGATGTGAGTCCACCAAGATTCAGATCATCGTAATGATATCGTATGTTACCGGAAAGTGCTTCTTCTTCAGTCACGGAAATACGATCGGGAATGATGTCAAGCGCGAGTGCGAGATCCCGTTTCTTTTCTTCGTCACTTCTCCATTTTTCTACCATATCTTGTCGTCTTTTTTTTTCCTCATAACTGCTACCTTTCAAGTGCAGATCTATACCATTCAAGTGCAGATTTATACCATACAGCACCCGACATTCCCATTTTGTCAGGTTCTTCTTGTCCTCCATCTTCCGTTCTATGTTGTCCAAACGCTCACTGAACGGCTGTTTGTACAATGCAACCGCATCATGCAATTCTTCCGCCAGTGCATCAAATTTCCTAACCGTTTCCTTTGCTGTATCGGATTCTATTCCTTCTCTGAGAAGCAAAGAGCCACACGATTCCCGCAGAACATCTAACTCATGCAGTTGTTTTCGCAGTTCTGTGCATATATCCGCCATACCAAGAGTAAGGTAGCATGGTTCACTAAAATTTATACCTGACGAATCTTACCCGGATACCGTTTCTCCAGTGCTGCTTTCTCGTTGTCTGGCAGTGCTTGATTCACATGTACAGTTCCTATAATTTTGACAGGCCAGTTAGTGATACCTTGCGTGCTAGTTAGATTATTGAGATACAGGTCACCACCAACTACCTCCGGCATAGTGAGATCAGTGTCTATGGATTCGAGATTAAGGAAGTTCAGAGGACCACCAACCACCTCCGGCAGAGTGAATTTAGTCTTTATGGATGTGAGTCCGCGAAGACTCAGAATACCACCAACCTCCTTCGGCATAGTGCATTTAGTATCTATAGATCTGAGATTGTCAAGATACAGACCACCACCAACCTTCTCCGGCATAATGCATTTAGTATCTATGGATTTGAGATCGCCAAGAAACAGATCACCACCAACCTCCTTCGGCATGGTAAGTTCAGTATCTATGGATGTGAGTTTGCTAAGATCCAGAAGACCGTAATGGTACCGTATATCGCCTGATATCGCTTCTTCTTCGGTCACGGAAATACGGTTAGGAGTGGTATCAAACGCAAGCGCAAGATCCTGTTTCTTTTCTTTGTCACTCCTCCTTACTTCTATATCTTCCCGTCTTAAATCCTCCTCATGCTCATAAAATTCCGAATACCAATCAATCTCATACAACACCCGACATTCCCATTTTGTCAGGTCCTTTTTGTTCTTTATCTTCCACTCTATACCGTTTAAACGCTCATTAAACGGCTGTCTGTACAGTACCACCGCATCATGTAATTCTTCCGCCAGCGTATCAAACTTTCCAATCGTTTTCTTTGCCGCATCAGATTCTATTCCTTCTCTGAGAAGCAAAGAGCCACACGATTTCCGCAGAATGTCCAATTTATTCAATTGTTCCCGCAGTTCTTCGCATATGTTTCTCTTTCTGGTTGTGTCTGCCATACCAAAAGTAAGGTAGCATGGTTCACCTGTATTCTACCTTACCCGGATACCGTTTCTCCATTTCCACTTTCTCATTTTTCGGTAGTGCTGTGTTTATTTTCACAGTTCCTATAATTTTGACAGGCCAGTTAGTGATACCTTGCGTGCTAGTTAGATTATTGAGATGCAGATCACCACCAACCTCCTTCGGCATAGTGAGATCAGTCTTTATGGATGTGAGACCGTTGAGCCACAGACCACCACCAACCTCCTCCGGCATAGTGAGCTCATTATTTATGGATGTGAGTCCGCAAAGATCCAGTTCACCACCAATCTTCTTCGGCATAGTGGTCTTATACCGTATGAGTCTGAGATTGCCAAAATACAGATCACCACCAACCTCCTCCGGCATAGTGGATTCATAATATATGGCTGTGACAATACCAAGATTCAGATCATCGTAATGATATCGTATAGTACCGGAACATGCTTCTTTTGCGGTCAAAGAAATACGGTCAGGAGTAGTGTCAAATAGAAATGCGAGATCCCGTTTCTTTTCTTCGTCGCTTCTCCATTTTGTCACCATATCTCTTCGTCTTCGTTTTTCTTTATAATTGTTAGCTTTCAGGTGCTGATCTATACCATACAACACCCAGTATTCCCATTTCGTCAGGTTCTCATCATTATTTATCTTCCACTCTATACGATCCAAATGTGTACTGAACGGTTGTTTGTAAAATACAGCATTGTCACGCAATTCTTCTGCCAGTGCATCAAATTTCTTAATCGTTTCCTTTGCTGTATCGGATTCTATTCCTTCTCTGACAAGCACTGAGACACAGGATTCACGCAGGACATCCAACTCATGTAACTGTTTTCGCAGTTCTTTGCATATATCCGCCATACCAAGAGTAAGGTAGCATGGTTCACCTGTATTCTACCTTACCCGGATACCGTTTCTCCAGTGCTGCTTTCTCATTGCCTGGCAGTGCTTCGTTTACATATATAACACCTCCAATCTTTGATGACCAATCAGTGATACCTTGAGTGGATGTGAGTCCACCAAGATACAGATTATCACCAACCTCCTCCGGCATAGTGAGCTCAGCATCTATGGATTTGAGATTGCCAAGTTGCAGATCACCACCAACCTCCTCCGGCATAGTGAATTTAGTATCTATAGATCTGAGATTGTCAAGATACAGATCACCACCAACCTCCTCCGGCATAGTGATCTCAGTATCTATGGATGTGAGTTTGTGGAGGTACAGATCACCACCAACCTCCTTCGGCATAGTGATCTTAGTATTTATGGATGTGAGTCCGCTAAGATTCAGTTCACCACCAACCTCCTTCGGCATAGTGAGATCAGTATCTATGGATTTGAGACTGCTGAGTTGCAGATTAGTGCCAACTTTCTCCGGCATAGTAAGATCAGTCTTTATGGATTTGAGACTGCGGAGATCCAGATAACGACCAATCTTCTTCGGCATAGTGAGATCAGTATCTATGGATTTGAGATTGTTAAGATACAGATCACTACCAACCTCCTCCGGCATAGTGAGCTCATTATTTATGGATGTGAGTCCGCAAAGATCCAGTTCACCACCAATCTTCTTCGGCATAGTGTATTTAGTATCTATGGATGTGAGTCCACCAAGATACAGATCACGACCAACCTCCTCCGGCATGGTGATCTCAGTATTTATGGATGTGAGTTTGTGGAGATACAGATCACCACCAACCTCCTCCGGCATAGTGAGATCAGTATCTATGGATGTGAGACTGCGGAGATCCAGATAACGACCAATCTTCTTCGGCATAGTGAGCTTAGTCTTTATGGATGTGAGAGTGCGGAGATCCAGATGACCACCAACCTCCTTCGGCATAGTGAGATCAGTCTTTATGGATGTGAGACCGTTGAGCCACAGACCACCACCAACCTCCTCCGGCATAGTGAGATCAGTATCTATGGATATGAGTCCGCCAAGATTCAGAGCACCGTAATGGTATCGTATGGTACCGGAAAGTGCTTCTTCTTTAGTCACGGAAATACGATCAGGTGTAATGTCAAGCGCACATGCGAGATCCTGTTTCTTTTCTTCGTCATTTCTCCATTTTTCTACAATTTCTTTTCGTCTTTTATCGTCCTCATACTCAGCACCTCCCGGATACCAATCTATACCATACAGCACCCGACATTCCCATTTTGTCAGATTCTCTTTCTTCTTCATCTTCCGCTCTATATCGTCCAAACGCTCATCAAACGGTTGTCTATAAAATGCAACATCATCACGCAATTCTTCCGCAAGTGTATCAAACTTTCTAACTGTTTCCTTTGCCGCATCAGATTCCATTCCTTCTCTGAGAAGCAAAGAGCCACACGATTTCCGCAGTGTATCCAGCTCATGTAACTGTTTCCGCAGTTCTTTGCATATATCCGCCATACCAAGAGTAAGATAGCATGGTTCACTAAATTGTTACACGACGAATCTTACCCGGATATCGTTTCTCCAATTCTTCTCTCTCTTCCTGCGGCAGTGCTTCGTTTATATACACAACAAGCCCAACCTTTGATGGCCATTTGACGACACCTTGGGTAGTGGTGAGACCGTTGAGGTACAAGCTTCTCCTGATTTCTTCTGGGAGGATGAGTTCCTTTGCGGAGGCGAGCTTTTTGAGAGACAAATCGCCAGTAACCACCTCCGGCATAGTGAGATCAGTATCTATGGATATGAGTCCGCCAAGATCCAAATTGGCACGAACCTTTTTCGGCATGGTGAGTTTAGTATTTATTGATGTGAGAGCGCCAAGATGCAGATTACCACCAACCTCCTCCGGCATAGTGAGATTAGTCTTTATGGATGTGAGACCGTTAAGATACAGATCACCACCAACCTTCTTCGGCATGGTGAGTTTAGTATTTATGGATTTGAGATTGCCAAGATTCAGATAGCCACCAATCTTTCTCGGCATAGTGAGATCAGTATCTATGGATGTGAGATAAAGGAAGTCCAGATTACCACCAACCTCCTCCGGCATAGTGAGATCAGCATCTATGGATTTGAGATTGCAAAGATCCAGATCACCACCAACCTTCTTCGGCATAGTGAGATTAGTCTTTATGGATGTGATGCTCCTGAGATCCAGACCACGACCAACCTCCTCCGGCATAGTGAGCTCAGTATCTATGGATTCCCAGCGAAAAGTCAGAACACCATAATGATATCGTATATTACCGGAAAGTGCTTCTTCTTCAGTCAGAGAAATATGATTGGGAGTAGTGTCAAACACGAGCGCGAGATCCTGTTTCTTCTCTTCATCGCTTCTCTTTTTTTCCATGTCTTCTTGTCTATTCTCTCCTTCATTTTCAAAATTTATAATTCCCGGGTACCAGTCTACATTGTACAGCACCCGGCATTCCCATTTTGTCAGGTTCTCATCATTATTTATCTTCCGTTCTATGCCGTCTAAACGCTTGCTATATGGTTGTTTGTAGAACGCAACTTCACTACGCAATTCTTCCGCCAGCGTATCAAACTCCCTAACCGCTTTCTTCGCCGTATCAGATTCTATTCCTTCTCTGAGAAGCAAAGAGCCGCAAGTTTTCCGTAGAACATCTAACTCATGTAACTGTTTCCGCAGTTCTTTGCATATATCTGCCATACCAAGAGTAAGATAGCATGGTTCACTAAAATTTATACCTCACGAATCTTACCCGGATATCGTCTCTCCAGTTCTTCTTTCTCGTTTTCTGGTAGTGCTTTGTTTACATATATAATACCTTCAACCTCCTCCGGAAAGGTGATCTTAGTATTTATGGATCTGAGTCCGCTAATATTCAGATTATCACCAACCTTCTTCGGCATAGTGAGCTTAATCTTTATGGATTTGAGATTGTCAAGGTGCAGACTACCACCAACTTTCTCCGGCATAGTCAGTCCGGCGCCGGCAGAAGTAAGATTGTCAAGCATCAGAAAACCACCAATTTCTTTTGGTAAGGTAAGTTTATGTACGGAGATGAGAGCACTAAGAGTAAGACCACCACTAATCTCCTCAGGCAGTATAAGTTCATCACCAGAAGTGGAGGCGATGCCACGGGGTGGATGTAAATGACCCGGCGGACATAAACCACCATAATGGTACTGTATGTTACCGGAAAGTGCTTCTTTTTCAGTCACGGAAATACGATCGGGAATGATGTCAAGCGCAAGTGCGAGATCTTGTTTCTTTTCTTCATCACTTCTCCATCTTTTCACCATATCTTTTCGTCTTTCTCTTTCCTCATGATTCCCACCCTTCAGGTGCAGATCTATACCATACAACACCCAGTATTCCCATTTTGTCAGGTTTTCTTTCTTCTTCATCTTCCGCTCTATATCGTCCAGACGCTCATTAAACGGCTGTCTGTACAGTACCACCGCATCATGCAATTCTTCCGTAAGTGTATCAAACTCTCCAATCGTTTCCTTCGTCGCAGCAGATTCCATTCCTTTTCTGACAAGTAAAGATACACACGATTCTCGCAGAACATCTAACTCATGCAGTTGTTTCCGTAGTTCTTTGCATATATCTGCCATACCGAAAGCAGTATACTATATTTATTCATTCTCCTCCCTCCGATTGTACAGTGGATGTTCATTTTCTTTTGTGTATGTTGCATTATCGTCCGTATGTGCGGTATATTGTATGTATATTATCAAGTTGCAGCATTATATAGAAAATATCATTATGGATACTATGGATACATTTGAATATATCACACCAATATCAGTCGGCGATACTGTGCCGGAAGATATGGCGTTTAAGATCTTTGTCGGCGGTGACATACAGGACACCACGGTTCGTGCGTATCGCGGAAAGTGGTTGGTTCTTTTTTTCTATCCCGGTGACTTTACCTTTGTTTGTCCGACTGAACTCGGTGAACTTGCGTCGTTGTACGATGAGTTTCGTGAGGAAGAGGTTGAAGTTGTGTCAATGAGCACTGATACCGTGTTTTCCCATAAGATGTGGCATGAGACATCCGACACAATCGGAAAGGTGCAGTTTGCTATGGGTTCTGATCATCGGCATGAGTTTGTTGATGCGTTTAATGTCTATTGCGAGGAAGACGGTCTTGCGTATCGCGCGACAGTTATCATTGATCCTGACGGAGTTGTTCGCGGTGTTGAGGTGAATGATAACTCCATCGGCAGATCGGCTCGTGAATTGCTGCGGAAGGTGAAAGCGGCGAAGTATGTGCGTGAGCATCCCGGACAGGTGTGTCCGGCGAGTTGGACGGATGGCGACAGAACGCTGACACCGGGTACTGATTTAGTAGGGAAGATATAGCATGGCGTTTCACGGATTGTTGGTGTCAAGCGGTTTTAGTTCGCCGGCAATACTGGAAAAAGTTCGGAATATAGTCCGTGATCGGATGTATACCAAAGCGCACATTGTGACTACCGCTCGACCGGAAAAAGAACATGCGCCATGGAATGCGGTAACCAAGGAACAACTGGAGGATATGGGTCTTACAGTTTCTTTTGTTGATTTTGATGCAGGAGAATCAATTGATGCGGATACTGATCTCATTTATGTCTGCGGCGGCAATACATTTCACCTTTTGCGCAGCATACAAGTTTCATCTGTGTCTATTCGTGAACAGATACTTGCTTTATGTGCTCGCGGCGGCTTGTATATCGGCTCCAGTGCCGGAGCAGTGATCGCATCGCCGGATATATCCTCAGCGGATGAGGTGCATCCTGATAGAAATATTGACGGGGTGACTGATTACAGCGGTTTTAATTTTGTTTCTCGGCATATTATTCCTCACTATGATTCCTCCATGGACTCGGCTATACGGGATTTTTGTGAAAAATATCATCTGACCGCTGATCAGATTGTTCTGTTGCGGAACGGAGAAGGTCTGTATGTAGACGGCGATAAAGAAACCTTGCTTTCATTGACAAAACATATTATATGATATATACATACTACTGGATAGCCCATACCGAGCTATCACCGCTCATTCATACAGGAGGAGCACATGAAGCATCTTTTGATTGCAGTATTCTTGGCAGCACTGACTTCCGCGTCGCCTGTTTCCGCGGCTACAGTTTCCAGGAACACATCGCCCGTGGATGCGGAGAGGATTCTTGCAGAATCGGGATGTAACGCCTCCGTCCGGACACTCGGAAGATTGGCGACCAGTAGGCATAAAGATGTTCGTCTTATGGTCGCACGGTATCCGTGTAACCTACCTCTTCGGGTGTCATCCATTTTGGTTGAGGACCGGAGTGGTTGGGTGCGCGAAGAACTTGCCAAGCGTTCGGATCTCAGTCCGCATCTCTACGGCATTCTTGTGTCGCCGGATGAGGAGAAAAGAGTTCGGGCGGCACTTGCCCGGAATCCGAATATTCCCGGTCATATAGTTGCCATACTCGCCGCGGATCCGAGCAGATATGTTCGTAGGTTAGCATCCGAGCATCCGAAAGCCGGTAAGCCAACCCGCGCTGTTCGGAGAGTAAGCGATGTTGCGAATGATAAGAAAGTGCGGGCTTTGGAATGGCTGATCAGGAACGAAGGTGACTAGGGTTATTGTTCAACGCGTTGTCCTGCAAGGACAGCGCGTTTCTTTTTTATATCGTGTTGCACACACTGTTCAGACAGGAACAAAGTGAGTATTCCACATAGTGTTTTTGAATATGGTATGCTGTGCAGTATATGGATACAAAAACATTACACACATACATTGGTGTTAGTGTGGCGGTTGTTTTTTTTATTATTATTTTTGGCGGGATATTTTTCCCTCTTCCCAAGATATTCGTGTCTGATTTGTTCGCGAATAATGTTATTAACACACAAGATACACTTTCTTCTAATAGCGGTCTTGTTGTATCTGAACGCGCAAAGCAGCTCAGTGCGCTGGAGGATACTGATGTTCAGTCGCAGCAGATTCAGGCTGAGAACCGGCTTGATGGCAATGTACTCGTCGCTGATTTGAAAGAAGGGAACGGTTTGAAGGCATCAAACGGCGGGACGGTTCGGGTTGGTTATGTCGGTACATTTGTTGATACAGAGACGGGGCAGGAAATTGAATTTGATAAAAATATAGATCCGGAGAGCGGGTTTATTTTCACACTCGGAAGCGGACAAGTTATTCCCGGTTTTGACAGCGGTGTGGAAGGTATGCGTGAAGGCGGTGTGCGTATTGTGGTGATACAGCCGGAAGCGGGATACGGTGATCGTCAGGTTGGGAGTATTCCACCGAACACGACACTGCAGTTTGTCATTGAACTGTATGAAGTTCAATAATTCTTTTGTTCTTTCTGATGAAAAACAGCCGGCGGGGGATCAGCCGAAGGCAATACAATCGCTTCTTGACGGTCTTTCCTCAGGTGCACAGCATCAGACACTTATGGGTGTGACCGGTTCCGGAAAGACATTTACAATGGCTAATGTCATAGCAAAATTGGGTAAGCCGACATTGGTTATTGCACATAACAAAACCCTCGCGGCGCAGTTAGCACAGGAGTATCGCGAGTTTTTTCCGGACAGTCCGGTACATTACTTTGTTTCTTACTATGATTATTATCAGCCGGAAGCGTATGTGCCCGGTTCTGATACCTACATAGCGAAGGAAGCATTGGTGAACAGAGAGATTGACCGTTTGCGGCATGCGGCGACGCAGGCACTGCTGACCAGAAATGATGTGATCGTTGTCGCTTCGGTTTCCTGTATATACGGTCTCGGCAGTCCTGAAGAGTATGAGAAAGTGCATGTCCGTATTGAACAGGGTGCACGATTCACTCGTGAGATGCTTGTGCGAAAGGCGGTTGAGTTGTATTTTGAGCGGACGACAGGAGAGTTGCAACCCGGCACCGTTCGTGTTATCGCGGGTGCGGTTGAGATTATGCCCGTTAACGAAGAGGTGATATATCGCCTTTCGTTTTCGGATGACACGGTGAAACATATCACGCGTATTAACGCGCTGACACGGGCGATAGAAGAAGAATCAGTTGATGTGTTCTTTCTTTTTCCGGCAAAACATTTTGTTTCCGGTGAAGATGATAAACGCCATGCTACCGTGTCCATACGGGCAGAATTAGAGGAACAACTTGCTTTGCTGGATCGGCAGGGTAAGGTATTAGAACGGGAGCGCCTGCGCCGCCGAACATTGCAGGACCTGTCACTTATAGAGGAGATAGGATACTGCAACGGTATTGAGAACTATTCCCGGCATTTTGACAGACGAAGTGAGGGTGATCCGCCGCATACGCTTTTGTCGTACTTTCCGCACAGTGCTGACGGTACACCTGATTTCCTTACTGTTATAGATGAATCACATGTGACTGTGCCGCAGATATCCGGTATGTACGCTGGAGACCGTTCAAGGAAAAACACACTGGTTGAGCATGGTTTTCGTTTGCCGTCGGCGAGAGATAACCGTCCGTTGACCTTTGAGGAGTTTGAAGAGCAAGTCGGGCAGGTAGTGTATACTTCAGCGACGCCTGATGAATATGAGAAACGGCACAGCGGTAACCATATTGTTGAACAAATTATTCGTCCGACCGGACTGGTGGATCCGGAAATCGCGGTGCACGCGGTGACCGGAAGTAATACTTATGAAGGGCAAGTTCGTGATTTTATCGTTGAAGCAAAGAAAGAAATTGTGAAGAAAAACAGGGTGATGGTCACCACACTCACCAAAAAGACCGCCGAAGATCTTGTCTCATATCTTGAAGAGGCGGGTATAGAGGCAAATTATGTCCATAGCGATGTTAAAACGATTGAACGGATTGAAATTCTCACGCAGTTTCGCAAGGGAGTGTTTGATGTGCTTGTCGGTGTGAATCTGCTGCGCGAAGGGCTGGACCTGCCGGAGGTGACATTAGTCGCTATTCTTGACGCGGACAAAGAGGGTTTTCTCCGGTCGGAAACCTCGCTTATTCAAACTATCGGTCGTGCCGCGAGAAATGCCGAAGGTCGCGTCATTTTATATGCCGACACCGTGACCGGTTCATTGAGACGGGCTATTGATGAGACCAATCGCCGGCGTGTCTTGCAGATTGCGCATAATAAAAAGCATCATATCACACCGAAGACAATACAGAAAAATATCAAAGACATTACTGAAGACCTTGAGGAAAAAAGAAAGAAAACAGTATCATCGCTTGCGGTCTTTGATGTTGAGCAGTATAAAAAGGCACCGAAGAAAACAATACGGGAAAAAGAGCGAAAGATGGCGGATGCCGTTGCTGAACTTGATTTTGAAACCGCGGCAATTATACGCGATGAGATCAGATACCTTGAAAATCTGGAAAAATAGCATTGAAAAAGTAAAACGGCGGATAGTTCTATGGCGGTGATGTGGTATACTCACTGATATGTTGGACATCGCATTTATATTGGAAAATAAGGATATTGTTCGGCAGGCGATTGAGAATAAGAACAAAGATCCGGTTGATTTTGATCGTCTTGAAGCACTATATAACCAGCGGACTGAATTGGTCCGGAGGATTGGCAGTATAAATCAGGAGCGAAAAGCAGCCGCTGATGCGCGGGATGCGGAAAGAGGAGGCGCGTTGAAACAACAGCTTGCCGATGCTGAGGAAACACTTCGCTCCGTCACTAAGGATTTGACGGATATGATCGCGTTGATTCCAAATGTGCCGTCTCCGGACACGCCAATCGGCAAAGATGAGAGCGGCAATGCAGTGCTGCGCCGATGGGGTGAGAAGCCATCTTTTAATTTTCAGCCGAAGGCGCACTGGGATATCGGTAAAGAACGGGATTTTATAGACAACGAACGAGCCGCAAAAGTTGCCGGTGCTCGGTTTACCTTTCTGAAGAACGATGCGGTGCGGCTGCAGTTCGCGCTTATCCAATGGGTATTTGATGTCGTAACGGATGAGCGGGTTCTTAATGAGATTATTACGCACAACAATCTGACCGTACCCTCTGTTCCGTTTGTGCCGGTAGTGCCACCGATGATGATCACTCCGAAAATGTTTTTCGGCATGGCGCGGCTTGAACCGCGTGAGGATAAATATTTTATTTCTGAAGATGATTTGTTTCTGACCGGCAGTGCCGAGCATGCGCTCGGAGCTATGCATGCGGATGAGATGTTTGAGGAAAACGAATTGCCGAAGCGGTATATCGGCTATTCCACCGCATTCCGACGGGAAGCCGGTTCTTATGGCAGGGATACCAAGGGTATTCTTCGCCTGCATCAGTTTGATAAACTTGAATTTGAATCATTCACAGTTGGTGAGAAGTCAAAAGAGGAGCAGGATTTTTTGGTGGCGGTGCAGGAGTATCTCATGCAGCAGCTCGGTTTACCGTATCAGGTGGTTATTGTCTGTACCGGCGACATGGGTCTGCCCGATGTGCGGCAGATAGATATTGAAACATGGATGCCCGGACAGGATCTGTATCGGGAAACACATTCCGCGGATTTAATCGGTGAATACCAATCCCGCCGGCTCGGGATCAAAGTAAAACGGAATTCAGGTGAGAAAGAATTCGCGCATATGAATGATGCGACTGTTTTCGCGTTGGGGCGCATACTCATTGCCCTTCTTGAAAACGGACAGCAGGAGGACGGCACTATAGCCGTGCCCGAAGTACTTTGGTCATATATGGGCGGAAAACGGGAGATATAGCGGAAAAAAATATTATGAGAAGAAGAAGATTGAAAACAAAGGTGCAAATGTGGTTTGCACGGCGTTCCAGCCGGCGACTGCTATTCATTATGAGCCGTTTTTGTTTAATCTTTTGTGTGTGCGTACTGCTTTTATTTGCTGTGCTTCATTTACCACTTGTTTCCGTTCGTTCGGTTCATATCAATCCGGAGTCCGATATAACGGAGATGCTTCAGGAGGATGTTGTCCGGTATATTGAAGATTTGCTGGATGATTCCTGGCTTATTGTTCCCGGATCAGTACGGTACTATTTTCAGCGAGGAAAAGTTGTTGATATGATTCGTCAGGAATTTCTTCATCTTGATCATGTTGAAATAGAGAATAAATTTTTTAATACATGGCATATAACAGCGACTAACAGGGAAATTTTCGGTACCTACTGCGCGTTGTCCCGCTGTTTGCTTGTGGATACAGACGGTTTTATATTCGGTGAAACTGACGCTGTGCGAACCGGTCGTGAATTAAAAATTTCCGGTGAGGTCGCTGTCGGTGATTATTTGTTCATGCCGACTGGTGAGAATGAGGAACATTTCTATAAAATACACGAAGTGCTGCAATTTTTAGAGGAGAGAGGTTTGTTCATTGAATATATCGCGGTACGAAAAGGAGGATACGATGCGCATATACAGTCAACCGGCGGTGTTAGTGTGTGGATTGATATGTCAGAAAATCCCTACGATATTATGCGGGCACTGCATGCGACTCTTGTTGAGATTTTTCCCGATTCAGACAGCCGGTCTGAAATCGCATCCATTGCTATTTGTGATCCGTTGCAGGTGTATTGGACGAGTCGTGAACCGCTGCAATGGGGATGTCGGGAACGGAATGGCGGCACCGGACTATGAACACATTATCTTCGTCTTTCTGGGACACACTCCTCCGTCCATTTTTTGCAATTGCACCGATGGCGGATGTGACTGATGTCGCCTTTCGTTCCATGTTTGCCCGATACGGTAAGCCGGATATATTCTGGACCGAGTTTGTCTCCGCTGACGGTCTGTGTTCTCCCGGACGCGAATCACTGTATGTTGATTTGCTTTTTGAGGAGAATCAGCGACCGATTGTCGCGCAACTATTCACTTCAAATCCTGAAAATATGTACACAGCAGGGAAGCATGTTCAAACCCTCGGATTTGACGGGCTTGATATCAATATGGGATGTCCTGACCGAAGCGTTGAGAAACAGGGAAGCGGTGCCGCATTGATTACATCCCCGAAAACTGCTGTTGAAGTCATAACAGCGGCGAAACAAACCGGGTTGCCAGTATCGGTGAAGACGAGAATCGGATATGCCGTAGATGAGATAGATACATGGATACCCACATTACTGCGAACCGGTATCGCCGCGCTTACCGTACATTTGCGGAGCCGGAAAGAAATGTCCAAAGTGCCGGCGCACTGGGAGCGTATGAGGCACATCGTCACACTGCGCGATGCTATTGCTCCCGGCACTTTAATTATCGGCAATGGTGATGTGGTAAGTATGTCTGAGGCGCGGTTGCGTGTGTCAGAGACCGGATGTGACGGTGTAATGATAGGGCGCGGCATTTTCGGTAATCCTTGGTTTTTCAGCGGAGATGTACCGGAATCGATCACAGTGAAGAAAAAATTGTTTGCGCTTATTGAACATACCCGACTTTTTGAGGAAAATCTATCTGTAAAGCGTTTTTCCATTATGAAGAAACATTACAAGGCATATGTGAATGGGTTTGACGGCGCAAAAGAACTACGGACAGATCTCATGGAACATGCCGAATGCGCTAATGATGTTGAACGGCGTGTGAAACACTTTATTACTTGTATGCCACAGCAGATGCCAAACAGGTGAATATCGGCTATGCAACGGTAGTGTAGTATGTAGATGTATGGATCGAGCGTTGTACCAAAAACACAGACCGCAATTATTTGAGGATGTTATTGAACAGCCGCAAGTTGTTTCCGTTCTTGAAAAGGCGGCGAAGCAGGGTGCTCCCGCTCATGCCTACCTGTTTACCGGTCCGCGCGGTATCGGTAAGACCAGCATTGCGCGCATTTTCGCAAAGACAATGCAGTGTAAGGATATAGATGTGTTTGAAATTGATGCGGCATCTCACACCAGTGTTGAGCATATCAGGGATATCACCGCGTCAGTGTACACACAGCCGGTTGAGTCGGAGTACAAAGTGTATATTCTTGATGAAGTGCATATGCTTTCAAAGTCAGCTTTCAATGCATTTCTTAAAACATTGGAAGAACCGCCCGCGCATGTTATTTTTATACTTGTCACCACTGAAGCGGAAAAGGTACCGGAAACTGTTGTTTCCCGTTGTGTATCGCTGCAATTTCAGCAGCCGTCGCTTGCCGTTCTGCAGAATACAGCCATTGAGGCGGCGAAGAAAGAAGGATTTGTGATCACCAAACAATCCGCCGCCCTTGTCGCATTAATGGCAGAAGGATCATTCCGTGACACACTCACATTGCTTCAAAAAATCCTGTTTGTTGCCGACGGCAAGACCGTGGATCATCAACTTGCAGAAGAAGTGCTCGGCGCACCTAAACATCGGTTGATAAATGAGTATCTTGCGGCACTTGCGGATCATGATATCGCTGCCGGTGTTGCTGCTCTTTCTACCGCGTCACAAACAAATGCGAATATCCCGCTCTTCGCTAAATTATGTATACGGAAACTGCGCGCCGCACTTCTGTTGCGTGAACAGGTAACTGATATTGTTGAGGAATATACTGAAGACGACAGACAGTTTATTGATACATTATCAAAAAAAGAAGGTCTGACACTCACCATGCTTACAGACCTTCTGGAAGCATCGTATGCTATTCCACGATCATCCATAAAAGTATTACCGTTAGAGTGTTTATTGCTGAATAAATAGTCCTTTGTGTTAAAATACCTTGAAAAACAAGGATATCTCGGGGGGGGGTATTTGACATATTATACTAACACATGTATACTATATACTAGGTGGAGCAGATTGCTTTCTGTTCTTTCACACAGAGACCAAAGGAGGTCATAATGAAACTATTCACGCTTTTGAGTGTACTCGTACTCACCCTGTCGGGCATTTCGGTTTCGGTGCATGCCGAAGACGCGTCGCGGATTGCAATACTGGAACCTCTCCCCAGTGCTGCTCGCATCACTGCACCGATATCGCCGACATCCCTCGCCGTCATGGCAGAGGATGCGGAGTGGGAGGTTCGGTATAGGGTTGCTTCTTCGTCGCGCACACCGCCGGCAATTCTCGCTACCCTGGCAGAGGATGTAGTTTGGAGAGTGCGAGAGGCAGTTGCTGGCAACAGCATGACACCGTCGGAAGCACTTGCACGACTGGCAGAGGATGCGGATGGGTATGTTCGGTTTAGGGTTGGTCGTAATCCCAACACACCGCCGGCAATACTCGCTACCCTGGCAGAGGATGCGGATATGGGTGCCCGGCACGGGGTTGCTCTTAATCCCAACACACCGCCGGCAATACTCGCTACCCTGGCAGAGGATGCAAAGGCGTATGTTCGGTATGTGGTTAGTCGCAATCCCAACACACCGCTGGCAATACTCGCTACCCTGGCAGAGGATGCGGGTGTACAAGATGTACAAGCGTGGCTTGATTCACTCTGAGTAACTAGTTGGTTGCAGGAGTCTTCCTCAACCCATCCCACCAGTGGAAACGCTGGTGGGATATTTTTTATTCTTTTTTACTTCATACACCAAACAACAAAATACCCTAAAAAACAAGGATATTTCTGGGAGGGGGTATTTGACATATTATACTAACACATGTATACTATATACTAGGTGGAGCAGATTGCTTTCTGTTCTTTCACACAGAGACCGAAGGAGGTCACATGAAATTGAAACTGTGCACGCTTTTGAGTGTACTCGTACTCACCCTGTCGGGCATTTCGGTGTCGGTGCATGCCGAAGACGCGCCGTCGAAAACTCTCGCCATCTTGGCAGAGGATCCGGATGCGTCTGTTCGGTTTGTGGCTGCTCGGCATCCCGACATGCCGCCGACAACGCTCGCTGCCCTGGCAGAGGATGCAAATGCGGATGTTCGGTATGCGGTTGCTCAGCATCCCGAGACGCCGCCGACAACGCTCGCTGCCCTGGCAGAGGATCCGGAAGCGGGTGTTCGGCGTGCGGTTGCTCGGCATCCTGACACGCCGCCGACAAGGCTCGCTGCCCTGGCAGAGGATGCAAATAGGTTTGTTCGGTTATGGGTTGCTCGGCATCCCAACACGTCGCCGGCATCCCTCGCCATCCTGGCAGAGGATCCGGATGCGTCTGTTCGGTCATGGGTTGCTCGGCATCCTGACACGTCGCCGGTATCGTTCGCCGTCCTGGCAGAGGATCCGGATTCGTCTGTTCGGCGATTGGTTGCTGGCAATGACAACACACCGCCGGCATCCCTCGCCGTCTTGGCAGAGGATCTGAATGCGTCTGTTCGGCTTGTGGCTGCTCGGCATCCCGACATGCCGCCGACAAGGCTCGCTGCCCTGGCAGAGGATCTGGATGCGTCTGTTCGGCTTGTGGCTGCTGGGCATCCCGACATGCCGCCGACAAGGCTCGCTGCCCTGGCAGAGGATGCTTATGCGTTTGTTCGGCGTGCGGTTGCTCAGCATCACTACACGCCGTCGGCATCCCTCGCCATCCTGGCAGAGGATGTAGATACTGATATCCGGTATGCGGTTGCTCAGCATAACTACACGCCGTCGGCATCCCTCGCCATCCTGGCAGAGGATGCTTATGCGTCTGTTCGGCTTGTGGCTGCTCGGCATCCCGACATGCCGCCGGCATCCCTCGCCATCATGGCGGAGGGTGCGGATGGGCAAATGCGAAAGGTAGTTGCTAGCAACGGCAGCACACCGCCAGAAGTGCTTGCACGACTGGCAGAGGGTGCGGATGTAGATGTTCAACAAGAGGTTGCTAGCAACGGCAGCACACCGCCAGAAACCCTTGCCAAACTGGCAGAGGGTGCGGATGTAGATGTTCAACAAGAGGTTGCTCGCAACGGCAGCACACCGTCGGAAGTACTTGCACGACTGGCAGAGGATGAGGATTGGCGAATGCGAGCGGCAGTTGCTCGCAACGGCAGCACACCGCCAGAAGTGCTTGCACGACTGGCAGAGGGTGCGGATGTAGATGTTCAACAAGAGGTTGCTCGCCACAGCAGTACACCGCCAGAAACCCTTGCCAAACTGGCAGAGAATGCGGAGTGGCGGGTGCGACTGGCAGTTGCTCGCAACGGCAGCACACCGCCAGAAGTGCTTGCACGACTGGCAGAGGACGCAAATTTGTCAGTGCGACTGGAGGTTATCTTCAACAGAAACATATCGCCAGAAGTTCTTGCCATCTTAGCGCAGGATGCGGATGTACAATCTGTTGTACAATCTGTACAAGCGCAGTGGAAAGCATTGAAAGCGGAATAACTGCTCATCCATTCCATTCGCTCAAGAGGAATCACCTCTCAACTCATCCCACCAGTGGAAACGCTGGTGGGATATTTTTTACTCTTTTTTACTTCATACACCAAACTACAAAATATATTAAAAAACAGATGTACTCCTGTAGGGGATACTTGATGTATTGCACTAATATGTACATACTGTATATTAGGTGGTGTTGTCACCTCCTCACTGCTCTTTCACAACAAAAGGATTGTGCGACGATGAAGGCAGACACTCTGAATGAAAGAACACTGAAAACCCTTGCTGAAATGGCAAGAGATGTGGATTGGCAGATACGGGAAAGAGTTGCCGGTAACAGCATCACACCACCGGAAGTCCTCGTTGAACTGGCAAGAGATCCGGATTGGCAGGTGCGAGCGGCGGTTGCTTCCAACGGTAGCACACCGCCAGCAGTTCTCGCCACATTGGCACAGGATGCACATCCGTGGGTGCAGCTTATGGCTGCTGAAAACAATAACATATCACCGGCAGCTCTTGTCAAACTGGCAGAGAATCCGGATGTGGTGGTGCGGCTTACGGTTGCTCGCCACATCAACACACCGCCGGCGGTCCTTGCTGACATGGCGAAGGATGTGAATGAACGTGTTCGGGCGATGATTGCTTCCATTGGCAACACACCACCGGCACTCCTCGCCAAACTAGCAAAGGATACGCATTGGCAGGTGCGGGAAGCAGTTGCTGAAAACAACAACACACCATCGGCAGTTCTCGCCACATTGGCACAGGATGCACATCTGTGGGTGCAGCTTGCGGCTGCTGAAAACAATAACATATCACCGGCAGCTCTTGTCAAACTGGCAAAGAATACGGATGTGTGGATGCGGCTTGCGGCTGCTGAAAACAACAACACATCATCGGCAGTTCTCGTCAAACTAGCAAAGGATTCACATTGGCGGGTGCGAGCAGCGGTTGCTGAAAAGGATAGCACAAACATACCGCTGTCAGTCCTCACTGAACTGGTACAGGATTCGGATCGGCGGGTGCGGTTTGCGCTTGCTTCTAACGAAAGCACACCACCGGCACTCCTCGCCACATTGGCAGAGGATGCAGATTGGCAGGTGCGAGAGAAGGTTGCTGATAACGGTAGCACACCGTTACATCTCCTCAAAAAGATGTTAGAAGATTCCAGATTCGAAGTTTGTAGAGCGGTTGCCAAAAATCCCAATTGGCGGGAAGAAGGTAGGGATTGAGCAGTATATCTTCTTTGTCTTCTCCAACGAGGAGCATTCTCTCACTTATCCCACCAGTGGAAACGCTGGTGGGATTTTTTATAGTACGCACCAAACAACAAAACATATTGAAAAAAGTGTATTTTTTGGTAGAATTATTGACATATTATACTGATATATGCATACTATATGTTAGGTGGCAGATTGCTTTTTGCCCTTTCACAACGGAGACCACAGGAGGTCACATGAAAGCATTCACACTTCTGAGTGCATTCGTACTCATTCTGTTGGGCGTTTCGGGATGTACCGAACAGAAAGTCAACCACAGCACACTACCGGACATTCTCGCTGAACTGGCGACGGATGCGAATGCGGATGTTCGGTTGGTGGTTGTTCACAACGACTACATACCATCGGAGGTTCTCACTGACCTGGCGACGGATGAGGATTGGCGGGTGCGGGAAGCGGTTGCTACCCACGACCGCACACCACCGGATGTTCTCGCTACTATGGCGGCGGATGAGGATTGGCGTGTACGGTTTGCGGTTGCTGCCCACGACCGCACACCACCGGACGTTCTCGCTGACCTGGCGACGGATGCGAATGCGGATGTTCGGTTTGTGCTTGTTCACAACGACCGCACATCACCAGACATTCTCGCTGACCTGGCGACAGATACGGATACGGGTGTTCGAATGGCAGTTGCTGCCAACAGCCGTACACCACCGGACGTTCTCGCCGCCCTGGCGACGGATATGGATACGGATGTTCGGCTGGTGGTTACTGCCCACGACCGCACACCATCCCAAATTCGTGTTCACAGGGAAATAGAATAAGTTGCCGGCACACTCTTTTTCGTTGTAAGAGTGTTTCTCAACCCATCCCACCAGTAGAAACACTGGTGGGATTTTTTATCCTTTTTATATTTAGTTAAATGTGTAGGATTGTCAAGGAGTGAGTATGTAGTTATCCACATTATAGTGATTTTTTGGTATTGACAAAAAGAATGTATTTTTGCTATGGTGCTTTTTAACGAAGCACATTGGTGGTTTTTTCAATGGGTCCGTTTTAGTATTGTGTGCCGAGTATTTTGTCGATTGATAATCATACAGAATGCAATCAGAACGGACACAAAAAACATTTTCAGGGTACAAGGCATCCACATTGCCGTTGGGGGATATTTTGTCATTTCAAAAAGAATCGTATGACACATTTTTAAAGGAAGACCTTCCCGGTTTGTTTGATGAATTTTTCCCTATTATTGATTCAAATGAACGGTTTTCTATCAATTTTCTTTCTTCCAAACTTGAAGAACCGCGGATGACAGTGCAGGAGGCGAAAGATAAGTTTATAAGTTACACTGCTCCGTTTCGGGTAATGTTGGCATTGGAAAATAAAGTTGTCGGCGCGACTAAAGAGGAAGAATTGCTTTTCGGTGATATACCGATTATGACTCCGCAATATTCTTTTATCATTAATGGCATTGAACGAACCGTGGTATCGCAATTAGTGCGCGCTCAGGGTGTTCGTTTTTTTGCGGAAATGCGCGGAAGAGTCCGCACATTCGGCGCGCAGGTGATACCGCAGAAAGGGCGAGGACTTTGGATTGCTTTTGAGAGCGATGCTAACGGTCGGATTTTTGTCCGTGTTGACCAGGGAAACCGGAAAATGCCCGTGACTCTGTTTCTTCGCGCATTCGGTCCTGAGACGAAAGAGGCAGTTTTTCAGCTTTTTGAAGATGATCCGAGGACACTTGAGTGTGTTAAAAAAACATTTGCGGTTGATGATGCGAATATCATGGATGATGTTTGGACTTCATTTTACAAAATTCTTCGTGCCAGCGGCGGTGTCAGCGCGGAGCGGGCAAAGCAAATGGTGCAGACGCGGTTTTCACCCGAGTGGTATGATATGAGCGAGTTGGGTCGGGTCAGTTTCAACAAGCGTTTCGGTTTGCCCACCGATGCGGAGGCGGTTAAAAATAGAATTCTAACACTTGAAGACATTGTGTTGATTGTTAAGGAAATCGTGCGTTTGAATCATACACCTGACGCAATTGGTGATGATATTGATCACCTCGGTCTGCGGCGTGTGCGTTCTGTCGGTGAATTGGTGTATGAATACGCGCGAACAGGATTTGTTCGTATGCGTAAGAATACGCGGGATAAGATGCTGACCACGGATCCGAAGATGTTTGAATTACCGACCAATGTGCTGTATATGCGCACATTCCAATCAACTATTCACGGTTTTTTTAATACTAACCAATTGTCGCAACCCTTAAAACAGCAGAACATTCTGACTAACTTGGAACATCTACGAACAATATCCGCGCTTGGCACCGGGGGTGTGAGCCGTGAGCATGCCGGTATTTCAATTCGCGACATACACCAGACCCATTATGGACGCATTTGTCCGCTGCATTCTCCTGATGGCGCGAACATCGGACTTATCCTGCATCTCACGCTGTATGCGAGGATTAATAAATACGGTTTATTGGAATGTCCATATTTCAAAGTAGTGAATGGGAAGATAACTGATGAAGTTGCGTACTTTACCGCATCCGAAGAAGAACAGTATCGGATTGCCGGTGCGCATGTTACCGTGAACGATAAAAATGAAATTATGCAGGATATTGTGTTAGTGCGTGATCAGGGACAATATGCGCGGGTAAGTCCGCAGGAAGTTGATTATGTGGATGTTGCAACAGGGCAGATTCTTTCTATTTCATCGGTATTGATACCGTTCGTGCAGAACACACTGCCGATGCGCGCGGCAACAGGCACACGCATGCAACTGCAGGCAATTCCTTGTTTGCGACCGGAGGCACCGTTAGTATCCACCGGTTACGGGAAAGAATTTGCCCGCGCTTCCGGGCGTTTGGTGCTTGCCGATGAAGATGGGGAAGTTGTTGAAGCTGACGCGAATCATATCAGTATCAAAACGAATAAAGAAATTAAGCGGCATGATCTTGAGGTTTTTACATTGGCGGGATCCGCATATACTTTCGCGAATCATCAGCGGACGGCTGTGTCCCCTGGTGATACGGTGAAAAAGGGTGATGTTATAGCTGATACAGCATCCACCACCAACGGACAGATTGCTTTCGGTAAGAACCTTCGCGTGGCATTTTTACCGTATGACGGAGGGACATTTGAGGATTCTATTATTATATCTGAACGCCTTGTACGCGATAATGTTCTTACCTCTACTCAGGTAAAAGAGCATGTTGTGGAAGCACGTCAGACCAAACTCGGCCCTGATGTTATGACTGCGGATATACCGAATGTTTCTGATCAGAAATTGCGGAATCTTGATGCTGAAGGCGTGGTTCGTGTCGGTTCTGAAGTATTGCCCGGCGATATCCTTGTCGGTAAGCTGACACCGCGCGGTGAAATACAATTGTCAGCCGAAGAGCGACTTTTGCAGTCAATTTTTGGTGATAAGGCAAAAGATATGCGGGACACCTCAAAAACACTTCCTCCCGGTGAGAAAGGGAAGGTAGTTTCGGTGTCAATACGGAATCGTGAGAGTGGATATGGCGTGGATGTCGGTGTTCTGAATCAGATACGCATTGTTATTGCTGATTTGCGGCGTATTCAGGTCGGAGATAAACTGGCGAATCGGTATGGAAACAAGGGTGTGGTATCCCGTGTCGCGCCGATTGAAGATATGCCGTTTACTAAGGACGGTGAAATGGTCGATGTGATTTTCTCTTCGCTCGGTGTGCCGTCCAGAAAGAACCTCGGTCAAATTTTGGAAATGCATCTCGGACTTGCGGCGCATGCGTTGAATTATCAGGCGATTGTGCCGCCCATGACATCGGTGACCGAAGGAGAGGTACAGGAAGAATTACAAAAAGCCGGTTTTCCGAATACCGGTTGCGTTGAACTGTTTGACGGCAAGACCGGTGACCGGTTCGCCGGCGATGTGGCGATTGGCTGGATGTATGTTATGAAACTTGAACACATGGTGCAGGATAAAGTGCACGCCCGTTCAACCGGTCGTTATTCGTTGATTACTCAGCAACCGCCCGGCGGACGAGCGCGTTTCGGCGGCAACCGGTTGGGAGAAATGGAGGTATGGGCATTGCTCGGTCATGGAGCCGCGTATATTCTGCGTGAAATGCTCACTATTAAATCCGATGATATGCACGGTCGTAATATAGCGTATAAAGCAATAATACATAATGAACCAATTGTTCAAACCGGTATTCCCGCGACATTTAATGTGCTTTTATACCACCTGCGCGGCCTCGGTTTGGATGTGACTATGAATGTACCCGATCGGGATCAGTCGGATGAGGTTCCGCGGCGTGATCGGAAGCGCACTAAGGTAACAGGATAATATAACAGTATGAAAAAAATAATTAAAAAAACACAGCGATTTGATTCTCTCAATATACATCTCGCATCGCCTGATGAGATTTTGGAATGGTCATTTGGCGAGGTGACAAAACCGGAGACCATTAATTACCGCACACAACGGCCGGAACGGGATGGTTTGTTTTGTGAGAAAATATTCGGACCGGAAAACGATTTTCAATGCAGTTGCGGAAAGTATAAAGGGATGCAATATCAGGGTATAGAGTGCGCGAATTGCGGTGTTGAGGTAACACGCGCACTTGTTCGCAGGGAACGCATGGGTCATATTGATCTTGCCGTGCCGATCGCACATTTTTGGTTTTTGCGGAAAATTCCTTCCCGGGTCGCAACTTTGCTCGGTCTGCCGACACAGCAATTGCAGAATGTTGTTTATTTCTCTTCATATTATATTACGCGTGTTGATGAGACAAAAAGAAAGAAAATAAAACAAGATGTGAAAAAAGAGTTTGATGAGAAAATAAAGAAGGCGACACAGGAGGAAACCCGCATCATGCTGACGGCATTGCATGCTGATCGTATCAATGATCTTGAGCACATACAAGAGGACACCATTATTGAAGAAGTGAAGTACGAACGGTTAAGCAAGCAGTTTCCCGGATTGTTTAAGGCAGAAAAAGGCGGGGAGGTCGTTTACAATCTGCTGAAAAATTTTGATCTTAAAAAGAAAGAGAAAGAGATACTCGGAGAACTGGATGTCGCGAGCAAGATGCAGCAGGAAAAATTGCAAAAACAACTGCTTCTCATTCGGTCGTTCATTCAATCCGGCAATCGTCCGGAGTGGATGTTTCTCACACGGCTTCCGATTGTTCCTCCGGGTATTCGCCCTGTTCTGCTGCTCGCGGGCGGTCAGCCGGCGAGTTCCGATTTGAATGATTTATATCGTACTGTCATTATCAGGAATAATCGCCTAAAGGATTTCATCGCGACAAAGACACCGCAGATTTTTATCAATACTGAGAAACGCCTGCTTCAGGAAGCAGTTGATGCGTTATTTGAAAAAACGAGTGTCGGAAGAGGCGGAGCGGCAGCTAGCAGAGGACAGGGAAAGCAGCTGAAACCAATTTCTGAATATCTTGGCGGAAAAACAGGATATTTCAGAACTAGTTTGCTCGGTAAGCGAGTTGATTTTACCGGCAGAACTGTTATTGTCGCCGGTCCGCATTTACAGTTGGATGAGTTTGGTCTGCCTAAGAAAATGGCACTGGAAATCTTCAGACCCTTTGTTATTGGCGAAGCGCTTGAACGGGAACTGGCGTACAATGTGCGCGGCGCGCAGCGACTTATTGATACCGAGGCACCTATTGTGTGGGAAATGCTTGAAAAAGTTATTGCCGGTAAGTATATGCTCTTAAACAGAGCACCGACACTGCACCGCCAGAGTATCATGGCATTTAAACCTATTCTTATTGAAGGTTTGGCAATGGAATTACATCCGCTTGTCTGCTCTGCCTACAACGCGGATTTTGACGGAGATGCGATGGTGGTGCATCTTCCTCTTTCTGAGGAGGCGCAGACCGAAGCGCGAGAAATTATGATTTCGTTAAAGAACATCATCACACCCGCATCCGGATCTATCAATGTATCGCCCGCAACACAGGATATTTTACTCGGTTGTTATTGGGCGACTATGATTGCTGAAAGTGAAAAAGGCGAAGAGCGTTATTTCGGCAGTGTCAGTGAGGCGATCACAGCGTATGATTTCGGGATTATTGATTTGCGCACAAAGATCAAAGTTCTCGCCTCTGACAAACCAAAGTATGCGGAGCATAGAGGTAAAATGTTTGAAACAACAGTCGGTCGCCTTCTTTTCAATGTACAACTGCCGAGAGAATATCCTTTTGTTAACGAAACTATCACTAAAAAAGCCATGAATGCCGTTATACAGGATATCATCAATACTTACGGCAAAGAAATATTGGTCCGGCATCTTGATGCTATAAAGAACTTCGGTTTTCGATACGCATCTAAATCAGGCATCACATTTGCTTGGTCTGATCTGAAGGTGCCGAAGGATCGTGATCAAAAAATACAGGAAGGGTATGCTGAGTCAAAAAGAATTATGTCCGAGTATGAGGAGGGATATATATCGTTCGCAGAGCGAAAGCGAAAAAATATATTGTTATGGCAGGATATTAAAGCCGGTCTCACCAAGGAAGTGCGTGATACTATACCCGTGGATTCTTCCATAGGAAACATGATTGAGTCAGGCGCACGCGGTTCATTTGACGATTTGGGTGAGATGACAACCATGTTCGGTGTTGTTGAATCGGCATCCGGTGATCCGATTGAACAGCCGGTTATTTCATCTATGAAAGACGGTATGTCGCCGATTGAGTATTTTAACGCATCGTTCGGTGCCAGAAAGGGTCTTGCGGATACGGCGCTGAAAACAGCTGACGCGGGATTTCTTTCAAGAAAGTTATTCAGCGTCGCTCAGGAGTTAAAGATTGAAGGAAATAATTGCGGAACAACGCAAGGTTTCCGTTTGTATAGAAAAACAGCATCGGGTGTCGGTGCGCCGTTTTGTGACCGTATACAGGGCAGATTTTTAGTTGAAGAGATTGCCGGCGGTGACGGAACGGTTATTGCCAAGAAAAATCAGTATATAGACTTTGAGATTGCCGGAAAGATTGATAAGGATGACAGTGTTGATTCAATCAAGGTCAGATCTCCGGTTTCTTGTCGATATGCACGCGGTGTATGCGCGAAGTGTTACGGTGAAGACAGAACAACAAATGAAGTTGTGGATATCGGTGAACCTGTGGGAACGATAGCGGCACAGTCGGTCGGTGAACCCGGTACCCAGCTTACTATGAATACCCGCCATGCGGGAGGAGTTGTTTCGGTTGGAGGTGATATTACGGCAGGGTTGCCGAGGGTAACAGAAATCTTTGAGCGACGCGTACCGAAAGCACCCGCTGCCATATCTCATGCGAACGGTACTGTTGAGAAGATTGAACCGCATCCTGACGGCAGTCATACAATATATCTTAATGTCGGCAATGAAAAAGCCACCTCTTCTGAAAAGAACTATACTATCCCATCGGGTCGTTTTATTGAGGTTAAGGTTGGCGATACAGTCAAAAAAGGGCAATTTCTCACGGACGGGTCAGCTGATTTGCAGGAGTTGCTCACTTACACCAGTAAGGAGGTGACCCAGGAGTATATTTTCAGTGAAATATCTAATGTGTACGAGTTGCAGGGTATTCATGTTGCTCCTGTTCATTTTGAGATCATTATTCGCCAGATGTTCAGTCAAATGCTGATCACTGACCCCGGTGATGCCACCTACACCACCGGTGAGTCTATTGAACTGAGTGATCTGTTTGAAACCAATGAAACTCTTGAAAGCGAAGGTAAGAAACTTATACAGGCCAAGGATGTTGTTTCCGGCATTACGAGTGTGTCAGTATCGCGAAATAACTTTCTTTCCGCCGCATCGTTCCAAAATACTACCAGTGTTCTTATTCGAGCATCAATTAACGGCGCGAAGGATACCTTAGACGGTGTTAAGGAAAATGTTATTATCGGCAGGTTAGTTCCTATCGGTAGTGGTTACGAGGGCAGTAAGAAATTTAATGTTATAAAAGAGGTTCGGGATGATATAGCGCGGCGTCTTGCAGAAAAAGAAGAAGAAGTATCTGCTCCTGCTCCAACTGAGGAGTAATGGTTTTTTGCGGAATTGCGGTACAATAGTCGTAATGGATTATAATGCTGTGAAACAGGCGATTAAGGACTCAGTTGACATTGTAGATCTCGTTTCGCAATATACTTCCTTGGTGCCTGCAGGAAAGCGTATGAAAGGATTATCTCCTTTTACGAACGAAAAAACGCCTTCTTTTTTTGTTGACTCCGATAATGGTTTTTATTATTGCTTTTCTTCACAAAAAGGAGGCGATATATTTTCTTTTGTTGAGGAGATGGAGGGTGTTGATTTTAAAGGCGCGCTTGCGTTTCTTGCCGACCGTGCCGGTATACAGATTGACGCGACACATTCCCAAGAGAATGTTAAATCACCTCTTTATCATATATTAGAATCGGCAACCGAGGCGTATCGGAATAATCTTACTGATGCCGTGAAAAAATATCTTATGTCCCGCGGTATTACCGAAGAGTCAATACAGGTATGGGGGATTGGTTACGCTCCCGACGCTTGGCATACACTGTGCGATTCAAAAACGCCCCGTCTCACAGATTATGTGGATTCAGGTTTATGTATACAGAAAGACAAGAATGTGTATGATCGATTTCGGAGTAGAATCATGTTTCCGTTTTATGACGCGCAAAAGCGTGTTATCGCTTTTTCCGGTCGGGAATATGGCACAAAAACCGGCGCAAAGTATATAAATTCACCCGAATCGCCTCTTTTTAGTAAATCTGTCTTTCTATACGGGCTGCATATCGCAAAACAGCATATACGAAAGAGTAATTTTTCTATTCTTACTGAGGGTCCGATAGATACTGTTATGGTGCATCAGGCGGGATTTCCGGTTGCTGTCGCCGCTTCCGGAACCGCGGTTACTATAGAGCATATTCTGCAGTTGCAGAGATTGTCCAATCGTTTGATTATAGCGTTTGACAGTGATGCAGCTGGTATGCGGGCAACTATTCGTGTTATCGGCATGGCTCTTTCTCTCGGCATGGATATCAAAACAGTTATTCTTCCGGAAGGTTCTGATCCTGCTGATACCATTGCTCATGATGTTTCTGTGTTCCGAAAAGCCCTGAAAGAAGCATCTCCGGTTGTACAGTTCATGATTCAATATATCGCTGAAACTCACGGAGACAGCAATGAAGATTTACTTCGCGGCGTTCGTGAAGATCTCATACCCCTTATTGCCTGTATTACTGATCCGCTCATGCGTGAATATGCTGTTAGCGAAACTGCAAAAGCATGTTCACTCAGCAAGGAATCTATTGCTGAAAGTGTTCAAAATGTCGGTCATATCCGTCAACAACCGGAACAACCTCGCCGAATTGCACGGAAACAGCCGGCAATCACCCAAAAAAATACGGATCAAAAGATAGCATCATTCCTTGAGACAGTCGCTCATGCGCGAGCGTTTCTTGTGGTGCATGATGCGGCGATTCCGGATACCATGAGTAATTTGTTAGAAAAAATTGAATCTTATGAACATCTGCCGGATGTTGATGAACAGATAGCTACAATACGATATGAAGAAAAGTTTCCTGATACGAGTACTCGTATTGACATGGTTCGTGAAGAATTGTCTGATATGCTTATTCGTGTTCATTCTGAGGTAAGAAAGAGGGAAGCGGTTAGAAAAATACAGGAAAATATATAAAATATTGTTTAAAATTATTATTTTTTTCCACATAGCAGAGGGTTGCGCATGCCATACTATTGATAATTGTGTTGAAAGGCATTGTATACTATGGCAACAAAGAAAACTGTAAAAAAGAGAAAAACCGTTAGACGCCGACCATCTGCGCCTGTAACGAAAAAGAAAAAAGTGACTAAGAAAACTGTAAAAAAGGTCGTATCAAGAAAAAAAGTTTCAAAAACTGCAGTTTCTAAAAAAACTGTTTCCGCGAAAAGAAAACTTTCAAAACCATCTCTCAAAAGTTTAGAGGAAATGGTTGACACTGCTCAACAAGAAAAGGATTTATATCAAGATATTCCTTCAAAATACAAAAAAAAGATAAGAAATTTAGTGAAAGAATGTAAGAATAGAGGGTATGTTACTTCTGATGTGCTGCTAGATAGTGTATCATTGGATGAATGTGATCACACGCCGGATATGTGGGAATGTATCGGAAAAATATTAAGTCATCATTGTGTTGATGTGGTTGAAGAGAGCGGTTTACTTAAAGAAATTGAACTGGAAACTGACCCGCGCTTTCCTGAACTTGATCCGTCTTCGTATGATTCAATACAAGTGTATTTGCGTGACATCGGTAAATATCCGCTGCTCAGTGCGGAAGAAGAACAGAATCTCGGTAAAAAAATCATTGCTCGTCAAGATATTCTTTCAAAAAAGAGTAGAAAGAAATTAACGCCATCTGAACGAAAGAAAATTCTTCGGGAAGGGGTGGAGGCAAGACATAAGCTTGCTGTGGCGAATCTTCGACTTGTTGTTTCCATAGCAAAAAATTATGCCGGGAGAAACAGAAGCAGGGATCTCAGTTTACTGGATCTTGTGCAGGAAGGTGCAGAGGGTTTGTACCGTGCGGTTGATAAATTTGAGCCAAATCGTGGTTTTAAGTTTTCAACATATGCCACATGGTGGATAAAACAGGCGATTGTGCGAGGACTGGCGGATAAATCACGGACTATTCGCATACCGGTACACATGTCAGAAACAGCGCAAAAATATCAAAAAACAGTGGTATGGCTTGAGCGCATGCTTGGGCGGACACCCACAGTGCAGGAAATTGCTGAAGAACTTGAAGTAGAGCCGGAAAAGATACATATGATACGAAGAGTATCTCAGGATATTGTGCAGCTTGAACAGACCATTGGTGCCGGGGACGAAGGCGGAAATACTACTATTTCTGATACTATTGAAGATCAGGATCAGGAGACGCAGGAAGCGATTGTTTCTCAAGATATACTTAAAAATCAAGTTCAGAATATTCTGAAAGATCTTACGCCGAGAGAGCGTCAGGTTATTGAATTGCGGCACGGTATGGAGGATGGTGTGCAATATACTCTGGAACAGATTGGTAATATGCTCGGTGTTACCCGTGAACGAGTTCGTCAGATAGAAGCTCGAGCATTGGAAAAGATGCGTGCGCATCAATTAATGAAAAAACTTGAGAATTATTAAAGCATTTTCAGATATGCTTTCGTTTGTCAGTATATAGGAGATATGGCTTGTTACTTACAATTTGACGGGGTAATTTGACAGACCAATATTTATTCTGTATCATGTATTATAATTGATTATGTTAAAGATTCGGTTACAGCGAATTGGCAGGAAAAACAATCCATCATACAGAGTGGTTGTGGTTGATTCTAAAATAGCAGTTAAGAAAGGGAAACCCGTTGAATTACTCGGGACATATGATACTATCCGTAAGATGACTGTGCTTAATAAGGAGCGAATTACTTATTGGATTTCAAAGGGAGCACAAGTTTCTGATACTATGCATAATATTCTTGTTGTTAACGGAGTTATAAAGGGTGTCAAGCGAAATGCCCTGCCGAAGAAAACCCCTGTGCAGAAAGAACAGAAAGACGAAGCGACAGAAGATTCTGTTAAAACTGATACTGCGATTACAAATGATACTTCCGGTGAAACAGTTTCTGCTGATAGCGGTAGTAATGGTGCTGTTGTGAAGAATGAAGAGCCGATGACTGAGAAGAACGATACCGCCGTCTCTTCTGTTGATATTGCTGACAATAGCACACAGAACAAAAAAAAGAATCCTTCTGAGGAAGGATGAAATAGTAATTGGTACAAATAAATAAATAGTATATGGAGAAAGAAGAATCACAGTTTCTGAAAGAAATTGTTCAAAAAGTTGTTGATAATCCCGATAAAGTTGGTGTTGAGCAGGAAGTTGACAAACAGGGTGTGAAACTCACACTCAGCGTTGATCCTAGTGATA
Source organism: Minisyncoccota bacterium (assembly GCA_958295675.1). Taxonomy (GTDB): domain Bacteria; phylum Patescibacteriota; class Minisyncoccia; order Phycocordibacterales; family JABAAK01; genus JAPPJI01. The sequence goes on along the minus strand of OY282360.1, from coordinate 463,329 downwards.
TGGGCAAAGTGATCGGTGCTCAGGGTCGGATGGCGACAGCTATTCGCACAATTATGCATGCATACGGCGGCCAGCACGAAGCAAAGATTAGTGTTGTTATAGAAGAACCGGACAAGGGTGGTGGTGCAGGCGGAATGTAGCGGAGGGATATGCTGAAAGTGCATATCGTTTCGCTTTTTCCTGATGTATGTAAGCCCTATTTTGAGCATTCTATTCTCGGTAGGGCTGCAGAACAAGGTATTTTGGAGGTGTACTATTATAACCCTCTTGATGAAATCTCAGACCTTAAACGGGCTGATGATCGTCCGTATGGAGGAGGTCCCGGTATGGTGCTGAAGGCATATCCATTTCTTCAATGTTTTGAACGGATTAAACTGCACTCGGGGACAAGAAAAACCATTTTTTTCACCCCGAGCGGTTTATTGTTCACACAGAAACAGGCGAAGGAATATGCAGCATACGATAATATAATCCTTCTATGCGGGCATTATGAAGGTATAGATGAGCGTGTTGCTGATGCGACCGGTGCGGATGGTGTGTCTGTCGGCTCGTTTATACTCACCGGCGGTGAAATCCCCGCATTGCTTGTTGCTGATGCGGTTGCCAGAGAACTGCCGGGCGTACTAGGGAACAGGATGTCACATGAGAATATGCGAATTGCAGGAGGGAAGGTGTATACCCGTCCCGAGTCATTTGTGTATGATGGTAAAACATTCAGTGTCCCTGCAGTGCTTTGTTCCGGGCATCATAAAAATATAGATACATATCGTGAGAATACGAAAAATTCCGGAACATAACAGATTTCCTTTTTCTGTTTATATTGTGTAAAAGTTTTTATATCAGTATTTTTCTATAGGATAATACTTTTGTATATGAAATTAGGAATTGATCGGCCTATCAATCGGATAGAAGAAAAGAGAGGGAATGATTTTAATATTACTGATACTGGAAAGGACGATAAGGAGCAAATAGATCCGAAGTTTGTGGCGGCGAGAGAAAGAATGCAGACCTTCTTGGATGAACATAAAATATTGTTTGATCATTTTGCCGGCGGGCGTGTCAAGTTTATTCTCGGCGATGGTTTTTATTTTAATCTTATGAACCAGGAAGTTTCTGTTGATTATAAATGGTTTTTTGAAAATGGATACTCTGACGAACAGGTATTTTTTGCTGTTTTACATGAATTAAAACATTATTCTGATTTTTATGAATCTCCGGAAAATATGTTGCGCTATAATGTGGAGTATTCTATTGAAAAAGGAAGGCAATTCGGAGACCGGATATTGCATAAAATTAAAGAGAAATTTGGCGAATCACATCCTGATATTATTGAATCGGTAACAAGAGAAATTCCAACCGGTATGAAAAACAAGGGGACTGTGCGGGCCGTGGATACTGTTGTTCGGCGTGCTTTTTCTATTTATTTTAACATTTTTGATGATGTGTATGTTAATAATGAAGTTGCTCTAGATGCACCGAGATTTGAGCGAACTGTCGGTAAGCGTAATGATCAGGACGAAGTGACTGCCTTATACCGTGAAAAATTGTTTTCAGAAACTGATTATACTGAATTACCTCGCCATCTCCAGTTTCTGTATAAGATACTTCGAGAAGATATGGTTTCTGATGAAACTGTGACAGTATCTGACGAAGTGCAGAAAGTGTTTGATGATCAAGTCATGTATATGGATAAGCAGATTACCTTTCAGCAATATTTAAATAAGGCGGTAAAACGATCGCGCTTGAGACCCATACCGGTACAGCAGAGGCACACAGGATTGAGATATGTGATAGAGTCGATTTTTTTGGATTTACTGTCTAAAGATATTGATGATTGGGATCCGAATCTTCCTGAGGAATCGAAAGGACAAGAAGGACAAGATGGACAAGAAAGAGGACAAGAGAGAGGACAAGAAAGAGGGCAAGAAAGGCAAGGTGATAATGATGGGAGCGAAAAGGGCGGTGATTCTAATCCTTTTGATTTGCCCTTTCAAAATGAATACGATGAATTTGAACAGAAAAAGAGTTTTGATCAGGTTGATGAAGATGACATTATTGATGCTTTGGAAGAACGGCAGGAGGAAATAGATGCGGAGAATGAAGAGGAAAAGAAAAAGAAAGAATGGGATAATTTATCCAATCAGGAAAAACAAAATCGGATTCGGGCGCAGCGAGATAAGATGCTTGAGGAAGAGCATGATCTAACCGAAGGATTAATGGCTCAGTTGCGCAGCATACAGGAAAAATTACAGCCGGAAATAGAAAGGATGACTTTGTTTTGGAAAGAGTTACTTACGATACAACAGACCATTAAGAATGTACGCCGTCTTGGCGGTGCGCATGAGAGTGGAGATGATATTAATATGGATATACTTGTACAGCAGTATCCTCAGATTTTATCCGGAAATCCGGATAGTGCGCAGATATTTAAACGGTGGGAAATCAAAGAGCAAGAGATTACCTTTCCTGAGGAATTGAATTTACGCATTTTGGCTGATATATCAGGGTCAATGTCTGGTGAACGCATTGATGTTCTTAAGGAGAGTGTTGTTCTCCTGTTAACCTCACTAAGGAATTTTCGCGCACTTATCAGGTGGCAAAGAAATAAGCCGGGAGCAATACGGACAAAAGTGGACACACAGGTCTTTATTTTTGAAAGCTATGTGAAAGAGGTCAAGCCGTTTCATAGGAACAGCAATGAAGATGAGAGTGTTAATATTGCAAGGGCATTGGATACATTTATCGCCGACGGTGGAAATGTAGATCATTTGCCGCTTCGAGCAGCGAGAGAGTCAATAGAGGAGAGTAGTGAGCATGTTGAGAGAATTCGGATGAACAAAGCACTTGATATTGTCTTTATGATTACCGATGGCGGTCATCATGTCATTGATGCTGCGAAAGTTGAGTTGGATCGTATGCGGCATATAGGAGCTGTTACGCGCGCATTTCAAATTGGTGATGCTCATGAAGATGAGCATAGATCGTTTAGAAAAGTATGGAGTACGGAAGGTCTTGAAGTTGGTTCTGATGTCCGAAAATTGCCTGATTGTGTTGCTGAAACACTCCGTAATATTGTTGCCGGTCAAATCAGGAGATAATTTTGTGGAAAAACTGGTTATCTCTTGTTATTTCTTGTATACTTTAATATATGGATGTCTTTGAAAGAAAAACCAAAGATGCGGTACGAAGTCGGTTAGCAAACCGGGAAGAACAGAGAGTGAATCGTTTTGGTGATAATCGTGTAGGATCAGAGGTTTCGGAAATGCTTGCAGATGAGCATGGAGCGTATCGAGCACTGGGTGTTAAATACGGTGTTGTTGACATTGATGACATGGTTAGTGCTATACCGGAAACGGAAGAAGAATATGTTGCTCCGCAAAGTGAAGAGGAACAATTGCTGATGGATGTGAAACAGGAGAATATGCGTTCAAAGGAATACCGCTCTCTTTTGAAAGATAGAAGACAAACAGAAGATCTGGAGGAGAAATTTTTACAAGAATACCTGAATTTAACCCGTCGTGGACTTACAAGTTCTCAGATTGAGGGTGCGCTTTCAGCAGTGCAAAAAATGCGGGAAAAGCAGGAAAATGAATTAGAGACCATGCTGGACAGTAACCCTGAGTTATGGTATGTTCACCATCTTCTTATTTTACGAAAATATAAGAGAGCTTTGCAGCGCGCTGAATTGGTCAAAACTCCGTATGTGCAACATGTAATGGATCAAGTGTTAAAAAATATTTATGAAGCGCAACCCGTTTATCTTACAGGTCATACCGGTGGCGGTAAGACAGAACTCGCCAAGCAAGCTGCTGAGGAATCATATTGTAATATACATGGGCTGAAATATGGGGAAGAAGGAAAGGAAAAAGGAGATATGTATTATTTGATTAGCGGTGATGAAAATGTTACGCGCATGGATTTATTCGGTCGGTATGTATTGGATTCCTCCGCTACTGAATCTGATTCATCGGAGAAAGTAACAGCTGAAGCAAAAGCAAGATTTCAGGACTGGCTTAAGGAAAATGAACATACATTTTCAGATTCTGAAGAATTTGCTAAAGCGTCTGATAGAGAATGGGATATTATAATGGCTGAAGTCAACGCGAATCTCCAGAAGGGCGGTGTGAGTACTAAATTTGAGTATGGTCCTGTTTATAAAGCAATGGAAGAAGGCAAGGTTTTAATCATTGACGAAGCGAACGCAATACCACACGAAACCCTTATTTCGCTTAACCATATTCTTTCCTCTGTGAGAATGGGTTCTGATAGAGAGAAGAGTGTTATTACTTTACGCCACAATGGAGGTAAAGAAGTGCATGTAAGGAAAGGGTTTAATGTTATCTTTACGGGTAACCTCAAAACGGATTCTTCACAAGCAGTGTATGTTGGCGTCAAGGATATCAGTCCTGCTTTACGAAATAGAATGAAGGAAATCACATATGACTATTTGCCCCAGCATACAAAAGGATCACTCGTACTGAATAATGAAGAGGAAGAGCGAACTGAAAACAATAAATGGAAAAATAGCAATGAACTATTTCATCTTTTTCTCGCTAAAGTTATGGACAGGAAGGGTAATATACACCTTTCTGATGAATCCATGGACAAGTTATGGGAACTTGCAAAAGCATCCCGCGCATTACAGGATAATTTTTCCGGCAAAAAGACAGATATTGAACTCAATGATGAGGAGTTTCAAGGAAGTTTTCAACTGGAGAAATACGTGCCTTCCGTACGCAACCTTATCAATATTTTGGATGCGTGGCAGAAAGATGCGTATCGAAAACCCTTGGATTACCATTTAGAAGAGTATGTTAATAGCATACCTGACGATAGCGAAAAAGATCGTAACTTTATACGCGGAGTATTCCATGATCTCTACAACTTTTTCAGGGAGGATACCGGTTTTGATGACACAGCAAAAAACTTTATTTATAAAGAAAAAACTGCTGAGTATGCTTTCGGTCAGCCACCTGAACATGCTCTTCCTGATGTTAGTGAAATGAATAGCGAACAAAGAGAACAAATAGCCTCATCAAAAGAACAGGAGAGAGTTGAACGAGTATTTAGCGATATTGAATCTGAAATTCATGCACTGTGTCCTTCCGTCACGCCTTGAATCTATTTTTTCATTACATAAGCTAACGAGAGCAGATCCCCCGTCTTTGTAGATTTATTGACATATATTTTTTTAATGGTATTTTTGAATCTACTCTTAATTGTATTAGTTATTCACATATCCTTGCATATTTTTTTTATATCGTGTTATAATTTCTTTATCCATTGTGACAACACAAAAAAATACAATTAGTGAAGTCGTGGGCAGTGTTGATGAGACACTTCCGAACACTTTGTTTCGTGTTACAGTGGAAGGCACAGATAACCAAGTACTTGCTTACCTGTCAGGGCGAATGCGGACTAACCGCATCAAAATTCTTGTGGGCGATAAGGTCTCTCTTGTTTTGGATTCTCAAGGGGAAAGAGCGCGCATTATTCGCCGTCTATGATTATCTCATTGATATACCATGCATTATGAAGGTACGAACTTCCATTAAGAAACAGGATCGACACGATAAGATTGTGCGAAGAAAGGGTCGTTTGTATCTTATTAATAAGGTAAATCCCCGCAGAAAAATGCGGCAGAAATAATTTATGCGTATTGTCGGAGTAAATGTACCAGAAAAAAAACATCTCTCAATTGCACTTACCACAGTGTATGGTATTGGTCGTTCCAGATCTCTTGCCATTTTGAATGAGTTGGCAATTGACCCCTCTTTTAAGGCAGAGAATTTATCTCCGGAACAAGAGATGCTGTTGCGCAAAAAAGTTGAATCGTTTACTGTTGAGGGAGATTTACGGCGTTCCATGTCACGGGATATAAAACGCCTGAAAGACATGCGAACATTGCGTGGTTATTTGCATAGCGTTGGTTTGCCGGTTCGCGGTCAGAAGACAAAGACAAATGCACGGACAAGAAAGGGTCCGAGAAAAACCATGGGTTCCGGTCGTGTGAAATTACAGAAGAAGTAATATGGGTAAGAAACGGACAGCGAACAAAGCGGAGCAAGGAAGGGCTGATTCTGGAAAGCGTTCCAGAGTTTTGGCAAAGATTCCTAAGAAGAAGATCGGCAAAGGCATTGTTTTTATTGAAGCATCTTTTAACAATACCAAAGTGTTGTTCACTGAGAAAAACGGTAATGTTGTGATGTGGGTCACAAGTAGCACGCTTGGCTTTAGTAGCGCAAAGAAAGCAACACCTTATGCCGCGGCGAAAGTTGCCGACGCAATTGCAGAGAAGGCGACAGTAATCGGGGTGAGGGATATAGATATTATTGTAAAAGGTGTTGGCGGCGGAAGAGAATCCGCACTTCGTTCATTTTTGAACAGAGGTTTTGCGGTACATTCAATACGAGACAGGACTCCTGTACCGCACAACGGTCCGCGCAGAAAAAAACCAAGACGAGTGTAATTATATGAAGAAAGTAAAAAAATATAAAATCAGTCGTCGTCTTCAAGCACCTCTGTTTGAAAAGTGTCAGTCACAGAAGTTTGTTTTGCGTGAACAACAGCGTACTCCAAAACGTCGTGGTCGTGGTCGTGGCGGCGGCATACTCTCTGATTACGCCAAACAGCTTGCCGAAAAACAAAAAGTTCGTTATTTGTACGGTATTTCTGAGCGCGTATTAAAGAACTATGTCAAAAAAGCAGTTTCGGTGCGAGATAGTTCTGCTGAAGATACGCTGGGTGAACTTTTAGAGCGTCGCCTTGATAATGTTGTGTACCAGATTGGTCTTGCACCGACACGGCGAATGGCGCGACAAATGGTCTCACACGGACATTTTTTGGTGAATAATCGAAAGATTACCGTCCCATCGTATCAGGTTTGTGATAGTGATATTATCAGTATTCGCGAAGGAAGCTTGCGCATACCGCTCTTTGAATCCATGCTTTCCGGTAGTTTTATCCGTCCGCGTGTCGGTTGGGTTTCCTGGAATGCAAGGTCCCGTCAAGGTGCCGTTTCCGAGAAACCGGTTATCAGTGACGATATTTTTTCAATTCCTATTATTTTGGAATATTACTCCCGTTAACTTTACTTACTGTATATATGACTGAGTATTTGAACATAGCAATCCCTTCAAAACCGGAAATGGTTGAAGAGACGGACACAGAAGGCACTTATGAAATATCCGGCTTGTATCCCGGATACGGCAACACACTTGGTAATGCGCTTCGTCGCATGCTTCTTTCTTCCGTTTCCGGGGCTGCAATCACTACAATCCGTATTCGCGGTGTACCACATGAATTTTCAACCATAGATGGTATAAAACCTGATGTGCTTACTATTATCATGAATATGAAAAATATACGGGTAAAAGCGAATACTGATACTTTTCCGCAAACAATGATTCTGAAGAAAAAAGGTAAAGGTATTGTTGTGGCAGGTGATTTTGAAGTACCGTCACAATTGGATATTATTAATAAAGATATTGTGATCGCTGAAATAACTGACAGTACAGCAGAACTGCAGATTGAAGCGGATGTGCATAGCGGTGTCGGATTTCGTCCGCGTGAAGATTTCAGTGAAGATTCATCTGTCGGTTCAATAGTTGTGGATGCTATTTTTTCTCCTGTGAAACGATCATCATATGAAGTGCATAATATGCGTGTCGGCGACAGGACTGATTTTAATCGCCTCAATATTTTTATTGAAACTGACGGCACAATTACACCGCGGGATGCACTTGAAAAAGTGCTGCGTACTATGATATTTCAGTTTGAAGCGATGCTCGGGTTTCAAGCGGATGATGGTGATAGAATGAAAGAAATGGAAAAAGAAGCGGAGGATAACATGAAAACCATTAACATTGAAGATTTAGAGTTGAGTGCGAGTGTCACATCTATTCTTGAAAGTAATAATATAAAGACAGTCATGGATATTCTGAAGAAAGGAGTTTCCGGTATCCGTGATCTTCCCGGTATAGGTGTGAAAGCGGTTGAGGAAATTAAGGACTGTCTTGAGGATAGAGGTGTTGTACTTAAGGATAGGGACTAATTATATATGAGTTATCAGGGCAGAACACGAAAATTCGGAAGAAAACGGGATCAACGGAAGCATCTGATGCGTTCTCTATCACGCTCTGTTATTCTACACGAACGCATCACCACTACTGAAGCGAAAGCGAAGAGTGTCCGTCCGTATGTTGAGAAATTAGTAACAAGAGCATCCTCAGATACCTTAGCAAACCGTCGTTTTTTGCTTTCCCGTTTCAACAATGATACCATGATAGTCAGCAAACTTATGCGGGATTTAGGTCCTAAGTATCGGGATAGAAAGGGTGGCTACACCCGGATAATTAAATTTGAACGCATTCCCGGATCAGGACGGACAACAGCTATTATTGAGTTTGTATAGTGTATGAATGCGATAACAAAAAAAATTACTTTTGATGCGACCGGAAAACGACTCGGTCGGCTTGCATCTGATATCGCCACTGTGCTTAATGGTAAGAATACTGTTATGTATGTACCGAATCATCCCTCTGATGTGATTGTAGAGGTCTCTAATGTGTCTCACATGCAGATTACCGAGAGAAAAAAGAAAGGCAAGGTATATGATAGATATACCGGTTATTTTGGCGGTCGTAGAGAAGAAACTTTGGAGCAGGTTATTATTGATAAAGGATATCAGGAAGTGCTTCGCAGGGCGGTGTATGGCATGCTTCCTGATAATCGCCTCAGGCGTGTTAAGATGAAGAAATTACACATACAAGGTTAATACTATGGTAGAGAATCACATACAACGAGGCGGGTATATAGAAGCGATAGGCAGACGAAAAACTTCAGTCGCTCGTGTTCGTATTTCAAAAATTAATAAGATAGTGCAGGTGAACGGAAAGCCCATAGAGGAATACTTGCCGACAGAAAAACTTCTCAAAACCGCACTTCAGCCGTTTGAAGAAAATGAGGAGTATAAAGATATAGGAGCGACTATTGTTGTGAAAGGCGGAGGTATTTCGTCACATGCAGAGGCAATCCGTCACGGGCTTACCCGTGCATTTGTCGCACATAATCCGGAAGATCGAAAACGATTTAAAGTTCTTGGTTTTCTGACCAGAGATCCTAGAAAGAAAGAAAGAAAGAAGTTTGGACTGCGTAAAGCGCGCCGCGCTCCGCAGTGGAGTAAACGGTAGTACATGATGAGTGTGGTATAGTGCATGTGTATGAACATGGCAGAACACTGCACAGATTTCCAGAAACAGTACAGCATACTCGGAACACTGAAAGAGCAGTACATAACAAATCTTTTCCACCACGGTATACATTCAACAGAAGCAGAAATAGCGAAAGAGAGATTTGACACAAAAAAGAAGGAAATTCTAGCCACGATTGAAAAGATTAACAAACTTCCCGCGTTTCATGTCACTCGTGTGCTGAAAGGATTATGGGAACGCAAAAAAACTGACCCTGAATATATTGTCGACGCCCTTGTCGGCATTGGCACACCCGAATCGATGAGAATGCGGAAAGATTTGCTTGAACAGGATGTTGTTGATTCTGGTGCGATTGCTCGAAGTCTCGCAGGTGTCGGTACACCAGAGTCAATGGCAATGCGGGCAGATTTGCTGGAACGGGGTGTTGTTGATTCTGGTGCGATTGCTCGAAGTCTCGCAGGTGTCGGTACACCAGAGTCAATGGCAATGCGGGCAGATTTGCTGGAACGGGGTGTTGTTGATTCTGGTGCGATTGCTCAAAGTCTCGTAGGTGTCGGTACACCAGAGTCAATGGCGATGCGGAATAAGTTGTTTAAAGAAAATATTGATTTACGAGATATTGCTGATGGTCTCAGTGGCGTTGATACTCCTGAGGCGATGGTGATGTGGGAGAAATTATTAGAAAATGATTCCACTGGACGAATTGATATTGGTCTTCCTGGTGTTGAGACATCAGAATCGATGGCGATGCGAAAGAAGATATTTAGACAAAATAAAGTTCATCCTGTGATTATAGTGACCAGTCTTGTTGGCATTAAAACATCTGAAGCAATGACGATGCGGAAGGAGATATTGGAAGATAGTTTTGATTTGGGATATACTACTTCCCGCTCTTTTTCGATAGGTATCCTTTCACCTGAAACATCAAAACTGTATTGCGTTGCTATGTCTCTCGCAGGTGTCGGTACACTGGAGTCGATGGCATTGCGGAAGGAGTTAATGGAAAATGGTCTTAATATAAGAGAGATTGCCTACAGTCTTGCCGGTGTACATACTGGTGAAGCTGAGGCATTCAGAAAAAAATACCTATCCGATGCTGTATTGCCGTTCAGTTATGCAACCAATAGTGTGATTGTAAATACACTTGTCTGTCGGTATGGCTATGAACAATAGTATTTTTCTAAAAAAGTATAGGAGTATAATAGTTTGATATATCAAGCTAAAAACAAAAAGAATAAAAAATATCCCACCAGCGTTTCCACTGGTGGGATGAGTTGAGGAATAATTCCTCTTGAGCGAATGGATGAGTAGTTATTCCACAAGAATCGCTTGTACATTTACATCCTCTGCCATGACGGCGAGGGATGCCGGCGGTGTGTTGTCATTGCGAGCGACCTCTCGCCGAACACGCATATTTGCATCCGTCGCTAGGATGGCGAGCGTTGCCGGCGGCGTGTTGGGATGCCGAGCAGCCGTACGCCGAACAGACGCATCCGCATCCGTCGCCAGAACGGCGAGGGATGCCGGCGGTGTGTTGTCATTGCCAGCAACCAATCGTCGAACATACACATCCACATCCGTCGCCAGAACGGCGAGCGATGCCGGCGGTGTGCTGCCGTTGGAAGCAAGTGCTGCCCGAACATGTACATTTTCATCTTTCGCCAGTTTGGTGAGAATGTCCGGTGGTGTGTTGTCGTTGCCAGCAGCCCCTCGCCGAACATACACACCTGTATCTTCTGCCAGGACGGCGAGCGATGCCGGCGGTGTGTTGTCGTTGCCAGCAATCCATTGCCGGACACCCACATCCGCATCCTTTGCCAGGACGGCGAGCGATGCCGGCGGTGTGTTGTCATTGCGAGCGACCTCTCGCCGAACACGCACATTTGTATCCTCTGCCATGACGGCGAGAACTTCTGGTGGTGTGTTGTGATTGATCCTCTGTTCGGCATGTGCCGAAACGCTCAGAAACAGGGTGCATACAAACGCACTCAAAAGTGTGCATAGTTTCATGTGAGAATCTCCTTCGATCTCTGTGTGAAAGGGGGAAAGGCAATGTGCCATCTGATATATAATATATATGTATTAGTATAATATGTCAATCACTTGACTTATTCCTTAAATATTTTTTAAAGTTTTTTGTAATTTAGTTAGTGTATATAAAAAATCCCACCAGTGGAAACGCTGGTGGAATGAGTTGAGGAACACTCTCACAACGAAAAAGAGTGTACCAGCAGACCTATTCTAGCGAAAGCGCGGCGTGTTGTTGTTAGCAATCGCCGCCGCTCGCACCCACCAATTCGTATCCTCCATCAGCCGTACACGCATCTTCAGTGGTGTTCGGTTATTGTAAGCAACTGACTGTCGCACTAACCAATCCGCATCCTCTGCCAGTTTGGTGAGGACTTTAAATCGTGTATTGCCATTAGAAGCAACTGCTAATCGCACCCGCCAATTCACATCTGTCGCCAATTTTGCAAGGATTTCCGGCGCTGTGTCACGGTCTCTGGCGGCTCTCAATCGTGCTTTCAAACTCACTGTTTTACCCATGTATAGCCCTCCTTTGGTTCAGTTGACCCAGATGAAAGAGAAATCTTCCATCGCCTAATACAGCATATCATGTTTTCTAAAAAATAGACCTTAGAAATATATACAAAATATACAAAAAATATCCCACCAGTGTTTCCATTGGTGGGATAAGTGAGAGTGTGCCAACAGATTTACTTTAGTGAGAAAGCGGCGTGTTGTTGTTAGCAATCGCTGCCGCTCGAACCCGCTGATCCACATCCTGTGTTAGTCGCACAAGCGTTTCCGGAGGTGTGCTGCCATGACGAGCAACCGCTTGCCGCACCTGCCAGTCTTCATCTTGAGCAAGTTGTGTACGCGTTTCTGACGGTGTGTTGTCATTGAGGGCAACATGGTACCGCACTATCCAAATTGGATCTTCCGCAAGATTGATGAGAGTCTTTTTTGATGTTTCCCCGCGTTGGGCAACCTCCCCTCGCACCCGCCAATCTACATCCCTAGCGAGTCGCGTGAGTTCTTCGGTTGATGTGCGACGGTCCTTGGCAGTTTCTAACCGTACTCCCAAATCTGCCGTTTTACCCATGTATAGCCCTCCTTTGCTTCAGTTGACGTTGACCCGGATGAAAGAGAAATCTTCCATCGCCTAATACAGTATATCATGTTTTCTAAAAAAATAAACCTTAAAAATATGGGGTGTATCCCTTGACATACCACATCGGTAGGTTATCGCTGGTAAACAGAGTGCTTTCAGTGAAGTTTATTGGCATAATACTTATTATTCTTAATCACAGTATACCTCGCACAATAGCAACGATGTTGATAACTTACCGATAAATCGTAAACCCTTAAAATAGCAAGTCAGAGTATACACCCTAAATATATAAAAAAATCCCACCAGTGTTTCCACTGGTGGAATGAATTGAGGACTGATTCTTAATAAAAGTTAATAGGAAAGTACGATATACTATCATATATGGCAAACAGAAAGATTATTACAGGTATTAAACCGACCGGAAGTATACATCTCGGCAATTATTTCGGCACTATTCGTCAGATAGTTGATCTACAGGATTCCGGAGAAATGTTTGTTTTTCTTGCTGATTTACATGCACTTACCGGTTGCAGCGATGCGGATAGCCGGCATGATAGCAATCTTTTTGAAAAGTATTCACACGATGTTATCCGCGCATATGTGGCGTTAGGTGTTGATCCGAAAAAAACAGTTATATATCGACAGTCGGAATTTCCGCAAATTACTGAATTGACTTGGATTTTCAGTTGTCTCCTGAAACACCAATTCCTTACTATCGGACATGCGTATAAGGATGCGTTGCAGCAGGAGAAAGAACCCGGTCTCGGCGTTTTTTTGTATCCAGTGCTTATGGCAGCGGATATTTTATTGCTTGGTGCTAATACGGTGCCGGTAGGCAAGGATCAAGTTCAGCATGTGGAGATGGCGCGGGAAATTGCGCGTAAGTTTAATATGCTTACTGAAACACGATATTTTTCTGAACCACAGGAACAGGTTGTAAAAGAGACCGCTGTTGTGCCCGGTATTGATGGCAGGAAAATGAGTAAATCATATGATAATGTTCTGCCGATATTTGCCGACGAGACGGAGATACGGAAACGCATTATGGGCATCACGACCGATTCTACTCCTGCAGGTCAACCAATACGACCGGACAATTGCACCATTTGTTCATACCTTGAATTGCTTTTGTCACGAGAAAAATACGGGGATGTGGCGAATAAATGTCTTCATGGAAAGATATCCTACAAGGAATTGAAAGAAATGCTTGTTGATGCTTATCTTGATTATTTCAAAGATGCGCGGGAAACATATGCCAAATTAGAGAATAATAGCAGCTATATTGATCGCTTACTCGGACAGCATCGGAAGAAAATGGATACATTATTTACTGATCGTCTTAATGAAGTGCGTCGCATGCTCGGGCTCGGTATTCCGCATAAGCAAAAATGGTTTAGGTGAGTGCTGTGCTACACTATGACGGTATGGAGAGAACTCTCATAGCAAATTTGCACAGTCATGCAGGTTCGTCAGTTTCTGTTTCCGGGAAAGTTGCTTCATTGCGTGACCATGGCAAAATGTTGTTCATTGACCTTGTTGACCGTTCCGGCAGTGTTCAGTGTTTTATGTCTGATTCGCATACCTTGTTCACGGAAGCGAAGAGAGTTTCACCGGAAAGTGTGCTTTCGTTAGTTGGTACGGTACAGGAGCGTCCGGAGAAAAATAGAACCGAAGGCGATAACGGAGATATTGAATTTGTTATTGAAACATTGACTGTTTTATCCCATGCTGATGAATTGCCGTTTGATATACAAAGTGCTGTAAATGTAGATACCAAGTTTGATTATCGTCCTATCACATTGCGACGCGACGAAGATAGTGCTGTATTCCGTACGCAGGCCTGTATTGTCCGCGCGTTCAGGGAATATCTCGTTACACATGATTTTATTGAGTTTCAGGCGCCATGTATTGTCGGTGGTGATGCGGAAGGAGGAGCCGAAGTTTTTTCTGTTAATTATTTTGATAAAAAGGTGTCGCTGGCGACCAGTCCGCAGTTGTATAAGCAGATTATGACAGGTGTTTTTGAGCGGGTATTTTGTGTCGGGGAAGTTTTTCGGGCGGAGAAACATAGTACCTCCAGGCACACCAATGAATATACGAGTTTAGATTTTGAAATGGGATATATCTCGGATCACACTGATGTCATGCGTATGCTTGAAGGATGTATGCGTTCTGTTGTTGAAACACTTGCACAGGAGGTGAAGCGGGAGTTTGCAGTACTTGATGCAGAGATCCCCGCGCTTCCTGCTCATGATTTTCCTTCTATAAAATTAACAGAAGCACAGCGCATACTTGAGAAGGAGTTTGATATTGCTTGCGAGGGAGAACCGGATCTCACTCCTGAGCATGAGCGTTTGTTATGCGAATACGCTCTTTCACAGTTTAATTCTGATTTTATTTTTATCACCCATTATCCTGTTGAAAAGCGGCCAATGTACGCGTACGAGGATGAAAATGATCCCGGTTATACTAAAAGTTTTGATCTTCTTTTTTGTGGCGTGGAAATCAGCAGCGGCGGACAGCGGATACATGACTATGCAACGCTGGTTGAAAAAATACGACAAAAGATTCCCGGTACAGATCCCGAAAAAACATTCGGTTTTTATCTGCAGGCATTTAAATACGGCATGCCCCCGCACGGAGGGATGGCTGTCGGATTGGAACGCTTGACCGCAAAAATGCTCGGATTGGCGAACGCGAAAGAGGCCGCTCTGTTTCCGCGCGATCGCGGACGTATTGATACACGGCTGTATGAATAACACGAGCAATACTAATTTTATTGTTTCTCTGGACCAGTTTGAGGGTCCGCTTGATTTGTTATACCAATTGATAGAACGGCGAAAACTTCAGATAAATACTATTTCACTGGCAAAAATAACCGCTGATTATATTTCACATATACGACAAGCGGCAAAAGTACCGGCTGAGGAAATTGCTCGTTTTGTGCATATCGCCTCTATTTTGGTGCTTATAAAATCAAAATCACTGTTACCGCTTTTAGAATACACTAAGGAAGAAGAAGTTGATGTTGCTGTGTTGGAAGACAGAATGCGCCTGTACAGTTACATCCAGAAACATGCTGTGCCGTCACTTGATCATTGGGATATATATTCATTTCCTATTTCTCCGCCCGGACATGAACAAGAGATTATTTTTGCTCCCGATGCCTCATGTACATCGGCAAGTGTGCATCGAAATGCGCTTTTAGTTATTAAAGATCTTTCATCTTTCAGGCTTCCTCTACGGAAAAAAGCGCGCAAGCTTATTTCTATAGAAGCAGTTATCAGCCGTGTTCTTGATACACTGACCAACCGTATATCAGTTTCATTCAGTAGTGTGGTGTCAGGACGAAAAAAACAGGAGAAGATAGTTTCATTTCTTGCGATTCTTGAGCTAATGCGCAAGGATCTTCTCACGGCAGAACAGGGAAAAGAATTTGATGATATCCTGCTGACAAAACAGGAACGAAGAGCAATGTTATGAATAATGCGTTAGCACAATTACAGGCAATTCTATTTACTAACGGCGCGCCGATTTCTAAAAAGCGTTTATCCGTCCTTATCGGGTGTGGAGACGACCGTTTGGAAGATCTTATCAATGAACTGCGTGATACCTGTCGAGATAGCGGTGTGACGGTTCTTGACGACGGATCCAGAGTCGCGCTCGCGACTAATCCTGCTCTAAGAGAATTTATACAACATACCCGATCGGAAGATCAGAATGCTCCGTTATCAAAGGCATCTCAGGAAACTCTATCTATCATTGCCTATGCCGGACCGATAGCAAAAGTTGATCTTGATTTCCTGCGCGGTGTGAATACACAATATACCGTTCGGCGTTTGGCGGTGCGAGGTCTCATTCAGGAACAAAAAGAAGGCGGCAAGAAAATGCTTGTTGTGACGGTTGATTTTTTATCGCACCTCGGACTCCAAAAAACAAAAGACCTGCCGGACTACAAAACTGTCAGACGGGATATTTTAGAAGGTTTGCGCGCGACTAAGAAGAAGATGGAGGAATAGTTAAGCACTTCGTCTAATCTCTATGTTTTTAAAAATTTGATGAAACAGCAATAAATATGGGGTATACTATTCCAATATATACAATATGGATCAGAACGGAGTCAGACAAGATGAAACGCGAAGTATGTATCCGACATATGTTATTTCGTGTTCCGCTTTCATTGCTGTTTTTTTGATTGTCTATCTCATCGCTTTTTTTATTACCGATGATTTTGTCGTCAGACCGCATGTAGAGGACTCTTATTATCATATTACCGATGAGGTGTCCGCTGATGCCGCGGTTATCTATAATATTACCGGAGATACAGTTGTCGCCGGGAAAAATATCACAACCCCGAAATCAATTGCTTCCATTACAAAATTGACAGCGGCACTGCTCGCATACCCTCGTCTTGATGAGACAGACATCACAGTATTGGATTCTGTTGATTTTGAGATAGAAGCGACAACACCGCTCCGACTTGGCGATACCTGGCATACCTCGGATTTGCTCGCGTACTCTCTCATCACTTCCTCCAATAGAGGGATCAATGCGGTCGGCAGAACGATTGAGGATAAAACAGGGACATCTCTTGTTGATCTTATGAATGATTTTGTCCGGCAACATGCGCTTGTTCACACTCATTTCATCAATCCAACCGGATTAGACGCGCATGATACACTCGCCGGTTCTGAAAGTTCGGTGTTTGATATGGCAAAAATTGCCGGTATTATCGTCAATGATCAACCGGAACTCGCCGAACAAACAGTACATGAAAAAGGTTCTTTTTATTCTCTAGATGGTATTCAATACGACGCGAAAAATACAAATGAGCTTATTGGTTCGTTATCGGAGCGTATTTTACTCTCAAAAACCGGATACACAGATATCGCCGGAGGCGCACTTATTATGGTCGTTGAGCGCAATGACACCTTATTCGCTCTTGTCGTTTTGGATTCAACCCGTACCGGTCGGTTTGAAGATATGAAAAAACTCCTATTGTTGCATAAAGAGATTGAGCAGGAAAAAAAGGTATACTAATATTGCTATGCATACACTTGAGACATTAGTTTCGTTTGCAAAGAAACGTGGTTTTGTGTTTCTTTCTTCAGAGATATACGGCGGGTTTGGCGGTGTGTACGATTATGGTCCGCTTGGCGTTGAATTGTTGCGTAATTTGAAGCAGGATTGGTGGAATACTATGGTACGCATGCGTTCGGATATTGTCGGTCTTGATGCAGGTATCGTGATGCATCCAAAAGTGTGGAAAGCATCCGGACACACCGATGGTTTTTCTGATCCTGTAACCGTGTGCGGAAAGACAGGGAAGCGGTTTCGCGCTGATCACCTTCTTGAAGATATAGGTGTTTCCGCTGACGAACGAATGACTCTTGAAGAATTTCGTGAAGTATTTGAGAAACATAGAAGCAATTTGAAGCCGGAAGGATGTGACCCGAATGATTTAGAGGAACCTGAATTTCAGAACCTGTTGGTCACTTCAAATATAGGAGCTGCTGATAATTTTGAAGATGTATATTTGCGCGGTGAGACCTGTCAGGGTATCTATGTGAATTTTAAGCAGGTGCTGGATACGATGCATCTTAAATTACCGTTCGGTATCGCGCAGATAGGAAAAGCGTTTCGCAATGAGATATCACCGCGGCAGTTTCTATTCCGTACCCGGGAGTTTGAGCAGATGGAAATGCAGTATTTTGTTCGGGAAGGGGAGAGCGGGAAGTTTTTTGAAGAATTCCGCCGTATTCGACTGGAGAGTTTGCAGAATCTCGGTTTGCAGAAAGAACATCTGCGAATCACACCGCATGAACGGCTTGTGTTTTACGCCCGCGCTGCGGAGGATATAGAGCATAAATATCCATTCGGCTGGAAGGAGTTAGAGGGTATTCATGATCGTGGAGATTATGATTTAATGCAGCACACAAAGCATACAGGAGAAAAACTTGTTTATTTTGATCAGGATACCGATAAGCATATTGTCCCGCATGTTGTTGAAACCTCAATCGGGATTGGTCGTTTGTTTTTGGCGGTGTTACATGATGCGTATGCCGTTGAGGAATTACCGGACGGCAGTGAACGGGTAGTATTGCGGCTGCGTCCCTCACTTGCTCCTATTACTGTTGCCGTTCTTCCTCTTATGAAAAAAGATGGTTTGCCGGAGAAAGCGCGGGAAATATACACAATGCTTGCCCCGCATTTCAGCGTACACTACGATGAAACCGGTGCTATCGGCAAGCGATACAGACGGACTGATGAAATCGGTACGCCGTTCGCGGTGACTGTGGACTATGATACCCTGAAAGACGACAGTGTTACCGTTCGTCAGCGGGATTCTATGAAACAGAATAGAGTAGCTATTTCTGCATTGACTGATACTATCAAAAAAGAGATCCGTGGGTAATATTAATCTTCTTGCTTGCTGTGAATTATTTTTGCGATAAAACTTTCAAGCTGTGAAGTGGTGAGTAAACCAACACTTTCAAACAGCAGTTCACCGTTTCCTGAGATGAATTGAATGTACGGGGTTTCAGTGATGTTCAATTCTTCAATATCTGTTATCGCCTGTGACATTTGCCGCGCAACTTCATTATTTTTTCTACAGATTTCTACACGCTCAAACGGAATGTCTAATTGTTCCGCGATTTCCCGATATCGTTCCAAAGGATATTTGTTTTCGTATATACCTCCACTGAGCGATTCTTCCATAAATGCCCATGCCTTATTGTTTGCTCGTTCTCCGGCGTGCAAACGGACGCATTCAAGTGCTTTTGCTTTTTCTACTGACGAACGGGCAAGATGAAACCCATTTCTCCATACCCATGCGACTGTGCCTGAAATACCCCAGTCACTCTTTATTAGAGTTTGTATGTGCGCGTGAGAATCACGACAGTGCGGGCACTCAAGATCGCCGTATTCAACAATGAATATATCCGCATTTGGATTACCAAAGATGAGATCTGCCTTCGGATCAACCGGTCGGTGGTATCGGTCTTCTCGGTTATCTGCTACCGCGCTTATGATAGTGTTATGCTGCATCAGCAGAACTGTACTTATCATAAGGGTAATGGCAATGATAAGTATATCCGTGAAGAGTGAGAGTACCCCATTTTTTTCTTCCTTTGGCGACGATGTTTGTTTCATATATCAGTCAGTATATCGTATTATTTTCTTGATAAGTATGCTGCCGAACACTATTGTTTATACTTTCATCTTTTTGTGAAAATACTACAATACACCGTAGTTACTTGTGTGTAGAGGAATCATTCCTCAACCCATCCCACCAGTGGAAACGCTGGTGGGATTTTTTTATATATATTGAAAACAAAAATATTCTGTGAGGGATACTTGATGTATTGCACTAATACTTGTATATTGTATATCAGATGGCAGATTGTTTTCTGCTCTTTCACGCGGAGACCACAGGGGGTCAACATGAAACTGAAGCTATTTGTGGATTTGCGTGTGTTCGTACTCGTTTTGCGATTGCTTGTCCGCCATAAAAATACATCGCCAAAACTTCTCGCCAAAAATATATCGCCAAAACTTCTTGCCGAACTGGCAAACAATACACATTGGCAGGTGCGAGAAGTGGTTGCTTTCCACGATTGCATACCACAAGGAGTACTTGCACAATTAGCACAGGATGCGAATTGGCGGGTGCGGCTTGCGGTTGCTCGCCACATCAACACACCGCCGGCAGTCCTTGCTGACATGGCAACAGATGCGTATTGGTCAGTGCGGCATGAAGTTGCTTCCAACGGTAGCACACCGCCGGCAGTTCTCGCCACATTGGCACAAGATGCAGCTGTGACTGTTCGGCAGGCAGTTTCTTCCAACGGCAGCACACCACCGAAAGCTCTTGTTGAACTGGCACAGAATGCGGATCAGCGTGTGCGTCAGGCGGTTTTTGGTAACGGTAGTACACCATCAAAAGTTCTCGCCAAACTGGTACAGGATGCGAATTGGCGGGTGCGAGCGGTGCTTGCTCAAAAGGATAGCACAAACATACCACCGACAATCTTTGCCGAACTGGCAAAGGATACACATTGGCAGGTGCGATTGGAAGTCGCCAAGAACGCTAGCACACCGTTGAATCTCCTCAAAAAACTGTCAGAAGATTCCAGCTCAAAAGTTCGTGGGGCGGTTGCCAAGAATCCCAATTGGCAAGAAGAAAATAGGGATTGAGTAGTATAGTTTCTTCGCCTTCTCCCACTAGGAGCGTTCTCTCACTTATCCCACCAGTAGAAATGCTGGTGGGATTTTTTTATATATTGAAAACAAGAATATTCTGTGAGGGATACTTGACGTATTGCACTAATACCTGTATATTGTATATCAGATGGCAGATTGTTTTCTGCTCTTTCACACGGAGACCGCGGGAGGTCAACATGAAACTGAAGCTATTTCGAGTGAGCATTGCTTGCCACCCCAACACACCGCTGGCAGTCCTCGCCAAACTGACAAAGGATGCTGATTTGCGGGTGTGATCGGCGGCGATTGCTAACAACAATACACCGCGTGTTCACTAAAGTAGATCTGTTGGCACACTCTCACTTATCCCACCGGTGGAAACGCTGGTGGGATTTTTTTATTGATTAAATGTGTTAAGTGGTTGCGGCATAAGTGTGCAGTTATCTACATCTATTCCATCTTTCATTAGTTTTATACAATACTACTGTTCGTAGCCATATCGACAGATAATTGCTTCTTCGACACTTCTACTTCCATAGCTTGATGCTAATTCATCGCCGATAAAATATTTTTGTCTGAATTCTTCTACTTCTTCGGTGTGTACACCGACGCAGCTCTGAGCAAGATTCTCATGAATCAACATTCTTTCCTGAAGTTTTTCCCGCATTTCATTCGCTTCCGGTGTGCTGACCCCTGCCAGACTCTGAGCAATGGCGACAGGATGAATTTTTTTCAGCAATTCCTTTCGCATTCTCATTGCTTCGGCGGTGGTGACACCGGCAAGACTTCTGACAATAAAATCATAATCTTTTTCTTTCTTTAGCAGTTTTCTTCGTATTCTCATTGCTTCATCTGTATTGACTCCGATAAGACCAAGAGCACAATGAACAGAATCTTTCCTATTAAGAATCTTTCTTAATATTTTCCTCCACATCGTTGTTGCTTCCGGTGTGCTGACTCCTGCAAGGCTGTGGGCGATATACATAGGATCAACCCCTTTTTTTAATAATTCTTTTCGCATTGTCATTGCTTCCGGTGTGCTGACCCCGACAAGACTGTAGGTGACGCGCATGGAATCAACATTTTTTTCTAGGAATTCATTTCGCATCGCCATTGCCTCAGGAGTACCGATACCGACTAAACTTCTGACGACAATGCCCGGATCAACACCGTTTTCTAAAAATTCTCTTCGCATCGCCATTGCCTCAGGAGTACCGACTCCTACAAGACTAAGAATAACATCTGGATGAGTACCCATTACTGGATGAGTACCCATTACATGCAATAGTTCTTTCCGCATTCTCATCGATTCGGGCGTGCCAATACCAATAAGAGCACCGGCAATATACTGAGGTTGAGCTTCTTTGCGTTCCCATAATCCTTTCAAAACACGAGTAACATGAAACGCAGGAAGTTTGTTGATCTCGTCAATCGTAGTGAGAATTTCTTTCTTTTTTATATCAAATCTTTCTCTCGCTGTTCCTGCTTCTGTTGAATGCATACCGTGGTGAGAAAGAGTTTTCATGTACTGGTCTTTCAGTGTTCCGAATATTCTGTATTGTTTCCACAAATCTGTACAGCGTTCTGCCATATTCATACATACGCACTATACCATCCATATCAGAATAAACTAACAGTTGCCTCTTCCGGTGTCATTTCTTTATCTTTCCATTCAGAGGTATCTATCGGAATTGTGTGGACTGTTCCGAGATCATTATATTTCAACTCTTTTTCTTTTGCTGCATAATCAAATATTTGTCTGGTGATTTTCACATCATCAAGACAGTATTCTTTTACCTTTTCCACTTCCCCTTCCTGCCACCAGCGTACTGCCTGCAGACCGTCTCCGCTTTTTTTGATGCCCAGTGTTCCTTCAGCAATCCAATCAAGACGGATTCTTCTGCCGAGTGAGATACGCACGCTTTCTAAAAGATCTATGCTTTTGTATTCTTTTGTTAAATCCATCGGAGCGTATTTGTTCAGGAGCGGGGTATCAAAATGGTTGTTATTAAAACCTATGAGCGTGTCTATGTTCCGCAGCAAATCCCATAATGCCGGTAATGTTTCCTGTGTATATGCTTCGTATGTATCATTTAAATAACTGTACACACCGACAACGCTTATTTCTAAATCCTGTGCTTTTTTCTTCGTAGCGTCAAATACATCTTTTGTTTCTATATCAAATACTAATCCTTTCATACTCTTTTTTAATAAATTTTATTGTATCACTTATATTTTCAATTGTAGTAGTTTTTCGATTGTGCAATGTTCTTATATGTATTTGCCTGTTTTCATCAATTGCTATAACAAAATGTACTTCTTCTTTTTCGTAGTATTTATACACATCCGTCAATTTGTTTTCAGAAATTGTGCCGATATATGAGACAGGGAAGTGCTTTCGTATTATTTCTCCTATTTCACGGGCGTGTTGTGTCATTGTTTCTGATATTGAACATATAATAATAACCGGAGTATTTTTACTTTCCGGTTGCGCGGCAAGGGTGTCTATACAATCGGTAAGCACCACATCACCCATGCCGAAACCCACAGCGGGCAATGGCGCACCGCCGTATATTTCAATTAGATTGTCATAGCGTCCGCCGCCGACAACCGATCGTTCTGCGATGTTTTTATCTTTTGCAAATATTTCAAAAACAATGCCGGTGTAGTAATCAAATCCTCTGACTGTATTCGGACTATATACGGCTTGGATGTCTTCCAGAAGCATGTTTCTCAATTTTTGTACTGTGTCCGGTTCTTGCAGTAACGCATCGTCAATTGCTTTCAGGGAAATATCAGTCAGCGCGTTAAGATTTTCTTCAAATATTTGTGCGGATATTTTATCCCTTTTATCAAATAGCCGCCGAACATCCGAATGAACTTCTTCTTGAATGTTTAAATTTCTGAGCGTTGTGTTCATTGCTGAGCGGTCGTTCAGCCGTATCTCAAAATCTTTTTTTTGAAGACCTGCATTTTTGAGCATGGTAAACGCGACTTCTATTATTTCCGCATCAGCCCACATGGCTGGTTCACCGAATATATCAATATTGCACTGTATGTGTTCCCGCTTTCTTCCTTTCTGTTCCTTTTCATATCTGAAGACACTGCCGATTGAGAATACTTTATACGGTGCGCGCAGCATTCTCTTTCTCTGTAGTTCAACGATCATGCTTGCCGTACCAGGTGTTATTTCCGGACGAAGCAATATGTCGCGCCCGCCCCGGTCGGTGAATCGGTAGGTTTGTTCACGCATAATCTCCTCACTGGTTTTGTCGGCATAGAGTTCTTCAGGATCAAGAAGCGGGGTTTTATACTGCTGAAAACCGTACGCTTTCGCCGTTTTTGTCCAAGCATTCAATATTCGTTCCAAGTTTTTATGCTCACGAGGCGGAAATAAACGCATACCCTTGTATTCTTTCATACCTATCATCATATCATACCGTGTTATCGTTATCTTCGCAGATATGTCTGCTACACTGAATACTATATGGATGTTACTTTGCTGGCGCTCATTACTTTTTGGTCGTCTGTTATTGTCGGCGCGCTTGTGACTGCTGTTGTTATTCCGTTACTGAGAAAAATGCGCGCATACAAGCGGGATAGGAAGAAAACTCTGTACGGCACGGAAGCGACTGAATTCAAAAAAATCAGAGAACGGGAGGAACGAAGCATTAAGAAACGGCGTGTTCCCCGTGTCGGAGGATTAGCATTGCTGCCGACGGTGATTGTTGTCGGTATTTCATTAGCGTTGTATCTTCGGTCTGATATTCTGTTGCTTGCTGTGCTGACTGTCGCCGCGGTCTCGCTTATGATGCTGTACGATGACTTCACGGACATCGGTCTTATCAAGCGAAAATCTCTGCGGATTCGTGATCGTTTGATGCTATATAGCGTTATTATGCTTATCTGCGGTTTTGGTTTCGCATCACTCCTTCCTGCTCATATCACTTTCCTTCCGTTCGCGCCGTTTGAAAATGTGATTGTCAGTACTTTGGTTATGGCTGTGCTGTTCACGCTGTGGTGTCTGTTTTGGCAGATATCATCTGTCATTGACGGTGTGGACGGTCTGTCGGGCAGTATTTTCTTGGTGCTATTTATCGGTATCGGTATTGTAAGCATGCTGCAGGGTGATACAGTTGTACTCCTGCTGTCACTGCTTGCCGGCGGTATGCTCATTCCGTGGCTATTTGCGAATTATGCGCCGGCAAAAGCATACCTCACTGAAACCGGTATCACCACACTCACTACTCTTTTCGCGATCAGCACTTTCTTACTTGCCGTTTGCGCGGATTCCGGATCCGGGTTGTGGATAGGATGTATCTTCGGTGGGATTCTTATCGCTACCTGGGTGTCCAATGTGCTGCAATTACTTTACAGGAAAGCGACAGGGAAAAAACTATTTCGTATAGCGCCATTGCACCACCATTTTGAAGCAATCGGCATACCCGGTTCATCGGTTGTGCTGCGATATATGTTAGTTACTATTATTTGTGTTGTATTCGGGGTATCATTGCTGCTTTTGTTATAGCACTATGAGAAACATTGTTCGTACATGGATTACTCATCGGGATCAGTTGTACCGTCTTATTATTTTTATGACCGTTGTCCTGTTTTGTATCGGCCTTTTTTTCCTTTTTTATGCGTATATCGCGGAAGCGGTTGATCATCCGAGTATTAACATTTTTATCCAACTTGGTATTCAAATATTTGCCTTTTTGCTCGGTTTCGGTCTGATGTTTTTAGTCGCCCGTTTCCGCTATCAGTTGTACAGGCGTTTTATATTCACTATAAGCATACTTACCGGTGTCGCCATGCTGATTCTAATGACACCGCTTGCTGTTGAACGAAATGGTGCTGTTCGCTGGATTGATTTCGGTTTACTCCAATTTCAGCCCTCCGAGGTGATGAAGATCGCCTTTATTCTTTTTTTCGCGTTTTTGTTCACGCATAAAAAGGTTCGGAGCAATGTGAAACATCTTATCGCGTATACACTCGGTGCTTTTTTTGTTCTTGCTGTCGCGAGTTGGGCGCAGCCGGATTACGGCACCATCCTTATTATCGTTGCGGCAGTACTGGGTATGGCACTTATCGCCCGCCTGCCGTGGAAATGGTGGATAATGATACTTATCATCGCTATTGCCGGTGTCGGATTTATCAGTGCCGGACCGTCATACATTTCAACCCGTATCACCACATTCTATGATTTGCATTTCGGTGAACTCACGCCGGAACAGAGGTATGGTGATGCGTATCACTCATTGCAAAACTTGCAGGCCGTCCGGGTTGGCGGAGCGGTCGGGCAGGGACCCGGGTTTGTTTCCCAAAGTGCTCAGCTTGATATTCCCGAAGTGACTACTGATTCAATCTTTGCCCTTGTTGCCGCTGAGACCGGTTTTATCGGTTCGCTGCTGCTTATCTTCATTTTTCTTCTTTTCTTTACTCTCTGCTATGCTGTTGCTGATTTTACAAAAGATTTATTCGGGAGATATATCGTGGTCGGCATCGCCACTATGTTTGCCGCCCAGTTTTTTGTGAATATACTTGTCGTGCTCGGTTTTCCCGCGACCGGTATACCGCTTATATTCTTCAGTCGCGGAGGCACTTCGCTTCTTCTCACCTTTGTAGCAGTCGGTATTATTCTCAATGTGCTTCAACAGCAACCGATAAAACGGGAACTCTATCGCGGATCGCTGGTGTAACACCTTGTTCTGTTAGCAGGCGGTATAGTACTCTGTATATAGGGTTCTTTACAAACTGAAAGGAGGTCTTCATGGAAGATACAGTCGGGCTAGCAACAGTGATTGCACTGTGTGTACTTGGCGTTTCATCCGTTTTCTGTGCTATGTCCATGATAGCAGAATCATGGAGACATCGGCACGGCAACCCGAAACTTGCGCGGAAAATGGCGTTGTATGGCATCACTTCAGGCGGCTGTGCCGGTTATGCCTTTTTTGGCGTTGCGTTAGTGTTTGTTCCTGGCGGTTCTTTTTTGAGTACGCTCATCAAAGATGCCGTGCTGGAGAAAATGAGTGTTCCGGCATTAGTGTGCATTGCGGCAGGGATGCTGTTCGCCCTGCTGTTTCATGTGCTTGTCCGCCTGTCCCGACGGCACGCGAATCACTAACAGAAGAGAACCGCACTGTAAAAGCAGTGCGGTTTTTTCTTTTTTACATACTATATACTGGATATATATGAAAATAGTTTTTGTCGGCGGCGGTACCGGCGGTCATTTTTATCCTCTTATTGCTGTTGCTGAGGAGATAGATGTGTACGCGCAGGAGAATCAATTAGTACAGCCGCATAAGTACTATTTCGGTCCGACGAAATATGACGAGAAAGCGCTGTACGAAAACGGCATAGCGTATGTGTATTGTCCCGCGGGAAAACGGCGCAGAACAAAAGATATTGTCTCGCATGTGAAAAATTTTCTCTCTCTCTCTTCCATAGCATTCGGTATTATGAAGGCACTGATGAATCTTTTTTTCATCTTTCCTGATGTGGTATTCAGTAAAGGCGGATACGCGAGTTTTCCGACCCTTTTTGCCGCCCGTTTGTTGCGTATTCCGGTAGTGATTCATGAATCGGATGCCGCACTCGGGAGAGTGACAAAATGGTCCGCATCATTCGCGAAGTATATTGCCGTGGCATACCCTGAAGCGGAACATGAACTGACTGAAAAACAGAAAGAGCGTGCCGCGTTAATCGGCGCGCCGATGCGCAGGGAAGTGATGTATAATCCGAATCCTGAAGCGCATGAATTATTGAAACTTGATCCTGATGTGCCGACAGTTTTGGCACTCGGTGGATCTTCCGGTGCGAAGTATATAAATGATAATGTTATTGATGCGCTGCCTATTCTGCTTAAAAAATACCAAGTATTGCATCAGACCGGCAAACAACATATCAAATCCGTTGAAGAAGAATCCGCCAGTTTTTTGCGCGCTTTCAAGGAAATCAATACCTACCGACCCATTGATTATTTCAATCCGTACTATATGCGCGTCGCCTATTCCGTTGCTGATGTTATCATTACCCGTGCAGGTTCCGGAACCTTATTTGAAATAGCATCGTGGGGCATACCTTCCATTATTGTGCCGATTCGTGAGGATGTGTCGCATGATCAGCGCAAGAATGCCTACGCCTATGCGCGCTCAGCAGGGGGTATTGTCATAGAGGAACAGAATCTTTCCCCGCATCTGCTTGTTTCTCAAATTGATGCGATACTCAATTCCGAGGAAAATCGAAAACATTTATCTGAACAGGCCAAAGCGTTCGCGACACCGGATGCCGCAAAAAAAATCGCGCGCTTACTCGCGGATATTCTCAAATCTCATGAAGCATAATGGTATAACAACAGACACATCATCCGATATTTCCGGAAAGGTAGTCACTCGCATAGCACCGAGTCCGACCGGTTCGTTCCATATCGGCACCGCGCGTACCGCGCTTTTTAATTTCCTGTTCGCAAGAAAACATAACGGTATTTTTGCCGTCAGATTTGAGGATACCGATCGCGAACGCAGTGATGAAAAACACGAAGAAGAAATCCTCAGCGCGCTGCACTGGCTTTCACTGCATCCGGATACTGTCACGCGCCAGTCGGAACGGAAAGAGATCCATAGAGAGTATATTGCTCGTCTGCTTGATAGCGACCATGCGTATGTGTCACGGGAACCGTCAAAAAAAGATCCGAGCAGGGAAGTTGAAGTTGTGCGTTTCAGGAACACGAACCCGAAAGTTTCATTCACAGATACCGTTCGCAGTGATATCACCATAGATACATCTGATCTCGGTGATTTTGTCATAGCGCGGAGTACTGATGATCCGCTGTATAATCTTGCGGTTGTCATAGATGATGCGGAAATGGGTGTTACGCATGTGCTGCGCGGTGATGATCATATTGTTAACACACCCCGTCAAGTGCTGCTCATTAAAGCACTCGGCATATCTCCGCCGATGTATACGCATATCCCGCTTATCCATTCACCGAGTGGCGGCAAGCTCTCAAAGCGGAAAGATGCTGTTTCTGTTCTCTCGTTCGTTGAGCAAGGATACCTTCCGGAAGCGCTGATAAATACCATAGCACTGCTCGGCTGGAATCCGAAAGATGACCGGGAAATTTTCACGCTTGAGGAACTCATAGAACTGTTTTCCTTGGAACATATACAAAAAAAGGAAGCGATTTTTGACGAGAAAAAACTACAATGGTTCAATAAGCAGTGCATACAGCGCATGCCGGAAAACCGTCTTCGGGGTGAAGTGGTGCCGGCTCTTGTGAAACGCTTTCCTGTACGCTCGCGTCTGCACCCCCGTTCTATACAGACCATACTGCAGACAGTGCGGGAACGGGGGATTGTGTTTTCTGAGGTTCGGGAATCAATTCATAACGGCGAGTATGATTTCTTTTTTACCGCACCTGATTACCCCGCGGCATTACTGTTGCCGAAAGACAGCACGAAAGAACAGTATTCTGCTGATCAAATACTCACATCTCTGGAGCGCACGCATGCGCTGCTTAAATCAGTGAGCGCGTACCGGCAATGGGATGAGAAGCATGTGCAGGATGCCGTATGGAAATATGCCGAGGAGCAGGGGAAATCGCGTGTCCTTTGGCCGCTCAGGGTCGCGCTGTCCGGGCGGGAAAAAAGTCCCGGACCTTTTGTTATCGCGCAGGCAATCGGTAAAAAACAGACCCTGATGCGTGTGAAGAAAGGCGTTGTGCGTTTGCGTGAACTGAGCGGCAGTGCATAGAAAGGCGTACCGCCATGTTTCCTGAATGTACGAGTATACTGAAACTATTATATGAGAAAGAGGTATGAAGCGTATGCAGCAATTTGTGTATTCGCACTATGCGGTTCTTTTTTCATTGCCTCACTGTTGTTTCATGTCGTCCGAGCACAGGAAACTATCGTAAGGACTGATCGGCAGGAAGGTGACTATGTGCCTGTGGATACGGATGAGGAATCTGACGGTGCTGTTCTTATCCGTGAGGATCCGGAAATTGAGAAATTAAAAGACCAGATAAACAATCGGGCGCAGCGGATTGAAACCACGGAGAAAGAGATTGAGAATATTAACAGAGAACTGAGTCAGATTTATAAAAAGAAAGACACATTGGAGAGTGAGCTGAATATCCTGACATTGACGAATAGGAGAAATGAAGCGCGGATACATGTTACTGAAAGTAATATTCATCAGGGACATCTCAAACTTACCTCTTTAAATAGTTCAATTGATAACAACGAAGAGAATATCGGGATTTTGCGGAATGTGCTTATACAAAACTACCAGCGAGCGAATGAATTTGAATTGCGCGGTGACAGTGTCTCTGTTATTCTGAATCCTTCGTTTTTTGAGGCATTGCGGCATTTGGAAGAGTTAGATCGTTATTCATCCTCTTTGCGCTCACATTTGGATGATCTGGAGCGGGAAACAAGAGAAATGGAAAAGAATAAGGAAGATGTGCATGCCGAACGCGTCGCGCTGAAAGGACGCCAGCGTGAACTTGAGGATCGAAGACAAATCTATAAATTTTCAATTGTAGAAAAAGAATCACTGGTAAAAAAGACAAAAAATGATGAAACAGAATATCAGAAATTATTACGGGAAAAGCAGGCGGAGCGACTTGCCCTACTCCAGGAATTATACGAATATGAATCACGCATAGAGTATCTGCGTGATCCCGATTCGTTGCCCAAAGCTCGGTCGGGTTTGTTGCGTATTCCGTTTGATGGTCGGCCGCGTGTGACCCAGGAATTCGGTGAAACAGCTTTCTCGCGCAGAAACGCGCACAAATATGGCAGTGCATTTCATGCCGGTATTGATTTCGGCATACCGTCCGGCACAGCGCTTCTCTCAAGCGCGGATGGTATTGTTACCGGCACGGGTAATACCGACTTAGTGCCCAGATGCCAATCCTGGGGTAAATGGGTTCTTATCAAACATCCGTTCGGTCTCAGTACCCTGTACGCGCATCTTTCACTGGTGAAAGTGCGGCTCGGTCAGAAAGTGAACGCCGGCGACTTAATCGGTTACAGCGGCAACACCGGATTCAGCACCGGACCGCATCTGCATTTCGGTGTGTACGACTCAAATGGCGTGCAAGTTGTCTCCTATGAGCAGATTTCCCGTGCAGGTCTCTGTAGAGGTATTCTGGTGCCCGTATCCGCACCGGGCGCGAAACTCAATCCACGGGACTATCTCGCTTTGTAACTTTGAGAATGTATACTGAATGTATATGCGATTCAGGTGCAACACTGCTTTTACACTCATAGAACTTATCATTGTTGTCGCGATTATCGGTATTCTTGCGGGTATTGTGGTGGTGAGTATCGGCAATTCAACAGAGCAGGCCAATATTGTCTCTATAAAACATAATGTACGGCAGATGGGTACCCTGCATACCAAACTACTTTTGAAAAACCGGAGAGATGATAGAGTCAGAATATCTACATTCTGCAGACCCAGTGGTAATTTAGTGCGTATTCCACTCAATCCGGAAGTGAAAGCGGTCATGCAAAATATATTTAATGAAGTCAACACAGTTACCGGAAAAAATCTTCCTGGATGGGAGATGTTTCAATGGACAGTAGGATCAGGCAACAGACCAGTTCCTTCATATGGAGAATTTGTGGGTGTTGTTGGGCATAATCTTGCGTATGTCCATGCCGCCGCGCATAAGCGCACTGATCCCGCAAACGCACACACTGCGCACCCTGATTATGAATGGTCCCTGACGAAAGGGTGGGTGAAGCGTGGCACCACAATACAGTCAGAGGTGCCGGAAGCGGGGTGCACGAGCAACGACTCTAACTTTATGGTGTGGGCACGCATACGGGATGATAATGATACCGCGACTAAGGATTACTTTTGCATAGACAACAGCGGTTTTGTCGGCGAGGCGGACGGTATACGATGGGATTCTAAACCGTCTAATAACAGCATAAAAGGATTTTGGCCGGACAGAGTAAGATGCTCGTACATCTTCAGCACACTGTAATGAAAGATCAGTATGATGGAAAACTGTATGCAACACTGTTAGTATGGAAAATTTTAATATATTGATGGTCATGTTTTGGATTCTTGTCGGTATACTTTTTATGTGGGCCTTTACCGAACATATACCGTGGGTGGATTGATTGTTTTCCACTTTTCCACATGAACTACTATTTTGTTGCTATGCGCGCGCATGGCACACTATGCGCATATGATACATACAAAAACACATTCTTTATTATTTTCATTATTTGTTATTATTACTTTTATTTCTTCCGCATTCCTGGCGATACATGTCTATGCCACCGAGAATGACGAGTCCTTAGAATATCTTAATGATCAGTATGATGAAGCAATCAGTGAATTTGATGACATGCTTGATGAATCTGGTATCACCGGCACTATTTCTGATATTCGCGCTGAATTGCGCCGGGACAGTCTTTTATCCCGTTCTGATGCTGTGGAACTGACATTGCGCGGTCTGCGCGGGGATATTAACGAATTAAGTGATGACGGTGATGAGGTGCATGAAGATTTTCTTGGGTTAGCGGATCAATCCCGTTTTGAAGATCTTCATGATCAGGTTGAAGCGAAAGCGGGGGAATTGCGCAGTTACATTCGCAATAAAGTGCATCAATTTCGTGATGAAGTAACCGCATTAGAACGGGAATCTGACGACGCGGACAGTGATGAAAATCGAAGGTCATCCGAAGTGCGCGCACCTGAGTGGCACTGGGGAGAAGAGACCGATATGACTGCATTGAATACTCAGAATAATCAGGAACAAGGTTCCGGATCTGCCGCTGAAGAAGTGGTTGTCCGGGCGAATGCTCCGCGAGAACGAACCTCAGATGAGATACAGGCAGAGGTGCAGCAAATGCTCGCGCGTATCCAGCAATTGCTTGCTGAGCTTACTGAAGCGAAACAGCGTGAAGCGACACAGCCTGGTAGCGCAGTAGATGCCACTTCAACGGCAGTAGCATACTAAGATTCATGAAGTTGTGGGTTGTTCTGCTCATTGTGCCTAATCTCTTTGTCCTCTACTTTTTGCTGACGCTTAATCCGCATCTTTCTCTCCGAAACACCATTTTCACTGAATCTACAGATAGTCAAGACATTGATACTATCTCTGAAGAAACAACATCTGCATCCAATGCGGGTGTTGTTTTTATTGATAAAACCGGATAATATTGTGGAAAATAGTTTTATGGTACGATTATATTGTGCGCGAGAAGTGTCGCGTTTCTGCTGGCGTAGCTCAGTTGGTTAGAGCGTGGGACTCATAAACCCAAGGTCGGTGGTTCAATTCCACCCGTCAGCACTATAGACATTGCGATATCCCGCTTTATGTGTCGTCTTATATATGGTAGTATTTGTATATCCTATACATATCCGGCCCCATCGTCTAGCGGCTAGGACATCGCCCTTTCACGGCGAAAACCGGGGTTCGATTCCCCGTGGGGTCACATAGAGGTCGCCGCATATGCACCATGGTGTGGGCAAACCATCTTTCCGACAGATTACCTCATAGTTTATCAATTATATCTTTTCCATTCACTTTTTTGTACTGTTCGCATATTTTCCGCCATAACCAATTCATCATATATGCCGTCAATGAGATTGTACTCCTTCGCTTCTTCAACTGTTACCCAACAAAAATCATCGTTTTCATCTTTTTTAAGTGTAATATCACCGGAATCATAATCTGCCATACAGGACAGCACTAATGAAGGATTACCATCTTTATGTATCGTTGCTAAACTCGTTACATAGATAATATTTTTAATGTGTATGCCAACCTCCTCCATAATTTCCCGGCGAAGAACTTTTTCAAGCACATTATACCAATAATCATTGCTTTCTTTCGGTAAGTGCATATAATCCTGTGTTTCTAATTTTCCTCCGGGTACTGTCCACATATTTGGGAACCGTTTTTTATTCGCTGATCTTTTAGTGATCAGATATGTTTTATCTTTAACAATGATACCGGTAATGGCGACTTCATGTAAATACCTGTCTTCCATATGCATATAGTGTATATTGTTTTATATATATTTTATATGTCTTTAGACGATGTCGCCATCCGCTTGTGAAACCTATTTACTCAGATATTCTCCTGTTTTGCCTTGGTGAAAATTGCTGTTTTAATGTTTGAATAAGCGTTTGAAGCGCGCCATCCATATTGCCCGAAGAAAGAAACAGGATGATATCTTCCTGTTGTATTTCCTGAAGAAGCGGAGTGCAATCCTTGTGAAGCTGTACCGCATCCGCACCGCTTTCTTTTTGAATGTGAGTAAGTATGTCACTGCCTGATATAGTGGTGTTATCTTTCGGTTCCGGGACAGAGTCAATATAGACATATACCTTGTTCGCCTCTTTGAAAAGTTTTTGGTATTTGGAAGTATATTCTTTTTTTCTCCATGAAATAGCATGCGGTTCAAAGATAACCAAAAGCCGTTTGTTATCGTAATGTGTTTTTATCGCTTCTATTGCGGAGCGCACCTTGCTTTGTGATGAACCGAAACCTTCGTACAGCGGGATCACTGAATCAGTTATTTTTTTATCCAATCTTCGCTCAATGCCGGTGAATGTATGTATTCTTTTCTGCAAATCTTTTTCGGTACTATATTTTTTCTCAAGCAGTAACACGGAAGCACCGATTATATTTTCTACATTATGCTGTCCGAGTAGGGTAGTTGTCAGTGTTGTGATATGAGTCCGGTCTCGGTATACATCAAAAGTTGTTTCTTCTCCATAGGTGATGTTTTTCGCGTACCAATCAGTTTCTATATCCTCGTCTGTGCTGTAGGTTATAACTTTTCTTTGTATCTGAGGTATTGTTTTTTGTATCTGTCTATCCTTGCCGCTCGCGACTACCAAACCGTTTGTGGGAAGCGATTCAATAAGTCGCAGAAATGGGGCAGTGTACTCTTCCTGTGTTTTGAATATATTCAGGTGATCATGCTCCAGGGAAGTGAGGAGTACATCGGATGCGTTGTAGTAGAGAAATTTTGAAGTATTGTCCGTGTTTGATGCCGGATATTCATCACCCTCAAGCACGAACAAGTTTCCTTTGCCTGATTGCGCGTTTGTTTCAAGGTTATACGGCACGGCACCGATAAAAAAACTCGGATCCTGTTCGGCAAGGCACCATGCCAGTATGCCGGCGCAGGTTGATTTGCCGTGACTGCCGACACAGACGATATTGCCGGTATCTTTTGTTAGTTTGTTAAGAACTTCAGGAAATGATTGTATGGTGAAATTATTGTTATATACAAACGCGACTTCCTCATTCTCTTCTTTAGTAAGTCCTGCATGCTTTCCCACAACCACAAGATCAGCATCCATAGGAACATTATTTTTATTGTAAACAGTTGTGTACGGGATACCGCGCTTCTCAAGATATGTGGTAATCGGCGGATACGCGCCCTGATCAGAACCGCTCACCTCCCAGCCGAGTGTTTTTAAAAGTTGAGCGGTGGCACTCATTCCCGCGCCGGCGATGCCGATAAAATATGCCTTTTTCTTTGTATCGTGTTCTTGTACTTGTGGCATAGTTGATTGCTTCATGAATAGTGTACCATTTGACCCTATATCCCTGTTCTAATCTGCGTATTTCAAATTATATACTGACGATATATACTGTATGTATATGCATACAGAGAAGCGCGGACAGCAACACATACCACTATTGGTGTGTACTTTTTTATTATCCTCTTTCTTTTTTACCGGTGCTGTATTTCTTGCGTATGCCGAAGAGACAGATGCCTGTGTTGCTGACAGCGATGCAGATACGGAAACACTTGAAAAAGTACTTGCGATATGCGAACAGAAGATTTTTGAGACAGAAACACTATTAGAGAATCAGGTAGAGGAAAAAACGCGCGCTCAGCATAACATTGTGCTGATTGATAGGGAAGTGCAATCTTTGTTGCTTAATATGCAGCTGAACAGACACGCTATTGTTGAGTTGCAGACAGAAATTAGCGACATACGGCGCGCAATTGCTCATGCTCAGGAAATATTAAAAACAAGAAGTGCGGAGGATGCCGCTGAACTTGTGATACTTCTTGAGCAGCAAGTTATTTTTTTAGAGAAGAAACAGCAGGAACAGGAGACAATGCAGCGGCAGCAGCAGATATTTGCCGAACAGGTGCAGCGCTACTTAGAAGAAAAACAGGTAATACTCGCGCATCAGTCATCACTTGAGCAGGATATTGAGGATAGGATTAATGTGTATTCAAACAGATCCGCTTCCATACGAGGTCATATTTTCGGACTCCGCGGAGGTGCCGCGATCTCTTTTGAACAAGCTCTTGAATATGCAAAACAGGCATCCAGAACAACCGGTGTCAGACCTGCCTTTCTTCTCGGTCTTATTAAGAACGAATCTGATCTTGGTCACAATATCGGTTCCGGAACTTACCGCGCTGATATGCACCCGACCCGTGATCAGCCGCTTTTTCCGGTTATTACAAAACTGTTAGGTTATAATCCGGAAACAACGCCGGTCTCAGCAAATCCCGGTTTCGGCTGGGGCGGTGCCATGGGTCCGGCGCAGTTTATCCCGTCAACCTGGGTATGCTATGGCGGATTAATAAATACTGAAACAAATACCTGCTTGCCGACGGATGGTGTCATTCGGCGTGACAGAAGAATGGTTGTAGGCAGCACCGGTGATGATGTGCGGCGATTGCGTTCTTTTCTCAATCACAATGGTTTTACCGTTTCGGAGAACGGTGGAACGGATACTGATGATGCGGAAAGCATCTATACTCCGGCACTCGGCAAGGCAATCGTTGCGTTTCAGGAGCGGTATAAGAAACGCATTTTAGAGCAGTACAATCGTACTCGAGGCACGGGAGAAGTCGGACCCGCAACGCGTAATGCAATAAATCAACTTAATTTTTATGGCGGATCATGGGAGTACCGACCGAACCGGGATCTTGTGCGGCGAGTGACCAAATCAGACAAACCGTCTGATCCGTGGAATCCGCGGGATGCATTTTTTGCATCCGCTTTGTACCTGCGTAACCTCGGTGCGGAACGGGATGAATGCCGCGCAGCACGCCGCTACTATGCCGGAGAAAACTGGGAATCCCGCATTGCGCTGAATTATTGCCGTGCCGTGGTCTCAAATGCGCGCATGTTTGAGCGGGATATTGATTTTCTCAGAAGAAATAATCTATAGGTCAATATTTCTGGTGTCTGAGATATCGTCAGATGATTCTAATAAAAAGTGCTGTGTGGCAAAAATAAGAATTGTTTCCTGTGTTTTTTGGTCAAATTCTCCGGTTACCGGTATATTGTTTTCTTTTTGGAATGCTTCAAGCGCGCGTTGTGTCGCCGGACCGAAGTACATGGTTTCACTGCCTCTGGAACCCGGTCCGGTATGCGCTACGGTATAACCGGCTATATTCAAAAATATCTGCAAATCACGCACTTCGGGAATTTCCGCTCGTCTGCCGATAGGCACATGCTGCACACTGCTGATACTTACTCCA
Source organism: Minisyncoccota bacterium (assembly GCA_958295675.1). Lineage (GTDB taxonomy): Bacteria > Patescibacteriota > Minisyncoccia > Phycocordibacterales > JABAAK01 > JAPPJI01. The sequence goes on along the minus strand of OY282360.1, from coordinate 426,298 downwards.
GGATCCGCTAACTTAATCGCGAGTCGTCTCATTTCAATCAATGTTCTCTGTGATTTTATTTCCTCTCTGGAACGGAACAAAGTATGCTGTTTTTTCGGTGTCGGCAGTTGTTTCGGAATAGCCGGTCCGCGCACCTGCTGATACAACGCTTCTTCCTCTTCTTTACTCCTGAAAATTGTGAAAATAGAAAGCGGAACCCATTCGTTTGCCCGATTACCGGATGTATCCAGTACTGAAAGCGCGCATCCGTCATAGATACCCGACGGACCTTTAATCGGTATAGTGTAGGTCTGAGGTGACAATGTGCCTATTTCGCCCGGTCGTGTCCGGGTAATTTCTACCGTCATGTTCTCAGTACCATCAAACCATTTTTGATGCACCGCTAATATATTGTCTGCGCTCAGATGATATGTGGCATCTTTCAATACTGTTTTTTCCATCGGAACTGATCCGATCACAATACCGTTTCTTCCTCTGAACACAAGGTGGTATTCGGCAAATATATCTTCTGTCGGTATTTGTTCAATATCCTCCGGTTCAATTTGCATTTGTATTCGCGGTGTATGCGCGTATGTGTGTATCAGTTTTTTAATATTAAATACCGTATCATTCATTTCTATGACTGACGGGATGAGGTGGCCGATATCCGCATCAGTATCATATCCGTAATACACAACCGGCATTTCAGCGATACCGCCGGTAAGCGTGCCGGTGTACAGTGTCCCAACCGGCATACCGCCGACAGTAGTGCCATGAATATCGTTCGCCGTAAGTTGACCACAGGCACGGTTTCCTCCGAACACTATTTCCAAATCCTCCTGCGCGGCCTGCCGGTGGTCAATCACGATACTTATAGAAGGATCTCTAGATGACACAACTTTCAATACTCCTTCGGTTACTATGCGCGGTGATATAACATCAACAGCGGATGCCGGATCGCCGGAAGTGATGGTGATTTCAATCTCTTTTGTTGTCATCAGACCTGTAGCATCGTACACGCGTATATCCGCTGTTATAGTACCGGGGGTAATTGGTGTTATGGTCAGCGCGTGTTCCACGGTTTCAGCGCGAACAATACAACAATCGCCGACAGTATCAACTTCCGCGCTTATATTGCTGCGTTCCGGATCGGCAAAATATTCCCTTAGATCTATTGTCAGCGATCCGTCTGTCAGCGCGTGCTCTATATCTCCGAACTGCTGTATCTCTTCCGGATATCGGTTTATTGTATCCGGTTTCTTTCGCGTTATTTCAAAGGTAATGTGTCTGAGAAAATCATCCTGCTGTAAGCCGGTCACACGGGACAGCAGCACCGATGAAAGATTCGGCTCATCAGTATCAGACGCAAAATGTACCGCATCAATATATCCGATGACGGAAAAATTTCTCTTGAATACCATGTAATGACCGTTCAGGACGGATTGTTCATCTGTTTCCTGTCCTTCCTGCTGTATGCGCAGTAGGAATTCAGTCGGTTTTACCCGCACTTCGGCTATTGTGTATGTGTTGCCGTGTAATGCAAACATTGGATCGTGGAGCAATGAACCCGCATCAGCACTGTATATTAAATCACCGCCGTTCATTTGCTCTAAATCAAGAATACCGGCAAGAATAATCGGCGGTGTACTGGTTTCGGCAGTAACGCTTATTGCTGACGGCACACAATAGACGAGCAAAAATACGCTTATACAGCATAGTATTCCGTATATTCTTTCTTTTTCTGCTGTGAGAGATACCCTCATATACAGTGTGTAGTATGCCATAAGTGGATAATTTACTGTACTATGAAAAAATGCAGTGTATACTTTATTTTAGTTTATTTTATATGGATGCTATATGAATATCAATCCAACCAGAACCGGCACGCCGAATGCTGAGCCGACTGAATCAAATGTTGAACCAAAACTTGCGGGTGTTTTCACTCTTTTCAAATCAGCTTTCGGACTACTCAGGCAGTATTTTTGGAAATATCTCGGTGCAACTTTTCTTCTCAGTATTGTTTGGTTTATTGCACTCCTTGTGCTCGGTCCTTTGTTGTTCATTTTTTTAAGTGATTTCTTCCGGATAATCTTGCCTGTTACTCTATGGCTGGTAGGTGGATTGTATCCTCTTTCTCTTATTTCTATTTTTACAGAGATTACCAAGAATGATACTGGTGTTTTCGCATCTCTTGCCGCGACATTGAAGCGTTCTTTTTCGCTGTTTGCTTTCTTTATTTTAAGTTCTTTTATTTTTATTGTCAGCTTTCTGCCTATTGTCACCGGTGCGCTGTTCACTACATTTGAAATTTCGGTTGTGCCTGCATTTATTCCGTATCTTATCGGCTTTATCGTTTCAATTCCGTTCGTGTTTTCCTGTACCATATACTTCTCCCAGGCATTGTTTATTCTCACCGCAGAGCGAACAAGTGCCATGGAAGCACTTAAAAAGAGCTACTCTTATGTTCGCGGTAGGTGGTGGGGCGTTTTCTTCAGATTTTTTCTCTATATATTGATTATTTTCTTAGTTCTGTTCGCTATCATGCTCGGTTTCTTTCTGTTTCTTTTTCCCTTGCTGTTTGTATTCCCTTTCATAATTATTTTATCTTTTTATTTGATTGGTGCTGTGTTATCTTGTCTGCTTTTCTTTCTGTCTTATACCTATAATTGTTCGTTGTACGCCAATCTTCTCATAGGGAGAGAAACACAAGAAACCCTGAAAACACCCGGATTGCTCTGGACTGCTCTGATTCTCGGTTCAATCGTACTTTTTGGCATTATTATTGTTCTATCTTTTCAAGGATCGTTAATAGCAGATGGAGGGTGGCAGGAGAGACAAACTGAATCCGCACTGCCTTTCTTTGATCAAACGGAACTTATTATTGATGATTAGGAATTCACACACTCAACCTGACCAGGATACCGTTTCTCCAGTTTTGCTTTCTCTTCTTGCGGTAGTACTGTGTTCATTTTCACAATTCCTCTAATTTTGACAGGCCAGTTGGTGATACCTTCAGTGGATGTGAGTCCGCCAAGATTCAGTTCACCACCAATCTCTTCAGGTAGCGTGAGTTCTTCAGCGGAGGTGAGACCGCTGAGAAACAAACTGCTACCAATCTCTTCAGGTAGCGTGAGTTCTTCAGCGGAAGTGAGACCGTTGAGAAACAGATCACCACCAATCTTCCTCGGCAGGGTGAGTCCTTTCGCGGAAGTGAGACCGTTGAGCCACAGATTACCACCACTCTCTTCAGGTAGCGTGAGTTCTTCAGCGGAGGTGAGACCGTTGAGATCCAGAGTACCACTGAGATCCAGAGTACCACCAATCTTCCTCGGCAGGGTGAGTCCTTTCGCGGAAGTAAGACTGTTGAGCCACAGATTACCACCAATCTCTTCCGGCAGGATGAGTCCCTCAGCGGAAGTAAGACTGTTGAGCCACAGATCACCACCAATCTCTTCCGGCAGGATGAGTCCCTCAGCGGAGGTGAGATCACCAAGATCCAAATCACCATCAATCTCTCTCGGCGGGGTGAGTTCCTCAAGCGCAAGTTTGAGATCTTCTTTTTTCTCTGCACCGGTTCTTTTCTTTATTAGAGTGTATCGTTTTACTTTTTCAGCATCACTGACATTTCCTGGATACCGATCCACACCGTACAACAGACCGCATTCCCGTCTGTCAAGCGGTTTCTTGTCGTCTATCTTTTTTTCAAGTATATCCAAATGTTCACTGTACGGTTGTCTGTAAAACGCGACCTCATCACGCAAGTGTTCCGCCAGTGTATCAAACTCCTCAATCGTTTTCTTTGCCGCATCGGATTCCATTCCTTCTCTGAGAAGCAAAGAGCCACACGATTTCCGCAGAACATCTAACTCATGCAGTTGTTTCTGTAGTTCTTCGCATATATCCGCCATACTGAAAGTAGTGTACCCCATATATCAAATGCCGTACTCTTTCTTGTGTGAAGATGTTTTTTAGTTTTAATTGTATTCCATTTCATTATTTTATCCATAATGAACCTTGCCCGGATACCGTTTCTCCAGTTCTTCTTTTTCTTTCTGGGGTAATGCTCTGTTTATTTCTAATATGAGCAGTTTTGACGGCCATCTTGTGATGCCTTGAATTGTGGTGAGCCTGGAGAGATATAGATCTCCTCTGATTCTCTCTGGCAGCATAAATCTTTTTGTGGAAATAAGTGCGAATACCTGTATAAGTAATTCAGTATACCATGCCTGTCTTTTTAACGGTTCTTTGTTATAAAAACATGTGTGGTATACTATGTGCGGTGATATGGTCATGTGCTGTATTATCATTTATTTCTATACTTTTGCATTATGGATGCTACAAATATCGCTTCTTCCGGAACTACAACTTCGCAGGAAGAACCAGAAACTTCGCACCAAGGACTTTCCGGCATTTCTGCTCTCTTTAAATCTGCTGTCGGATTACTTAAACAGCACTTTTGGAAATACATCGGCGTAGTTTTTCTTGTCAGTATAGCATGGATTGCTCTAAATCTTACACTCGGAACACTGACATCTATCATGTCGCGTGTTTTTTCCGATTCAATTATCACCGTTGAGAAATTTTTTCACATTATTGAATATGCTGAAAATGGTTTTTTTGCGTTGTTTCTTATCTCTTGTTTTACCGCAATTGCCGGAAACAATGCCGGTGTTTTTGAATCTTTCAAGATATCATTACGAAGATCTCTCTCGCTAATCGCACTGCTTATTTTAACCTGGATTGTATGGGCTGTTAGTTTGATTCCTGAGATTGCCGGTACGCTACTTAATATGTTTGAATATTCAGCGGCATTCCGACCGATATTCTTCCTGATCACTATCGTTTCATTCCTGTTTTTCATTGTTTCAAGCATATATATTTCTCAGGCTCCGTTCGCACTTGCCGCCGGTCGGGACACTGCCATGAATGCGTTGAAAAAGAGTTATTATTGTGTGCGCGACAGATGGTTCAGTGTGTTGTTCCGACTCATTCTTCTCAGCATCATTGTTTTTGCGATCGCGTTCGGTCTCCTGATGCTCTCTCTTATCCTAATAGCATTTTCTCCTGCTATCGGCGCGATTCTTTTCTTTCTGATTCTGTTCATGACAATCATCCTCTTCGCGCCGTTTTGTTTCTGCTACGGATATGCGTTGTATAACGATCTTCTTGTTGGTCAAAGACCACAGGAAACAGAGAAAACACCGGTATTGCTTCAGGTTGCTATGATTATTGGCACATTCATACTCTTAATCACTTGTGTCCTATTCTTTCAAGGGACACTGGTAACAGATGAAGAGTGGCTGGAGAGGCAAACTGAATCTGCACTGCCTTTCTTTGATCAAGCGGAATCTATTATTGATGATTAGGAATCCACATAACTAATCTTACCCGGATACCGTTTCTTCAGTTCTTCTTTTTCTTCCTGGGGTAATGCTCTGTTTATTTCTAATATGAGCAGTTTTGACGGCCATCTTGTGATGCCTTGAATTGTGGTGAGCCTGGGGAGATATAAACCTCCTCTGATTCTCTCTGGCAGCATAAATCTTTTTGCGGAAATAAGTCTGCGGAGATACAGATTACCTCCAACCTTTTTTGGCAAGGTAAACCCTTCCATAAAGGTAAATCTATTGAGATCTAAATGACCTCCAATTTCTTCCGGCAGGATGAGTCCTTCTGTTGAGGTGTACCTATTGAGATTCAGAATATTATAATGGTACTGTATGTTACCGGAAAGTGCTTCTTTTTCAGTCACGGAAATACGGTCAGGAGTGGTATCAAAAGCAAGCGCAAGATCCTGTTTCTTTTCTTTGTCACTCCTCCTTTCTTCTATATTTTTCCGTCTAAAATACTCCTTACCCTCATCACCTTCCGAATACCAATCTATACCATACAGCACCCGACATTCCCATTTTGTCAGGTTCTCTTTCTTCTTTATCTTCCGCTCTATACCGTTTAACAACACCCAGCATTCCCATTTTGTCAGGTTCTCTTTCTTCTTTATCTTCCGCTCTATACCGTTTAAACGCTTATCAAACGGTTGTTTGTACAATGCCACCGCATCACGCAATTCTTCCGCCAGTGTATCAAACTCCTCAATCGTTTTCTTTGCCGCATCGGATTCCATTCCTTCTCTGACAAGTGCCGAGACACATGATTCCCGCAGAACATTTAACTCATGCAGTTGTTTCCGTAGTTCTTCGCATATATCCGCCATATAAAGAGTAGTGTAGTATAAAAAATATCTCTTTATCTTTGTTTCTATTATTGATGATTAGGAATGATCCACATACTTAACCTGACCAGGATAAGGATACCGTTTCTCCAGTTCTTTTTTCTCTTCTTGCGGTAGTTTTTTGTTTATAAACATAGCCCTTCCTGTCTTTGATGGCCAGTGTTTGATACCTATAATAGTGGTGAGACCGTCGAGCCACAGATCACCACCAATCTCTTCAGGTAGCGTGAGTTCTTTTGCGGAGGTGAGACCGTTGAGCCACAGATCACCACCAATCTCTTCAGGTAGCGTGAGTTCTTTTGCGGAGGTGAGACTGTGGAGGTACATATCACCACCAATCTTCCTCGGCAGGGTGAGTTCTTTTGCGGAAGTGAGATCGCTGAGAAACAGATCACCACCAATCTCTTCAGGTAGCGTGAGTTCTTCAGCGGAGGTGAGACCGCTGAGCCACAGATCACCACCAATCTCTTCAGGTAGCGTGAGTTCTTTTGCGGAGGTGAGATTGTGGAGGTACATATCACCACCAATTTTCTCCGGCAAGATGAGTCCCTCAGCGGAGGTGAGATCACCAAGATTCAAATCACCATCAATCTCTCTCGGCGGCGTGAGTTCCTCAAGTGCAAGTTTGAGATCTTCTTTTTTCTCTGCACCGGTTCTTTTTTCTATGAGAATGTATCGTTTTACTTTTTCAGCACCACTGACATTTCCTGGATACCGATTCACACCGTACAACAGACCGCATTCCCGCCTGTCAAGCGGTTTCTTGTCGTCTATCTTTTTTTCAAGCATATCAAGATACTCACCGAACGGCTGTTTGTACAATGCCACCACATCACGCAAGTGTTCCGCCAGCGTATCAAACTCCTCAATCGTTTTCTTTGCCGCATCGGATTCCATTCCTTCTCTGACAAGCGCGGAGACACACGATTCCCGCAATGCGTCCAGTTCTTTCAGATCTTTCCGCAGCTCTTTGCATATATCTGTCATACCGAGGGTAGTATACTATAAAAATATCTTTATCTTTGTTTCTATTATTGATGATTAGGAATAATCCACATACTTAACCTGACCAGGATACCGTTTCTCCATTTCTACTTTCTCGTTTTTCGGTAGTACTGTGTTCATTTTCACAATTCCTCCAATTTTGACAGGCCAGTTGGTGATATCTTGAGTGGATGTGAGACCGCTGAGATACAGTCTACCACCAATCTCTTCCGGTAGTGTGAGTCCTTTCGCGGAGGTGAGACCGCTGAGCCACAGACTGTCACCAATCTCTTCTGGTAGTGTGAGTTCTTCAGCGGACTTGAGACCGTTGAGAAACAAACTGTCACCAATCTTCCTCGGCAGGGTAAGTTCTTCAGCGGACTTGAGACCGCTGAGAACCAGATAACCACCAATCTCTTCTGGCAGGGTGAGTCCTTTCGCGGAGGTGAGACCGTTGAGTTCCAGATCATAAGCAATCTCTTCAGGTAGCGTGAGTTCTTTCGCGGAGGTGAGACCTCTGAGATACAGACCACCACCAATCTTCCTCGGCAGGGTAAGTTCTTCAGCGGAAGTGAGACCGCCGAGATCCAGACCGCCACCAATCTTCCTCGGCAGGGTAAGTTCTTCAGCGGAAGTGAGACCGCTGAGAACCAGATAACCACCAATCTCTTCTGGCAGGGTGAGTCCTTTCGCGGAGGTGAGACCGCTGAGCCACAGATCATCACCAATCTCTTCTGGTAGTGTGAGTTCTTCAGCGGACTTGAGACCGTTGAGAAACAAACTGTCACCAATCTTCCTCGGCAGGGTGAGTCCCTCAGCGGACTTGAGACCGCTGAGATACAGTCTACCACCAATCTCTTCCGGTAGGGTGAGTCCTTTCGCGGAGGTGAGACCGTTGAGAATCAGAGTACCAACAATCTTCCTCGGCAGGGTGAGTCCCTCAGCGGAGGTGAGTCTGTTGAGCCGCAGATCATCACCAATCTCTTCCGGCCAGGTGATTCCCTCAGCGGACTTGAGACCGTTGAGAAACAAACTGTCACCAATCTTCCTCGGCAGGGTGAGTCCCTCAGCGGAGGTGAGAGCATTGAGCCACAGATCACCATCAATCTCTTCCGGCAGGATGAGTCCCTCAGCGGAGGTGAGATCACCAAGATCCAAATCACCATCAATCTCTCTCGGCGGGGTGAGTTCCTCAAGCGCAAGTTTGAGATCTTCTTTTTTCTCTGCACCGGTTCTTTTCTTTATTAGAGTGTATCGTTTTACTTTTTCAGCATCACTGACATTTCCTGGATACCGATCCACACCGTACAACAGACCGCATTCCCGTCTGTCAAGCGGTTTCTTGTCGTCTATCTTTTTTTCAAGTATATCCAAATGTTCACTGTACGGTTGTCTGTAAAACGCGACCTCATCACGCAAGTGTTCCGCCAGTGTATCAAACTCCTCAATCGTTTTCTTTGCCGCATCGGATTCCATTCCTTCTCTGAGAAGCAAAGAGCCACACGATTTCCGCAGAACATCTAACTCATGCAGTTGTTTCTGTAGTTCTTCGCATATATCCGCCATACTGAAAGTAGTGTACCGTAAAAAATATCTTTATCTTTGTTTCTATTATTGATGTTATACTGCACGCAGATGAAAAAACATTTCAGAGATATTCCTATTGAGGACAGACCTCGTGAAAAGTTGAAGAATCGCGGTGCTGTGCAACTGACAAGTCAGGAGCTGATGCAAATACTGCTGGGAAGCGGCACGAAAGAAAAAGATGTAAAACGCCTTGCCGATGAGATATGGAGTGTTTTAGAACGCCGAAATTACCGAGCAACACATGAAGATTTGCGGAATATTCACGGTCTCGGTGACGCGAAAATTAGCAAGATACTTTCCTGTGTTGAACTTGCCGTTCGTATGCGCGGAGGGTGGGAAAACCTTGATGATATAAAACCGGAACGGGTGTGGGAAGCATTAGCTGACCTGCGCGCCAGTAAAAAAGAGCATTTTATCATTTTGTATCTTGATTCTCGTAACAGAGAAATTGATAGGGAAGTGGTGAGTATCGGAACGATAAATGCCAGCATTGTGCATCCGCGAGAAGTATTCAGCAAGGCGGTTGAGCGGAGCGCAGCGTGTATTATCGGTGCGCACAATCATCCTTCAAATGTGTGTGAACCGTCGGATGCAGATCTCGCTGTTACCAAGCGACTCGTTGAGGCAGGTGATATACTCGGAATATCATTTGCTGATCATGTTATCATTACACAGGATGATTACTATTCCATTCGTGAGCATCATGATCATCTTTTTGATTGATTTATATGCTATACTTTTTGTATATTACCGAAATATAAAAACATATGTTAAAAGAAATAAAAGTTAAAACAACCTCCCTTGCTGCGGCACTCTTTCTGACAGCTCCGATAATTACTTTGGTGCTTTGGATTTTTTCATGGCATGCGGCGAACGGCATATTTACATCAGCCGTATCCGTATTCCTGAAAATACAAAACTCTGTTTTCCTTCTGTTTGCTCTTTTGGCCATCGTTTTTTCACTTATGGCGTTTTTGAAGAAAGGAAAGCGGTTTGATAAGTGGGACAAGAAAGAAGACGCACTCTTGCTTGCTCTCTCAGTCCTTATTGCTATTATTTACCTTATCTTTAATTTATAGCATTCGTTTAATATCCTTTTAAAAAAGTAACCACCATGAACGATGTCCATGGTGGTTATAGGTCTACTGCTGCCGGAGCCGAGCTGCCTCTCTCTTGATGTAAGAGTTTTGTGCCGACTCAGCGAGAGTGTTGATGAATTCAGGGTACGCCCGTTTCACCTCGCTGCCACGAGCTTCGAGAAAGGTGCTCGCAGGGCTTGCCTGACCAAAACTGACTTCCTCTGCCTTTGCTGCCTGTCTCTCAATCCTTTCCTTGACATATGCCAAGTCATTGATTCGCAGGAATGCTTCCGTTCGCGCAGAATACTGCGTTGCGGTTTCGTACATCCTCTTGAAAAAGGTGTCGTCATCACCTACCCTCCTTAGCGCTTTTGCGGTGATGTGTCCGCCTACTTTTCCGTCGGCATACTGTTCAGCTACCTGTCGGAAGAAGGGTTGCTCACCACCATCTACTTTTTCCAAAAGCAAATGGACAACCTCTTCTTCCTGACAGAACAAATCGCCTTCGTGCCGTTTGAACTCCTCGGCGATGTGCTGTGGGTTGAGGATGATTGCCTGCGCCTCTTCCTGAGTGACGGAAATCACACAGGTATTGACGATCTCCTCCTGAGCATAGCTCGGGAGTACCAGAAGCAACATCAGTGGAAAAAGGGCAATTTTCATGTGTTGTGTTCTCCTTGAACAACGGGTTTCGGTGTTTTACTGCTCTATTATCTATTATACTATAATTATAAAAATAAAGCAATGTCCCTATACTATATTTTTTTATTGAGTATATAAGAAAATGTATGCCTTTTCGCAAGTATCTATAAGTAGTGGGAGCGTGTTTGAACTTCCACGAGAGTAGGGGTAATAGTATTATTTTGCTATAAGATTGCCTGCATTTGAAATGCTGAATACCAAAGTTTTTACACCTTCTTCCGCATGCCTTACCGTCACATTGAGCGCGCCGTCATTATCAAACGCCAGTTCAGTAATTTGTAAACCGTCAATCTGCGCGATATCCGCCTGTTTTGAATGCCCGAAAAGACCGACGGGAGACGCTGCTTTCTTCAGAGAAAGGAGATATATGTTTCCTGTGATTTCTGATGTAAGAGGAACGAATATGAGGTCATCGCGTGTCAGGGCGAGATCGGTATGGAACCGCACATCACCGGCATCTGTGCCGCTTACACTCAGCAGTGCTGTCCAATCACCCCATTTGCTATGCTGCTTTTCTTCATCCGCTTTCGGCCGGTCAAAGTATATCTGTCCGTCCTCCAAAGTGATATCATACGAGAAATATATAGCATTTCTCAGTGCCTGATCCGGCGGCTCATCACACCGTTTCTCTGTTTCGTTCCATGTGCCGAAATAAAGATCTGTACACCGCATTACATTCTCTTTCTGGATTGAAGAGACGAAAAACCAAATCATGGAGATGAAAAATGCTATAAAAATTAGTATTGAAACAATTGCTCTCGTGCGCACGCCTTCCTGTTTGTAGAGCGTTCCGCCACCGAGGATAAGGAGGATGAGCAATGGAATACCGGAATTGATGATAATGCCAGTGGCTCCGATTAATCCTCCGAGCAATATCCCGAAAATAACAAAAGGCAATGTGATCAGTGAGAGTACGAGGAATATGTTCTGATGCCGTAGTGTCTCAATTTTGTTTAATATATAGATGTACGCGCAAGAGGCAGCCAATATCCACGCGACCGAGCGGAAGAGATGCTCAAATCCTGTGGGTTCTGAGAAATTAATACCGGGCAACCACATCAGCAGGATAATAACCGCCGGAACAAACGCCCACCTATAGCGTACTGCATACTTCTCCATCACCAGTACTATACCACATAATAAGACCATGTAGAGAAGATTTTTATATAGTGTTCATGCACAACTTTTTTCTATTCATGTTATACTATCATTATGATTGAAGAAGGGAGAAAAGCACCGACATTTCACCTACTAAACCAGGATGGTAAAGAAGTTTCTTTAACGGATTTTGCCGGCAAACATGTTGTGCTTTACTTCTATCCAAAAGATGATACGCCGGGGTGTACTGTTGAAGGACAACAATTCTCTGCGTTACATGATGATTTTGCAAAAAAGAATACTGTTGTGTTCGGTGTTTCCAAGGATTCTGTGGAATCGCATAAAAAATTTCATGAGAAATATGCATTTAAAATAGATTTATTGAGTGATGAAGAGGGTAAGATGCTTGAAGCATATGACGCATGGCGAGAAAAGAATAACTATGGAAAGACATATATGGGTATTGTAAGAAGTACAGTGCTAATTAATCCTGATGGCAAAGTCCAAAAACACTGGAGAAATGTGAAAGCAGATGGACACGCGGAAAAAGTATTAGCAGAAGTTGTAGATGCATATGCTTGAACCTGTGTGTTATACTATTTTCCAGTATGGCGAGTATATGCAAAGAACTGCTGAAAGATTTGAAAGAGCTGGATGCATGGCGACAATTTTGTATCTCTCTGCTTGTCAAAGAAGGAATGGAATCTGATGCGGCGAAGAAAGCGGTTAGGGAGTTTGATACGCTGGCGGAAGAATTGCGTGATGCTACGGTATTCTACAGACAGCCGTTTAATGAGCGTCTGGACGATATAGAGCGGAAAATGGAGGACAAGAAACCACTTGATAGACGGGAATGTCGTCTGTTGTATGGTGTGGATTGGTATCCGGGCCGTCTTAAATATGAAGAAGATAAAAGACGAAAAGAAATTGTAGAAAAATGGAGAAGCGATGAAGAGAAGAAACAGGATCTCGCAATTGAATTTGACACCACACCTAACCGTATTTCCGTGACCGAAGAAGAAGCACTTTCCGGTAACATACGATATCATTACGATGAATTATATCTTAAAGATACCGCCTCCGCAAAAGGAGTTACATTGCCGGAAGAGATTGGTGGTGATCTGGTTCTCATCGGTCTCACCTCCGCTGAAGAACTCACACTACCTGAAGAGATTGGTGGTAGTCTACTTCTCAGCGGTCTCACCTCCGCGAAAGGACTCACCCTGCCGAGGAAGATTGGTGGTGGTCTGTATCTCAACGGTCTCACCTCCGCGAAAGGACTCACCCTGCCGAGGAAGATTGGTGGTCATCTGTGGCTCGACGGTCTCACCTCCGCGAAAAAACTCACGCTACCTGAAGAGATTGGTGGTCTGTTTCTCAGCGGTCTCACTTCCGCTGAGGGACTCACGCTACCTGAAGAGGTTGGTGGCGGTCTGAATCTCAGCGGTCTCACTTCCGCCGAGGGACTCATCCTGCCGAGGAAGATTGGTGGTACTCTGGTTCTCAACGGTCTCACCTCCGCTGAAGAACTCACGCTACCTGAAGAGATTGCTGGTGATCTGGTTCTCAGAGGTCTCACCTCCGCTGAAGAACTCACACTACCTGAAGAGATTGGTGGTGATCTGGTTCTCAGCGGTCTCACCTCCGCGAAAGGACTCACGCTACCTGAAGAGATTGGTGGTGATCTGGTTCTCAGCGGTCTCACCTCCGCGAAAGGACTCACGCTACCTGAAGAGATTGGTGGTGATCTGGTTCTCAGAGGTCTCACCTCCGCTGAAGAACTCACACTACCTGAAGAGATTGGTGGTAGTCTACTTCTCAGCGGTCTCACCTCCGCGGAAGGGCTTGAGTTGCCGAGGAAGATTGGTGGTGGTCTGGTTCTCAGCGGTCTCACTTCCGCCGAGGGACTCATCCTGCCGAGGAAGATTGGTGGTACTCTGGTTCTCAACGGTCTCACATCCACTCAAGGTATCACTGATTGGTCATCAAAGATTGGAGGTGTTATATATGTAAACGAAGCACTACCAGGCAATGAGAAAGCAGCACTGGAGAAACGGTATCCGGGCAAGGTTCGTTATGAATAAAATAATGAAATGGAATACAATCAAACCAAAGGAAATGTTTAGTATATAGGGTATACTATTTTCCAGTATGGCAGATATATGCAAAGAACTGCGGAAAGATCTGAAAGTATTGGACGGATTGCGGGAATCGTGTCTCTCTGTGCTTGTCAAAGAAGGAATGGAATCTGATGCGGCGAAGAAAGCGGTTAGGGAGTTTGATACGCTGGCGGAAGAATTGCGTGATGCTACGGTATTCTACAGACAGCCGTTTAATGAGCGTCTGGACGATATAGAGCGGAAAATGGAGGACAAGAAACCACTTGATAGACGGGAATGTCGTCTGTTGTATGGTGTGGATTGGTATCCGGGCCGTCTTAAATATGAAGAAGATAAAAGACGAAAAGAAATTGTAGAAAAATGGAGAAGCGATGAAGAGAAGAAACAGGATCTCGCAATTGAATTTGACACCACACCTAACCGTATTTCCGTGACCGAAGAAGAAGCACTTTCCGGTAACATACGATATCATTACGATGAATTATATCTTAAAGATACCGCCTCCGCAAAAGGAGTTACATTGCCGGAAGAGATTGGTGGTCATCTGCTTCTCGCCGCTCTCATCTCCGCGGAAGGGCTTGAGTTGCCGAGAAAGATTGGTGGTGGTCTGGTTCTCAGCGGTCTCACATCCACTCAAGGTATCACCAACTGGCCTATAAAAATTAGACACGAGATAATTGTAAGTCAAGCACTGCCAGACAACGAGAAAGAAGAACTGAAGAAACAGTATCCTGATCAGGTTCAATATGTGTAAACTATAGATATAATCAATTTTTCCACATTCGTATCTACCATATATATGTATGGTAAATTATACACATATGAAGGAATCAGGTCCTTTAGACGGAAAATACAGAAAACCCAAAACAGAACATGATGAACCAAATGCTGATATAGATCTTGTTTTGCCAGAGAATATAGGTCAAGATCTTGTTTTGCCAGAGAACAGGAGAAGTGATGAAGAAAAGAAACAGGATCTCGCGCGCGCGTTTGACACCACACCTGATCGTATTTCCGTGAATGAAGAAGAAGCACTTTCTGGAAAAATACGGTATCATAACGGCAGTCTGTGGCTCGACGGTCTCACTTCCGCTGAGGGATTCACCCTGCCGGAAGAGATTAGTGGCAGTCTACATCTCGGCAGACTCACCTCCGCTAAGGGACTCACTTTGCCGAGGAAGATTGGTGGTCATCTGGATCTCGGCGGTCTCAAGTCCGCTGAGAAACTCATCCTACCGAGGGAGATTGGTAGTGATTTGTGGCTTGACGGTATCACTTTCGCTGAGGGACTCACTCTGCCAGAAGAGATTAGTGGTAGTCTACATCTCAGTAGTCTCACCTCCGCTAAGGGACTCACTTTGCCGAGGAATATTGGTGGTAGTATACATCTCAGTAGACTCACCTCCGCTGAAGGACTCATCCTGCCGAGGGAGATTGGTGGTCATCTAGATCTCGGCGGTCTCAGTTCCGCTAAGGGACTCACTTTGCCGAGGAATATTGGTGGTAGCCTGTGGCTTGACAATCTTACCTCCGCTGAGGGATTTACCCTGCCAGAAGAGATTAATGGTAGTCTACATCTCAGTAGTCTCACCTTCGTTGAAGGACTCAGACTGCCAAAAAAAATCGGAGGTCATCTGGATCTCAGAGGTCTCACCTCCGCGAAAGGACTCACGCTACCTGAAGAGATTGGTAATGGTTTAGATATATATGGTCTTAACACTATCCAAGGTATCACTTACTGGCCATCAAAGATTGGAGGTGTTATATATGCAAACAAAGCATTGCCAGACAACGAGAGAGAAGAGCTGGAGAAACGGTATCCGGGTCAGGTTCATTATGGATAAAATAATGAAATGGAATACAATTAAAACTAAAAAACATCTTCACACAAGAAAGAGTACGGCATTTGATATATGGGGTACACTACCGTCAGCATGGCGGATATATGCGAAGAACTACAGAAACAATTGAAAGTATTGGACGGATTGCGAGAATTGTGTCTCTCTGTGCTTGTCAAAGAAGGAATGGAATCTGATGCGGTAAAGGAAACAGTTAGAAAGTTTGATAACCTTGCGGAAGAATTGCGTGATGTGGTGGTATTGTACAAACAGCCGTTTAATGAGCGTCTGGACGATATAGAGCGGAAGATGGAGGACAAGAAGAACCTGACGAAATGGGAATACTGGGTGTTGTATGGCATAGGTCAGCACTTGAAAAGTAGGAATTATGAGGAAGAAGAAAGACGAAGAGAGATGATGAAAAGATGGAGAAGCGATGAAGAGAAGAAACAGGATCTCGCGCTTGCGTTTGGCACCACTTCCAATCGTATTTCTTTGACTGAAGAAGAGGCGCTTTCCGGTACTATACGGTATCATTATGGTGACTTGGATCTCGGTGATCTCACCTCCGCTGAGGGACTCACGCTGCCGGAGGAGGTTGGCGGTACTCTGGCTCTCGGCAATCTCACATCTATAGATACTGAGATTACCATGCCGAAGGAGTTGGTGGTCTGGATCTCAGGAGAATCACATCCATAGATACTAAATTCACTATGCCGGAGGTGGTTGGTGGTAGTCTGAATTTTATCAGTCTCACATCCATAGATACTGAAGATACTGAGATCACTATGCCGAAAGAGATTGGTGATAATCTGTACCTTAATAGACTCACATCCACTCAAGGTATCACCAACTGGCCTATAAAAATTGGAAACTCTATATTTGCAAGTCAAGCACTGCCAGACAACGAGAAAGAAGAACTGAAGAAACAGTATCCTGATCAGGTTCAATTTAGGTAAACTATAGATATATAGTATAAACTATGGTGTATACTATTTATTATTAAAATATAAAGAATAAGAATGTAAAATTTGTATGAAACACACCATGAAAAAAATACATCAAAAGAGTAAAAAGAATATGCCTGCCCTCGTGCTTGTCGCGATTGCTTTTTTGCTTATTATTTCTTTCTTTTACAACAGTGACAGTGGTATGGCATCTGTAGAAACTCGAAATGTTGCCGCTGTTCTTAATTTTGTTGAACAGGGATATAACGAACAAGACACAAAAACTCTCCGTTCTGCATTCGCTCCTAATTTCATACAACATACACCGTATATCCCGGACGGTCCAGAAGGATTTATTTCATTTTACCGCCGTGAATTTGCTAATTTCCCAAATCCATATATGGATGTAAAACGTATGTTTGCTGAAAACGATTTGGTGATACTGCAGACGCATCTGCTTTTTGACAAACGTGATATCGGCAATGATTACGGTACCGGTTATGCTCTTGTCAGCATGTTCAGGATGGATGACGAACATCGTATTGCGGAATATTGGGGACTCACACAGCAAGTAAACCCATACACATCTTCAATTAACGGTAATTCGCTTTTTGACGGTGCAGTAAATAAGAGAACAAAGCATGTTATGGCTGCAAAAGAACGCGGGGATTCATTGCACGCTAAAAAGCGCATCAATCAACGGCACAGGGATAAAAATAAAAGAGTTGTGTTAGAATACAGTCGTTTATTCTTTGACGAAGGAGATTATGATAACCCAAAATTGCGAAAAATCGTTGCTCATGACTTGATACAACACAACCTGAATGAACCGAATGGTTTAGATGGTCTGATTGAGATTTTTAGACCGCTTAAGAAACAGTTTCCTGATGTCATCGCTAATGTGAAACAATCTGTTGCTGATGGTGATTTCGTAATTACACAAGTACACTATGCTCCGCGTGATTCAAAAGATTACACATCAGGTCCGTACGCGTTTGATATTTACCGTCTTGAAAAAGGTGTCATTGTTGAACACTGGGATGTAGTCGGTGATTTATCGCAGATTGAGAATACGCGCATAGAAACAAACACAAATCCAATATTTTAGTTTTCCACATAAAATTTATTTGATACAATGTGTATAGTACTCTAATTTTATTGTCTGTTTCAACAGACAATAAAAGCAAACCACTGACAAAAGAGGGGGGAGGTTAGTGCAATGAGTCAACGCATTGTTCCGTCAGTTGAGGTACAATGTGCCGCAAGCAGGATGTTGGAGCATTGGCCGGAAAGGAAACCGGAAGTGTTGGGAGGTCTGTCTGATAGCAACATTCTCCAGATCAAGCACATGGTCAGATGTGTTGCGAAAGGAGAAAGGAGTGATGAGGACCTGGTTTTGGCCATACGCAACATTGCTGATGACATTTAGTGACTGAGTGTTTTCAGGAAAACCTGCATTTTCCCTATATCAAGTGTGCATCGTACATTTGATATAGGGGAAATTTTTTGAATATATGGCGGAGAGGGAGGGATTCGAACCCTCGAGGGGGCTTTTAAACCCCCTACTCCCTTAGCAGGGGAGCGCCTTCGACCGCTCAGCCACCTCTCCTGTGAGTACCATACCACACTCGTTGTTTTATGTGTATATCTTTAAATTGTTATTTTCTCTTGTATACTATACATGTTTAGTATTTTATACTATCCTATTTAGTTTTATATTAATAATGAAGTTATTCTCTTTTTTTACCAGAAAAAAAACAAAGAAACAAAGGGAAAAAACCTTTGATAGTGTTTCCCGCTCCTCCAAAAACCCTATCATGTCTCCGGACAATAGTGTTGACTGGCGCTCTTGGCAAACTTTCAACCCGGCGGCAGTTCTATTGGATGACAGAGTGCACCTTTTGTATCGGGCTATCGGTGCTGACGGTGTATCCCGTTTCGGATACGCGAGTTCTCCTGACGGTTTCCAAATAGATGATTGCCCGGAAAAACCCGCGTATCGTGAAATGAGCGGAGATGTGCGGTATGCCGTGTACTCAATGCGATCCGGGGGTAGTTTTGTCGGCTGTGAAGACCCGCGACTGGTACACATGGAGGACGAGGACACCATATACCTGACATACACATCCTGTTCGGATGGTTTGCGCATGGCGATTTCTTCCATATCAACAGATGACTTTCGCGCCAAGCGATGGCACATGTGGAAACGACCGAGGTTTATGTCTCCCCCGGGCGAGGTGCATAAAAATTGGGTTTTGTTCCCTGAAAAAATACAGGGCAAATACGCAATCTGTCATTCGCTGAGTCCACTCTCAATTGAATATTTGGATAATCTTGACTTTGCTGACGGAGCGTATATACAAAGTGTCTACACACCAGGCGAACCGTCAGAACGCTGGGATTCATATACGCGCGGTGTGGGACCGCCGCCGATTAAAACTGACAGCGGTTGGTTGCTCTTTTACCATGCGATGAATCACGGTAACATGTCACATTATAAAATTGGGGCAATGCTTTTGGATATTGAAGATCCGACAAAGGTATTGCACCGTTCTGATAAGCCGGTTATAAGACCGGAAGATATGTGTGAAATTGAGGGCTATAAAAATGGAGTGGTGTACGCATCCGGGGCGGTTGTTAAGGATGATCGTTTACTACTGTATTACGGCGGAGCGGACAGTTTTGTCTGTGTCGCGTATGCTAATCTTTCTACTTTTCTCAGTGAATTAGAGAGTGGTGCTGTTGCCGCTACCTCTATGCGAAGAAATATTCTTCGTGCTATTGGCAACTGTTTCAAAAGGAAATAGCATGTATGTTCACTGTCTCCCGTTACAAACACAATCCTATACTCTCGCCGGATTCCAGATACGCATGGCAAGCCCTGGCGACATTTAATGGCTGTCCGATACGGGCGGGGCTGCGTACACATTTGTTTTTCCGCGCGTTATCGCTGGAGCAGTACGATGATCTTGCCCGGGAACGCCTTTCTTTTTCAACTATCGGACATGCGGCGAGTTTGGACGGTTTCCATTATTCCAACCCGAAACAATTCATCGTTCCTGAACACCAGTGGGAGCGATTCGGCTGCGAGGATCCGCGGGTTACTAAACTGGACGGCATGCACTATATTTTTTATACCGCGCTTTCCACCTATCCGTTCAGCGCGCCGGGAATAAAAGTTGCTGTCGCTCTCTCAAAAAATTTAAAAACTGTTGATGAAAAACATTTAGTAACACCGTTTAACGCGAAAGCCATGACACTTTTTCCGAAAAAAATACAAGGTCGCATGGCGGCAATTTTAAGCGTGGATACTGATCAACCGCCGTCAAAAACCGGCATTATTTATTTTGACGAACCGGAGCAAATGTGGAACACAGATCATTGGTGGGCCTGGTACAAAGACATAGACACGCATACCATTAACCTGAAAAGGGAAGAGGATGACCATATTGAGATCGGCGCACCTCCTGTGCTGATTGACAGAGGGTGGCTGCTGATTTACTCGCACATTAATCACTACGGAAAGGAAGATGTACTATTCGGCATTGAAGCTGTGATTCTTGACCGGAATAACCCGAAAAAGATTATTGACCGTACCTACGGACCTATTATGATGCCGGACGCATACAATGAACTGTACGGCATGGTGCCGAATGTTATCTTTCCGTCCGGCGCACTGCGGGAACGAAAGAATATTCATATTTTCTACGGTGCAACTGATACCACTTGTAATGCGGCTACCATACCGCTCGCGGACTTGCTTATTCGCATGAAAAAACCGGAAGAAGATTTTGTGAAAATGGAGCGTTGTAATAAAGATCCTATTATTGAACCAATATCCGAACATCCGTGGGAAGACCGTACAACCTTTAATCCTGCCGCATTTTACGCTGAGGGTAAGGTACATATTGTGTATCGCGCGCAATCTATGGACGGTACTTCCGTATTTGGCTATGCGGTGAGTAATGACGGTATCACCGTCGCTGAACGCCTGAGCGAACCGATTTACACCCCGCGCGCTGAGTTTGAACAAAAGAAAGGCAGCGGTAATTCCGGCTGTGAAGACGCGAGAACAACCGTGATAGGCAACACGCTCTACATGCTCTATACCGCCTTTGACGGTATAAATGTACCTCGAGTGGCATTGACCTCAATACCGTTAGAATCATTCCTGAATCGCCGGTGGGATAAGTGGTCAGATCCCGTACTGATCAGTCCGCCTGGATTGGATGATAAAGATGCGTGTCTGTTCCCTGAAAAAGTAAACGGTAAATATCTTATCTTTCACCGAATAGCCGGTGAGATTGATATTGCGTTTACTGATACACTTCATTTTGACGATTCCCGCTGGATAGATGAATATCGCTGGATGCGGGCGCGACGGGAATATTGGGATAATGAGAAAGTCGGTATCGCATCACCACCCATGCGGACACCGAAAGGGTGGGTGTTGCTATATCATGGTGTCTCAAAAGAGGACCATATTTACCGTGTCGGTGCGGTAATGATGGATTTGAAAGATCCAACTCACATTATCGGCAGAACAGACGGACCCCTGCTTGAACCCGAAGAAGAATATGAAAAAGTCGGAGAAATCCCGAATGTTGTCTTTCCTTGCGGCAGTGTAATTCTAGATGATACAATACTGACATATTACGGTGGCGCGGATCAGGTTATCAATGTCGCGAAAATATCATTGAAAGACATGTATACTGCGCTGCATGTGCGCTGATTCGCGTATGAAAAAGACCACAAAGAAAAATACAAAAGTTACCAGACCGTGGGGCGGATATGAGATCATGGAAAAACGCGATTATTACTGGGTAAAAAAACTATTCGTCACCAAAGGTGAGCAAACCAGTCTGCAGAGCCATGCGGATCGTGAAGAATTCTGGTTGGTATTGCAGGGAACCGTTCGGGCATTGAAAGGCGGGAAAGCAACTGTACTATCTGCCGGTGAGACCTGCCATATACAGCAGGGAGAAAAGCACCGTCTGTCCGGCGTGACCGATGGTGTTGTATTGGAAGTCGCGCTCGGCAAACCTCGTGAAAATGATATTATCCGCTACGAGGATGATTACAACAGGAAATAGGTATGCTTGTTCCCGTACTGAATAAAAAAGGTGCTGATATTGTACAGGAAAAACGAAATATCGTTGAAAAGCATGTTTTTATCTTTGATGTGGATGGCACGCTGACGGAAAGCAAGGCGGATATCACTGACAGTATGGCAGGGACACTGCGGACACTTTTAGAAACATACCATGTCGCACTACTGGGCGGAGGCGGTTACGACCAATTAAGAACACAATGCGCGGAACAAATTATTGCAGGTGTGGATATCAATCTCACAAAAAAACTTTTAATTGCTCCTGTTTCCGGCGGATCAGTATATACCCGTACTGACGAAAGACAGTGGATGTCTATATACCAAATAGAACCATTTAGTAGTGAAGAGAAACAAATAATAATCGAATCTATACAACAGTCATTGGATGAGATTGGGTACACTCCGCCGGAGAAAACATACGGTGAAGTGGTGGAGGATCGGGGAACACAAATTACTTTTTCCGCGCTCGGACAACAGGCACCTCTGGAATTAAAAAAACAGTGGAATGAAACACAGGATATCAGACCTCAGTTACAGAAAGCACTCCAAACCCGTCTGCCGGATATGCAGGTGCGAATAGGCGGTTCAACATCAGTTGACATTACTCGTTCTAATAAAGCAGATGGTGTGCGAACGATAGGAGAGATACTCGGGATTTCTGTTTCAAACATGCTTTTCTTTGGTGATCAGATGCAAGAAGAAGGTAATGATTATATAGTATTGGAATCCGGGATTGATGCTGTGTCGGTTTCTGATCCTATTGAAACAGAATCCATTCTCAAAAAAGTCATAGATTCTACATCTGTGACTATACAAAAATAACACAATGCAAAAGAAGCGGCCTCTTTGAAAATATAGAGTTGTTTAAAAATAAACCCCGAACACTGTGTGTTCGGGGTTCTGACGACTCAGGAAGAAACCTTATCGTCCGTCAATCTTACGCGGAAGATGCGATTTTTGAGCATCAGAAAACCACCAATCTTCCTCTCTTCCTCGGCAGGGTGAGTCCTTTCGCGGAGGTGAAACTGCTGAGAACCAGATTACGGCCAATCTCTTCAGGTAGCGTGAGTCCTTCAGTGGAGGTGAGACCTCTGAGCCACAGATCACGGCCAATCTCTTCAGGTAGCGTGAGTCCTTTCGCGGAGGTGAGTCCGCTGAGCCGCAGATCACCACCAATCTTCCTCGGCAGGGTGAGTCCTTTCGCGGAGGTGAGACCGCTGAGATCCAGAGCACCACCAATCTCTTCAGGTAGCGTGAGTTCTTCAGCGGAGGTGAGACCGCTGAGAAACAAACTGCTACCAATCTCTTCAGGTAGCGTGAGTCCTTCAGTAGAGGTGAGATCGCGGAGATACAGACCACCACCAATCTTCCTCGGCAGGGTGAGTTCTTTCGCAGAGGTAAGACCGTTGAGCCACAGAGAACCACCAATCTTCCTTGGCAGG
The DNA here is from genome assembly GCA_958295675.1 of Minisyncoccota bacterium. Lineage (GTDB taxonomy): Bacteria > Patescibacteriota > Minisyncoccia > Phycocordibacterales > JABAAK01 > JAPPJI01. Next base: position 403,180 of record OY282360.1, on the reverse strand, counting down.
GTGAGTCCCTCAGCGGAGGTGAGACCGTTGAGCAACAGATCACCACCAATCTCTTCAGGTAGCGTGAGTTCTTCAGCGGAAGTGAGACCGCTGAGATCCAGTTTACCACCAATCTTCCTCGGCAGGATGAGTTCTTTCGCGGAAGTGAGACCGCTCAGAACCAGATGACCACCAATCTCTTCAGGTAGCGTGAGTCCCTCAGCGGAAGTGAGACCGTTGAGCCACAGATTACGGCCAATCTTCCTCGGCAGGGTGAGTCCTTTCGCGGAGGTGAGTCTGCTGAGAAGCAGATCACTACCAATCTCTTCAGGGAGTGTAAGTCCCTCAGCGGACTTGAGATCGTCGAGCCGCAGATGACTACCAATCTTCCTTGGCAGGGTGAGTCCCTCAGCGGAGGTGAGATTGCTGAAATTCAGACCACCACCAATCTCTTCAGGTAGCGTAAGTCCTTCAGCGGAGGTGAGACCGATGAGATTCAGATCACCGCCAATCTCTTCAGGTAGCGTGAGTCCTTCAGCGGAGGTGAGACCGTTGAGCCGCAGATCACCACCAATCTTCCTCGGCAGGGTGAGTCCCTCAGCGGAGACAAGACCGCTGAGATTCAGATCACCAACAATCTCTTCAGGTAGCGTGAGTCCTTTCGCGGAGGTGAGATTGCTGAGATCTAAATTATCATCAACGTGCTGTATATTCCTACGGAGCCGAGACATGTGTGGATCCACAAAACACCTCCTTTTGGTGTGTTTGAAATAAACAGAAAGGGGAATCTTTCCAACAAATAATATACCATTTTTTTTAACTATGTTTTCAAATTGTTTAAAAACAAACCCCAAACACTATATGTTTGGGGTTCTGACGACTCAGGGAGAAACCTTATCGTCCATCAATCTTGCAAGGACTTAAAGACTTCTTCCGGTGGTATTCTGAGACCGCTGAGAACCAGATCACCACCAATCTTCCTCGGTAGCGTAAGTCCTTTCGCGGAGGTGAGACCGTTGAGAACCAGATCGCCACCAATCTCTTCAGGTAGTGTGAGTTCTTCAGCGGAAGTGAGACCTCTGAGATCCAGATCACCACCAACCTCTTCAGGTAGCGTGAGTCCTTTCGCGGAAGTGAGACCGCTGAGAAACAGATTGCCAGTAATCTCTTTCGGTAGCGTGAGTCCTTTCGCGGAAGTGAGACCGCTGAGAAACAGATTGCCAGTAATCTCTTTCGGTAGCGTGAGTCCTTTCGCGGAAGTGAGACCGCTGAGATCCAGATCACCACCAATCTCTTCCGGCCAGGTGATTCCCTCAGCGGAGGTGAGACCGCTGAACCACAGAAAACCACCAATCTTCCTCGGCAGGGTGAGTCCTTTCGCGGAGGTGAGACCGCTGAGAAACAGACCACCACCAATTTTCCTCGGCAGGGTGAGTCCCTCAGCGGAGGTGAGACCGCTGAGATCCAGACCGCCACCAATCTTCCTCGGCAGGGTGAGTCCTTTCGCGGAGGTGAGACCGCTGAGAAACAGATTGCCAGTAATCTCTTTCGGTAGCGTGAGTCCCTCAGCGGAGGTGAGACCGCTGAGATCCAGCCAATTACCGATTTCCTCCGGCAGGGTGAGTCCCTCAGCGGAGGTGAGACCTCTGAGATCCAGCCAATCACCGATTTCCTCCGGCAGGGTGAGTCCCTCAGCGGAGGTGAGACCGCTGAGATCCAGACAACCACCAATCTTCCTCGGCAGGGTGAGTCCCTCAGCGGAGGTGAGACCGCTGAGATCCATATCGCCATCAATGTACTGCATCTCCCTACGGAGTGTGATGAGACAAAAGATCACAGCACGCTGCTTCAACTTCTTCCAAAGCCGGAGCATCCAGTTGTCTGGTGCCCCCCACCCTGCAATCACTTCCGCTGTAAGTTTTGTTGGTGGTGTCCCCACATTCATAAAATCTCCTTTTGGTGTGTTTGAAGTGAACAAAAAGGGAAACCCTTCTAACAAACAATGTACTATTTTTTAACTATATTTTCAAGTTATTTAAAAATAAACCCCGAACACTATGTGTTCGGAGTTCTGACGACTCAGGGAGAAACCTTATCGTCCATCAATCTTGCAAGGACTTAAGGATTTCCGGTGGTATGGTGAGACCGCTGAGAACCAAATCACCACCAATCTCTTCAGGTAGGGTGAGTCCTTTCGCGGAAGTGAGACCGCTGAGAAACAGACTACCACTAATTTTCCTCGGCAGGAGGAAATAGATGCTGAGAATGAAGAGAAAAAGAAAGAAGCATGGGATAATAACCGCTGAGAAGCAGATCACCACCAATCTTCCTCGGCAGAGTGAGTCCTTTCGCGGAGGTGAGACCTCTGAGATCCAGATGACCACCAATATCAATCTCTTCAGGTAGCGTGAGTTCTTTCGCGGAGGTGAGACCGCTAAGATCCAGTTCACCACCAATCTTCCTCGCTAAGGTGAGTCCTTTCGTGGAGGTGAGACCGCTGAGATCCAGATGACCACCAATCTCTTTAGGTAGCGTGAGTCCTTTCGCGGAAGTGAGACCGCTGAGAATCAAATCACCACCAATCTCTTCCGGTAGTATGAGTCCTTTCGCGGAGGTGAGACCGCTGAGATCCAAATCACCACCAATCTCTTCAGGTAGTGTGAGTTCTTCAGCGGAGGTGAGACCGCTGAGAACCAGATGACCACCAATCTTCCTCGGTAGGATGAGTCCTTCCGCTGAAGTGAGTCCGTTGAGATACAGACTGCCACTTATCTCTTTAGCGGAAGTGAGACCGCTGAGAAACAGACCACCAATCTCTTCAGGTAGCGTGAGTTTTTTCGCGGAGGTGAGACCGTCGAGCCACAGATGATCACCAATCTTCCTCGGCAGGGTGAGTCCTTTCGCGGAGGTGAGACCGATGAGATACAGACCACCACCAATCTTCCTCGGCAGGGTGAGTCCTTTCGCGGAGGTAAGACCGCTGAGATGTAGACTACCACCAATCTCTTCAGGTAGTGTGAGTTCTTCAGCGGAGGTGAGACCGATGAGAACCAGATCACCACCAATCTCTTCAGGTAGCGTGAGTCCTTTCGCGGAGGTGAGACCGCTGATATCCAGATCACCACCAATCTCTTCAGGTAGCGTGAGTCCTTTCGCGGAGGTGAGACCTCTGAGAACCAGATCACCACCAATCTTCCTCGGCAAGGTGAGTCCTTTCGTGGAGGTGAGACCGATGAGAACCAGATCACCACCAATCTCTTCAGGTAGCGTGAGTCCTTTCGCGGAGGTGAGACCTCTGAGAACCAGATCACCAGCAATCTCTTCAGGTAGCGTGAGTTCTTCAGCGGAAGTGAGACCGCTGAAATCCAGACGACCACCAATCTCTTCAGGTAGCGTGAGTCCTTTTGCGGAGGTGAGACCGTCGAGCCGCAGATCACCACCAATCTCTTCAGGGAGTGTAAGTCCCTCAGCGGACTTGAGATCGTCGAGCCGCAAATGACCACCAATCTTCCTCGGCAGGGTGAGTTCTTCAGCGGAGGTGAGACCTCTGAGATCCAGATGACCACCAATATCAATCTCTTCAGGTAGCGTGAGTTCTTTCGCGGAGGTGAGACCGCTAAGATCCAGTTCACCACCAATCTTCCTCGGCAGGGTGAGTTCTTTCGCGAAAGTGAGACCGCTGAGATCCAGATCACCACCAATCTCTTCAGGTAGCGTGAGTTCTTTCGCGGAGGCGAGACCTCTGAGAAACAGACTGCCACCAATCTTCCTCGGCAGGGTGAGTCCTTTCTCGGAGGTAAGACCTCTGAGAACCAGACTGCCACCAATCTCTTCAGGTAGCGTGAGTCCTTTCGCGGAAGTGAGATTGTCGAGCAACAGATCATCACCAATCTCTTCAGGTAGCGTGAGTCCTTTCGCGGAAGTGAGACCGCTGAGATCCAGACCACCAATCTTCCTCGGCAGGGTGAGTCCTTTCGCGGAGGTGAGACCGTCGAGCCGCAGATCACCACCAATACCAATCTCTTCAGGTAGCGTGAGTCCTTTCGTGGAAGTGAGTCTGTTGAGCCACAGATCACCACCAATCTTCCTCGGCAGAGTGAGTCCTTTCGCGGAAGTGAGACCGGTGAGATCCAGATCACCACCAATCTCTTCAGGTAGTGTGAGTCCTTTTGCGGAGGTGAGACCTCTGAGAAACAGACCACCAATCTCTTCAGGTAGCGTGAGTCCTTTCGCGGAGGTGAGACCGTCGAGCCGCAGATCACCACCAATCTTCCTCGGCAGGGTGAATCCTTTCGCGGGATCGAAACCGTTGAGCCACAGACCACCACCAATCTCTTCAGGTAGCGTGAATCCTTCAGCGGAGGTGAGTCCGTTGAGATTCAGAACACCGCCGATTTCTTTCGGTAGCGTGAGTCCTTTCGCGGAGGTGAGACCGTCGAGCCACAGATCACCACCAATCTCTTCAGGTAGCGTGAGTTCTTTCGCGGAGGTGAGACCTCTGAGAAACAGACTGCCACCAATCTTCCTCGGCAGAGTGAGTCCTTTCGCGGAGGTGAGATTGCTGAGATCTAAATCATCATCATCAGTGTGCTGTATCTTCTCACGGATCCGGTACATCTTTTGATTCACAAAACACCTCCTTTTGGTGTGTTTGAAATGAACAGAAAGGGAAATCCTTTCCTACCAAACAAGGTACCATTTTTAACTATAATTTTAAAGTTGTTTAAAAAAATAAACCCCGAACACATAATGTTCGGGGTTCTGACCTCTGAGATCCAGATGACCACCAATCTTCCTCGGCAGGGTGAGTCCTTTCGTGGAGGTGAGACCGTTGAGAACCAGAATGCCACCAATCTCTTCAGGTAGCGTGAGTCCCTCAGCGGAACTGAGACCGTCGAGAAACAGACTGCCACCAATCTCTTCAGGTAGTGTGAGTTCTTCAGCGGACTTGAGACCGTTGAGATCCAGATCACCACCAATCTTCTTCGGCAGGGTGAGTCCTTCAGTGGAGGTGAGACCGCTGAGAACCAGAGCACCACCAATCTTCCTCGGTAGGGTGAGTCCTTTCGCGGAAGTGAGACCGCTGAGAATCAGATGACCACCAATCTCTTCAGGTAGCGTAAGTCCCTTAGCGGAGGTGAGACCGTTGAGATACAGACTACCGCTAATCTTCCTCGGCAGGGTGAGTTCTTCAGCGAAAGTGAGACCGATGAGAAACAAAATGCCACCAATTTTCCTCGGCAGGGTGAGTCCTTTCGCGGAGGTGAGACCGTTGAGAACCAGATGACCACCAATCTCTTCAGGTAGCGTGAGTCCTTTCGCGGAGGTGAGACCGATGAGCCACAGATCACCACCAATCTCTTCAGGTAGCGTGAGTCCTTTCGCGGAGGTGAGACCGTCGAGCAACAGAGCACCACCAATCTTCCTCGGCAGGGTGAGTCCCTCAGCGGAGGTGAGACCTCTGAGATCCAGATTACCACCAATCTCTTCAGGTAGCGTGAGTTCCTCAGCGGAGGTGAGACCGCTGAGATCCAGAGTGCCAGTAATCTCTTCAGGGAGTGTAAGTCCTTTCGCGGAGGTGAGGTTGCTGAGATCTAAATCATCAGTGTGTTGCATCACGGAGCCAGTTTGATTCACAAAACACCTCCTTTTGGTGTGTTTGAAACGAACAGAAAGGGAAACCTTTCTAACAAACAAGATACCATTTAAACTATAATTTTCAAGTTATTTAAAAAATAAACCCCGAACACATAATGTTCGGGGTTCTGACGATTCAGGGAGAAACCTTATCGTCCATCAATGTTGCAAGGACTTCCGGTGGTGGGTTGCTTATAGCAACACTAATGCTGTACCTTCCTTCCTCCGATCCACAGATAACCACCAATCTCTTCAGGGAGTGTAAGTCCCTCAGCGGAGGTGAGTCCGCTGAGAAACAAAATGCCACCAATTTTCCTCGGCAGGGTGAGTCCTTTCGCGGAGGTGAGATTGTCGAGCCACAGACTGCCACTAATCTCTTCAGGTAGCGTGAGTCCTTTCGCGGAGGTGAGATTGTCGAGCCACAGACTGCCACTAATCTCTTCAGGTAGCGTGAGTCCTTTCGCGGAGGTGAGACCGATGAGCCACAGATCACCACCAATCTCTTCAGGTAGCGTGAGTCCTTTCGCGGACTTGAGACCGCTGAGAAACAGACCACCACCAATTTTCCTCGGCAGGGTGAGTCCCTCAGCGGAGGTGAGACCGCTGAGAACCAGACTGCCACCAATCTCTTCAGGTAGCGTGAGTCCTTTCGCGGAGGTGAGATCTCTGAGATCCAGATGACCACCAATCTCTTCAGGTAGCGTGAGTCCTTCAGCGGAGGTGAGACCGTTGAGCCGCAGATCACCACCAATCTTCCTCGGCAGGGTGAGTCCCTCAGCGGAGACAAGACCGCTGAGATTCAGATCACCAACAATCTCTTCAGGTAGCGTGAGTCCTTTCGCGGAGGTGAGATTGCTGAGATCTAAATTATCATCAACGTGCTGTATATTCCTACGGAGCCGAGACATGTGTGGATCCACAAAACACCTCCTTTTGGTGTGTTTGAAATAAACAGAAAGGGGAATCTTTCCAACAAATAATATACCATTTTTTTTAACTATGTTTTCAAATTGTTTAAAAACAAACCCCAAACACTATATGTTTGGGGTTCTGACGACTCAGGGAGAAACCTTATCGTCCATCAATCTTGCAAGGACTTAAAGACTTCTTCCGGTGGTATTCTGAGACCGCTGAGAACCAGATCACCACCAATCTTCCTCGGCAAGGTGAGTCCTTTCGCGGAGGTGAGGTTGCTGAGATCTAAATCATCATCAGTGTGCTGTATCTTCTCACGGATCCGGTACATCTTTTGATTCACAAAACACCTCCTTTTGGTGTGTTTGAAACGAACAGAAAGGGAAACCTTTCTAACAAACAAGATACCATTTAAACTATAATTTTCAAGTTATTTAAAAAATAAACCCCGAACACTGTGTGTTTGGGGTTCTGACGACTCAGGGAGAAGTCAACGGTGTGTTTGGGTTCTCTTCGGCATACTGCTGCACGAGTAAACTCCTATCCTCCTTAAGTTTGAGGAGAACTTCCGGCGGTGTGTTCGGATTTCTGGCAACGGCACACCGTACATCCTCGTTCTCACTCTCGGCAAAAAACGCGAGTGCTTCCGAAGGCGTATTTTGATTTTGGATGAGAGGTATTTGCAGAAGAAACTGAATTTCAGTTCCAAACTGTTTGCCCTGTTTCACCATCTCAACAAACTGCTTGAGAGTTTCTGGTGATGTGTTCGGATGTTTGGCAACAAGTATCTGAACGAGCAGATTGTCACTGTTTGCAAGTCGTGCAAGCGTCTTTTTCGATGTGTTCGGGTCTCTGGTCGCAATGAACTCATCTAATGTCAGTGACACCAATGATGCAAGCACTTCAACTGATGTTGCGTTTGAGTCTATTTCTTTGAAAACTTGCTTCTGCAACAAATTTTCTAGCAGGGCTATGCCCATTATCGGACCTCCTTCATTTCGACTCGGTTAGGGGTGGTTAGGGATTTTCTCCCACCCAAGTATACATCTTTTAACTATAATTTTTAAGTTATTTAAAAAATAAACCCCAAACACTGTGTGTTTGGGGTTCTGACGACTCAGGGAGAAACCTTATCGTCCGTCAATCTTGCAAGGACTTCTGGTGGTACGGTGCGGTGAGCAACTATCTGCCGAGTAACCGCATCCGGATCCCTTGCCAGTTGTGCAAGCACTTCCGGTGGTATGCTGTAGTTGCGAGCAACGTAAACGTCGGGCCGCATCCACCTACGGAGTGTGATGAGATGAAAGGTCGTCACAGCACACTGCTTCAACTTCTCCCAAAGCCGAAGCATACGGTTTTGTGGTATCAGCATTCCAACCATTTTCGGTGGTGGGTGTAGGTTCATAAAACCTCCTTTTGGTGTGTTTGAAATGAACAGAAAAGGAAACCTTTCTAACAAATAATATACCATTTTTTGAAAAAATGTGAAATCTGTGTTATTGCTCCGCGGGCGGGATTCGAACCTGCGACCTACCGGTTAACAGCCGGTTGCTCTACCGCTGAGCTACCGCGGAATATAGTGATATATTGAGTATAGCATAAACTAGAGTGTTATTTTGGAAAGTTTTTATGGTATACTTAAAGTATTATTATTGAGTTCACCTATATCTCACCATGTATACACTGTACTACAAATCAACCTGCCCGTTTTGCCAAAAAGTTCTTGCATTCATTAAAGAAAATAATATCACGGTTGATTTAAAAGATATTATGGATCAGGAACACGCTGATGCATTGATTGCTAAAGGCGGCAAGCAGCAGGTACCGTTTCTTATTGACAGCGAGAATGATACCTCCATGTATGAAAGCGACGATATTATCGCATATCTGACCTCAAAAATGAATGCGTAGAATATATATCACGCTGAATCTGTGATTTGTTTGCGTATCTCACTCTGTTTCTCCCGAACCAACTTCCAAAAAAGTGCCTGTGGATTTATTTCCCAATTTTTTGCTTCTTCAAAGATTTCCTGTATTTCTGCAACTGTGAATTGGTGCGTTTGTCCCAATATCTTCTTGAAATGAGTATCATCAAAAAGAGTATCACACACCTGTTGAATGAGGTGCGCCCGTTGAGATGTCGGATTTTTCTTATTCTTTAAAAAACTGTCTATCTCTTGATCTAAAGAGCCCATATATTCAATATAACATTGTAGTTACAGGCAAAAAAAGCTCTGTGGTATACTCTCCTTATGTCTTTTTTTTCGTTTTCCCGTAATGTTGGAATAGATTTGGGTACATCACAGACCCGTATCTATATCCCATACCGCGGCGTTATCTTTGACGAACCAAGCAAATTGGCCTTTGAAGGCGACGGCAAAAAACGTCTTATTTGTGTCGGAGAATGCGCGGAAGAAATGGTCGGTCGCGCGCCGAATCATATTAATATCCATACAACCGTTTCCCGCGGTGCGATTCAGGATGAACATATAGCCGAAAAATATTTACACAGCGCTATCCGACAGGCGCAAGGTATACTGCGATTCTTTCGGAGCGATATTCTCATCAGTGTACCGACCGGTGCGACCAGTATGGAGCAGCGCGCTGCCATCCAAACATGTAAGCGAACAGGTGCGCGTTCTGTGTTCACCGAACAGAATGCTATCCTTGCGGCATTCGGGGTCGGTATGCACCGCGATGAATTGCGCGGCAGAATGGTGACGGATATCGGTGCGGGATTAACTGAAACCGCGGTTATTTCCCTTGGCGGTATGAGCAGTTATCGTTCTGAAAGAGTGGGAGGCAATGATATGGACACATCAATTGTCCGGCATATTCAACAGCGTTACCACTTACTCATCAGTGAAAATGTCGCCAGACAGGTAAAAGAAAAAATAGGCACAGTGGCTGTATCAGATACTCCGAAAGGAATCAAGGTAAAGGGAAGTGACATGAACAATAATCTTCCGCGTATTATACATATTAATTCAAATGATGTTGCTGAAGCAATACAGGAAGAAGTCAGAAAAATATTAGATACTATCGCGAGCGTATTCCAGGGAACGCGACCGGAACTCACTTCTGACATACTTGAAAAAGGTGTCATTTTGACCGGTGGCGTAGCAAATCTTAACGGTCTTGATCGCGCGGTTGAGAAACATATAAACGCACCGGTACAAGTTGCTGATCATCCCGAGCACGCTGTTATCCGCGGTATCGGTAAAAGTATTCAGACCGAGCATCTTAATTTTCACAGACAGACATTGCTTGCCCGCTGACACCATGCTATATTATATTTCATAATTCTATGGAAAGGCATATTGTTGTATATACCGTTGGTTTAGTTGTTTTAATTGTTACCATTATTTTCGGCTTGTGGTTTCTTGACCGCGCTGATGCACCGAAACGAGAAGCATACACTGCATTGGCGCAGTGTCTGAAAGATCGCGGCGTGACCTTTTACGGCGCATTTTGGTGTCCGGTATGCGCGCAGCAAAAAACGGCATTCGGTTCTTCCGCAAGTAAAAAACTATTGTATGTGGAATGCTCAACTCCCGATCGTACTGAACAGACGCAGGTGTGTCAGGACGAGCAAATAACCGGATACCCGACATGGAAGTTTCCTGACAGTATGCGATGCGGTGGTATGGTAAGCCCGGAAGTCCTTGCACATCTTGCCGGATGCCCGTTACCGGAATATGGAGATATGTTACTTACCGTGGACTCGCTCTATGCTACACTAGTTGAAAAATATCTTACAGAAAGAATGATTCTACAAAATGTGAGTGATGAGGAGCAGGAAATTGCGCTTTCGGAAGTGCGCATGTCTATCAATACGGAATTGCAGGCACGATACGGCACCACTCTTGAAGATGAAAATGATGTGCATCACTTACTTGCCGCCATTGCTAAAGTAGTGAATCGCTGCGCACCGGAACAATAAAAGAGGTATTATGATAGTGTATGGGTTTTGAAAAGATTATCAATCAGCCGCAACATCATGCATACCTGATTTTCGCTGATTTACCGGAACACATTACATCACGAGAAAAAGATAATTTGTATGTCATTAGGTCTGAAAAAAGAATCGGTGTTGAGGATATTCGTTGGCTTCATGATTATGCCTTTCAATCAGTCGGTCACGATACCAGAAGAGTCGTGATCAGCGCGTCGGGCATCACGCATCAGGCGCAAAACGCTCTTTTAAAAATTGTTGAGGATGTTCAAAAAGGTGTCTATTTTTTTATTTGTCTTCCTGTCGGAACAGAAGTACTGGACACCCTGCTTTCCCGCTGCTATATCACCGACATAACAGAAACGGATATCACAAAATTATCTTCTGACTTCAAGGAATTTATTAACGCATCTCCAAAAGATCGACTGAAGATAATTGATGATATATGGGAAGAAGGAGAAAATACACGCCATGTCACAATCCTTCACATGCTGCAGAATCTTGAAAAATATGTGCATAATCGTATTGCAGACACCACAGATACAAAGGATGATTCTTTAATACAATGCAGGAAAGTGGCAGAGAGTTTACGAGATGCGATATATCATGGTGCACTGCACAAAGGCACTCTCCACATCCTTGCTTTTATTTGAAACTTGTAAACCTGAATATATTATTGTATATTGTTATTTAGAGGTTTTCTCTCATTCCAAACAAACCTAAAAGGAGGTATTTGGGTCATGCATGTGTTCCGAAAAATGATGCTTGATCTTGTGTGGCAGATTCTTGCCGTAAGATCATCTTCATCAAAAAGACTTGTTCGTCTTGCAGAGAATGGAGGGGTGCGTGTACGGCTTCTTCTTACTAAGAGAAAGCAGTTGCCTGCTGAAGTAGCCATGCGGCTTGCTGAGGATGCAAAAGCGTCTGTTCGGCGTTCTCTTGCCATGAGAGATGACCTGCCGGCTAATGTAGCCATGTGGCTTGCTGAGGATAAGAATCGGCGGGTACGGTCCGCTCTTGCCAGGAGAGATGACTTGCCGACTGAGGCAGCCATGCGGCTTGCTAAGGATAAGGATCGGCGGGTACGGTCCGCTCTTGCCAGGAGAAATGACTTTGCCGACTGAGGTAGCCACGCTGCTTGCTGAGGATGAGAATTTGGTTGTGCGGACAGGACTTACTGCACGAGCAGAACTGAATACATCATCGACTTCTTCCTGAGTCATCAGAACCTCAAACACTATGTGTTTGGGGTTTGTTTTTTGAAAAATGTATCCTAAAGTGGTATACTTACTTTGGAGATTTTGTCTCATGCTAAACAAACCTAAAAGGAGGTATTGAATGCTTGTTTTTGCGCGGCGAGAACCTGTTCCGGAAAAAATGCTCATTGCGTATGCAAAAGACGATGATTGGCGTGTGCAACGCCGTGCAGCCAGGAATCCGGATACACCAGTAGCATCTCTCGTACGGCTTGCCAGAGACAAGGATTGGCGGGTGCGGGCAGCTGCCGCTGAGCACCCAAGCATGCCGGTGAAATCTCTTACGCAACTCGCTGGAGACACGCACTGGTATGTGCGAAGAAATGTCGGCAAGAATCCAAAAGCATCTTTTGAAATTCTGATGCAACTTGCCAAAGACGAGAAAAAGGTGTCCTCCATTGTGCTTGAATTTCTCTACAGAAACTCAAACATACCGAAGGAACTAATACTTCTTCTTGAAATTGTAAAATACTACGAAAAAGAAAGGAGCATTTCTGCCTCTACTCTTAGAGTGATGTTTCTTGAGTTTGAAGTGAATTTTACCAAAGCACGGCTTGCCATGCTTAAAACATTTGAAGAAGATGCAAAAGATTCGTGGCAAGCTGTCTACTCAAGTGTCCAAGAACTAGAGATTGGAGCATCTGACCTACTTTCCAACGAAGATGTAGAAATGGATTTCTGGTTTCTGGCTTTCATAAAAGTTGTAAAAGCATTCCTGGACGGTACATTGGAACGAGATCAAGTGGTGCAGGCTATCCTTTCTTGGTTTGAAAGACGGTTCTTTACGGAAGTGCTCTAAACTCACTCCACTAGTAGAAATGCTGGTGGAATTTTTTTATATAATCTTTTTAAGGTTTATTTTTTTAGAAAACATAGTATACTATTCTCGGTGATGAGAGAATGCCTCTTATCTGAAGAAACTGAACCAAGGGAGGATTATACATGAGTAGAAAGAGCAGGAGAAAGAGAAATGTGGTGGCACGATTGAAAGCCGCCAAGGACCCTTGTACATCTCATGAAAAACTCATGCGACTTGCCGGGGATAAGGATTTTCTGGTGCGGTTGACTCTTGCCGAGAGAAAGGATCTGCCGGAAGAAGTACTCGTGCGACTTGCTGAAGATGCGTTTTGGTTTGTGCGAGATAGAATTGCCAGGCATAGGAACGCACCAAAAGAAGTTCTCATCAAACTTGCTGAGGATGAGAATTGGTCGGTTCGGTCGGTTGTTGCCGAGCATCGGAACACACCGAGAGAAATTCTCATCAAACTTGCCGAGGATAAGAATCGGTCCGTGCGGCGGGAAGTTGCCAAGAATCGGAACACGCCGAGAGAAGTTCTCATCAAACTTGCCGGGGATAAGGATTCGTGGGTGCGGTTGAGTGTTACCAAACATCGAAACACACCGAGGGAAATTCTCAGAGAAGTACTCATGCAACTTGCCGGAGATAAGGATTGGCTGCGGCGGCGGGAAGTTGCCGAGCATCCGAACACACCGAAAGAAGCTCTCATCAAACTTGCCGGGGATAAGAAACAGAATGTGCGGTTGACTCTTGCCAAGAGGAAGGACTTGCCGGAAGAAGTACTCGTGCGACTTGCTGAGGATAAGGATTGGCGGGTTCGGCAGGAAGTTGCTAAGCATCGGAACACACCGAGAAAAGTTCTCGTTCATTTTACTGATGATAAAAATCTGGATGTGCGGCTTGCTCTTACCAGGAGGAAGGACTTACTGGAAGAAGCACTCATGCGACTTGCTAAGGATAAGAATTGGCGGGTTCGGTTGGCTGTTGCCAAGCATCGGAACACACCGAAAGAATCTCTCGTTCATCTTACTGGTAATAAAAATCTGGATGTGCGGTTGACTCTTACCGAGAGGAAGGACTTGCCGGAAGAAGCACTCATGCGACTTGCTGAGGATAAGGATTGGCGGATTCAGTTGGCTGTTGCCAAGCATCGGAACACACCGAAAGAAGCTCTCACCAAGCTTGCCGAGGATGAGAATGCGTTGGTGCGGCAGGAAGTTGCTAATCATCGGAACACACCGAAAGAAGCTCTCATCAAACTTGCCGAGGATAAGAATCTGGATGTGCGGTTGACTCTTCCCAAGAGGAAGGACTTGCCGGAAGAAGTACTCGTGCGACTTGCTGAGGATAAGAATTGGCGGGTTCGGTTTGCTGTTGCCAAGTATAAGAAAGCATCAAAAGAAGTTCTCACCAAGCTTGCCGAGGATGAGAATGCGTTGGTGCGGCAGGAAGTTGCTAAGCATCGGAACACACCGAAAGAAGCTCTCATCAAACTTGCCGAGGATAAGAATCTGGATGTGCAGCTTACTCTTCCCAAGAGGAAGGACTTGCCGGAAGAAGTACTCGTGCGACTTGCTGAGGATAAGGATTGGCGGGTTCGGCGGGAAGTTGCCGAGCATCCGAACACACCGAAAGAAGCTCTCACCAAGCTTGCCGAGGATAAGAATCTGGATGTGCAGCTTACTCTTATCAAGAGGAAGGACTTGCCGGAAGAAGCACTCGTGCGACTTACTGAGGATAAGAATTGGCGGGTTTGGTTGGCTTTTGCTAAACATCGGGACACACCGAAAGAAGATCTCATTCATCTTACTGATAATAAAAATCTGGATGTGCGGTTGACTCTTGCCAAGAGGAAGGACTTACCGGAAGAAGCACTCATGCGACTTGCTGAGGATGAAAATGTGTTGGTGCGGCAGGAAGTTGCTAAGCATCGGAACACACCGAAAGAAATTCTTGCCAAGCTTGCCGAGGATGAGAATGCAGGTGTGCGAATAGGTGTCGCCATGAATCCAAACACACCTTTGGAAGTGCTTAAAATGCTTGCCGAGGATAAGAATCCGTGGGTGCGGCGGGAAGTTGCTAAGCAGCGGAACACACCGAAAGAAGTTCTCACCAAGCTTGCCGAGGATGAGAATGCGTGGGTGCGGCAGGAAGTTGCCGAGCATCCGAACACACCGAAAGAAGCTCTTACCAAGCTTGCTGAGGATGAGAATGCGTGGGTGCGGTTGAGTGTTACCAAACATCGGAACACACCGAAAGAAGCTCTCACCAAGCTTGCCGAGGATGAGAATGCGTGGGTGCGGTTTAGTGTTACCAAACATCGGAACACACCGAGGGAAGTTCTCATAGAAGTACTCGTGCGACTTGCTGAGGATGCGTATTGGCGGATTCGGTTGGCTGTTGCCAAGCATCGGAACACACCGAAAGAAGTTCTTGCCAAGCTTGCGGAGGATAAGAATCCGTGGGTGCGAGAGACGGCTGTTGAGAATCTCAAAAGACAGACGGTTTCCTAAAAGTGCAGTTCTTGCTTGATAAAAGGCAAACCCTGATTCGTACCTGAACTCACCGGCGTTTCCGCTAAACCCCGAACACTATATGTTCGGGGTTCATTTTTTAGAAAATATATTACACCATTGTGAAGGATGAAGATTGGCAAGTGAAATTGGATCATTGAAGTGGTGTTGCGTTCTGCCATTTGTAAACAAAATATACTATCAGTATATTCAGTTATTTATTGACAATACACTTAAAATATAATACTATGAATCAGGATGGGTCTTTGATCCTAAAGGAACCGAAGAAGGAGGTACTCGGATGAATGTATTCCAAGAAATCTGTTTGTGGGTTCTGGGTATACTTACTACTCTTCCGCGATATATTCTTGCCAAAATAACATCTTCGCAAGAAACACTTGCTCGACTTGCTGAGGATGAGAATTGGCATGTACGGTATATTGTTGCCGAGAGAGAGGATCTGCCGGAAGAAGTACTCATGCGACTTGCTGAGGATGAGAATTTTTATGTACAGCGTGCTATTCTCAAGAGAAAGAAGCTGCCGATCCAAGTACTCATGCGACTTGCTGAGGATGAGGATTGGTATGTACGGTGTATTCTTGCCGAGAGAAAGAAGCTGCCGATCCAAGTACTCATGCGACTTGCTGAGAGTGGGGATTGGTATGTACATGTACGGCGTATTCTTGCCGAGAAAAAGAAGCTGCCGATCCAAGTACTCATGCGACTTGCTGAGGATGAGGATTGGTATGTACGGTGTATTCTTGCCAAGAGAAAGAAGCTGCCAATCCAAATACTCATGCGTCTCACTGAAGACGAAGATGTCCATGTACGGTTTACTCTTGCCAAGAGAAAGAAGCTGCCGATCCCAGTATTCATGCGACTCGCCAAGGATAAGGCTGATTCTGTGCGGTTGACTCTTGCCAAGAGAAAGAAACGGTTAATAAAAGCACTCACAGGTTTTGCTACAGATCCTGATGAGGATGTGCGGGCAGAAATAGCTAGAAGTAAGATTACTTTGACGAGAGCATTCGCATTACTTTCTGTAGATAAAAGTTGGTTTGTGCGAAAACTGCTTGCTGAAAACGAGAACATTCCACTAGAATCTCTGACATTCCTTCTCAAAGATACAGATGAATTGGTATTGCGTTCTGCCATTTGTAACCCGAATACACCGGCAGAACAACTTACATTGTTTGCCGGCAATGCGGATTTGCTGATCAGATCTCTTGTCGCTCAACATCCGAACACACCGATTGAAGTACTCGAAAAACTTGTCAAAGATGAGAATGAGTTTGTGCGCCACATTGCTCTGCTGCATCTCAGGAACAGACGATCGGATTCGCTTGCGTAAATCCGTGAACCACTTAAACCCCAAAACACTTATGTGTTCAGGGGTTTATTTTTTTGAAAATATAGTTTAATGTGCTATACTATATTTTGGTGATGAGAGTTTTTCTCTCATCGTAGTTGACTAAACCAACTGAAAACCGAGGAAAGAGATGGCAATGGAAATACCAGAGAAATCATCACCTGTAGTACTTAGACAACTTGCCAAGGATGCGGATTCGCTTGTGCGGGCAGGTGTCGCAGGTGATGAAGATACCCCGCTGGAAGTTCTCGCTGAACTGGCAAATGATGCATTTAAGGGTGTTCGGAAAGAAGCTGCTGGCAACGGTAACACACCGCCGGAAACCCTGACCAGACTTGCTGCGGATGAGGATGAGAATGTGCGAGCGAGAGTCGGTGGGAATGAAAACACACCACCGGAAGATCTCATCAAACTTGCTCAGGATTTGTTTGACGATGTGCGAGCGAGTGTTGCCGGAAATCCTAAGGCACCAGCGGAAGCTTTCAAATTACTTGCCATGGATTTACTCTACTGGGAGGATGTTCGAAGGAATCTTCTTGCAAACCCGAACATACCGCCAAAAGTTGTTGATCAGTTTGTCGATGATCTGCGCAACGGTTACGCCGACGAAGTGCGAAAGGATGTTCTTGAAGACCCGAAGACGCCGGAAGCAATCCGCGCGAGAGTACAACCCTTGAGATAAAAGAGAGTGCGCAACTCTCGTTCCAGAACAATAAAGCCCCAAACACATAGTGTTTGAGGTTTATTTTTTGAAAATATAGTTTAATGTGCTATACTATATTTTGGTGATGAGAGTTTTTCTCTCATCGTAGTTGACTAAACCAACTGAAAACCGAGGAAAGAGATGGTACTGAAAATACCAGATGAGGTACTCAAACAACTTGCTAGGGATGAAGATGCCCCGATGACCCCGAGGGAAATTGAAATCCTCTTTGAACTTGCCAAGGATGCGGATTGGAAGGTGCGAGCAGGTCTCGCATGTCGTGAAGATATCCCGACGGAAATCCTCACGGAAATCCTCCCTGAACTTGCTGAGGATGAAGATAAGCGGGTGCGAGAGAGAGTTGCCGAGCATGGGAAAGCATCAAAAGAAGTTCTCATCAAACTCGCTGAGGATGATGATGTTTGTGTGCAGGAAAAAGTCGCTGGAAACCAAGAAACACCGAAAGAGGTTCTCATCAAACTTGCCAATCATTCATTTGAGAATGTGCGAGCGAGTGTTGCCGGAAATCCTGAAGCACCGGTAGAAGCTTTCGCTCTACTTGTCAATGCCTTATTCTACGATGATGAGGTTCGAAGGAATCTTCTTGCAAACCCGAACATACCGCCGGAAGATGTTGATCAGTTCATCAATGATCTACGCAACGGTCGCGACGACGAAGTTCGAAAGAGTGTTCTTGAAGACCCGAACACGCCGGAAGCAATCCGCGCGAGAGTACAACCCTTGAGATAAAAGAGCGCACCCAACTCCCGTTCTGGAGCCACAAAACCCCAAACACTGTGTGTTTGGGGTTGATTTTTTGTCCTTAATCTCTATTTCACCCTTAAAACGCTGTATGCTATGATACATGTAATGCAGTATGATTTCAGTACTTTTTCAGGTAGAGTCAAAGAAATTATTGATTGGCTCGGGAAAGAGTATATCGGTATACAATCCGGCAAAATCACACCATCTTTGTTGGATAGAGTAACGATTGAAGCGTATGGTACGAAAACTGCACTGAGTCATTGCTCGACTATCACTCTAGAAGATCAGAAAGTATTATTGGTAACGCCGTATGATACATCTTTATTACCAGCCATAGAATCAGAATTACGGGAGCGAATGCCATCCATGTCGCTTTCAGTCGGCGATACAGGTATCCGTGTTACAGCACAGGAACTTACCGGTGAGCGCAGAGTGCTGTTGGAACGAGCTGCTCGGGAGCGGATGGAAGAAGCAAAACAATCAATTCGCAATGCGAGAGAAAAGGAGATTGCTGAGATTAAACATGCAAAAGCGGCATCTAATCTTTCTGAAGATGAGGAGTTTTCCGCAAAAAAATATTTGCAGGAGAAGGTTGACGAAGCAAACAGGGAAGTTGATGCTATGCACCAAACTAAACTGCAAGATATACAGATATAGCGAATATATGGCATATAAAAAGCGAAAATATATTCCGGGGAAAGAATTAATAAAAGCGCTGTGGCGTCGATTATCTCGTGTTGCCAATTCAGCATTACCCGCGCTGAAGGAACGAATACGACAACTTAAATCAAAGAAAAAACGCGCACGAAGCAGCGGTAATTTTTTTTCAAATCAAGTCGGCATTGATCTCGGGACCGCATCAACAGTTGTGTATGTTGAAGGGAAAGGCGTTGTGTTGCGGGAACCGACATTGGTTGCCGTCAACAAAAAAACAGAACAGGTGGTAGCGGTCGGAAAAAAGGCGCGTGTGATGGTCGGACGCACTCCCGAACATATCACAGTAGTGCAGCCCATGCAGCGGGGGGTAGTGTATGACTATGAAGTTACCGAACAGTTATTTGAATATATTTTTCGCAAGGTTCAAGCATCGTCACCGCGCATTCTTGGCCCGACAGTCATTGTCGGCGTGCCGTGCTGTAGTTCTCAGACAGAAATCAACGCCGTTCGGGATGCTACTATTGATGCCGGCGCGCGGCGAGTGCATATCGTGTATGAACCTCTTGCAGCCGCAATCGGTCTTGACTTGTCATTGAGTGAAGAGACAGCGATTATGGTGGTTGATGTCGGCGGCGGCACCAGCGATGCCATGATACTGGTCGGCGGGGAAATTGTTGCTAATGACAGTATACGAATCGCCGGTGATGCGTTTGATGAATCTATTATTAACGGACTGAAGGAACGCATGCAGCTTGCGGTCGGCAGGCGTACCGCTGAAGATCTTAAAATGGCGATTATGCAATCGGTTGAAGAACGAAAAACATTCAGCGTGCAGGGCAGAAATGTTTCAACCGGATTACCGCTTGAGGTTGAAGTTACTCTTGACGAAGTACTTGATTTTATCTCTGATCCTCTGGACAGCGTGGTCAGCCATATTAATTCGTTTATTGAGCGCGTGTCACCTGAAGTTCTTTCTGATTTGCAGAATAATAATATATATTTTGTCGGCGGCGGTCCGTCCATTCATACTTTTTCCGAAAAAATTGAGGCAGCGCTGAATTTAAAAATATTGGTCCCGAATAATCCGACCACCGTCGTCGCCCGCGGCACCGCGCTTATCGCCCAACACCCGGAACAATACTCAAAATATTTCCTATGATGCGGTAGGATAGCGATGCTGTATAGTGATGATATGCGGATATATACCTCATCATTCTTCACACACGGCACATATATTCTGTTTGCTGTTATCCTTCTCACATTCTTATTTTTCCCGTCTGTCTATATCCGTGTTTCCCAATCACTCTTCAGTTCTCTGTATCGTTATAATGCTCCGTCTGCCGAAATTAATGTCACTTCTGAATATGTATATATGGACGGCAAGGAGCTGACACCCCTGTATACCATGGTTCGACCGCCGCAGGTGCCGTATGATTTTATACTCGCGACCCGTCCACCCATGAACGACGAGCCGGATATTGTATCAAAGTATGTGTATAACGATCGCGGCATCGCGGTTGGTTATATTCATGAAAAACGCGATACCATCTATGTTATAGTGCTGTTCAGTTCATCTGTCAGCAGGGAACTTTTCTCAGTAAACGGAC
Organism: Minisyncoccota bacterium; assembly: GCA_958295675.1. Lineage (GTDB taxonomy): Bacteria > Patescibacteriota > Minisyncoccia > Phycocordibacterales > JABAAK01 > JAPPJI01. The sequence goes on along the minus strand of OY282360.1, from coordinate 383,025 downwards.
ATATATCAAGCGGTACCGGGACCGGTGGCGGCAGTTTCTATCTTTCCACACCAATAGATGCTGATATTGTCACCGGATTGCCGATTGTACATCAGGCAACCGGCGGTACAGTCAGCACGGTCAGTGTTATCGAACGATTCCCGGAAAAAAATGTGCAGCGGGTACACGGCATTATCGCCGTCAATCCGCTGCAAACACCCATGCTGTATATCCGCGCTCAGGATGAGAGAAAGATTTTTGAACATGAATTTGAACAGGCGAAAAAGCGTGTTGATACGCTGCATTCTGAATCGGCGGAAATATTTTCAAAGTAATATACTCTATGCACATCACCAGAAAAATTATCGGATACGGTGTTTTACTCAGCGGTATTATTCTTGCTCCGTTTCTTCCTTTCTTTTTTCTTTTATTCTTTCCGATTGCGGCGATGGTTCTGGAAGCACCGGCGGTTGCCCTATTTTTTTCAATACTTATTGATTCGTTTCTCTTGCCCACCGGCGTGCCGTTTTGGGTTTCACCTGTTTTCTGTACGATACTTTTTTTGCCGCTGTATGCGTATCTGCGATATACTGTTACTCTATGATACCGCATATATCATTCAGACCGAAAAAACGCCCGAAACGCACTCCTAATCTCCATGAAACATACATGGACAAAGGTGCCGGCAGAGAAGGATTCTCCGTGCATCATGGAGAAGGACATTTACGCCGATCCGTTTCCGCTAACCAGCTATTTTGGCTTTGGTTTGTGGTCGCTGTCGGCGTGTTTCTTCTCATATTCCGCATCGGCACGCTTCAAATTGTTGAAAGCAGTGAGTATGCGTTTATCAGTGAAAATAACACATTTGCCAAGAAAATTGTACTGCCGGTGCGCGGTGATATATACGGCAGAAACGGCGAACATATAGCATGGAATACTGGCGAAGCTGATGATCAGGTACCCACACGGAACTATCGGAACGGCGGATTCAGTAACCTTCTCGGTTTTGTCCGTTATCCCCGGCAGGATACTACCGGCGCGTACTATCTCCCGCAGACATTGGGGCAGGGTGGCATAGAAGAACTGTACGATCGTGAATTGGCGGGTACGAGCGGCTCCTTGGTGTTAGAAAGAAATGCCGTCGGAGATCTTGTCTCCGAACTATACATAGAAAAGCAGAAAGACGGTGAAGATATCACGCTTTCCGTAGATGCCCAGACACAGCAATTGCTCTATAACACCCTGAAAGAAGTCGCGGAAGAACGGGACTTTGATGCCGGATCAGGTGTGCTTTTGGACAGCACCACCGGTGAAATTATAGCCATCGCATCATACCCTGAGTTTAACAATAATACCATGACCAACCTTTCCGGCGAGGAGCGGGAACTGTATATACAACAGCAAGACCGCGGCGCGTTTGTTCATCGTGCTATTTCAGGCCTGTACAGCCCCGGGTCTGCCATAAAACCTTTCTTTGCCATTGCCGCTCTTGAGGAAGACATCATTGACCCGCATGAAACTATTGTCAGCAAAGGACATATCAGCGTGCAAAGCCCGTATGATCCTGATATTGTGTACACCTATAAGGATTGGCGGGTGCATGGCGCATTAAATATGTACGGCGCGCTCGCGCAGTCATCTAATGTATATTTTTACTATATAGGCGGCGGATATGGCGATCGCATCGGTCTCGGCATTGACCGTCTCAAAACATACGCGAGTATTTTCGGTTTCGGAACACCGACATCACTCGGTGTTTTTCACGAACCGGACGGTCTTATTCCGAGTCCGCTATGGAAAGAGCAGGAACATGGCGATGAATGGCGTATCGGCGACACCTATAACACCGTTATAGGGCAATATGCATTCCAGGTGACACCGCTACAACTTGCCCGAGCGACCGCAGCACTCGCGAACGGCGGCTATCTTGTTGAACCGCATTTCAATAAGGGGGAGATTTCACAAAAGGTAAAATTGGTTATTTCACATTCAACACTTGAGGTCGTGCGGGATGGAATGCGGCAGGGAGTCCTGAACGGAACCGCAAAGCATCTGAAAACAGATGCGTACACTATCGCCGCAAAAACCGGTACCGCACAGGTAGGGAATCGCGGTGTTATAAACTCTCTGGTAATCGGTTTTTTTCCGTATGAGAATCCGAAATACGCCTTTGCGATTGTTATGGAGCGCGGAAAAACAGGCGGAGCGGTCAATGCCGCGAGACAATTTTTTGATACGCTGCAGATACACCTGCCTGAATATTTTCGCTCTTGACTGGAAAGAATGATGTAGTATACTTAAAGGACTTATGAATGACAACCACTTTATTACTCGAAAAGAAAAAGAATCTTTAGAGAAAGAATTACAAAACTTGAAAGAAGTTGAACGAGTGAAGGTTATTGAGCAGCTGCGTATCGCGCGGGCGTACGGCGATCTTAGTGAAAATAGTGAGTATGAGAACGCGAGAAAACAGCAGGCAGCCCTTGAAACCCGTATTAGTGAAATTGAAAGTAATCTGAAAACCGCAACAGTGCTGCGGGAAGATCACCATGTGGAAATCGTTACTATCGGCAACACAGTAACTGTAGATATCAAAGGAGAGGGCAAAAAAACTTTTAATATCGGCACAGAAGGAAATGACATTATGATTTCACCTCATTCACCTATCGCCGAAGGACTGCTCGGGAAAAAAGTCGGTGATGTCGTTGTTATTCATCTTCCGAAAGGAGAAACGGAAATGAAGGTGCTTAAGATAAAATCATAACCCTCCGTCAAGTACAAAATTTCTCAGTTTTCCACAATTATTTGAAAAAGTATTGATAAAATGTCTTAAAAAATAAAGGTATTTTCTGTATATGTGGAAAACTGTGGAAAATTGTGGAATATGGTGGAAGTAAATGGCGTATAGTGAGGGTGTGGTGGGATGTACTACTAAAACTGTATATGTTGTCAGAAATACATCTCACCATGGATGCAAAACGACGGATCTCCATTCCGACACGATATCGGAGAGAGATTGGTAAATCTGTGGTCATAACGCGCCATTTAGACGGATGCATTAGTGTGTATCCGTTCTCATTATGGGAAAAGGGAATGACACAGGCGCAAAAATTGAACAAGCGTCTTTCCATTAACGAGAAACATCGAAAGATTTCCCGTTTTTTGACTGTCGGCGACCATGTTGATGTTGATTCGTCCGGCAGGATTGTCATACCCGATCACCTTGCTAATTTTGCGGAACTGCGTGAAACCATTGTCTGTGTCGGCACTGAAGAAGGATTCCAAATTTGGAGTTCTGAACGATGGGAACGCGATGGCATGCCGACCATGGATGAAGTTCGCGCGCTTGCCGAAAGCGACGAATTTCAACGATTAACTGATGAACCTGAAGCATAATTGCTATGGATGATCATACGCCTGTATTACTGCGTGAAACATTAGATTTTCTTACAATACGACCGAACAGCACAATACTTGATGCGACAGTGGGTACCGGAGGTCATGCTAAGGCAATTATCAACGCCATGCAGAGCGGCACATTCATCGGTATTGACACTGACAGTGCTGCATTGACTCGCGCAAAGCATACTCTTGCGGCTGTATCTGACACTATCCGCGTTCATTTTATTGAGAACAATTTCAGGCACATCACAAACATATCATCTGATTTAGGCATTGAAACATATGACCGTGTGCTTGTGGATCTCGGTTGGGGCAGTCATCAGCTGACAAGCGGTAGAGGGTTTTCTTTCATGCATGACGAACCTCTGAATATGTGTTTCAGCAAACGGGAACATGCCTGTGCTGTAACCGCGCTGGATATAGTGAATACTTTTGAAGAATCCGCACTCGTGACTATTTTGAAAGAGTATGGAGAAGAGCGATGGGCGGTCCGAATTGCCCGTTTTATCGTCAATGCCCGCAAAGAAAAGCCGATTGTCACAAGCAAGCATCTTGCGAACATTGTTTCCGGTGCTGTACCGCGTAAATTGCATCCAAAACATCGACATGCTGCCACAAAAACATTTCAGGCACTTCGCATTGCTGTCAATGACGAACTGAATATATTGCAAGAGTTTTTGGAATCTCTGAAAACACTTATTCGCACCGATACCCGTTTAGCAATCATTTCTTTCCATAGTTTAGAGGATAGAATTGTTAAACAAATGTTCAAACAGTGGGAAAGCGAGAGTATCGGAAAACGATATTCAAAAAAAGCGATACGGTCTTCTCACGAAGAATGTATCCGCAATCCGCGGGCGACAAGCGCGCAATTACGAACCTTTATTTTCAATGTATGAGTATTACATCCTTAACAACCCCCTATAGATATTTTCTGTTTATTTTGTCGGTTTTTTCCGTCGCGACAATCCTATTTAACATGTATTTCGCTTATGTGACAACATACAATATTGCCGCCGTGCACACATTAGAAGAAGAAATTTATGCCGCTCGCGTTGACATTATGAAAGTTTCCGGTAACGGTACTATCTCGGTTGAACATGATGATATCACGGTATCACATGTCGTTGTTGTTGAACCGGTCGCTGTATCCGTATCTCACTAATACACCTCTACGCATAATAATCCTTATTTTTCTTGGTATATTAGGTATATATGCCGCGGAAGAAACATATCACATGTACATCACTTCGGGACGATTTAGAAATTTTAAACATTGCAAAAGATGAGTATATGAAAGCACTGATTGCCGGCGATTCCGCCCTGAAAAACAGGGAAACCTTGGACGGTCTTCGGGATACCTTTGAAACTCTATCCGGCGATCTCAAATCTGATATTGAATCGTTTAGAGAATCGTTTGAAAAAAAGAAGGAAATCTTAGATGTTTTGGAACGGTGCTATGCTGATGAATCTCCATCTCATTTTAATAAAATGTGCAGTACTCTTGATTCATTTGCTCCACTCTCCCATATCGCCATTATGAATACAATTCTTGATTTTTTGATAGAAAAATATTCTATAGTGGAAAGATATTATATATATACAATGCTTCTTGAGAATTTGTTTCAAAATTTAGAATACTTCAGCAATCTTGATAAAAATATTGCTTACAAACTTTTTTATCTTATCCGTTCCAAAGATAGCAAGTTAGTCCTTTATTCGCCTACCATTCTTGAATTTCTACAAAGGTTTGAGCCATCTACCCACCCTTATATCGCAGAGCAATTAATTGATACTAATCAGTATAAAATACTTGAGGAAGAATTACCTAATTTTTCTTCCTTCACTATGTACACGGCATCTAAACTCATCAGTCATTGTTATGGATCCAGAGTTTTTGAATGTATGAAAAACATTGAACGGCCGAATTATGAACAAATAGTAAGTGGATTGATGAAATCAGGGCAAGGAGATGTCCTCATGCTTCATATTAAAAAATTCCCGGCAAGCATTGATCGTATAGATATTGTTAATCGTTTATTAGAACGGGATGAAATTCAATATGTGGTACGCTCTCTTGAAAATCTACAGGGAATGCCGAACAATGTGGCAAAAGCTGTTATTAATTATACAAGTAAGGATGGAAAACCAATAGGCGCGGCAAAAGCCGCTGGGTGCCTCACATCATTCGCCAACCCTGATTATGTCAGGTATCAGTTAAAACTAAAAGGGTACTATGTATAGCGTATGAACATACCGCGTATTCACAAAATATTTAATAATCCGTATATACCGTTTTATTGTGTATGTATTTTTGCGCTGCTGGCGGTATATCTGCTGTACGACAATCAATTTAATAAACGCGTGGAAGGATCCATTGAAATACGATTGCCGTTTCGGAGTGTCGGCGACCGCGGACATATTTTCTTCACCGATAAAAATGACGCGGATCATTTGGTTGCATCAACACACTTTGGTTACAATTTGGTCATTTCACCGCTTCAACTCGGGGATTCTAAAGAAATTTATGAACATTTGAGCGAAGAGATTGATCTGGATCAGGATATATTCTTTTCTAAAATACAGAACGATGAGAGCCAATATGAGATTATTAAACGCGATCTTCCGGAGTCCGTTCGGGAACGGATAGAGAAACGGATTTCGGATTATGATCTGACAGGTGTATGGCTTGAATCTTTTAAAAAACGGGAGTACATACACGGTTCATTGGGTTCTCATGTTATCGGTTTTGTCTCCGTTGACGACAATGACACAACTCTGGGACAATACGGAATTGAGAATACTTTTAATGATGTACTCACGGCATCCAATAAAACAGCACAATCTCCCGGAGACACCTTACTTGAGCAACTTAACGAACTTCCGCCTCGCGGATCCGATAGGGCAGGTAATGTATTTCTGACGATAGATATTAATGTTCAGAAAGAAATTGAAACACAACTCAGGAATGTGAAACAAAAGTGGGGAGCAAAAAAGGTCGGCGGTATTGTTATGAATCCTCATGACGGTTCAGTGATAGCAATGGGGGCAGTGCCGACTTTTGACCCGAATAACTTTAGTAAGGTTGCGGACTACCGTGTTTTCAATAACCCAAATGTGCAGGATGTGTACGAAATGGGATCTGTTTTTAAAGCACTGACTGTCGCTATCGGTCTTGATTCCGGCAGAGTATCAAGAAACGACACCTACACGGATCACGGGAGTTTGACCATAGATAACAGAACTATTTCAAACTATGACGGCGTTGGGCGCGGCAAGAATATTCCTATTCAAACCATCCTTTCTCAATCGCTCAACACCGGTGCTGTATTCTTGCTGCAAAAAACAACCATCGGTGTGTATAAGGATTATCTTGATCGATTTCGTTTTAATGATGTGACCAGAATAGATTTGCCAAAAGAGATTCCCGGGCTTGTGGACAATCTGGAGACCGGACAGGAGATTGAATTCGCTACCGCATCCTACGGACATGGTATCGCTATCACTCCCATTGCCGCCGCAAAAGCATTTTCTTCCTTGGCAAATGGCGGATTTATTGTTGAACCGCATGTCCTCTCGCGCGTTGAACAACCCCGCAAAGGCGGTCTCATCAGCGGCACACTCACTAAGAATACCAGAGAACGAAAACGGATTTTTCGTGAAAAAATAACGGATCAGGTGACTGAATATCTCATTCGTGTGTATGATTATGCCATGCTCGGCGGTTTACTGCGTAATCCTCAATACAGTATCGCGGCAAAAACAGGTACCGCGCAACTTGTGGATCCGGCGACCGGTGAATATGCCGAGGGTAAATTTCTACATTCTTTCTTCGGTTACTTCCCGGCACGGGATCCGCAATATATTATTTTCCTTTTCGCGGTGGATCCGAAAGCGAAATTTGCCTCCGAAACTCTTGCGCGACCGTTCAGCGACCTGACTGACTTTCTTATCGCATACTATGCGATACCGCCGGACAGGTAACCGGGCGGAATATGGTACCGTGTTGCAGGAGGGGTGGCTGAGCGGTTGAAGGCGCCGGTCTCGAAAACCGGTATATGGTTTAAACACCGTATCGAGGGTTCGAATCCCTCCCCCTCCGCTTGAATAACGGAAATTGAGCATATTTCCTGTCTTTATTAGTATAATCTTCCCATATTCTTATATACTGAAACTATGGATATAAATACTATTCTTATTATCATCTTGTTTATCCCGGTTATCGCACTGTTAGCATTTATTGTGCGGAAAAAAGATACTGATGACGGAGGCAAGGTGTTTGATGCGCGACTCCATGATCTGCAGAAAACCATGGACACCCGCCTGTATCAAACCACAGAATCTATGCAAAAAATGATGCATAAGCAGTTTGAATCTTCAAACAAACTCATCACCGACATCACTAAAGAATTAACTGAAGTGAAGGCAACCGGCAGGGAAATGCTGTCATTCACCGAACAATTGCAGGCATTAGAACGCACTCTAAAAAACCCGCAGCGGCGGGGCGCGGTCGGTGAATATGTGCTTGAACAGGTTATTGCCAATGTGCTACCGCCCGACAGTTACGCAACGCAATATACATTCAGCGGCGGAGTACGGGCGGACGCGGTCATATTTTTGGAAAATAAGAAAATGATAAGCATTGACGCGAAGTTCTCACTGGACAACTATACAAAACTACTCAGCGGTGAGGAGGAAAATCCGCAGCAGATTGAAAAAACTCTGAAAGAAGATCTGAAAAAACGCATACAAGAGACAGCGAAATATATTCTGCCAAAAGAAAATACATTAGATCATGCGTTTATGTTCATACCGTCTGAATCGCTGTACTACGACTTACTCACACAAAAAATAGGATCAGGATCCGGAGGTGCGGAGAATTTACTGGAATACGCATTTAATCAGCATCGTGTGATTATTGTCTCACCGACCACACTATTAGCGTACCTGCAGACCGTCAACCTCGGATTGCGCGCGTTAAAGGTGGAAAAACATGCGCAGGAAATTATGAAACAGGTTGTGAAACTCAAAAATCATCTTGAAACCCATTCAAATGCTTTTCATGGTGTCGGCAGAGCGCTCGGTACCGCGGTGAACCATTATAACAAAACGGAACAGCAATACGATATGATTGATAAGGATGTCTTTAAAATAACCGGTGAAGGAGGGGAATACAGTAAAGAACTGCTTGACCGTCCGCACAGCGCGGAAAAAGAGTAACATTCTCTGCTATACTGTATTTCTATATGTTGCACGACACACTCAGAACTGACATGCAGGCGGCAATGAAAGCAAAGGATGCTGTTCGGCTGCAGACCTTACGCCTCGCATTGACCGCATGCACAAATACACTTGTGGAAAAAGGTAAAAAGCCGACGGAAAAACTGACGGATGAAGAGACCGCGGCTGTTCTAAAACGACTGGTGAAGCAGCGGCAAGAATCCGCGACACAGTACAGAAACGCAAGTCAGGAGGAACGAGCTGCCGCTGAAGATTCCGAAAAGGGTATCCTGGAATCATACCTGCCGCCGACAATGCCTGAAGATGAAGTGAGAACTATTGTTATAAAAACACGGGATGAACTTGGCGTATCTGAAAAAAAAGATATTGGTGCGTTGATGAAGGCAGTGATGCAAAAACTAAAGGGACAGGCAGACGGTTCAGTTGTTTCCCGAATTGCAAATGAATGTTTGAACTGATTTGTTTTGTGTGATATACTATACTGCAGGGTAGTTTCAAGTAAACGGAGGATTTTAATGCCCGAACCCGAAAAACTGGAATACGAGATGGAAATGGAACACAGGGAAGATTTGATCGGCAGTATGGGACTTATCGGGAAGTTTGTTCTCGTAGGTTTCATTATGGCACTTGTTGAGTTCATTCAGTTTTTGCCGGCCCTTCAAACCTTCGCCTTCATTTCCTTTGTCTGGTGTGCTTTTTCCGCACCTTTTGCGCTGTGGTGGTTAGCCCATCACTTCATGAAGATGCGCCATGGTTTATCTCTTGGGACAACTCTGGTTCTCCTGCTCGGATGGATCATATATCTCCGAGGAGCGATATCCATGCTGGAGCGTCTTCTCCAATGCATTCCCTGACACAATTACCCACCGGCGACGGTGGGTATACTTTTTATAAAACTTTATATATAATATATACCATCGGTCATTTTGAAAAAGAGGAGGCGTATGTGCAAACACCAAAAATAGCGACAGCGGAAAAGGTAAAAGAATCTTCAAAAGAAAGCAGAATGTTTGGGGTTTTCTGCCTATGTGTCCTTGCCGCTGTTCTTGTTTGGATCGCTTTTGAAGCGGCTGCGGTGTCAGGTAATCGATGGCCGCTATACTGCGGCATTACGCTTGCGGGAGCGGTACTTGTTCGGGTGCTTGTTGAATACAAATCACCATCGACGACCATTCCGGCAGGGAACAGAAACTGGTTCTTCACCATTGTGATACTTGTGTCCGTCATTCTGTACGCTGTGTGCGTTATGTAATGGGATGACAGCACCATTACCTGCTAAATCGTAAGATTGGGCAGGTATTTTTTGGTATATCGTTGTGGTATATACTGTCCGTGATGCCACCTTAGCTCAGTTGGTAGAGCAACGCACTTGTAATGCGTAGGTCGTCGGTTCAAATCCGACAGGTGGCTCCACATGATATACTGTGTGTACTATATATGAAAAAAATATTTAGTACCGTTATTCTGTTTCTCCTGACCGCTTTCGCCCGCACCGCCTTAAAGATACATAAACCGTTCATAATCGCTATTACCGGCAGTGTCGGGAAAACCACAACCAAGGATATGATTGCCGGTATTCTGCGGACGGCAGGCATGCCGGTTCGCAGCAGCCGCAAGAGTTACAACGGCGAGTTCGGTGTGCCGCTCAGTATTTTTGATTTGCCGACGGGTATGCGTAACCCGTTCATTTGGATATATGTTCTCTGCGTCGCTTTTTTCAGAATGCTTTTCAGTATGCCAAAATTCGTCGTGCTGGAAGTCGGTCTGGAAACACCGGGAGATATAGCAAACATTGTTCGCTGGCTGAGACCGGACATGGCAGTGCTGACACGCTTACCCGCAAATCCTGTCCATCTTGAGAATTTTCCGGATAAAGAATCATTGTACCAAGAAAAAATGTCTTTGCTTCGCGCAGTCAAAAAGGACGGCATAGCCGTGTATAACGCGGAGGATGATATTCAAAAAATGTATATAGCGGATATGCCGGATACTATTTCTCTGCGAGCGTTTAATTCTGATTCTATCTTTATTGAAGAAACACGCATTCATTATGACGGTCATAACCCTGTCGGTATGGATGTAGTCCTATCACTGAACGGTGAGCAGGAACCATTCTACATCCCTGAAACACTCGGTACGGGCGTTGTACAATCATTCATCGCGGCGGTAACTACAATTGTCAATTTATACGAAGTTATTCCCATGCAAACTATACGCCGAGCAATCGCCTCGCGCCATCCGACACCCGGCAGAATGCGCATCCTGCCGGGATATAACGGCAGCACTATTATTGACGACTCATACAATGCATCACCAATCGCAATGGAGGAAGCATTGCGCACACTCGCGGTATTGGAAAAGCAAAAAAAAATCGCTATCCTCGGCGTTATGGCGCAACTCGGTCCCGATTCAGAAGACATGCACCGAATACTTGGGAATATGGCTGAAGAAATAGCGCACCATGTGTTTGTGGCCGGTGATGCGTATTATGGCAACGGACCAAATACACACTACCTTAAAAATCATCATCTTATCGTAAAAAAATGCAAGGAGCTTGCCGACACTGATACTGTTTTTTTCTGCAAAGGTTCACAGATTGCGCGACTTGAATATATCACAGAAGCCCTTCTTGCGCCGGATACCGATCCGAAGAAACATCTTGTCCGCCAGGAGTCACACTGGAAACGGGAAGGGTAGGAAAGTGCTCGCATGTATTGATACATACTAATTTGACAGAATGATAAAATATCGTTGTGATTTTGAATTAATTAACTTCTTGACATTTTATATACAAAAGGTGTATATTGTTTGAGAGCTGGCGGGGGAATGCATTGACAAAGGAGGAAGGATTGCTCTTGTTCATGGACAGAACGATCTTGATTCATTTGATTCCCCTCCGGCTCACCAACACCGCCTGAAAAGGCGGTATTTTCTTGAAAAAATATTCTATATACTCTACTATACAATTGTTATGAATAATCTTGCAGTTATACAAACAGGCGGCAAGCAATACTGTGTGCATGATAACACGGTTCTTGATATTGAAATATTTCCCGGATGCGAGGAAGGGAAGACCGTCACTTTTGATAAAGTGCTTCTTTTTGATGACGGTACAAAAACTGACATCGGAAAACCGTATATTACCGGCAAAACAGTAACTGGTACTGTGGAGAAAGTAGGAAAGCAAAAGAAGATTTCTGTTATCCGCTTTCGGGCAAAGTCAAACTACCGTCGGCATTACGGACACCGACAGCCATTTTGTCGTGTTCGAATCAATACAATAAAATAAAGGGAAGAGGAGGGTGTATCTATTCTGCATATTTCCAATGTCGCGCATATATATAGTTCACGCTCAAGATATTTTGTACAAAAAGAAAGACCCGAACACGCTGTAAGCGTATTCGGGTCCGTGGTGCCGAAGAAACGGCTAGTTACAGGTTGACCACTCTGTAACCGTTGTAATCGCTGTCGACGGTAAAGAAGGTCTTCGCCGTTCATCACCCGAGTTCCATCGTAGACCACCGAAGAGACAGTGTTGACACGCCATTGTTTACTGGAATCCGTGTTTACAGCAACGGCGTTGCACAATCCTTATCTAGAAAAAGGAAGAACCACACCAAAGAAGACAAGAAAAGCAAGGAACCCGAGCAACAATCCGAGTGTAATATTCACTTGCGCTGACCGTTTTAGTAACAGCGACAAAGCCGTTACGACACTTCCAAGACATCCAAGGATTAGCGGAAGCCAATTGTTGGAATCATCAAGGAAGAAATGCAATCCTGCAAAAGCGTAGCAGTGAACAAGCACAAACATGACAGCATGAGCTGACACACATGGCTCCTTTTGCTCCAAACTTGGATGGGACATTGATATCTCCCCTTTGCGAAAGTGTGAAGGTTTAGAAGCAAAAACAGGAAACCTGCTCTTACTGCCTGACGCATAGTATACAATACTTTACATCAGACAGCAAGAATAATGTAGTGTAAAACAAAGACATTTTGTACAAAAAGAAAGACCCGAACACGCTGTAAGCGTATTCGGGTCTGTGGTGCCGAGGGAAAAGAACGGTTGACTATTGGCTGATGACCATGTAGTCTTCGTAATCGCCGCCTGTGACGGCAATTCGGGTCTCTGCCAGTTCTTCATCCTGCTGGGCAACGAGGCGAATGCTGTTCGTCTCCGGAACATCGGTAACCTCTACGGAGACAATCTCAGACTCCTGGTCCATTATGTTCCGCAAGACGGCACGGACATCGCGTCGCTCCAAACCACCCTTGTGAAGGTGATGAGTGTCTTCGATAAGTGCCGTCGTAGCATTCTTGACCGTGACGGTAACTTTCGCAAGGTTGTCATCCGTTACACGGTCAACGATGAAACTCGCCACTCGAGTTCCGTCATAGATTGCCGAAGAGACAGTGCGGACACGCCATTGGTCACCGTGAATGTTAACCATAGTGCCGTCCTCATTGAAGAACGGAGCACCTTGGGTTTGTGTCGACGAACCATCCTCAAGAACTTTGGCATTCACCAGCGCCTGATCTCTCGAAATGGAGACGATTTGCCTGATCTCCAGATGTCCGCCGCCAAAATCAAAGCTGCTAACACCCCTGGCATCTGAGACACCTACTTCGGCATCCCCGCTAACTACCAATTCGGGAGCACTGAGCCTGATCGCAAAGAGGTTGCTGGCACCGCGGTCGGATGTGGCGGACATCAACGTATTGTCAAACATCGATCCCATGACGATGCTCAACATACCCTCCTTCGGATCGAATTCGTGGGTCTGGTTTACACCGGCACCAATGGCAGACATGCTCACGCATGCGAGTACGGCCATGACAGCCGTGGTGATGAGTTTTTTCACTAGAGTTTCTCCTTTCGTGAAAGTGTTGTGAAGGTTTAGTAAAAACAGGAAACCTGCTCTCACTGTCTGATATACAGTATACAATACTTTACACCAGATAGCAAGAGTAAGGAAGTTTCTACATCCAGTAAGGACTATACCATATATATATATATATATATATTGTCAATTTTTTAAGAAAATGTAGTGTAAAACAAAGACATTTTGTACAAAAAGAAAGACCCGAACACGCTGTAAGCGTATTCGGGTCTGTGGTGCCGAAGAAACGGCTAGTTACAGGTTGACCACTCTGTAACCGTCGTAATCGTCGCCCGTGACGGCAACTCGTGTCTCTGCCGACTCCTCACCCTGCGAGGCAATGAGGCGAATACTGTTCGCCTCCGGTGCGCCGGTGACCTCTACCGAAACAATCTCGGACTCTTGGTCCATCATGTTCCGCAGGACGGTACGGACATCGCGTCGCTCCAAACCGCCCTTGTGAAGGCGATCGAAGTGTTTGATGGGATCTGGACCGGAATCTTTCGAAAAAGAACCAACCAATGCCGTGGCATCCTTGACTGTGACAGTCACCTCTGCCAAATTGTCCGTCCTTACGCGGTCAACAATGACGCTGACGACGCGCACGCCACCGTAAACCGCGGAGGTTACGGAGCTAACGCGCCACTCCTCGCCGGAATCCGCGTTGGTCACTACGGTATTGTCCGCGCTGAACGCGAAATGCGATTGACTCTCCTCGGTTTCGGGAGCAACCTCCGCGTTCACCAAGGCCTGGTCTTGCGAAATCGACATGAACTGCCGAATTCGCAGCGCGCCGCCGAAGTCGTAGTTGTTGACGTGTACATCCGCCGCGACTACCGGGGTATCGCCGCGTACGATCAAGCTGCCCTCGACGGTGAGTCTGGCGACTACGAGGCTGTCTTCCGTGAAGCTCTGTGGCATCACGTCCGGGAGAAGCGACCCGTAGGCTACCGAAACATCCGAGATGAAACCTCGGTCCGAAGCGGTGGCAGACATGCTCACGCATGCGAGTACGGCCATGACAGCCGTGGTGATGAGTTGTTTCACTAGAGTTTCTCCTTTCGTGAAAGTGTGAAGGTTTAGTAAAAACAGGAAATCTGCTCTCACTGTCTGATATACAGTATACAATACTTTACACCAGATAGCAAGAGTAGGGAAGTTTCTACATCCAGTAAGGACTATACCATATATATATATATATATATATTGTCAATTTTTTAAGAAAATACCTTTATTTTACAGTACATTTTCTCGCTTTTTAAGCGCATTCGTGATAGTTTCCGGATCAGCGTATTCAATCTCTGATCCGCTTGAGAGACCTCGTCCGAGCGCGGAGACGGTAATGTCTGAGAATGTGCTGCGGATTTGATCTGCAAGGTGGCGGATAGTGTGATCCGCATCGGGATGCACTGAGAATGCGATTATTATTTCTTTCGGTTTTTTTGTCTTTATCGTTTCCATCAGTTGCTGTATACGAACATGATCCGATGTATCATTCGCTATTGGTATGAGACCGCCGAATACAAAGTAATGCGTATGCAGATTGCCGTCGGCGGATGCGAGCAATACATGCACATCCATATCTTTTTCAACGATTGTAAGCGTATCTACTCCGTTCTGCAGACAAATGGTGCATATATCACTGTCTGACTCATGGCGAATAAAACACTGAGGACACTGCTTGCTTGCTTGATATGCCGCGGTAATGGTGTCGGTCAGTTGACGCGCATACCGCTGATCCGAATGGATAATAAAATGTGCGAATCGCAATGCCTGCCGCTGTCCGATACCCGGAAATTTTTTAAACAACTCGACGAGCGCGAGAAATGTCTGTCCGTATTCCATATTCTTCTAAAACGGAACAGTATCATCTGACACCCCTTCATCAAACTCCTGTCCCGCATACTCTTCCGGTGCGGGCTCCTTAAATGTCGCGAACTTTTTATCAAACTGCAGCGCAACCCGACCGGTCGGTCCGTTTCGGTGTTTCTCAATGAGCAGTTCTGTCGGTATGGGTGCGTTATCATCACCCTCATACATTTGATCGGTTTTGCGATGCAGAAACATAACGACATCAGCGTCTTGTTCAATTGATCCGGAATCCCGCAAATCGGAGAGTCGCGGTTTGCCCATTCGTTTTTCAATATCCCGGGATAGTTGAGAAAGTGCCAATACCGGTATGGAAAGTTCCCGTGCGACTTGCTTGAGCGTGCGGGATACTTCAGTAATATGCTGCACCAACGAGTCAGACCTGCGGGTCTCATGCGGATTAACGAGCTGCAGGTAGTCCACGATAAGTATTTGAATGTCATGCTCCCGCTTCATCCGCCGTGCGGTTGACCGGATATTCAAAGTGGACATCGCTGATCGGTCATCAATATAGATAGGGAGCGCGCGGAGTCGATCAGCTGCTTCATTCAAGGCAGCAAAATCTTTTTGTGACTTTATTCTCCCGGTCCGCATGCGCCACGCATCAAGCCCTGATTGAGAGGCGAGTAAACGCTCAATCAATTGAGCAGTGCTCATTTCCAACGAAAAAATACCGACCGGTGTTTTGTGATCAAGCGCGGTGCGGCGTGCGATATCCAGTGCGAGTGCGGTTTTACCCACACTCGGACGAGCCGCGAGAATAACAAGGTCAGACGGATGCAGACCGGATAGTGCGTTATCTATTTTCTCATAGCCGGTCGGCACACCGCGGTGCTTGTTGCTATTTTCTGATACCGTAATTATTTCATGCACAAGATCGGGAATAACGCCGGCTATCTCCTTGTACCGCGCGTGCGTGTGATGCTGTGTTATCTCAAACAGCTCTTTTTCTGATTCATCTATAAGCGTTTCAACTTCTTTGTCGCCCGAAACACTTAGTTCCGCTATGTTGGTGCCGGCGTTCTGCAGCCGACGGCGAATGTACGCGTTCTGAATAATCTTCGCGTAACTCTCCACATGCGCGGTAGAGGGGGACTGCTCTATCAAATCGGCGAGGTATTCCCGACCGCCTATTGCCTCAAGTTGATCAATCTGCTCAAGAGTGGTGCCAATCGTCACTGAGTCAATCGCTTCACCCTGTTTTGAAATAACATGCATCGCTTCAAAAATATGACGGTGTTTTGGAACATAGAACGCGTCAATATCAACAATTTCGGCAACATCGTGAAAACGATCCGCATTCCACAGCAGCGCGCCGAGCAATGACATCTCAACTGCGCTTTCATGAGGTGCGGGGTGTGTCTGCGGCGGCAACAGCGTGTCAGTATACACACCTTTCGGTGTTTCTTCATTATTCATATATATATATGTATTATCACAAAATAGGGAATGAATATGCAATGTGTAAAACCCTAAATGCTGTGCAAAACATATTACCTCCTTTTTCCTACAGAACTCCCTTTTTCAGAATCAAACACTTCATATCCGTGTTTCGCTATTTCCTCCCGTAATGCGTCCGCCTCATCGTATGCTTTCTTTGCGCGCGCTTCATCCCGTTTTTTCAGCAGTGCTGTAACTTCCTGCGGAACTATTTCTTCATCATCCTTTTTTCGGCTCATTGATAACACACCGAGTAGGGAATCGGCATACCGTATTGTCTTTTGTCTCTCTGCCGGTTCAAGTTTAGTGTCGCGCAATGCGTCCCATGCCGCGGCAAGTACTTTCGCAGTATTCAGATTATCGGCAATTGCCACATCTATCTGTTCGATATACTGATTATCCGGCTTTTTCCGCCACAAAGGAAACATAGGATGGGGAAGCGCATCATATTCTCTCTGCAGACGCCGGAGCGCTGTCTGTGCCGCCTCAAGTGCTGCAAAAGAAAACGAAAGCGGTGTTCGGTATGAGGATTGAAGAAACAGATACCGCAACGCAAGCGGCTCATAGCCGCGTTCTTCAAGATCGCTCACTGTATACACATTACCGACTGATTTCGCCATTTTATCACCTTCCATGATCAGAAACGCGCCGTGCATCCACACCTTCGCGAATGTTTCCCCGGTCGCACCTTCGCTTTGCGCTATCTCGTTGTTGTGATGCACGGCAATGTGATCCGCACCGCCCGTGTGAATATCAATGGTCTGTCCCAACAGTTTCATTGCCATTGCCGAACACTCCGCATGCCAACCGGGAAAACCGCGTCCCCACGGTGAATCCCATTCCTGTTGGCGGCTGACACCCTGCGGTGTCCGCTTCCACAACGCGAAATCATGTGAACTTTTTTTTCCTTCAACCGCATCTATCCGCGCATGCGCGTCATCCGCGTTCTCAGACGACAATCCTAACGCACCGTACTGAGGATATGCACCTGTATTGAAATAGATGCCGTCCGGTATGTCATAGGTGAGTCCCTGTTTTTCAAGTGCCCGTACCAGTTCAATTTGTTCAGCAATATAATCGGTCGCCCTCGGAAATATATACCGCCTGAGAGATATGTTCATTTTCTCCAAATCACTGAAAAACATCCCTGCAATTTTTTCAGTAATCGCCCGTGCGGTGCTGTTTTCTGTCTGCGCTTGTTTCTCAATCTTATCCTCTCCGGCATCAGCGTCATCGGTCAAATGACCGACATCAGTCAGATTGATGATATGCTTCGGTTGATAGCCGTAATGCCGTAGCGCGCGGTTGAGCGTATCAGCGAATACATACGCGCGTATATTGCCGATGTGCTGCGGACGGTACAGAGTCGGACCGCATGAATATATTGATACTCTTTTTCCCGCAGGTCGGAATGCGCGGCATTCTCTTGACCTTGTATCGTACAGCATGAGTGTGTGTCGGTTCCGCATATATTTTTGTGGATATCTATACGCGCAGTATATCATAATGGTATACTTTGTTCAGTATGGCGGAAACTAAGAAACCTTCGTCCGGCAGGACGCCGAAAAAACGCGTGTCCAAAAAAAAATCCGGCTCTTCATCAGCGAAATCGGTAAAAAAACGAACAGTGCGCATCGCGAAGAAACGATCCACAAAGCACGCCACGAATACTCCGCCGCTCTCCTCAACAGTGCAATCGCGGTATACCGCGACACCGCCGGAGGGAACAAAAAATGCTTCCGGACGCAGAAAAATATCAATACAGGAATTGAAAAAACGGATTTGTCACACCGGTTTTAAAATCTTCGCGGGTGTTGTCGGCGGTATCGCATTGAGTATCGGAGTATTTTTTATTCTTGTTGTTCATAACAACCCATTCTTATCCCAATTCATTGCTAATCCGAACGAGCTCTCGGAAACAGAACATGTACGCATTGAAGAGGAGGTTGACTACTCATTCATTAACGATGTAGCGAGTGAAACTCCCGAAGAGTTTCAGGATGCTGATTTCAGCGAGTTTTGGGAAGTGTGGCGCATTATTGAGCGGGATTTTGTTGCTCAGCCCGAACGGTACAAGAACGGTGAAAACAGGGAAGAGAGTGAAAATGTGCCTCTTGAATCCGAAAAACTGACCAGAAAGGATTTGGTGGAAGGTGCCACCGCCGGATTGACCTTTGCGACCAACGATGTCTACACTAGTTTTCTGCCGATGGATGATGCGGAAAAATTCAGGGAAGAAGTGCTGGACGGCGAAATTGACGGTGTTATCGGAGCATACATTGCCATTGTTGATGATGAATTAGTCATCCTGAAAGCGATAAAAAGAAGTCCCGCGGCACAGGCGGATTTACGGTCTGATGATGTTATCCGCACCATTGACGGTGTGCCCAGTACGCGTTACTCCCTCGCGGAGGCCTCGCATGCTATTCGCGGCAAACGAGGCACCCTTGTAAATCTGAACATATACCGCCCTTCAGCCGATGAAGAATTTGATATCGCCATACTTCGCGACAAGGTGGATATACCGACGGTTGAGACAGATGTGCGTGATGATGTCTTCGTGATTCATCTTCTGAATTTTACAAAACAAACACCTCAGGCATTTCGCAACGCATTGCAGGAATTTTCTAATAAAGCGAACAGCGGAGGACCGAATCGTCTTCTTCTGGACATGCGAGGAAATAGCGGCGGTGTTCTCTCATCCGCGATGTATATTGCCGGTCTTTTCCTGCCCGATCGCTCCGTCATCTTCTACGAATATAACGGCACCGAACGCCTGCGTGTCTATCGAACCAATAAATCAGCATTCCGCGGTGACATATTCCCGCCTATGACTATTCTTGTTGACGGCGGTACCGCATCGGCATCTGAAATTCTTGCCGCGACGCTCCGCCATCATGGTATTGCTGATATCGTCGGCACCCACACAACCGGCAAAGGATCCGTGCAGACCGTGAAACGGGTTGGTGATAACGCTATACTAAAAATCACGACCGCGCATTGGCTTACGCCGGATAAAAAACCGATCGGCGATGGCGGCATTGAGCCCGATGTTGATTATGAAAAAGATTTGAGGGCAATGCTGAAAGAAGATGCGGACGCTGACATTGAAACATATGCGCTTGATCGTGCCGTGGAACACCTAAAAAGCCAGTAAAATCGTCCTTGCGCTATTATAGGGGGTATGGCAGCATGAAATATGTATCCATAGTCGGGCAATAGCCCTGCTGGAGGTATATTTGTTCTTTTGGAGATGTGATCTTTACGGTTAGATGCAACACATGTTTGTATATCTGACTTTACTTAATGATATACAAACTTTCTTGTTTGTATCTTTACATTTTTTTAACCTGTAATTATCCATCTACAACAATTAAAATGACGAATAGTAAGTATACTAGTACGATAGCGTATA
Source organism: Minisyncoccota bacterium (assembly GCA_958295675.1). Lineage (GTDB taxonomy): Bacteria > Patescibacteriota > Minisyncoccia > Phycocordibacterales > JABAAK01 > JAPPJI01. The sequence goes on along the minus strand of OY282360.1, from coordinate 362,797 downwards.
TCCTTGTAGTGCTTGCCTGCGGTATTTCACTGCTCGCGACACACACTGTTATATCCCAAAACACTGACCCTGAAGAAGAAACAGAACCGGAAATAACTGTTGAAATTGAAACAGAAGACGAAGAATCTGAAGAAGAGCAGCAGGACGAAGAGGTTGACGGTGAGGAAGAGCAGGAAGAAGGAGAAGAGACACGCGAAGACGAAACACCTGAACATGAGGCGGATCCGGCAGAAATTCAGGAGAAAATTGACAATGTTCGGGAAAGAATTGACACCCTGGAGGAGCGCGCCGCAGATGCGGAACTAAAACGAAAAGAGATGGTTGCTCTTCTCAAGCAGCAAATTGAAGAAGTACGCGGCAAAATTGCCGTGATGGTAAGCGAAAAAGAGGCGGCGCATGATCGCGTTAAACAACCGCTTGAAGAACATGTTGACATGACTGAAACGGTCGCTCCGATATTGCCGACCAAAAAATCAAGTGTTCATCGAAGCACACACATTGCTTCATTTCCGCTGAACGAAACAGTAACGGACGGTGCGCATGTTACAATCACACGATCCGGTAAAAGAAAGAGTATGAGTGCTGATTCTTCTGCTGTTTCATATATGCACCCGGAAACAAGTGAAACACTCACCCGGGAGGAAATGGTGCGTTATCTTCGGAAGAAAATTGCCAAAACACAGATGGCATTGAAGCGACTAAAAGCGCAGCAACAGCAAATCGCGTTTGATGGTCGCGGAGGCGGTCTTTCTGTTGATGTCGGACAATTTGAACGAATTGCCGCGGCAACAGAGCAAGTTGATCGTGACCGCCTTCTTCTTGAAATTCATAAGAAAATCGGAAAGGTTGAATCAGATATTGCAACGCTGTTGAAAGAGAAAGAGTCAAGAGAGAAAGAGAGTGAGAAGGACAAAGAGAAAGAAAGCGATACACCTCTGGTAATCACAAAAAAGAAAGGAGGTGAGATTGATAAAGAGGCTGCCATAACGCTCACACCGAGAGAGAGAGATGTCAAGAAGGAAGACACGGAAGGGAGAGTCCCTGCGATGATTCTTACTCTCCTGATTATTATCATTATTCTGATTATCGCCACTCCGGCTATAAAACGCTGGAAAGAGCAGAAAAAGCAAAAAGATATGTTTGATGATAAGAATCAAAACAATATCTTCGGCGGTCAGAATCAGAACATCTTCAATGATAAGAAGCGGGATAATCTTGATGGCAAGAAAAAAGAGGATACTCCTAACGGAGAGAGAAAAGAAGAGAAGAAAGAAAAAGATATCTTCAATCCATAATCGGAACTCTATCGTACTTTGTTTGTTAAACAACACACCCCGGTACTATGCCGGGGTGTGTTGTTTGGTGTGGGGAAGTATACATAGGTACGGATGTCTCTGCTCAATAGTTTTTGGTACACTATAAAAGTAAGAGGCACCTCCAGAGGAGGTGCCTTTTGTGGGTGGTAAGCGGGAAGTTAAGCAGTTTTCTGCAGCGGTAGGACTCTGTTGCCGGTTTTTACGCCGAACGCTGGTCTTCTAACCGCCTTCATGTCAAAGATATTCCCTGTCTTCCACCTGACTATATATTACACTAAATTAAAGAAATTGTCAATACCTCTCAATACTGCCAAAATAACACTTATATATAAGGGTATTTTTTATGTATTTTTCAAAGAAATATACTAATTGTCAATAATGTTATGGAGTACAATAATGGTATTGACAGGAAAATAGATTCCTGTATACTTCTTGCTGTACCTTTTCTTCGGAAAGGGTACACCGAGGGAGACATTTTCGGATGTCTCCCTCGGTGTTTTTTATACCCAACATGTACACATATGAGCTATGAATATATCTGTCGTGTACTTCCTTTGTCTGCTATCTTTTAATAAAATATGATAGTATACCCTCTATGGAAGTTGTTTTATTAGAAGATATTAAAGGACTCGGAACACGCGGCGATGTATGCGTTGTGCGTGATGGCTATGCTATGAACTGTCTGATCCCACAAAAAAAAGCGGCGGAAAAAACTGGAGAACAGGGAAAAAATATCGCGGCACAGAAGGCGGCACAAAAAGAACAACATGCTGAAAAAATTAAAAAAGAGAGTGCTATTTTTGAACGCATACCGTCTGAGATAACTATACCTGCAACGGTTAATGAACAAGATACTCTTTTTCAGGCAGTTACCGCTGAAACCTTGATACAGCACCTCAAGGAACAAGGAATTGACGCATTAGTTTCTTGGTTTCCTCCTGTTGCTATCAAAGAAACCGGAACACATGTGATAACCATCAATTGCGGCGATACAAAGAAACCCCTAACCGTTACTGTCGCAAAAAGCACATAGCACGAACACTATGGGAACAACATTACAAACAATTTTTCAGGAGTATAAAGGTATCCTGGCCGCTGATGAACGACCGTCATCAATGGACAAACGATTAGAATCTCGCGGTATTGAGCCGAGTGCAGAAATGCGGTCGCGCTATCGGCATATGCTTTTCTCAACCCCAAACCTTGAACGAACCATCAGCGGAGTTATCCTCTCGGAAGATACATTCGCTGATCACAGTATTGAGGGCGTGCCGACACGCGATTATCTGAAGCATATGGGTATCGCCGTCGGTGTTAAGGTTGACGAAGGACTTGAGCCGTATAACGGCAGTGATGTGCTCTCTATCACAACAGGTTTAGAAACACTGGACAAAAAATGCGCGCAATACGCAAAAGAAGGAGCTGCATTCACGAAATGGCGCGCTGTCATTCCGGTTACCGGCGTAGAAGATGCATTTCTCGCGGCTATGGCATCCAACATGGCAACATACGCACAAACTGTTCTGAAACACAATCTTGTTCCCATTGTGGAACCGGAAGTGCTGCTGAAAGGAACCAATACCATTGATGAAGTTGCCGCTGCACTGGAGAGAACACTGGAAGCAGTGGTGCACGCTCTTCGTGATATTAACTGCAATCCGCATCAATGCATCCTGAAAACATCTTTTGCCGCAACCGGACTGGATAATGAACCGCTTTCTGCGGATACGGTTGCCGAACGAACTCTGGCAGTATTTAAAAAAATCGGCTTGGACAGCGATAAAGGATTTTACGGCATTGTTTTCCTATCAGGCGGACTATCTTCAGAAACCGCTATCAGCTACATACAGCGTATTCGCGCCATCGCGGAACAGCGGGGGACTGAGTTTTCATTCGGACCGCCCCTTACCTTTTCATACGGACGGGCACTCCAGGACCCCGCGCTTACCGCATGGGACGGAAAGGATGAAAATGCATACACCGCTCAGATTGCTTTCACTCAGACATTGCAGCATGCTATAAAAAAATACAAAGGTACCGAAGATATTCCGCTTGCCGGTAACGGAAAAAGGGGTGTGGCGTGACACCATAACATTTTGCCGCGCTATTTTACTATTGCCGGAATAAAAAAGGGGACTGCCTGCACTTTAAGTACAGACAGCCCCAATCCCAAGGGAGGCTGGAATTCACAACTGGAATCCACAAGTAGTATAGCAGATATAAAAAACAATGGTCAATGTAGAGTGTATGGTGGTATAAAAATACGGTGGATGAATAAAAAAGAAAAGGGGGCTTCTTGCAAATTCCTCGGGAAATATGCAAGAAACCTCCCCCACATGCCATAATCGCGAAAGGAGGAAACACGAGTACGAGCATGCTTCCCATTTATTAACATCGCCAGCCTAGGTCGATGCTTTTGCAAATACCGCCGAAAATGGGAAAACAACGGTACGATGATCTTTGTGATACTTTCTCAACTAAATTTCAGTATATCACAAAAAAAATTAAAACGCAATATTTATGCTGGTGTAGACAGCACAAAACGGTATATTTTTGATATTTTATTGAAACATGGTACTATACATTTGGAAGGTGGAGGTGTGCGGGGTTTATGGAGATTAGCATGTTCGCGTTGTTTTGCTTGGTCCTTTGTCATTTCAGCGCGAATCCCTGGTTCCGGTTGATCTTCAGACCTCCATACCTCTACCTTTTAATACCCCAGGCGGGTCTCTACTTAACATTCTTTCAAAGTAGGCAGTAGACACCTCCTGTAACACAGGCACCCCTGCGGTTCTCCGCAGGCGGTGCCTCTCACTTTTTATACATCTCCAGTAATTATTTAGGATATCTCTCTTGATATCCTAATGATACTCAGCTGCGGAGGTTTCAATAACAGCTTTTATCGGATATGAATACAACAGGGGATACACCTAACAAAATACCTAGTAAAATCAAGACAAACACCCCCTATTCTAAAACTTGTATAAATTACTATTTTATACTATAATACTATTCAGAAGATGAGAAGTGACGGCTCAGTGTGCCTTGTTCCTTACATAGGGCAACAAACACAGTGGATCCTCATGACGCGGGAGGAAAGTAATTTCTTCCTGTGAGGGTGTCAGGTACTGTAAGAGAAAGCGTTCAGTGTGGTCATAGAGGGGACCGGCGGTGCAATTCCCTGGAAATCTCGATGTGTCCTCGTCCTTTCACAAGGATTGAGGTTGGCTACTGCGCATGTGACGATTTTTCGTCCATCGCGGTTCACGGACCTGCCGGTTTTGGGAGCTAGATCTCATCAGCCCGCATTAAGTGGATTCTTCCGACGTATACATGCCAAGAATCCCGCGCGCCGAGATGGCCAGCCATTACTTAAGGTCGTGTACGTAAAACCACTCCGAAGCACTGGAAAAGGTCGGTAACATCAGGTATCGGCTTCTCATCTTCTTCTCACCCCACCTCTGTGGGGTGATTTTTTTACAGAGCGATACCCTCCATTTCACCATTGATTTTTTACTCTATCTTGCTACAATAGATTCAGAAGATGGGAAGTGACGGCGAAGCATGCCATAAAGATGCGGTGGATCCTCATTAAGCGGGAGGGGAGTAATTTCTTCCTGTGAGGGTGTTCAGGTACTTTAGAGAAAGCGTTTCAGTGCGGACAGAGAGGACCGGCGGTGCAATTCCCCGGAAATCTTGAAGTGTCCTCCTTCTCCGGTGGTTTTTGCCATAGGCCATTGTGAGGAGTGAGGTTGACTACTGCGCATGTGACGATTTTTCGTCCATCGCGGTTCACGGATTCGGTAATGGTTTTGGGAGCTAGATCTCATCAGCCCGCACTAAGTGGATTCTTCCGACGCATACACGCCAAGAATCCCGCGCGCCGAGATGGCCACCCATTACTACCGTGTACGTAAAATCATTTCCCGAACACTGGAAAAAGGTCGGTAACATCGGGTATCGGCTTCCCATCTTCTTCTCACCCCACTTAGGTGGGGTGATTTTTTTGTCTATCGGCTGTTGTTTTTATATAGACCTACCGAGTACAACGCACGCTCATATGCTTTCCATACGGCATCTTCTCTGAAAAAGTTGTCACATTTATTTTTTATTTTTCTTCAACAATGAATCCATTTTTCTTTCTGGCAATTTCTGTTTACTTGCTATTTAAACTGAAACAGTATTTAATACTTTACTGAAGAGGAATGCCATGAACTTCCACAACTGAAAGTGGCTGTGAGGATTCTGTTGTTTCTTTTCTGACCCAAATTAAACAGGAGAAACACTAATGACTACAAAGGATGTGAACCTTCCTGAGCAATCGGATGCGGAAAAGGAGCAAGATGATGAGATCAACACCCTGCCAACTTCTACCGTCTTGCCTTACCTTTCCTCCTACTACTTGTTTGCAGGATTACTCTTCTTTGATAGCAACGACTTGGCGGATTTGTACAGATGGTGCGCGTTGACCTTCGGACTCATCGTATCATTTCTGTCAATATTCCTCTTGCTGCTGCAAGATAGAGTGCCATCAGAAAAAGTCACGATAGGTTTGTTGGTAGGGTTTTTTGCCTACCTTGCTTTCTTTGGCATTTTGCTTCCTTTGTTTCTCCGTTAACACCGATGGGGAACACAACACGAAACCTCCCGCAAGGGAGGTTTTGCTTTTTATTTCCAATAGTTTTTGTTTACTTGACATAACAATTAAAATCGTGTACCATATATCTAGGTAATGGTGGGTTTTGGCTTTGGATTATATGGCTCCTTTTGGTAGGGTTTGTGGCACATGCCGCCGCCCTGCTTGCTATACCCAATGGCCGCCGCCATTACCTTATATATCACGGCACCGCCTGCGATTCTGTTCTTCTCGCAGGTGGTGCCTCTCACTTTTTATACACCCGACAGGTACTTTTCACTGAACATTGACATTTAAACTAAAATAGTATTTAATACCTTATTGAAGAGGAATACTGGGCACTTCCGCCACTGAAAGTGGCTGTATGGGTTCTGATATTTCTTCCTTACCTTCTCACTGAACAGGAGAAACACCGATGGCTGTGATGAATGCAAACCTTTCTGATCGATTGGATGTTAGGCAGCAGAGGGAACAAAATGATGTTGTGTATTTCATACCAACTGCTGCTGTTTGGTCCTTTCTCACTTTTTTCTTTCCTTTGGCAGGATTGTATGCCCTTACTGGCAACAATGACTGGTTTGCGTTTATTCTCGGAATCAGCGTACCGACTCTGTCAACATTCCGGTGTATTCTGCGAAATGAAATGCTGTCAATGAAAGTCATGGTGGGTCTGTTGGTAGGGTTTATCATCTACCTCACTTTCTTTGACATTTTGTTTCCTTTATTTCTTCATTAATACCGATGGGGAACACCACTTGAAACCTCCTGCAAAGGAGGTTTTGTTTTTTATACTTCAATATACAATACAGTATATCTATACAGCAATATCAGCAACAATTGGTCGGACAACTGTCCGATAATCTTCCGGATTCATAGCAATACTGGCTGTCCGCTCACCGCAATTAAACACTATTCGTTTATTATCAAAAATACGCGTGTCCGCATACACAGGAATATTAAAAAGATTACCGAACGGCGGCACCGCGCCAGGCAGTACACCATCTGTTATCTCTGCAAGTTCTTCTTCCGTGGCAAAACGCACCTCTTTTGTTTCTGCTATTTTCCTTAATTTACTGCTTGAAAATTTTTTATCACCCGGCACAACTATCTGCGCAAAGCCGTTATCAAGTGCCACAATCAATGCTTTTGCGCCTTCTGAAAGTGAAAAATCTCCGCGAATAGCACACATTTCTTCACTTGTCTTTCCGGATGCATGCTCCAAGAAAGTATATGTGATACCGTGTTCATCCAGTAACGAGCGAATAGCAGCAACTATGGGATGCATACGCACGGAGTATACCACTATCCTGATACCTCAACACTGACAAATATTCGCTGTTTTGTTTTGCCGGTAAAATTAGTTTTCCTTTTTTTCACAAAACGGACTACACCGTCCTTTTTCGCAAAAATAGTATGATCTTTGCCGACCTTGACATCCTTTCCGGGAAGCATACGCAAACCCCGTTGCCGCACGATAATATTACCTGCACGGACCGCTTGTCCGTCAGATTGTTTAATGCCGAGATATTTCGGATTTGAGTCACGGAGTGATTTTGCGGAGCCACCCGCTTTCCTATGTGCCATAATATCTGCAGTATACCGTATATGGCACATACCTTCAACTCCAAAATACATACCATCGTACTTGTCATTTTGGCTTGTATTGGCTCATTTTTTCTTGGCGGTCTTGCCGTGTATTCGTTCTACGGACAGGGCACAGTGTCGGATACCGCGGTAACTCTCAACCAGATAGATATTGATATATCAAAAACGAGTGAAGTATATGTCTCAAAACGGGGGAAACGCTATTATCCGTGGTGGTGTGACAGCGGCATGAAATCAATCAAAAAAGAGAATATAGTGTGGTACGATTCCGCAAAGGACGCAGAAGGGGACGGCTATACCATCTCGGCTTCCTGTAGGAAATAGTTTTGCGCATACCAGTAATACATGTCCATTTATCAGGGTACACTGAAATCAATATGGGATTTCGAAGAAAAAAAAGAAAAATATTCAATAATCCGGCGCGGCAAATCATTCTCACAAAACCGAATCCGATACGCTCTTTCATCACTTCAGCGCATATATTTTGGGAATTTTTCACCGGATTTATGTTTATCGCAAACTTCGCGAAAGCGGTCTCTTTCTTTGGATCCGCAAGGGAAGGGCTGCCGCCAAGATTTTATGAGGAGTGCGAAGATTTAGCAGGACGACTGACAAAAAAAGGGTTTGCGGTCATCACCGGCGGAAGCGGCGGTATCATGCGCGCCGCTAACAAAGGCGCGTTCCGCGCGGACGGTGAATCAGTTGGTATAAACATAACACTGCCGAAAGAGCAGCGGGCAAATATGTTTCTGAAACATTCACGGGAATATTCATTCTTTTTTTCACGGAAAATTATGCTTTCATGCGCATCGGAAGTGTATATATTTTTCCCGGGCGGATTCGGCACACTGGATGAGTTATTTGAGATGTTAACGACCGTGCAGACAAGACACAGTGATCTCGTGCCGATCATACTGTACGGTAAAGATTACTGGACACCGCTGATTTCATTTATTGAAACAAAACTACAAAATGAATATCTGACTATAAAGCCGAGGGATACAAAGATATACACACTGGTTGATTCAGTTGATGAAGCTGAATGGTATTTTGATTCATTAGAAATAACTAATCCTCGTACATGCAAAATTGGTTTATCAAACCTGAGAAAAAATAAGTAAGAATAATGCTGCAATACTCTATATTCTGAAAGATGTATAATTGTATTCTTATTCTTGTCAGGGAAGAGCGTGTCACTGTACATTAATCGTTGCTCGTATGCGTAATAACTCTGCGGGAAGTATTTTTCTATATGTCGCACAATATACCTTTTGCGACATTGTGCTATTTTTTCTATATTCTATATATGGTGGTTATGGCAATACTAAACTAAACTAAAAAAGAACCAAGAACACATGACATGTTCCTGGTTCGTACATTGACCGCAATCCTATGCGAGCAATTCTCGTGGTGTGTTTGGATTTTGGATGGCAATCCTTGACACACTTTCATCCACATCCTTGAGAAGCAATGCGAGGATTTCCGGCGGTGTGCCCCTACTCCCGGCAATGATTTGTCGCACATATCTGCTCGTGTCTCTGGCAAGGTGTACGATTGTGTCTAACGACACATTATTGCGTGAGGCGGCAAGGAACCGCAGGTGATCATCTTGATCCTCAGCAAACCGTCTGCATGCTTCCGGCGGTGTATCCTGACGGCCAGCAACCAAAATCCGCACATATCTATCAGGATCTTCGGCAAGATATGCGAGGGTTATCGGTAATGTCATTGGGTTCACTGCGACATCAAGCCGCACAAACACATCCGTATCTCCGGCAAGCTGCGCAAGCCGCATCGGTGATGTGTTTTGATCTCCGGCGGCAAGTCTCCGTTCTTTAACATCTGCATTACCTAGACCAGCAGTAACAAACTCTCGCACATGTTCATTCTCGTCTTTAGCAAGTCGTGCAAGCACCTCTTTTGGTAATCTGTCTTCGATATCGACGACAGCGACATAGTACCGCACCCACCACTCCTCATCCTCAGCAAGCTTGATGAGAGATTCTATCGGTGTTTTCGACTGAAAGGTGACCTCCAGCCTCACCATCCACCACACATCTTCGGCAAGCAGTGCAAGTGATTCCGGCGGTGTTTCCTCACGACTGGCAACGATTTTTCGCACATATCTATTTGCATCTTTAGCAAGATGTGCGAGTGTTTCCGGCAGTATGTTCGGATGTCCGGCAGCACGCCACCGCATCATGTCATTCTTATCTTCGGCACACTCTGCGAGTACTTCCGGTGATGCATTTGACCTCATGAGGTTACGATACCTCCGGAACAAAAAACTGTCTTTCTCTATCATTGCCATTGAATTGCCCTCCTTCGGGTTTTCAAGGTGAGAAGAAACTTTCCTCTAATGATTAGTGTAAAGCCATGTGTCGTATTTGTCAAAAATAAACCCAGAACACATAGTATGTTCTGGGTTCGTACATTGACCGCAATCCTATGCGAGCAATTCTCGTGGTATGTTTGGATTCTGGATGGCAATCCTTGACACACTTTCATCCACATCCTTGAGAAGCAATGCGAGGATTTCCGGCGGTGTGCGCCTCTCCGAGGCAATGATTTGTCGCACATATCTGCTCGTGTCTCTGGCAAAGTGTACGATTGTGTCTAACGACACTTTATCGCGTTCAATGCGTGAGGCGGCGAGGTACCGCAGGTGATCATCTTGATCCTCAGCAAACCGTCTGCATGCTTCCGGTGGTGTTTTCAGACGGCTAACAACAGACATCTGCACATATCTATCGGCATCTCCGGCAAGATATGCGAGGGTCATTGGTAATGTCCTTGGGTTTATGGCGACATTAAGCCGCACAAGCACATCCGTATCTCCGGCAAGCTGCGCAAGCCGCATCGGTGATGTGTTTTGATCTGCAGCGGCAGATCTCCGTTCTTTAACATCTGCATTAGCTGCATCAGTAGCAAACTCTCGCACAAGTTCATTCTCGTCTTTAGCAAGTCGTGCAAGCACCTTTTTCGGTAATCTGTTTTTGTTACCGATAACGAGATGGAGCCGCACCCACCACTCCTCATCCTCAGCAAGCTTGATGAGAGATTCTATCGGTGTTTTCGACCGTGAGGCGACCTTCATCCTCACTATCCACCACACATCTCCGGCAAGCAGTGCAAGTGCTTCCGGCGGTGTTTCCTCACGATCGGCAACGGTTTTGCGCACATATCTATTTGCATCTTTAGCAAGATGTGCGAGTGTTTCCGGCAGTATGTTCGGATGTCCGGCAGTACCAAGCCGTATAAAATCATGCTTATCTTTGGCAGACTGTACGAGTACTTCCGGTGATGCATTTGACCTCATGAGGTTACGATACCTCGACACCAAAAAAATGCCTTGCTCTATCATTGCCATTGAATTTGCCTCCTTTGGCTCAAGGTGAGAAGAAACTTTCCTCTAATGATTAGTATAAAGATATGTGTCGTATTTGTCAAAAATAAACCCAGAACATATGGTATGTTCTGGGTTCGTACATTGACCGCAATCCTAAACCACCATTGCGAGCAATTCTCGTGGTGTGTTTGGATTCTGGATGGCAATCCTTGACACACTTTTATCTACATCCTTGAGAAGCAATGCGAGGATTTCCGGCGGTGTGTCCTCACCCCCGGCAATGATTTGTCGCACATATCTGCTCGTGTCTCTGGCAAGGTGTACGATTGTGTCTAACGACACATTATCGTGTTTATTGCGCACGGCGGCGAGGACCCGCAAGTGATCATCTTGATCATCAACAAACCGTCTGCATGCTTCCGGTGGTGTATCCGGACGGCTAACAACAGACATCTGCACATATCTATCGGCATCTCCGGCAAGATATGCGCGGGTTATCGGTAATGTCCTTGGGTTTATGGCGACATTAAGCCGCACAAGCACATCCGTATCTCCGGCAAGCTGCGCAAGCCGCATCGGTGATGTGTTTTGATCTGCAGCGGCAAGTCTCCGGTCTTGAACATCTGCATTAGCTGCATCAGTAGCAAACTCTCGCACAAGTTCATTCTCGTCTTTAGCAAGTCGTGCAAGCACCTTTTTCGGTAATCTGTTTCCGTTACCGATAATGATGTGACCGAAAAAGAGAGCATTGAACCGCACCCACCACTCCTCATCCTCAGCAAGCTTGATGAGAGATTCTATCGGTGTTTTCGACCGTAAGGTGACCTTCATCCTCACTATCCACCACACATCTTCGGCAAGCAGTGCAAGTGATTTTGGCGGTGTTTCCTCACGATCGGCAACGGCCTGTCGCACATATCTATTTGCATCTTTAGCAAGATGTGCGAGTGTTTCCGGTGATGTGTCCACATATTCGGCAACACAACACCGCATCAAATCATTCTCATCTTCGGCATACTGTGCGAGTGTTTCCGGTGATGCATTCGACCTTATGAGGTTACGATACCTCCGAAACAAAAAACTGTCTTTCTTTTCTATTGCCATTGAATTGCCTCCTTTGGCTCAAGGTGAGAAGAAACTTTCCTCTAATGATTAGTATAAAGATATGTGTCGTATTTGTCAAAAATAAACCCAGAACACATGGTATGTTCTGGGTTCAGTTGGATTAGGCCGTCATGTCCAGTTTATGAGTAACAATCCACCGTATCCCTCCATCCTCGTCTCCGGCAAGCAACTTCAGATATTCTATTGGCGTGTTTGGATTCATGGCAACCGCCGCTCGCACAATACGACATGGGTCTCTGGCAAGCAATGCAAGTGATTTTGGCGGTGTATTCTTATGCAGAGCGACGAACCATCGCACATCTTTATCCCTATCTCGGGCAAGATATGCAAGCATATATCGGTCTGCGATGTTTGAATTCTTGGCGACCTCTCGCCGTACACGCACATCTTTGTCCCTGGCAAGCCGCCAGAGATCTTCTAAAGATGCTGAATGTGTCGCATAGTCCTTTCGCGCAGAAACAAACACCATTAGAAACACTTTCAGCAAAGTACTCATGAGACACTCCTTTCTCTTTGGTTTGGAACAAGAGAGAATCTTTCTCCCTGAAGAATAATATAATATTTTTCGTAAAATTCGTCAAAATAAAATACTATATGTTGGCGTACAGGGAATGCTGACAATTTTTATCTTTGTAGTCGACCTGAGGAGAAAGAGTCAATCATGAATGAGAATAGAGAGGTATAAGCATACATAAAGGGGTATATAATGATGCTAATTCAATTTCAGAAGTCAAGGTGTACAAGGTTGTTAGTACTTTATACATACCCTACCTAAAAATTCATAAATTATATTATGTATATAAATATTATTATGTCAATATTCTTGAATATAATATTATTACTTTTTGTCAATCTTTATATATTATATAATAATATGCTTTTTAGTAAAATATAGTGGCATAATTTTTACTTTCATTAACTTTGTCCTCTCCCCCACTCTTTCCTTTTATTTCTTCCCACAAATAATTAACTAATATGTAAAAAAGTAAGATCCGAACATGTGCATGTTCGGATCTTGGTCCTGTTACGGGTTTATTTCTAACTCCTCAATCAGTTTCGAGCGAATGTCCTGTGGTGTGTTTATGTTTATGGCAACTTGTTTCTGCACATCAACACTCTCATCTGTGCTGAGAAGAATGAGACATGCCACCGGTGTGTTCTGGTTACAAGCAACCATAAACCGTACATTCACATTGCTGTCATTAGCAAGATACTCAAGCACAACTACAGGTGTGTTTGAGTGTCGGGCGACGCGCATTCGCACAACATCATCTTTATCGTAGGCAAGATTCTGAAGGACCGTCGGAAAGGTGTTTTCATTTACGGCGAGAGATGTTCGCACAATTCCTTTCCTATCTTTGGCAAGTCGCATCTGGACTTCCAAAGATATGTTCGGGTTCAACGCAACCATGCTCCTTACAAAGCGATTGTTATCCTCGGCAAGTCGTTCAAGAGTTCGTGGTGCTGCGTTTGGATTTTTGGCGAGAGCGTACCGAACACGCAGATTTTTATCCCAGGCAATCTTGCCGAGAATGTGCGGAGGAGTATTCGGATTCAATGCCACATTGCGTCGCACACCGGTCTTCTGATCCTCAGCAAGTCGTTCAAGAGTTCGTGGTGCTGTGTTTGGATTCACTGCGACATTGCGTCGCACACTGACTTTCTGATCACTGGCAAGCTTATCCAGAATCTCAGCAGAAACCCACTCATGTCCGGCGAGATACTGCCGAACCCTCACGCTGCGGTGGTACACATACTGTGCGAGGACATCCGGAGATGTGTTCTGATCTATGAAATCCGTCGGCAACCGGAATCTTTTTAAGAAGTTCATCAGTGACTCTCTCTCCTTTCAGTCAGTTTGTTGGTCAAAAACTTCCTGTAATAGTATACCACACAAAGAAAAATATATAAAAAATACACTCCGAACATGTGTGATATGTTCGGAGTGTAGATGGTTCACCGCTCTATCTTGGCAGCAAGCCGCCGCACAGATTCGTCTTGATCCTCCTCGGCAAGCTGTCTGAAGGTTTCCAGCGGTAGTTTTTTATTCTCAAGGAGACACATTCGCACAGTTGCGTTTTTATCCTCGGCAAGCATTTTAAGCACTTCTACAGGTGCGTTTGGATTCATGGCGAGAGCTATTCGCACACCTACATCCTTGTCTTTGGCAAGCTTAGTGAGAACTTCTTTCGGTGTGTTCCTGTTTGCGGCAACATTCCATCGCACAACATCCCATCGCACAACCTCATCCTGATCTTTTGCAAGCCGGGTGAGGGTTTCAGGAAGTGTATTTTCATGCCGGGCAACATTCCTCCGCACATACTCACTCGTGTCTCCGGCAAGGCGCGCAAGCACCTCCTGAGGCGTGTTCGGATTATCGGCGACAGCCCCCCGCACAATCCAATCTTGATCTTTTGCAAGCAAGGTGAGGGTTTCAGGAAGTGTATTTTCATTCTTGCCAACATTCATCCGCACATACTCATCCGTGTCTCCGGCAAGGCGCGCAAGCACCTCCTGAGGCGTGTTCGGGTGTAAGGCAACTTCCTTCCGTATGCTCTCATCCGGATCCGCAGCAAGTTTGGTCAGGGTTTCCGGTGATTTGCGCAAATAATATCCACGCATGGCAACCTCCTCGGTGTGAGTTAAAAGAACATCCAAATGTTATTATACCTTATTGTTATGTATTCATACTGTGCGAGGACATCCGGAGATGCGTTCTGATCCGTGAGCTCCGGCGGCACCTGGACTCTTTTTAAGAAGTTCATCAGTGACTCTCCTTTCAGTCAGTTTGTTGGTTAAAAAACTTCCTGTAATAGTATATCATACAAAGAAAAATATATAAAAAATACACTCCGAACATGTGTGATATGTTCGGAGTGTAGATGGTTCACCGCTTTATCTTGGCAGCAACCCGCCGCACAGATTCGTCTTGATCCTCCTCGGCAAGCTGTCTGAAGATTTCCAGCGGTAGATTTTTATTCGTGATGAGAAACACTCGCACATTTGCGTTTTTATCCTTGGCAAGCATTTCAAGCACTTCTACAGGTGTGTTTGGATTCATGGCGACAATTATTCGCACACCTACATCCTTGTCTTTGGCAAGCTCGGTGAGAACTTCTTTCGGTGTGTTCCTGTTTGCGGCAACAGCCCATCGCACAACAGCCCATTGCACAACCTTATCCTGATCTTTTGCAAGCAGGGTGAGGGTTTCAGGAGGTGTATTTTTATGCTTGGCAACATTCTGGCGCACACGCTCATTCGTGTCTCCGGCAAGGCGTATAAGCACCTCCTGAGGCGTGTTCGGATTATCGGCGACAGCCAACCGCACAATCCAATCTTGATCTTTTGCAAGCAGGGTGAGGATTTCAGGAGGTGTATTTTTATTACTACCAACATTCATCCGCACATACTCATCCGTGTCTCCGGCAAGGCGCGCAAGCACCTCCTGAGGCGTGTTTGGGTGTAAGGCGACTTCCCGTCGTATGCTCTCATCCTCATCCGCAGCAAGTCTGGTCAGGGTTTCCGGTGATTTGCTCAAATAATGTGCACGCATGGCAACCTCCTCGGTGTGAGTTAAAAGAACATCCAAATGTTATTATACCTTATTATCATGCACTGATCACCACACATCGTACGACAAGAGCAGGGAAGAGAGGTGTCTCTCTCTTCCCTGCTCTGCCCTTTTTATGATTTTGGCGGGTGCTCCTGTCGTGTTATTCCCATTGCATTCGTTGCACGATCAGAAGGCACCCGGGTTGAATGTTCTGCGGTTGCGCTGCTGTGTCGCATCTTCATTGTAGAACGGCTGCGGCGGTGCTGTTCTCTCTTCCCTGTCGTCCGCAGGCGGTGTCGGTGCTGCTACAGGAGGTGCGGGTGGTGCAGGTGGTGCTACAGGAGGTGCGGGAGGTGTCGGCGCTGCGGGTGCTGCGGGAGGTGCCGCTGAACCGCTGTCCGTGGAAAAGAATTGCGGCGCGCCGAGTGTTCTTCGCTTCGGTGCCGGCAGTGCTAGCGGTGCCGGTACGCCGGTCGGTGCTTCTGCCGCGGGTTGTGCTACAGGAGGTGCGGGTGGTGTCGGTGCTTCTGCGGGCGGTGCTGCAGGTGTTTCTTCCGCTCCCTGCTGAGCGAGTAACTCGTTGATACGCGCGGTTACCCGGGCTATCTCCTCTCTGAGTGCCGCGATGATTTGTGTTTTTGTGGCACTGTCCGCTTCTGGTAATAGTGCTACCTGTGTCGCATGGTCAAGCAGACCGGTGACTGGTATACTATTCGCTTCCTGGAATGCCCGTACCGCGCGTTCCGTTGCCGGTCCGAAGTAGTCAGTTTCCTGTCCTGCTGAGCCGGGTCCGCTCTCTGCGACGGTAAATCCTTTACTGTTGAGTATTGCCTGTAGAGCGCGAATGGCAGGATTCCGATCAC
Source organism: Minisyncoccota bacterium (assembly GCA_958295675.1). Classification (GTDB taxonomy): domain Bacteria; phylum Patescibacteriota; class Minisyncoccia; order Phycocordibacterales; family JABAAK01; genus JAPPJI01. The sequence continues at coordinate 346,350 of OY282360.1, read as the reverse complement.
CCTGGGTGTAGGTCGGTCGTTGTGGAGTGACTGAAATCTCCGGTGCCGGTGCATCGGCAACGCCTGTTTCCTCATCAGTATTGAGTGAATCTCTGAAACGGGCGAGTCCGATACCGCCTCCGCCTCCGCCGCCTCCGCGTCTGCGGGCAGTGGAGTCAATCTGCACCCGGAAGATAGCGTTCTCATCGGTCGCGCTGGATGCGTTGCCTGCCTGATCGGTGACGATCAGCTGACATGTATTCGCCGCGTACACACCGTCCGGGATAGTAATGCTGAAGTTGTACCGCTGACTGTCCTCCTGCGGGTCTCCGGTGAAGTCCGGTGATCCCGGGAACTCAGCACACGCGCCGGCAAAGCTGAACCGTATGGTCTCATCGGTGGTCAGTGAGGGATCGTTGTTCCTGTCGGCGACGGCTGATACCGCAAGCATGCCGGCAGCAGTGCTGAAATGGAATCCGCGAATACTCGGCACCCCGGTATCCAGGAAGGTCATTTCCCTGCTGAATCCCGCGAGGATGTTGCCTGCCGGGTCGTAGAGTGTCGGGACGGTTATGGTGCGCGGTCCGGTCGCGGCGGTCGCGGAGAAGGTATGGGTGAATGATCCCGGTAGTGTGTTGAAACTATACTGTGTTCCGTCAAAGGTGACGACAAGCGGGTTTGTTTCACTGATCACCGCGGGGGTGGTGCCTATTAATACGCCGTTTACATCCTCTGCATCCACAGTTATGCTCACCGTGTCTTCCGCTTTGGCGATGCTCTTGTCTATTGAAAGCGTGTAGGTCGGTGCTGTTTTGTCTATGATGATACTTGAAGGATTATCGTACCCTCTTGCCGCACCAGTGTTGTAGTATTGTGAGTCCGAATAACGCCACTCATTGCCGGCAAGGTCTTCGGTCACGATTTCAAGCGATGCGACACCCTCTTCAGCGTCACTGCTGAGTGTGAAGGAAGTGCCGGTACAGGTAATGGTAAACGGTGAGCTACTGCTGCCGGTACAGCCGGTGAATGACTGTCCCGCGAATGATACTACCGGGTCATACACCTGTTCGTTCAAATGCACACTGCTTGACGGTCTCGGCAGGAACACATTGGTATATGGCGGGGTGCCGTATACCTGTCGTTCAGTTCCTTGAAAGAATACCGTATCGCCTGGCTTGAAGTAGTTATCAGATCCGGGCACCCTCACCGTGAAAAATGTAGCATCAGCGGTAACGAATGGAACTACCGTGTCAATGGTTATCTGCGGCAAGTCAAACGGTCCGACCGGATCGTCAATATTGTTGTCTGTCAGGTCAATGTATCCCTTCGGTGTGTAGGTGCCGTCCGGAATTGATGCTGCTGCCGCGGTGGTGAATGTGTTGGTCATCGTCCGGTCATAGTCGGAGGCGGTGATTTCGGCAATCTTCTGTTCAACAGTACCGACCAGGAAGTGTGATATCGTTCCCAGTGGCTGTGCTGTTATGATGGTTCCCAGATTGCTTCCGCCGGTGCTAGTCGCGCCAGTTGCGGATATGGTCGAAGCTGTTGTTACAGGAACATCGGAACTACTCTTCACACCGTCGGAAGTGGTATATGAAGCAAATTTCAGATCTGTGAAACCGGTGATGACGGATGACGTGACGGTAATTGAATCACCGCTTACCGTGACTGTTGCTGAAGGGTCAACCCTTTGGAAGAAACGACTTAATACTGACTGCGCGTCATCTCCGCTCACTAGAGCAGAGGGTGCTGGGGTGGTGGCTCCCGTCTGATCTGAAATAGTGGTACTGGCTGTTGTCGTCTCTCCCACTTCCCTGTCAATGACAATAGTACCGACTGAGCCGGGTACCGAGGTACCGGTGAAGCGCGGTGTGCTGTCGTTTGTCACACGATCCGCGTCATTGCCACCGCTGTCGTCAGCGGTAACGATGGTGAAATCATCCACGCCGAGCGGATAGGTGCCGCCGTCAGTAATGTGCTGTGCTACCTTGTTCCCTGCTGCATCAGCAAATATCACACAGAGTCCGTTTGAGTCGTCAGCCGTCAGTGCTGTGGGCATGGCATTGTCGTAGGATGTCCAACTGGCGGGAGCTGCGGGCGGATTCGGATACGCGGCTGTCGTACATGCACTAGAAGCGGTATTGTCTTTGTAAATAGCGGTGAGTGCATTGGTATCCTGCGCAGTAACGACAAACTGCGAGGTTGCGCCGCTGCCGATCCTGAAGACCTGCACGACCGGAGGAGTAACATCAATGTTCACCGTATACTGCACATTCACAGTAGTGCTTGACGGCGGTGAGTAGCCGATGTTTCCCGCGGTGTCCGTCGCTTTCGCGCAGACATACTTGCCGTTTTCATCCTCAGTAGTAATGGTGAGCGTTGTGCTGCTGCCGGTGTAGGTGTCGCCGCTGCCGCAGTTACGATCGTCCGAGTAGGCAAAGCCGTTAAAGGTATCCCCGCTCGGTGTCATGGTAACCACAACCGTGTCGCTCTGTACCGGTCCCTCGTTCACATCGTCCGTGAAGGCGAGTTCCGGCGCTTCGGTGTCAATCACGAGATCGCCGAGCGCGAACGGACCTGACCGCGCGCTGTTGATGGTGATGTACCCTTTCAGCGCGTGCGTACCGTCATCAAACGCTGGCGCGGCAGGTGTGGTGAACTGTCCAGCACTATCCGAAGTGACTGACACTGATGCATCTATAGTGATTATTTCCCCGGCAAGGAAGTATGCCCGTGTTGTCAGTAGTGACAGCGCAGTTGTTACAACGCTTTCAAAATCAGCTCCATTTGAAAGAAAAGTAAGGGTGAGACCGTCTGCTGTAAGAGCAGCACTGTAAGTAAGCCCACTAGAACTAGCGTTAGTACTACCCGGTATGAAGTAAGACAGATGTGTGATATCAGAAACACCCACGATATTCGGTGCGTTGGTTACTGTTGCCGTACCCGTCGTTTCATCATAGGTAACGGTCGCCCCGGGTACCACAGATCGGAAGAATCTTTGCAGTACTTTTTCTGCAGTATCACCGCTTACCACGCGTATCCCGCCCGCGGCGGTCTGTGATGTTACCGTTGTACCGCTTCCTGCTGTTTGTCCTATCTGCTCCGTGCTTTCCGTGAGCACAATCCGCACCGGCGTATTCGGCGCCGTGGTGCCGGCGAATCGCGGTGTGTCGTCCGAGGTGATCTCGTCATCACTGTCAGAGCCGGTGTCATCCTCATCCACCACCTCAAAATTACCGATACCGACGATGATAGTACTGTCGCTGTCGCCCGCATGGTCGGCGGCTTGGTTACCCGCGTGGTCAACGGCAATGAAACATCGTCCGTTTGCGTTGTTCGCGGTGATTGCCGTAGCGGTTACCGGCGGACTCGCGCTCGGATTCACATAGTCGGTGTAGCCGGTCAGCGTTGCCGCGTTCGTACAGCTCCCCGTTCCGACGCTGTCTTTGGAAACAATACGATTGAAGTTCGCGTCAAGAGCAGTAGCAATGTACTCGGTATCATCTTTATCACTCGCGTCATGCGCGCGGTCTCGGATGAGGGTGATGTCCGGAGCAGTCGTGTCGGCAACAGTAGTGCTGAGTGTCGTGAAACTGTCCTGATCATCTATGCTGTTCGCCGCGCCGTCCGTCACATTCGTAATTTTATACTTCAACTCACCGGTGTCTCCGCTCTGGATGTCGTAGGTGTAGGGGTAGGTCGGTGGTATCGGTAAAGTTATGCTACCAGTCAAGAATGAAGTGATATTCGAATTACCCACGAGTGTCCTAGCAACAAGATCGTCAAAAATACTCTCGTATGTCGCGGTTAGCACATTACCGTTCTGCGTGACACTGCTAAATGTTGTTGGAACATCATCTGAATCCCAGAAAGCGCCACTATCAGTGTAATTGTGTATTATTTTTATATCATGCAATGTCGCACCCGCAATGACCGAAGAAGTTACACTGAGATTGCCTGCTGATGCCGTGACAACAGCATCTGGATCAAATGCTCTGAAATAGGACCCCAGGACTGATTGTGCCGATGCTGCAGTGGGATCTATCTGAACACCCCCAGCCGCAATTTGAACTGCTATAGTTGGTCCGCCAGATTGAAGCCCTACTCTCCTCGTCGCCGTCGTTACCACCGCCCCCGCCGTGGCACTCCGATCGGTCTCACTGTCACCGAAGCGGAAGTGCACCGTCGGCGCGGTCGCCGGCTGGTGCGCATCAATGAGCGGTACCTGCACGGTCACGGTGTCTCCTGCCTTGAGGTGCCGGGTGCCGTCTACCACATTCCCCTCAGTCGTCCCGTCCGTCACGGTGCCGATAGTCGGGTCGGTGGTATCAAGCGTCACGGTGAGCGGTGTTACCGTCGGTTTGCTCCGCTCATTCCCCGCGTTGAGCGCGATGACACTGAAGGTATAGTCCCCGTCCGGCAGATGGTCGGCTGAGACGCCGAAGATGGACGCAAGATTAAAATCGCCGGCGTAGGTATACCCTGTCGTGAAGTTCTGGTTGGTACCGCCGGTCTCATGTCCTAACGGTAAGGTAAAGCCGTTGTCAGTCACCGCGGCTGCCAATGCGGTCGGCGCCACGGTGCTGTGCGAACGATCCACGGTCTTCGCGGTCAGGGTGCTGTCAGTCGGCGGGGTGACGGTGAACCGCAGGGTCTGCACATTCTGTGCCGCCTGTCCCTGCCGCTCCGCGGTCTCTTCGGTGCCTGCGCCGCTTCGGTTCGCGTAGGCGGTGTTCACCGTTACCGTGGTGTTGTTGGTAATCGTGTCACTGTTCAGACCGCTGTTGGTCGCGTCCGCCAGTATCGGATTTGACGGTGTGGGCGGCAGGACGGTCGGAATGGACACGGTGTTTTGTAAACTGAGGTTGCTGTTACCCGCATAGTCAACGGCGACGACGCGGTACGCGTACTCCTGATTGATATTCGGCGCGCTCTGCATCTGCACCCGCACGGAGACACCGTCCAGTAGAGCGGTTGATCCCTGATAGTTGTCCAGCAGCGACGCGGTGTAGCCGGTCGCGCCGGGAATGATGCTGTTGGCCGTGGCGGTGACTGTCGGGTCAATCCAGCCGTAGGACGCCTGATCATCATTGCCGGGACGGGACGGGTACTCGAAATCCGCTTCGTTGATACCGTCCGTTGCGTCCGGATCCCACCATATCTCATAGTAGTCGGCACCGTGGCGGGCATGCTCATCCTGCCGATCCGGACCGGAACCCGCGCTCTCTCTCGGGAACTTCACGGCAAAGATAGGCGTTCTGCTCGTCGTTCTGCCGTCGGTGTCCGAGGTGCCGGTGTCGGTCGCCCGGTGCAGCCGAATCTCCTGTCTCGGGGAGCGGGGCGGGTCGCGGTCAATGGTCACTGTTGTAGCATCACCGTAGTCGGAGGTGTTCCCCGCGGCGTCAACCTGCTTCGCGGCGATGTAGTAGTCATCGGTGGTGTTTACTGCCGCACCGGCAAAGCGGTGGGTGAAGAGTGATCCCTTTCTGGTGCTGTCTGCAAAACCGGCGTTGGTGATAGCCGTCGTACCCGCGATGTTGCTGGTCGCGGTGCCGTCGGTGCTGGTGAGCGCCGGCTGCGTGTGCGTTCTGCTACCGCCGTTAATCGTGATACTCTGTCCGCTCGCCGCGGTCTCGGTCGTGCCGGATGCAAAGGTCTCGGTGTCCCACTCCCACAGCGCGATGTGGTGGCGTTCCCGTGCGAGCGCCGCGCCGGTGAGGTCAGCTGCATCGTTAAAGTCACGGACCGATGAGTCAACCAGAAACGCGAGGTCCTGATTCCTGGTGATGTCGTCGGTGTTCGTTCCGTCACGCGCGAGGTTGCCGTTTGCGCCGAAGGTGTCCAGTACGGGAGTCATGTCAGGTGCCGCGGGTGCCGCGGGCTTCTGGGTGTCAATGATAAGCACATTGGTCGCGGTTGACGCGTCAAAGCCGTAGCCCGAGGATGCGGTCGCATCGTACGCGAGCTTGGTTGCCGGCGCTGATGTCCACGCCACATTACCGGCATCGTCCGTGTGCTTGGTGACGATACGGTACACACCGTCTGACTGTGAGCCGAAGGTCTGATCCATTGAGGCCGAGGTCGCGTTTACGATGGTTCTCAGCGCGGTGCCGAGCTCAGCGGTCTGTCCGTCACCGCTGCTGTCCAAAAATGAGGTGTCGGAGCTTGAGGCAGGGGTCCACGCGTACACCTCAACGCGCGCCTGTCCCGTGCCGCTCGTCGGTGCGGTGCTTGATTCCAAACTGCTGAGTGTAATAGTCGGGGCGTTGTCATTGGTAATATTGTCCGTGTTGCTGTACCCGCTGTCCGAACCTGGTTTTAAATCAAAGAGGGCTTCACTGATACTGCGGTCAAAGTGCACGGTAGTTGCCGATGAGTCGGTATGGTTGCCGGCGATGTCGTACTCACGGGTCTTGAAGGTCTCCTCCTGTTCCGTGGCGTTGGTGTAGAGGTCGGCGTTCGCGTACGCGGTAGGGGTACCGTCGCTGTCGTGATCGTGATCCGTGGATGCCGGCACACAGGCATTGGCTGCCGCTGCGGCATAGGCACCCTCGTACACGAAACGACACTGGGTTGTTCGGGTATGCGTTGCAACATCAAACACTACGGTCGCGTGATTGGTCAGATCGTCTGAGGTCGTACCGTCCCCGCCGGATGAGTCCGTGTCCGCATGCAGATCAGGGGCGGTGGGCGCGGTGGGTGCCTGTCGGTCAATGGTCAACGTGAAGGTGTCACTGTTGGCGGTGTTATTCGCCCGGTCTTCCGCTCGGATGTAGAGTTTCTTGGTAGTAACGGCATTTGCTGAGGCACCGGAGTCATAGTCCACATCGGTGTTGACCGTGGTCGCCGTGAGCGTATCGTAGTCGCCGTCTGAGTCAAGCGCTGTGAGGTCATCTGATTTGTCATTGTCACCATCATCTAAATAGATGTGCAGTTTCACCGTGTCCGCCGTGTCAAGATCCACTTCAAGCTCCAAGTTTTCATAGTTGTTAGTAATATCATCGCTATTGGTACCGAAGTCACAGCCGGAGGTGCCGTCAAAGTCAGCACAGCTGTCGTCCGCAGAACGAAGTCCGACCGTGTCCACATCCAGCGCGGGCGGTGTGGTGTCAATCACCACATCGTCAATGTCAACTATGGTAAATGCACTCAACGCGTTGCCGGCAATGTCAGTTATTGAACTTTCATTGGTGAGATCAAATTGCAAGTCATCCTCGGCGATATTGTGTCCTGCACTCACTGTGTATATAACATCAATACCTGAATCATTATCAGCAATTGCATTACCATATGTTACTACTGTTGAGTCATCACTGTCATCTTTGAATGCTGATGCCACATCGTTATTAGCTTTCATGGGACCGTTCGCAAAAACAACCGGTACCGAGACCTCATCACCCGCGTTCAGGTACTTCACACTACTGACGGTGTTTGCACCGGTGTATGAGATATTCCCAACCGTTACAGACGCGGTCGGCGCGGTGGTGTCGGCGATGTAGTTGTCCCCGCTTGTGCCGTCAATGTCGTAGTTCGCGAACGATGCCTGATCGGTCGCCGCATTCCCCGCCGCGTCAGTAATCCCCGTTATCTTTGTTTTTAAAATACCGTTGTCCCCGCTCGCGATGGTGTCGGTGTAGGCATAGCTGTTTGTGGTAGTGATAGTAACCGGCACAACCTGTCTAACTACTCTCGCACCACCCGAAACAATCATAAAGACCACGCCGCCGTTTATCTCTGCCATATTCGCACTTGTTACCTCAAAATCTTCATCTAGAGGATTAGTTTGGAGCAAGGGCGTATTACCTAAGGATGTACAGCCAGTGGCTGCCGGTGTGGTATCGGCGAGAGCAGACACCGGACACACATACATCGTACCTACGGGAAGAGCAAAGCCGGACACTGGAGTAATAGTAAACCTAATGTACTCTCTATTGTTGTTGGTAACTTGTGAAGCGGTGAGGGTGCTATTATCTTTCGCAAATCCTGCTCTCGCGCCGAGCGTACCGATAGTAATCGTTGTTGCCGTTTTTGTACCGACAGGATTAGGTACAGCAGCACCGGTGCCGCTGCCGTATTGCACATTCAAGGTCGGTGCGTTTACATTGGCATCGGTCATCGTCACATTCAGCGTTACCGTGTCAGCAGCGTTCAGATACACATCATCGCTGTATGTTGCTCCGTTTTCTTGACTGCTTGTCGTGGAGATAGCAAAAGTCGGCGCAGTGGTGTCGCGGGTAAATATCTCAGTACTCGCAGCATATCCAATATTCCCTGCTGGGTCAGTCGCGCGGAAGCAAATCTTATATGCACCATCCGCTGCGGCATCCGCAGCGGTGGTGTTTGCCCGTATATCAAAACCACTAGTGGAACTATCACATGCCGCACCTGACCTGATAACGGCAAAACTCGATGTGACACTGGCATGATTAGCATCAGTCACAGCAGTGGGACCAACTAAAGTACCTGTGCCTGCTTTCTCAGCATTGTTTATATACCGATCACCCGAGTTAAACGGCGCCGCAGTGCTCAAATCGACAGTGGTGATAGATGGTGCCGTCGTGTCCAGTGTGAAGGTATATGTGGCGGCAGTTGCGGCTTTCCCGCTTTCCGTCTGCGTTATCTCCACATTGTAGTCACCGTCACGGGTCGCTCCCGTGAGGTCCGGCAGTGTGACGGTACCCGCCGTTCCGGACGCGGTGATTTTCCCCGCTACTATGTCAGTGTATGTCCCTCCTGATTTGCGGTAGCGGGCGGTAATGGTCGCGCCCGATACTATAGTGAACTCTATGACCGGCGCAGTGTGGTCAGCAGTGATGTTGTCGTCATCCGTTCCGGTGTCGGAGGCATCTTGGAGGTTTATGCTGCTTGGAGCTGCTGATGTCGGTTGTTGGTATTCATACGCGACACCGGTGGAACAGGCACTTGCGTTGCCCGCTTTATCTTCCTGTTTTGCGGAGAAAGTGTAGGAGCCGTTAGCAACTGCAGAAGAGGTGAGATCAATGCTTGTGCTACTGGCGGTGCCTGTTGCTACCGCGGTGCCCGCACAGGATGCTGCTTTATACAGCGACACTGCAGCACCGTTCTCCACGGTGAGACGGAATGTCGGGGTTGAGTCATCGGCGGGAGTTGCGGACGGGTCGTGGAGGGCGAGTGTCGGTGCTGATGGGGCGGTGGTGTCTATGGTGATTTCCAGCATCTTGTATGTTGCTGTTACAGGTGTGTATGCCGATCCTTGGGTATAATGTGCCAATATACAGCGAGTTCCGGCGGAAAAATTAGTAAGAAAAGCGAGTTCTATGCTGGTATATGAAGTTCCTGCGGTGAGAAATTTATTGATTGACGAACTCCATCCGGCCGAATTAAGTGTTCCATTAGTAGCTGCCGTCGGCACTGCTGCGGGACACGCACTATTTTTTTTTCGCAGGGTAAGATAATGGTCGCTGGTACCGTCAGGCGGACCGAATGAGGTGGTATGCTCAACTACAAATGTTGGGTTGGCTTTCTTTGTTATATTATCTGTTTGCGACACACCAGTGTCATGTGTCGTGTCTGACTTAATCTTAAAGGTGGTGAATGCGGATGTCGGTGCTGCCTGCGTGTCCGAGGTGTCGTCATCGGGAAGCTGCGCCTGCTGCCGTTGTGCCTGTGGTTGTGGCGGTGCCACTACTTCAACGGTCGGCTCCGGTACGCTTTCCATAACTGGCTCCGGTGTTTCTTCCTCTTCGTCGTCCGCCGGCTCTGCGGCATCGTCGTCCTCGGGTTCACTTGGCTCTTCCTCTTCCACCGCTCTAGTGATGGTGAGCGTATAGGTTTGCACCGTTACCCCGTCCTCTGCGGTTACCGTTATCGTTACGGTGTTTTCTCCTTCCGTGAGATTGACCTGCTGTCCATCCTCTTCTGTGTCGGCATCCGTGGTGTCGGTGAATGCCACGGTCATTGTATCGTCTGCGGTCGGTGTAACCGTCACATTTTCAATAGTATTCGCCACATCGGCGGTGTAGGTTGTAACGGCAGGATCAAATGGTTCGTTAAGATTGGTGTCTGAGACCGTGAGACCGCTGAGTGCTACCGTCGGCGTTGCTTCCTGTTCTTCGTTTTCCTCTTCACTTTCTTCCTCTCCATCTTCGTTTGATTCTTCCTCTTCTTCTGATTCCTCCTCTTCCTCTACAGGTTCCTCTTCGTCGTCCGCCGGCTCATTAGCAGGTTGCGTATCATCATCCTCGGGTTCACTCGGCTCTTCAGCCGTTCTGGTGATGGTTAGCATATAGGTTTGCATGGTTACCCCATCCTGTGTGGTGACCGTTATCGTTACGGTGTTCTCTCCTTCCGTGAGCATGACCTGATGTCCCACTGTATCTGTGTCGGCATCGGTCGGATCGTAGACAACAGTCGCATCGCTATTGGTTGCTGTCGCGCTGACGGTTACCTCCGCGACATCATGCGCAACATCCGCGGTGTAGGCGGTTGTCGTCGCGTCAAACGGTTCGTTGAACGACCTATCGTCCGAAAGGGTCAGTGCTGAGAGGGTCGCATCATCCTCTGCCGGTGTTTCCTGTTCTTCGTTTTCCTCTTCACTTTCTTCCTCTTCCTCTTCGCTTGATTCTTCCTCTTCCTCTACAGGTTCTTCTTCGTCGTCTGCCGGCTCATTTGCAGGTTGCGTATTGTCATCCTCGGGTTCACTTGGCTCTTCAGCCGCTCTGGTGATGGTTAGCGTATAGGTCTGCACCGTTACTCCGTCCTCTGCGGTTACCGTTATCGTTACAGTGTTCTCCCCTTCCGTGAGCACGACCTGGTGTCCCTCTTCTTCCGTGTCGGTATCCGTGGTGTCAGTAAATGCCACGGTCATTGTATCGTCTGCAGCAGGTGTGACTGTCACATTTTCAATAGTATTCGCTACATCCGCGGTGTAACTTGTTACGGCAGGATCAAAGGTTTCGTTAAGGTCGGTGTCCGAGACCGTGAGACCGCTGAGGGAGACCGTCGGTGTCGGTGTCTCCTCTTCCTCTTCACTTTCTTCCTCTCCATCTTCGTTTGATTCCTCCTCTTCCTCTACAGGTTCTTCTTCCTCTTCTGATTCCTCATTTTCCTCTACAGGTTCCTCTTCGTCGTCTGCCGGCTCATTTGCAGGTTGTGTATCGTCATCCTCTGGTTCACTCGGCTCTTCCGCCGCTCTGGTGATCGTTAGGGTATAGGTCTGCACGGTTACTCCGTCCTGTGCCGTGACTATTATCGTTACGGTGTTCTCTCCTTCTGTGAGCGTGACCTGCTGTCCCACCGTGTCTGTGTCGGCATCTGTGGTGTCGGTGTAGACAACAGTCGCATTGCTGTTTACAGGTGTCGCGCTGACCGTTACTGTTTCAATAGTATTCGCCACATCCGCGGTGTAGGCGGTTGTCGCTGCGTCAAACGGTTCGTTGAACGACATATCGTCCGAAAGGGTCAGTGCCGAGAGGGTCGCGTCATCCTCTGCCGGTGTTTCGGGTTGGGTGTTTGAAGTATCTTCATCGTCCGGCAACTGTGTTTCGCCTGTTTGCTCTTCCGAAGAATCATCTTCGGTTCCCTGCTGTCCGTCATTTGCCGCCGGTGTCTCAGGAGGCACCTGCGCGGAAGAAACAGGAATCATCGTTACAGAAAAAATCATTGCCATTGAGACAAACACTGCCACAAACCGTGACAAGAATATACTTTGACTTATATGCATACAAAAAAATGTATTAACCCTTTTTAATAGTAATAATTTCAGTATACTTGATACTGCGCTTGTTTATTTTTATCCGTGTTGATAACTTTTTTATTTAATTGAACGCTGACCGCACGCACTCCTTTCCGCTTTCAGGATTTTTTACTGCTCCTTTTGTTTTATTTTTATACGACAAGAGCAAGGAAGAGAGGTGTCTCTCTTCCCTGCTCTGCCCTTTTTTTATAATTTTCTACTGTTCTGCTGCTTTTTCCGTATCAGAAGGCACCCGGGTTGAATGTTCTGCGGTTGCGCTGCTGTGTCGCATCTTCATTGTAGAACGGTTGCGGCGGCGCTGCTCTCTCTTCCCTGTCGTCCGCAGGCGGTGTCGGTGCTGCTACAGGAGGTGTAGGAGGTGCAGGTGCTGCTGCAGGAGGCGCGGGCGGTGTCGGTGCTGCGGGCGGTGTCGGTGCGCTGTCTGTGGGTGAGAATTGCGGCGCGCCGAGTGTTCTTCGCTTCGGTGTCGGCAGTGCTAGCGGTGACGGTGTCGGTGCTTGTGCCGCGGGTGCTGTCGGAGGTGCTACAGGAGGCGCAGGCGGTGCTGCGGGTGCTGCAGGAGGCGCGGGTGCTGCGGGAGGTGCTGCTGAACCGCTGTCCGTGGAAAAGAATTGCGGCGCGCTGTGTGTTCTTCGCAATGGTGTCGGCAACGATAGCGGTGACGGTGTCGGTGCTTGTGCCGCGGGTGCTGTCGGTGGTGCTGCAGGAGGTGCGGGCGGTGTTTCTTCCGGTGCCGGCGCTCCCTGCTGAGCGAGTAGTTCATTAATACGCGCGGTGACCCGGGCTATCTCCTCTCTGAGTGCCGCGATGATTTGTGTTTTTGTGGCACTGTCCGCTTCCGGCAGGAGTGCTACCTGTGTTGTATGGTCAAGCAGACCGGTTACGGGTATCGCATTCGCTTCCTGGAATGCCCGTACCGCGCGTTCCGTTGCCGGTCCGAAGTAGTCGGTTTCCTGCCCTGCTGAGCCGGGTCCGCTCTCTGCGACGGTAAATCCTTTACTGTTGAGTATCGCCTGTAAGGCACGGATGGCGGGATTCCGATCACCCTGGGTGTAGGTCGGTCGCTGTGGAATAACTGAGATTTCCGGTGCCGGTGCATCGGCAACGCCTGTTTCTTCATCAGTATTGAGTGAATCTCTGAAACGGGCGAGTCCGATACCGCCTCCGCCTCCGCCGCCTCCGCGTCTGCGGGCAGTGGAGTCAATCTGCACCCGGAAGATAGCGTTCTCATCGGTCGCGCTGGATGCGTTGCCTGCCTGATCGGTGACGATCAGCTGACATGTATTCGCCGCGTACACACCGTCCGGGATGGTGATGCTGAAATTGTACCGCTGACTGTCCTCCTGCGGATCTCCGGTGAAGTCCGGTGATCCCGGGAACTCGGCACATGCGCCGGCAAAGCTGAACCGTATGGTCTCATCGGTGGTCAGTGAGGGGTCGTTGTTCCTGTCGGCGACGGCTGATACCGCAAGCATGCCACCGGCGATATTAAACTGGAATCCGCGAATACTCGGCACCCCGGTGTCCAGGAAGGTCATCTCCCTGCTGAATCCCGCGAGGGTGTTGCCTGCCGGGTCGTAGAGTGTCGGGACGGTTATGGTGCGCGGTCCGGTCGCGGCGGTCGCGGAGAAGGTATGGGTGAATGATCCCGGTAGTGTGTTGAAACTATACTGTGTTCCGTCAAAGGTGACGACAAGCGGGTTTGTTTCACTGATTACCGCGGGGGTGGTGCCGATCAATACGCCGTTTACATCCTCAGCGTCTACGGTTATACTCACCGTGTCTTCCGCTTTAGCGATGCTCTTGTCTATTGAAAGCGTGTAGGTCGGTGCTGTTTTGTCTATGATGATGCTTGAAGGATTATCGTACCCTCTTGCCGCACCAGTGTTGTAGTATTGTGAGTCCGAATAACGCAGCTCATTGCCGGCAAGGTCTTCAGTCACGATTTCAAGCGATGCGACACCCTCCTCAGCGTCACTGCTGAGTGTGAAAGAATCGCCGGTACAGGTAATGGTAAACGGTGAACTGCTCGTGCCGGTACAGCCGGTGAACGATTGACCCGCGAATGATACTACAGGGTCATACACCTGTTCATTCAGACGCACATTGCTTGTTGGTCCCAGCATCTGAAGTTGGAACAGATTGGTATATGGTGGAGTGCCGCTCACTAGCGCCTGCGCTCCCCGCAACTGTACGGTATCGCCGGATTTGAAGTGACCGTTAGAACTACCAGTTACCGTGAAAAATATATCATCAGCGGAGAGAGACGGACTCACGGTGTCAATGGTTATCTGCGGCAGGTCAAACGGTCCGACCGGATCGTCAATACTGTTGTCTGTCAGGTCAATGTATCCTTTCGGCGTGTAGGTGCCGTCCGGAATTGACGACGATGCCGCGGTGGTGAATTTATTGGTCATCGTCCGGTCATAGTCGGAGGCGGTGATGGGGATGGTTGTATTAACGGGTATAAGTAATGGTACGAAGTGTGCAACACCTGTTATAGCAAAGCGTGCATCAGCGTGAATACGGTATATATACACCACCACCGCACCGGCATCCACCATCTGCTGATTGAGGGTTACCGAATAGGTGCGTGATCTACTTGGGTTAATAGTAGCCACTGTGCTGGTATACACCTGTACACAATTCGTATACGCTGCTACCGCCGGGCCGGTCGGCATATTGGCAGGGGCGGCAGGAAATGTGGCGGCATCGTACGGACACAGACGAACATGATTATTATCATTATGCGTCAGTGTCAGCGACTGCGCGGAGGCGGTCTGTGCCGCTAACGAGGTGGTTGCAACCGTCCACGCTGAAAAGCCACTTGAATGTATAACACGATTGGGGCTTGGTGCCGTAATCGCGGGTGCGGAGGAGGTGGTAATCACCACCCGCCCGACTGATCCCGGTACTGAGGTGCCGGTGAAGCGCGGTGTGCTGTCGTTTGTCACACGATCCGCGTCATTGCCACCGCTGTCGTCAGCGGTAACGATGGTGAAATCATCCACACCGAGCGGATAGGTGCCGCCGTCAGTGATGTGCTGTGCTACCTTGTTCCCTGCCGCATCAGCAAATATCACACAGAGTCCGTTTGAATCGTTAGCCGTCAGTGCTGTGGGCATGGCATTGTCGTAGGATGTCCAACTGCCGGGAACCAGGGGCGGATTCGAGTATGCGGATGTCGTACAGGAGCTGCTTGCGGTATTGTCTTTGTAAATAGCGGTGAGTGCATTGTCATCCTGCGCGCTGACCACAAACTGTGAGGTGGCGCCACTGCCGATTCTGAAGACCTGCACGACCGGAGGAGTAACATCAATGTTCACCGTATACTGCACATTCACAGTAGTGCTTGACGGCGGTGAGTAGCCGATGTTTCCCGCGGTGTCCGTCGCTTTCGCGCAGACATACTTGCCGTTTTCATCTTCAGTGGTAATGGTGAGCGTTGTGCTGCTGCCGGTGTAGGTGTCGCCGCTGCCGCAGCTACGATCGTCCGAGTAGGCAAAGCCGTTAAAGGTATCCCCGCTCGGTGTCATGGTAACCACAACCGTGTCGCTCTGTACCGGTCCCTCGTTCACATCGTCCGTGAAGGCGAGTTCCGGCACTTCGGTGTCAATCACGAGATCGCCGAGTGCGAATGGACCTGACCGCGCGCTGTTGATCGTGATGTACCCTTTCAGCGCGTGCGTGCCGTCCGTCAGTGCTGCAATAGCAGGTGTGGTGAACTGTCCGGACGCGTCCGAAGTGACTGACACTGATTCGTCTATAACGGTTATGGTTCCGATAAAGAATGACGCTTGTGTTGACAGACCTGATTGTGAATTTGTTATGTAACTTTCAAGACCATCACCACCAAAGTTCATGGTCAGACCGTCTGCTGCAAGAGAAATGGTAATAGCAGAAAATGTAATACTACCGGAATTGCTACCATCACCTGGTGTTCTGTAATATGCATATTTGAGATTAGAAACACCCACGATATTCGGCGCATTCGTCACGGTTGCTGTGTTCGTCGCTTCATCATAGGTTACGGTCGCTCCGGGTGCCACAGATCGGAAGAATCGTTGCAGCACAGTTTGCTCGGTATCACCGTCTACGAAGCGTATCGCACCAGCTGCCGTCTGTGTTGCTGTAGTCGCAGGTCCGTGTGCTGTCTCCCCTACTCCCTCCGTTTTTTCCGTGAGCACAATCCGCACCGGCGTATTCGGTGCCGTGGTGCCGGCGAATCGCGGTGTGTCGTCCGAGGTGATCTCGTCATCACTGTCAGAGCCGGTGTCGTCCTCATCCACCACCTCAAAGTTACCGATACCCACAATGATAGTACTGTCACTGTCGCCCGCATGGTCGGCGGCCTGGTTGCCCGCGTGGTCAACAGCAATGAAACATCGTCCGTTTGCGTTATTCGCGGTGATTGCCGTTGCGGTTACCGGCGGACTCGCGCTTGGGTTCACATAGTCGGTGTAGCCGGTCAGCGTTGCCGCGTTCGTACAGCTCCCTGCCGTAGTGTTGTCATTAGACATTATCCGGCTGAAGTTCGCGTCAGTGGCAGTGGCGATGTACTCGGTATCATCTTTATCACTCGCGTCATGCGCGCGGTCACGGATAAGGGTGATGTCCGGAGCAGTGGTGTCGGCAACAGTCGTGCTGAGCGTGGTGAAGCTGTCCTGATCATCTATACTGTTCGCCGCACCGTCCGTTACATCCGCAATCCTGTATTTCAACTCACCGGTGTCTCCGCTCTGGATGTCGTAGGTGTAGGGGTAGGTTTGGGAGTCGCTGGTTGGCGAAACAATCGGAAACCACTTCCAATAATATACTGTACTGGCAGGGTTGTTATATATTCCGAGTACAATACCACCGTTCGCAATCATTGACGGCGTAACCGTGAAGTCAATCGTACCGCTCGGTCCGCTGCCGATACCACCAATGTTGCTGCAATACTCGCCATTACCGTCGATTATATCGGTGAGGCGACCGGATACATCCGCTGCGGCAAGGTAGGAACACAGATATATCCTATTCTCCGCACCATTTTGCCGGTCCATACTCACCGTTATCCGATGTTGCGCACCGGACTGGCGCTGTATTGAAAGGGTATTAGCAGGATATGCTGCTGGCCATACCCTATTTTCATATGTACCGTCGTTCCTGAATGTTCCGTCAACAGAAGGGGTTTGGATTACCGCCCCTGCCGTAGCACTCCGATCGGTCTCACTGTCACCGAAGCGGAACTGTACCGTCGGCGCGGTTGCCGGCTGATGCGCATCAACGAGCGGTACCCGCACGGTCACGGTGTCTCCTGCCTTTACGTGACGGGTACCGTCCACCTCATTCCCCTCAGTCGTCCCGTCCGTCACGGTGCCGATCGTCGGGTCGGTGGTATCAAGCGTCACGGTGAGCGGTGTTACTGTCGGTTTACTCCGCTCATTCCCCGCATTCAGCGCGATGACACTGAAGGTATAGTCCCCGTCCGGCAGATGGTCGGCTGAGACGCCGAAGATACTCAGAAGATTAAAATCACCGGCGTAGGTATACCCGGTCGTGAAGTTCTGGTTGGTACCGCCGGTCTCATGTCCCAGCGGCAGGGTGAAGCCGTTGTCAGTCACCGCGGCTGCCAATGCGGTCGGCGCCACGGTGCTGTGCGAGCGATCCACGGTCTGCGCGGTCAGGGAACTGTCAGACGGCGGGGTGACGGTGAACCGCAGGGTCTGCACATTCTGCGCCGCCTGTCCCTGCCGCTCCGCGGTCTCTTCGGTGCCTGCGCCGCTTCGGTTCGCGTAGGCGGTGTTCACCGTTACCGTGGTGTTGTTGGTAATCGTGTCACTGTTCAGACCGCTGTTGGTCGCGTCCGCCAGTATCGGATTTGACGGTGTGGGCGGCAGAACGGTCGGAATGGACACGGTGTTTTGTAAACTTAAGTTGCTGTTACCCGCATAGTCAACGGCGACGACCCGGTACGCGTACTCCTGATTGATATTCGGCGCGCTCTGCATCTGCACCCGCACGGAGACACCGTCCAGTAGAGCGGTTGCTCCCTGATAGTTGTCCAAAAGAGACGCGGTGTAGCCGGTCGCGCCGGGAATGATGCTGTTGGCCGTGGCGGTGACTGTCGGGTCAATCCATCCGTAGGACGCCTGATCATCATGACCGGAACGGGACGGGTACTCGAAATCCGCTTCGTTGATGCCGTCCGTTGCGTCCGGATCCCACCATATCTCATAGTAGTCGGCACCGTGGCGGGCATGCTCGTCCTGCCGATCCGGACCGGAACCCGCGCTCTCTCTCGGGAACTTCACGGCAAAGATAGGTGTTCTGCTCGTCGTTCTGCCGTCGGTGTCCGAGGTGCCGGTGTCGGTCGCCCGGTGCAGCCGAATCTCCTGTCTCGGGGAGCGGGGCGGGTCGCGGTCAATAGTCACTGTTGTAGCATCGCCGTAGTCGGAGGTGTTCCCCGCGGCGTCAACCTGTTTCGCGGCGATGTAGTAGTCATCGGTGGTGTTTACTGCCGCACCGGCAAAGCGGTGGGTGAAGAGTGATCCCTTTCTGGTGCTGTCTGAAAAACCGGCGTTGGTGATAGCGGTCGCTGCCGCGATGTTGCTGGTCGCGGTGCCGTCGGTGCTGGTGAGTGCCGGCTGCGCGTGCGTTCTGCTACCGCCGTTAATCGTGATACTCTGTCCGCTCGCCGCGGTCTCGGTCGTGCCGGATGCAAAGGTCTCGGTGTCCCACTCCCACAGCGCGATGTGGTGGCGTTCCCGTGCGAGCGCCGCGCCGGTGAGGTCAGCTGCATCATCAAAGTCACGGACCGATGAGTCAACCAGAAACGCGAGGTCCTGATTCCTGGTGATGTCGTCGGTGTTCGTTCCGTCACGCGCGAGGTTGCCGTTTGCGCCGAAGGTGTCCAGTACGGGAGTCATGTCAGGTGCCGCGGGTGCCGCGGGCTTCTGGGTGTCAATAACAATGACATTGGTCGCGGTTGACGCGTCAAAGCCGTAGCCCGAGGAAGCAGATGCATCGTACGCGAGCTTGGTCGCCGGCGCTGATGTCCACGCCACATTACCGGCATCGTCCGTGTGCTTGGTAACGATACGGTACACGCCGTCTGACTGTAAGCCGAAGGTCTGATCCATTGAGGCAGATGTGGCGTTCACGATGGTTCTCAGCGCGGTGCCGAGCTCAGCGGTCTGTCCGTCACCGCTGCTGTCCAAAAATGAGGTGTCGGAGCTTGAGGCAGGTGTCCACGCGTACACCTCAACACGCGCCTGTCCCGTGCCGCTCGTCGGTGCGGTGCTTGATTCCAAACTGCTGAGCATGACGGTCGGTGCGCTTTTATTGGTAATATTGTCCGTTTCGCTGTACCCACTGTCCGAACCTTTTTTCAAATCAAAGAGCGCTTCACTGATACTGCGGTCAAAGTGCACGGTGGTTGCCGATGAGTCGGTATGGTTGCCGGCGATGTCGTACTCACGGGTCTTGAAGGTCTCCTCCTGTTCCGTGGCGTTGGTGTAGAGGTCGGCGTTGGTGTACGCGGTAGGGGTACCGTCGCTGTCATGATCGTGATCCGCGGATGCCGGCACACAGGCATTGCCGGATGCTGCGGCATACGTGCCCTGATACACGAACCGACACTGGCTCGCGCGGGTATGCGCGGTAACGTCAAACACTACAGTCGCGTGATTGGTCAGGTCGTCAGCATTTGTCCCGTCCCCGCCGGATGAGTCCGTGTCCGCATGCAGATCAGGGGCAGTCGGCGTAGAAGGTGCCTGCCGGTCAATGGTCAACGTAAAGGTATCACTGTTAGTGGTGTTATTCGCCCGGTCCTCCGCGCGGATGTAGAGGGACTTGGTGGTCACGGCATTCGCTGAGGCACCGGAGTCATAGTCCACATCGGTGTTGACCGTGGTCGCGGTGAGCGTGTCGTAGTCGCCGTCTGAGTCAAGTGCTGTGAGGTCATCTGATTTGTCATTGTCACCATCATCTTCGTAGATGTGCAGTTTCACCGTGTCCGCCGTGCCAAGATCAACCTTTAATTCTAAGTTCTGATAGTTATTAGTCACATCATCACTATTGGTACCGAAGTCACAGCCGGGGGTGGCGTCAAAGTCAGCACAGCTGTCGTCCGTAGAACGGAGACCGACCGTGCCCACACCCAGATCAGGCGGCGTGGTGTCAATCACCACATCGTCAATGTCCACTATGGTGAATGTACTCAACGCGTTGCCGGCAATGTCAGTTATTGAACTTTCATTGGTGAGATCAAATTGCAAGTCATCCTCGGCGATATTGTGTCCTGCACTCACTGCATATGTAGCATTGAAACCTGAATCATTATCAGCAAGTGGATTACTAGATGTTGCTACTGTTGAGTCATCACTGTCATTTTTGAATGCTGATATCGCAGTGCCGGCTTTCATGGGACCATTCGCAAAAACAACCGGTACCGAGACCTGATCACCCGCATTCAAATACTTCACACTACTGACGGTGTTTGCACCGGTGTATGAGATATTCCCAACCGTTACAGACGCGGTCGGCGCGGTGGTGTCGGCGATGTAGTTGAGGCTAGGAAAGTTGTTTCTTGGAAAATTTGTGAATGCACTTTCGTCTGTTCCGCTATTCCCCGCTGCGTCGGTAATCCCCGTTATCTTCGTCGCCAAAATACCGTTGTCTCCGCTCGCGATGGTGTCGGTGTAGGTATATATTTTAGCGTTAAGCAACGCCGGGAAGAACTGTTGGGCTTCCGGCGTGCCGCTTGCATTTGTTTTCACGAGTACGATACCGCCGCTGGTCTGCACGTTTGTAAATTCCGAGGTGGTAAGGACGGCATCAGTCTCAACGGAGGTTCCAGACAAATCTCCAATGTCTTTACACCCACTACCAGAGATGTCAGAGGCAGTAACACTCGGACCGCTAAATGTGGTACATCTATACAATTTACCGTCTGTACCCCCGCTTCTTGACACTTCCATTGTAAATCCTGTAATAGAAAATGTGTAATTGGTCGTATCACCGCTCGTTGCCCCGCCCGGACCAAATCCTGATACTGTTGCTGTGCCGCCGGTGCTGGTCGCGGACAGGGATGTCTCACTGCCGGTGCCATATTTCACCTTCAATGTCGGCGCGTTGCCGGAGTTGGTATCAATCATTATGGCCTTCAGAGTTACGGTATCAGTTGCATTTAAATATATATCACCGTTGTGCCATACACCGTCTGTTTCAATATAGTCATTTGTGGAAATAGCAACGGTCGGTGCAGCGGTGTCGCGGGTAAATGTGTCAATACTTACTATATATGTGCTGTTCGTCGCCGCATCCTGCGCGCGGTAACAGATTATATATTCACCGTCCGTTGCAGCATCTGCCGCGGTGGTGTTCGCTTTTGTTTCAAAGGTAACCGTATTGTCACATACTCCTCCGGTTGCAGCAATAACCGCAAATCTGTCCAGTGCGGCACTGTGTCCCGTCGCGGTCACACTACCAACAAGCGTGTTGGTATTCGCCTTCTCACTATCATTTATATACCGATCCGAGGCAAACGGCGCCGCGATGCTCAGTCTGACATTACTGGCAGACGGTGCTACCGTGTCCAGGGTGAAGGTGTAGGTTGCGGCAGCGGAGACCGTTTCCCCGCTCCCCTGCGCGGTGATGGAGACCTCGTAGTCACCGTTCGTACTCAGGGTCGGGAGGGTGAGCGTATATGATCCGCTTGTCTCGGCGAGAGTGGGGCTTGTGCCGGTTGTTGAGACGGGTATCGTGTCGCTCAGCGAACTCGCACCGGACGGCTTGCTGCTGAATGTTGCCGCAATCGTGGCACCGCTCGCCGCGGTGAATGCTATCTTCGGTGTTGTGTTGTTGGTGATACTGTCGGTGTTTGATCCCGAGTTGGTTGAATCATCTAAATCAAGCCCGGTCGGTGTGGCTGTCTTGCTGATGTTTTGTAAATAACCGCTGCAGTTAGATGTGTTGCCAGCAGCATCTATTTGGTTGGCATATATATTGTTACCGGCAGTCACATCTACGGTCGCCAGCACATCCTTGGATGTCTCACCCGCACTGGTTGTTACAACTGCACTCGCGCTTGAAGCACATTGAGTGACATCACCAGTGTTGAGAGCAGTAAACAGTTGTACCTTAACACTACCAGTATTCTCAAGCCCGCTCACTCTTACTGTCGGTCTCAGTGTCCCGCCACCAGAAGCAATGGCAAGCGTCGGTGCGGACGGTGCGGTGCTGTCTATCGTTATTGTCCTCATTCCGTATGAGGCCGTTACCAGTGTATTAGATGTAGCACCGCCCGCATGGTCTGTGTTGTAATATCCCAGTGCACAATACTGTCCGTCAGACAGATCACTCGCGGCAGATCTTGCAACATCCAGCGTTCTGTATGTGGTAGTACCAGCAGTTAAGGCAAAGCCTCCATACCATATTGACCATCCGGCCTGACTTAGCGCCTGCGTGTTGGTGTCAGTTGGCAAAGCCGCCGGACAGGCGCCAGACTTTAACCGAACATTCGCTTGGTGATTATTTTGACCCGTCTCCGGACCATAGTCAGACGCTTGACTAATTCGAATTGCCGGTCTCTTGTTCTTGGTGACATTATCGCTATTTGACGAACCAGTGTCGTTTATCGCATTCGGTTTGATGCTTACCGTATACGCAGTGGTCGGTGCCGCCTGCGTATCCGAGGTGTCGTCACCGGGAAGTTGCGCCTGCTGCCGTTGTGCCTGTGGTTGTGGCGGTGCCATTACTTCAACGGTCGGCTCCGGTACGCTTTCCACAACTGGCTCCGGTGTTTCCTCCTCTTCTTCGTCTGCCGGCTCTGCTGCATCGTCGTCCTCGGGTTCACTTGGCTCTTCCTCTTCCACCGCTCTGGTGATAGTGAGTGTATAGGTTTGCACCGTTACCCCGTCCTCTGCGGTTACCGTTATCGTTACGGTGTTCTCTCCTTCTGTTAGATTGACTTGGTGTCCGTCTTCTTCCGTGTCGGCATCCGTTGTATCAGTAAATGCCACGGTCATTGCATCGTCTGCGGTCGGTGTTACTGTCACATTTTCAATCTCATTTGCAACATCAGCGGTGTAGGCGGTTGTCTCCGAGTCAAACGGTTCGTTAAGATTAGTGTCCGAGACCGTGAGATTGCTGAGTGTTGGTGTCGGTGTTTCCTCTTCTTCCTCACTTTCCTCTTCCGCCGCTCTGGTAATGGTGAGTGTATAGGTTTGTACGGTTACCCCGTCCTGTACCGTTATCGTTATCGTGTTCTCCCTTTCCGTGAGATTGATTTGGTGTCCCTCTTCTTCCGTATCGGCATCAGTCGGATCGTACGTGACCGTTGCGGTGTCATTCGTCGGTGTCGCGGTAACGGTTACTGCTTCAACGGCATTCGCGACAGCAGCGGTATAGGCGGTTGTCGCCGCGTCAAACGGTTCGTTGAGCGATATATCGTCCGAAAGGGTCAGTGCTGAGAGGGTCGCATCATCCTCTGCCGGTGTTTCCTGTTCTTCGTTTTCCTCTTCACTTTCTTCCTCTTCCTCTTCGCTTGATTCTTCCTCTTCCTCTACAGGTTCTTCTTCGTCGTCTGCCGGCTCATTTGCAGGTTGCGTATTGTCATCCTCGGGTTCACTTGGCTCTTCAGCCGCTCTGGTGATGGTTAGCGTATAGGTCTGCACGGTTACCCCGTCCTGCGCAGTTACCGTTATCGTTACGGTGTTCTCTCCTTCCGTGAGCGCGACCTGGTGTCCCTCTTCTTCCGTGTCGGCATCCGTGGTATCAGTAAATGCCACAGTTACCGTATCGTCTGCGGTCGGTGTAACCGTTACATTCTCAATAGCATTTGCAACATCAGCCGTGTAACTTGTTACAGCAGGATCAAATGTTTCGTTAAGATCGGTGTCCGAGACCGTGAGACCGCTGAGTGCTGCCGTCGGTGCTGTTTCCTCTTCCTCTTCTTCGCTCTCCTCCTGTTCTTCCTCTTCACTTTCTTCCTCTCCATCTTCGTTTGATTCCTCCTCTTCCTCTACAGGTTCTTCTTCGTCGTCCGCTGGCTCATTTGCAGGTTGCGTATTATCATCCTCGGGTTCACTTGGCTCTTCAGCCGCTCTGGTGATCGTTAGGGTATAGGTCTGCACGGTTACTCCGTCCTGTGCCGTGACTATTATCGTTACGGTGTTCTCTCCTTCCGTGAGCGTGACCTGCTGTCCCACCGTGTCTGTGTCGGCATCTGTGGTGTCGGTGTAGACAACAGTCGCATCGCTATTGGTTGCTGTCGCGCTGACTGTTACTGTTTCAATAGTATTCGCCACATCAGCGGTGTAGGCGGTTGTCGCTGTCTCAAACGGTTCGTTGAGTGCTCTATCGTCCGAGAGGGTCAGTGCCGAGAGGGTCGCGTCATCCTCTGCCGGTGTTTCGGGTTGAGTGTTTGAAGTATCTTCATCATCCGGTAACTGTGTTTCGTCTGTTTGCTCTTCCGAAGAATCATCTCCAGTTCCCTGCTGCCCGTCATTTGCCGCCGGTGTCTCAGGAGGCACCTGCGCGGAAGAGACAGGAATCATCGTTACAGAAAAAATCATTGCCATTGAGACAAACACTGCCACAAACCGTGACAAGAATATACTTTGACTTATATGCATACAAAAAAATGTATTAACCCTTTTTAATAGTAATAATCCCAGTATACTTGATACTGCGCTTGTTTATTTTTATCCGTGTTGATAACTTTTTTATTTACTTGAACGCTGACCGCACATATCTGTTTCCGCGGCGGACAGTAATACTACATATTCATTTATATACGGCAAAGCCGCGCCCGAAATGGGCGCGGCATACCGCGAAAGAATTCGCTCATATTTTTTCCTACTCTCCCTCTGCGCTCTGCAGTTCCGCAATTCTCAATTTGATTGCCTCTATTCTCTTAATGATCGTCATGATGAGAATCTGCCTTACGGTCGTTCCGTCAAGTACACCTGTTGCGGACATACTGTTCGCTTGCTGGAAACTCATCACCGCGCGCTCTGTTGCCGGTCCGAAATAATCGGTCTCGCTTCCCGGTGAGCCGGGACCGCTCTCCGCGATTGTGTGTCCGAGATAATTGAGTGACTGCTGTATCTGCCTGATCTGCGGATTCTCATCACCGCGGCGGTATAGCACGACAGGTGCTGCTGCGGCTCCTGCCGATGATCCGATTACCCGAGATGCGGATGCTGACGGACCCTGTCGGCTTTCGGACAGTGAGGGAGCGCGGGAACCGCCTCCTCCGGAGACCGGTCCTGCCGACCCGCCTCTGCGCAGCACGCTGAACTCAGCGATAGAGACCGGTGTGGATTCATGTCCTACCGGGTCTACCACTTTCACGGTACAGTCGCTATAGGTTTCGGCATTGATACCGCTGTAGACCACGCTCTGCGCGCCGGCACCGCTCACGCTCTTTGAATCAAAACCGGCATCAGCGTCGCAGGAGTGGCTCAGTACTACCTGAAGCGGTTCCTGTGCTGTCGCAGTCGCGGTGGTAAAGGAGATAGATGTCCGCCCACGCTCATTTGATGTCGCGGATACTGCCGATACAGTCGGTGCCTGATCGTCCACGGTGTGCGCGGTCGCGGCGTGTGTCAAATCTGTGGCAGCGTTCCCCGCAGCGTCAACGACAGTGCTGCCGGTGACGGATACCGACGGTGTAGCTGTGTTGGTTATTCCGGTGAGTGATGTCGGAAGCGTGCCGACAATCTGAATATTGCCGTCGGTAAGCCGCGATGCTAATTTCGCGCTGAGTGTCAGACCGGAAACATCGATGCTCGCTGTCGGAGTAAATGTTGCCGCCGGATTCGCATCAGTAACACGCACGAGTGCCGTGAGTACATGATTTTCTTTTGAAAAGGCGGTATTACCCGTGTTGTCCGATGTCAGCGAGACAAAGGTGAGTGACGGACCGGTGGTGTCCTTCGTCCAGGTGTGCGGAGTGCCGGTTTGCTGCCAGTTCCCTGCCTGATCCCTGCCGATAACACAGAGAGATACCGGTCCGTCCGCGAGGGGTGAGATAGCAGAAATTTCTGAGATTCCGGTTCCGACCACAACTTCACTGCCAGCGTAGGTGGCACCTGAACAGGATGCTCCCGCGACAATCTCATATTTATAGTGCGTCACACCGGTTCCGGCGACTGTCGCGGTGGCTGTGGTGGCGTTGCTCACGCTGGCGGCGGTCGGTGTTGCCGACAGTGATGCGGTCGGTGCTGTCGTGTCAACAACCACCCCTTTGTATGGCACTGGAGTGTTGAGTACCGTACCGTCACCGAGCACGGATGTGGTTGCGAAATCATAGGTGTCGTCAGCGAGGTTGACCGCCACGGACCAGGTGCTAGCACCGGAGGCAATTGTGTCGCTGCCGATAACAGTGGCGTAATCACTCAGCGTGTCAGTTGTAGTACTGGTTGATCGGCGGCGGAGGGTGACTGTTGATTCGGCCGGTCCCGTGCCGTATACATTAAATGTGCTGCTGCCGCCTATCAGTTTGCTGCCTGCTGTCTCCGAGCTCACACCGATACCGGTTATTGCCGCGCCCTGTGTGACTGATGTTGAATATATGGTGTTTCCTGCGGCATCGGCTACTGATACACACGGTAGATTGCCGGCCGTGATGGTGATTTGGCTATTCCCCGGCACCGGTGTGTATGTCTGTCCGGCGTTACATGTCACACCTGATGACGCAATACCGTTGAGAACATATGATGCCGTTGGCGTATTGGCATCGGCGGCGGTAATTTGATAATTATTGACGGTCAAATCTATGATAAATACGGTCGGATCGGTGGTGTCCTTCGTGAATGTGGGACTGGTCGCGTAGGCATAGTTGCCCGCCTCGTCAGCGGCGCGGAAACATACGCGGTACACGCCGTCCGATGACACATCCCGCACTTCCACGGTGTCTGATTCGCCGAATGTGAGACCGTCTTGGCAAGCTGTGTCACTCGCGGTAATCGCAAATGCATCCGATCCGTCATGTTTGCCGCCTCCCGTTGTGGTGCCGACCAATACTGTCGCCGCATTCGTTGAACTCTCGGCACTGTTAATGTAGCGGTCGCTGCTCGCGAATGGTGCTGCGGAGTTCAGCGGAACGGTCGGGCTTGTCGGTGCTGTTTTGTCGATCCTCACACTCAGCGGACTGCCGGATGCGATGCTGTTGCCCGCATTATCAATCGCGTTCACCTCAACTGACCAGGTACCTTCCGCAAGCGTACCGAGTGTCACATCACCGTCACCGTTTCTGTTGCCGACCACGGTTTCACTGCTTTTGGTTGCTGTTACCCGCGCGCGATCAACGGTGCTATCGGCATTGGTAGCGAGATCCACAGTGATGATCGGTGTTTCGTTACTGGTAATATTGTCAATGTCGCTGTGACCGGTGTCTGAACCAGCTTTCAAATCAGGTGCTGACGGTGCGCTCGGCGCGACAGTGTCAATGACGAAGAATGATGCCAGTGTGTCGTCGGCTGTAGTTGTTGTGTAGTTTTGTGCAACGCTTTGTGTGTTCGGGGCTGACGCTTTATCAATAAAATTAACCGCTGAAACATACACGGCACCGTTTACCCCCGAAGGAACATCAAATGTATAGTACACGCTGCTTGTGGTGTCACTGGAACCATCAAATGTGGTATCATCGCTCGGATCCTTCGGGTCTGACGAGGTTACCGTCGTGCCACTGCTACCACCCATCTTGATGACCACCGTCCCGACGCTGCTTATGTTCTCGTTGAAATTCAATGTTACTTTTACGGTATCATCCTCTTTCGCATACTTATTGCTCTTGGCATCCGCATTATTCGTACTGCTCCGCTCCACGGCAATACTGTCAAACATTGGTGCTGTTGTGTCGGCAAAGATGAACGATCCGAGCTGCGTCGCCGAAGCGGAGGTGTTGGTGCCGTCGGACACCGTCGCTGCGCAGGTATACCGCGTGCTACCGGTCAAACCCGCAGAAATTTTGACAAACACATCAACACCCTTGGGAATCGCCGTGGTGCGCGCCGCACCGCCCGTGCTGTCGGCGATGATCAGGGTCGGATTGATATTGGTGCCGCCGCCGGGTGTATAGGTCGTGCCGGGTGTACAGGTAACGGTAACTTTGTTGAGCGCGATTGGTTCGCTCACCTGCATCTTAAACTCATCGTCGGTGGTGCTGGTGGTGGTCGGTAAATTCTCCTCCAGCGTGATAGTCGGAGGTTTTGAATCACTGATACTGGTAATCGTGCCCGGCGAGACATTCCATGACGACGCGCCCTGTTTGATAAATACCCATGAAAGGAAGTCAATATTGCCGCCCGCGCCGTCCTCGATGTTGAAGTTGACATCACCGAGATCAAGGTTGGTGCCGGTGGTCAGTGCGTTGGCAAACAGATTTTTTGAGATGCCGTTCTCAACACGGACACCGTTAATAGAAACACCCACCAATACACACTTGTCGTAGCCGAGCGCCTCTATCGTGCTCTTCACCGTTGCCAAAGTGGCGGATGACGTGTCGGTGCCGTCAATACTGTCCGGTATCATGCCGGTATTAAACAGACAGTGCGAACTTGCCTGAGGAGTTGTGATACTGAGGGTGTCTATGAGCTGGTAGAAACCAGCGTATATATTTATTGGAGACAGATTTATACCTCCCCCGTGTATATATTTATCCTGCACCAAAGTAGCATTACCGCCGACAGTACCCGTGTAGGTCTCACCGCCGATTTCAAGATTGCTCGGCGTTACTTTGTTTGAGTCGTAGAATATGCGGGAATATATCAGAAATTCTTTCGTTGATACATCGCCGGCTGGAAACGGCACCGTGTTTGACAGCGCGGTAGTGATTGACGGTCTGATGCGCAACTTTACTCCTGATGTGTCAGAGGTGTACGCTCTCACGCTCGGGTTGCTTGCTTCTGTCGGCGCATGCCCAGACAGTGTGCCGCCCGGAGTCGTCGCGTACGCCGGCATCGCAGACATTGCCAGTACACTTACAATAATACTCAGTGCGGTGATACCGCTTGTAAGACTTAACCGTGTGCTAAATTTATTTTTAATATACATATAAAATTATAAATTATTCTACCAATAAATATATTTGTAGTGTATACCGTTATGAATGATTATTTGTCAAACATGTGTAAAACTTCCTGTATGCCCGTATCGCAGAGTTTTTCACGACAGGTACAGTGTTTACCTGCCTTTCAGTGAAAAATCCTGCCAAGGAAACAGCGTGAGTGATATAACATTCACTTGAATAAAGCAAGATATTCCCATAATACAAATATCCTGTTTCTGGAGTATCCTGTTATTTCTTTCAGCATACCGCAATCCACCATTTTGCTGATGACCGCATTCGCTGTTGCCGTTGATGTTTTGCAATGCTGCACTATTTCCGCCACATTAAACCCCGGATGAGAGAAGGCGTGGGTGAGTATCTTGTCCGCTAATTTCGCCTGCCGATCTAAAGTGAATACTTTACTTGCATATTCCTCCCGCAAAGCAACAATATTTTGGAGTGTTTCTCTCCCTTTTTTCGCTGTTTCCGCAAGACCTTCCAGAAAAAACAAAATCCATTGATCCATCTTGTTTGAATCACGAACCGCGGAGAGGGTGTCGTAATATTTTTCCCGATGCTTTTCAAAAAAGTCAGAGAGATACAATGTCGGCTTATCCAGCACACCCATTTCGATAAGTTGCAGTATTATTGCTATACGACCCGTTCTCCCGTTCCCGTCATTAAACGGGTGAATAGTCTCAAATTGGTAATGGGCTATGGCAATTTGTATGAGATCCGATATTGTTATTCGCCTGTTATTCACAAATTTCTCCCAATCTTGCAGCGCGTCTGACACATCATCCGGATGCGGCGGTATAAATGACGCATCCTGAATGCTCTTGCCGCCTATCCAATTTTGTTCTTTTCTGAATTTTCCCGGCTGCTTGTCTTCACCGCGCACTTCCTGCATCAATTCTTTATGCACGCCGCATAACAATCGCATACATACCGGTAATTCTTTCATTTCTTTTATGCCGTATTCCATCGCGTTCGCATAATTCTGCACTTTCTGCCAATCATCCCGCATCTCCGGATTAATCTCTTCCCTGTTGAGAATCGCCTCGTCTATGCCTGTTTTTGTTCCTTCAATTCTGCTTGATTTCACGGCCTCATTATTTATATGCATACGGATAAAGAAATCAACATCAGGAATAAGATATGAGTATGCGTTGAGTTCACCGAGACGATGCATTGCTTTCTCAACATATATCAGCACATTCGGATCCTTGATATCGTACGCTTTATTCACCCGACTCGGCACAAAACTCTCATATTCAATCTCATTATAGATGTTTTTCCTGTATGTTCCCGCTGTGTACGGCTGTTCTGTCTGTTTGTCTTGTGTTATACGAAAATATGCTGTGTGGCATATTATACCATAATTCTACCGTAAAATGCGCTTTTTGGAGATTTATAATTTAAGTTATGCCCCAAACTTACATTATAGAAATTTATATTTTAAGTTATGCCTCAAACTTAAATTATAAAAAGTTATATTTTAAGTTATGCCTCGAACTTAAACTATGGAATATATCCTCTTTTTTCTCCTCACAGATCAAAACTCTGAAGCAATGTGTAGATAGCCGCCGTAGTGGTCGGGCTCCCTGTCTTCACAGGTGAGTCGTTTGCATTGATAAAATTCGCCATAACCGCGCCGCCCGCCGATTGATCGATCGGGTTTTGCGCGTAGTAGTAGTGGACAATGGCGTCCAGATAGTTTGCCGTGCCGTTGCCGGTGAAGTCACGCGTTGTGGCGGAATTCTGCATACTTGTGTAGATAGCCGCCGTAGTGGTCGGGCTCCCTGTCTTCACAGGTGAGTCGTTTGCATTGATAAAATTCGCCATAACCGCGCCGCCCGCCGATTGATCGATCGGGTTTTGCGCGTAGTAGTAGTGGACAATGGCGTCCAGATAGTTTGCCGTGCCGTTGCCGGTGATGTCCATGGTGAAGTCAGCTTGAATCGTGTTGTCGCTGTCCGAGAGATGCTGGGCTTTCTTGTTCCCCGCCGCATCCGTGATGATGACACACCTGCCGGCGGTGTCGTGGGCGGTGCCGGTGTCTGTTCCGGGGGTGTAATCTGACCAACTCCCACCGGTCGTGGTCGTGTCGGTGCAGCTTCCCGAGGCGACATTATCTTTCGTCCTGCCGGAGACGGGTGAAATGTCGGTGGCGGCGACTTTGTAGGTGGCTGCATTGCCGGTGCCCACTTTGGTTGGGGTGAGTGCCGGCTTTGTGGTGTCTATGACGGTGTTCGCTATAGCGGTGACACTCTGCGCGCCGAGGGCGTTGCCGGCGAGGTCGGTAAGTGCGGTGCCGTTGGTGATCTGATATTTGAGGTTGTCCGCGGCGACATCGGGTCCTGCGTCTCTGACGGTGAGGGTGAGAGTCTGCGCGGTGGCGGAGGTGCGTGCCGGGGTGACGGTATGATAGTTCTCTACTGATGACGGGATGTCAACGCCGTCGTTCACGAACTTTCCGGTGATAGTTTGTGCTGCGGTGATGTCTTCATTAAATGTGAATGTAACGGTGATGGTGTCGCCGATGCTGAGGTAGTCAACACCGCCTGACAATGCGTGTCCGGTTTTTGCGATGGTGGCACTGACGGTTGGTGCCTGCGTGTCAAAGATAAATGTGTAGGTGACTGCTTTCACTGTTTTTGTGCTTCCTATGCCGTCTTCATCCTGCGTGACTTCCACTTGATAGGTGCCGTTGGTGCTGAGCGTTGGAAGCGTGGCGGTGCGGGCGGTGTCTGAGCCGGTGCCGGTGTGCGTGACGCCGGTGTCGCTGAACGCGCCGCTGGTTCCTTGCCGGTACTTCACGGTGGTGGTTGCACCCCCGACGGCGGTGAATGTGATGGTGGGGGTGGTATCACGGGTGCGGGGTATGGTGCCGGAGGTGATGTAGGGGGTGATATTGTCGTTGGTGTCAAGAGCGAGCGATACCGAAGCGGGGGCCGCGGAGATACTTGCCAACGGCGTGGCCGCCGAGGTCTCCGATTCCGCACCGTCGCCTGCGGCGTTCACCGCGCGTATTTTGTATTGATATGCGGTGCCGTTCGTGAGGCCGGTGAAGGTCTCCGAAAGGGTGGATGCGTCTGACCCGCTGATGTCCGTCCATGAGCCGTAATTGCCGCCTCCTGTTTTCTGTTGGTATTGATACTTGGTGATGGTGGGGTTGTTCGGATTGTCCCAGCTGACGGTGACCTCGGTGTCTCCTGGTGCTATCGCTATATTTGCCGGCGCGGCGGGTGTTCCCTTAATTTCAAATGAGACCCCTGATGAGCAGGCGGAGATATTGCCCTTCGTCTGTTTCGCGAAAATGGTGTAACTACCGACGACAAATGTGGAGTCAATGTCTTTGGTGGTGTCGCTACTTGCGACCGTGACGGTTGTCGGGGTGGTGGTGAGGGCTGCGCCGCTACAGTCACTGCCGGTGTGCAGCGTGATCGTCGCACCTTCCGTCAGTGAGATTACTCGGAAGGTCGGGGTTTTGTCGGTGTGGACGGCACCTGTCGGACTGTGCCGCACTATCGTCGGCGTGGTCAGCATCGCCGGCTGTTCGTTTCTCTGCGTCGTAACACTCGCGCCCGCGCCGTAGTCCAGAACCGGGTAGTTGCCCGCGACGATGCTCCACGGATCATCCGCTGTATTGCTGCCGCCCACATCCACATTCCAGTTCTGGTAGATACCGGTGTAGCCGGTGGGTGTCCTGAGTTCCTTGTCTGTCTTGGCCGTGCCGAGCGCGGAGGCAGTCATGCCGCTGGTATCGCTGTTGTAGTAGTTGTTGGTGTCGCCGGGCGAGCCGGTTTTTGCGGCAACGAGACCTCCTTTTGTTCCCGAGCCGGTCACTTTCCCACTGGCGTAGCTGGCGGTGATGCCGCCGTTCACCTGCTGCCCGATAAGCCCGCCGGCGTTGTTCGACGTGACGTTGACCGAGGCGAGGGAGTAGGAGGCGGTGACGGTGCTTGTGTTCTGCCCGATGAGCCCGCCGACAAGTCGCGTTCCCCGCACCGCGCCGGTCACCCAGCTGGCGGTGACGGGTTTTTCATTTCTGCCGGCGAGGGCTCCGGTGGAGATGCCTCCTCTGACGCTGACATTTTTTAGCCCCACGCCTTCAATGCGGGTATGGTTATTTGAGCCGCCGACGAATCCGAAAAGTCCGGTGTAGGTCGAGGTTCTGTTGATGTGGAGGTTGGATATGGTGTGTCCGTTGCCGCTGAAGGTGGCATTGAATGCTGAGTTCAGCTGACCGATCGGTACCCATCCATATCCATTGTTATAGTAGGCATCACCGTGGTCACTGGTGCCGTTGCCGTTGGTGTCTAAATTAATGTTCGCTCTTAGCTCATAGCCCGTGCAGGTTTCCTGCTGCGGGGTGGTTGGGTTGTTGTCGTGGTCGGTGACTTTACAGCCCATACCGGTGCTCGCATGAGGGAAGGCAGTCGTGTATCCCGAGGCGGCAGTACCGTCCCCGTCCAAGTCCCAGCGGATGGCATTCAACTGCTGATGGGTGCGTATATCAATGAGTCCGTCATCGTCATCATCGTAATCTTTCAGCCGGGTGACCCTGAGCGTGTAGGTATTGGCACTCCCCACCGTCGGGGTGACGACAATCGTGATGTCGGTTGTTTCTCCCACGGTGAGGGTGATCGCCGCTGACGGACTGCCGGAGGCGACCGTGTTGCCGTTTACCGTGACGGACAAGGTTTCCGTGTGGAGCGTCGTCGGTGTGACCGTGAGGGTCGCCGTCGCTGCCGGTACCTTCATGGTGTATGTATATGTGTTCGCGGCAAAGGCAGGGGTGAGGGTACCCGCCGAGACCGTCAGATCGCTGAGGTTCGCCACATCACCTCGCTGCGTTGTTGTCCGATGCCCCCCGAAGGAAAGCACGGGGTACTGACTGTTCGTGCCGAAGTCCCACGGCGCGTCATTGGCGCTGGTGCCCCCGATATCACTGTCGTCCCAGGTACTGTAGATACCAGTGTAGCCGACGGGTGTTTGCAGTTGTGTCGGTGTTTTGCCGGTGGCGCCGGTGGTACCAGTGCCCGCAGATGTGGTGGAAGCGGTATCCCAGTAACTATTTGTTATCGTCGCGTTGGTGTGATTGTTTCCGACCAAGCCGCCGAGGTTTCCTGAGCCGGTTTGGGTGACGGCACCGTACGCGTAACTGTTTTTAATACTCGCACCGCTGCTCTGGCTGTTGCCGACCAGTCCGCCAACGGCAGTCGTGCCGGAGACCGCCGCGGCACTGTAACTCGCTTCCACGGTGCCTTCGTTGTATCCCACTAACCCGCCAGTTGCCAATGCGCCGGTGATTGATCCGGTGGAGAAACTCGCGTTAATGACCGTGCCGGCTTTGCTCGCGCCGACCAAAGCTGCCGATCTGTTGGCACCGGTGATATTCACATTGCGCAGACCGACTGCCGTGATGTGCGCGCCGGTTTCCGTCGCGGCGAACAATGCCTGGTTACCGGTACTTCCCCGATTGATGAGAAGGTTATCAATAACGAAGCCGTTGCCGTTGAAGATAGCGGTGAAGCGGTTGCCTGCACTGTCCGCGCCGATCGGCTCCCACCCCGCACCGCTGTTGTTGTAGGTGTCGTCATTTCTGCCGCTGCCGTTATCGTTCAGATCTAAGTCCGCGGTGAGCTCATAGCCGGTGCAGGGTCCCGGACAGCCGAGGTGTGTTGCTCCATTCGGGAAACCGGCCGTATAGTTTGTTTCCTGTCCTGTCGCGGGGGTACCGTCTCCGTTCAGGTCATACCGAATCGCGTTGAGTTTTTGAATTGTATTGATATCAATGAGCCCGTCTGTGTCCGTGTCGTACACCGTACCCGTGGTGCCGACCGCCGAGACGGCGATACTATCGCCGGTCGCGCTGACCGCTCTGAGTTTGAAAGTGTATCCCGTGTTTGCTGAGAGAGCGGTGACGGGGTAGGTCGTGGTGGTGGCACCACTGCTTGGTATATCCGTCCACGAGCCGCAGGTCGCACCCGTGCTGTCGCATTGTTGGTATTGATACTTGGTGATGGTGCTGTCGCTCGGGTCAGTCCAGTTGAGCGTGACCCCTCCCGCTGTCCAGTGGGTGGTGAGACCGGTGGGCGCCGCCGGTACGGCAGTGACGGATGCGCTGTCCGAAAGATGCTGGGCTTTGCTGTTGCCCGCCGCGTCCGTGATGATGACACACCTGCCGTTGGTGTCGTCCGCGGTGCCGGTGTTGTCTCCCGGGGTGTAACTGGTCCACGAGTTGTCGGTCGTGGTCGTGTCGGTACAGTTTGCCAAGATGACATTATCTTTTGTTCTGCCGGTGACGGGTGAAATGTCCGTGGCGGTGACTCTGTAGGTCGCTGCATTGCCGGTACCCGTTTTGGTCGGGGTGAGCGTCGGCTTCGTCGTATCTATCACCGTGCTCGCGATAGCGGTGACACTCTGCGCGCCGAGGGTGTTGCCCGCCAAGTCAGTTAGTGCCGCGCCATTGGTAATCTGATACTTCAGATCACCCGCGGCGACATCAGGTCCCGCGTCCCTGACGGTGAGGGTGAGGGTCTGCGTCGTCGCGTCGGTGCGAACGGCGGTGATGGTGTGATGGCTGCCTCCCGATGCCGGAATGTCCGCCGCGTCGTTTATGAATTTTCCGGCAATGGTCTGTGCCGCGGTGATGTCCTCATTAAAGGTGAGGGTGACCGTGATACCGTCACCAACATTGAGGTAGTCAACATCGCCTGATTGTGTGTGTCCGGTTTTCGCGATGGTGGGGGTGACGGTCGGCGACAGCGTGTCAAAGATAAAGGTATAGGTAAATATGCTTGCTGTCTTGCCGCCCACCCCATCTTCATCCTGCGTGACTTCTACCTGATAGGTACCGTTGGTGTTGAGCGTCGGGAGCAGGGCGTTGCGGCTCGTGCTTGGACCGGTGTTGATATAATGGGTAACTCCGGTGTCGGTGAACGCGCCGCTGGTTCCCTGCCGGTATTTCACGGTGGTGGTCGCGTTCGCGACCGCGGTGAATGAAATGGTGGGGGTAGCGTCTCTGGTGCGGTGGGTGCCTGTGCCGGTGTAGGGAGCGATACTGCTGCCGTCAGCGGCGAGGGTGACCGAGGTCACCGCGCCAGACCGCTGCATTGTTGTCCGATGCCCTCCGAACGACAGGACGGGATACTGACCGTTTGAACCGAAGTCCCACGGCGCATCATTCCCGCCACTTCCGTCTATATCATTGTCATCCCATGTCGCGTAGATACCGGTATAGCCCGTCGGTGTTTGCAGTTGTGTCGGTGTTTTGCCGGTGGCACCGCCCTCGCCGTTCTGTGAGGTCGCCGCGCTGTTGTGGTAACTGGCGGTTACCGCCGCGCCGGTTCTGTTGGTGCCGACTAGTCCGCCGGCTTGCGTTGAGTTTGTCGCGCTGGTTACCGCGCCGAGCGCGTAACTCGCGCGAATGAGCGTGCCGGATCCGGTACTGCTGCCGACCAGTCCGCCGACCGCGTCTCCCGTGCCCGTCACCGTCGCGGTGCTGTAGCTCGCCTCCACTGTGCCGCTGTTGTCTCCCACTAAGCCGCCGGTTCCGTCGCCGCCTGCAACAGTTCCCGCGGAGAAACTCGCGGTAATCGTGCCGGCACTGCTGCCGGCGAGCGCGCCGGCGTTGTTGGTGCCGCCGTTCACATCGGCATTACGGATGCCGACTGCCGTGACCGTACCGCCGCTCCCTATATTCCCGAAGAGTCCGACCGTGCCGGTCGTGCGGTTAATTGAGAGATTATTAATGACAAATCCCCTGCCGTTGAAGGTTCCCGTGAACGAATCCGTGGCGGTGCCGATGGGTTCCCAACCGCTGCCGCCGTTGTAGTAGGTGTCGTCGGTTCGGATGCCGGCGGTCTCATCGTTCAAGTCCAGGTCCGCCGTCAGCTCGTAGCCGGTGCAGGGTCCCGGACAGCCGAGGTGTGTTGCTCCATTCGGGAAACCGACCGTATAGTTTGTCCCCTGTCCTGATGCGGGGGTACCGTCTCCGTTCAGGTCATACCGAATCGCGTTGAGTTTTTGAATTGTATTGATATCAATGAGCCCGTCAGTGTCCGTGTCGTACACCGTGCCTGTGGTGCCGACGATGGATGCGGCGGTGCTGTTCGCGCTCGCATTGACCGCCCTGAGTTTGAAGGTGTATCCCGTGTTCGCCGTGAGACTGGTGATGGGGTGCGTGACCGTGGTCGGACCGCTGCTCGCCACATCAGTCCATGATCCGCAGGTGGCACCGGTGCTATCACACTGTTGGTATTGATACTTTGTGATCGCATTGTCATTCGGATCAGTCCAGTTGAGGGTAACCCCCGTTGTTGTCCAGGTGCCGGTGAGACCGTCGGGGGTTGCCGGCGGTGCCGGCGGCGCGGTGATGGTAATAGCGACGGAGCTGCCATAGCCGATATTCCCCGCCGCATCCTGCACGCGGAAGCAGAACCGCTTCCCGTTGTCGGTACTGAAGGTGTTGGCGATAATCGCGCTCTCCTCGGTATATGTCGTTCCCGCATCGCCCGTGAACTGTGCCGCCGTGCAGGTGCTGTCACTGATTTTCACATACTTCATCGTGCTGCTGTCTTCGTCATCAAATGCGGCGACCGTCGCGGCGCGGGCGGTTGTCACCGGCGAGACACCATACAGGTACACCGCGCCGCTGGCATCGCCGCCGTCATCGTCAGCAGGCGCGCCCGCTGCCAGCACTGTGCCGTCCGCAGAGAGGGAGCCACCGGAGCCGAACTCGTCTTCGTTGTCCAAACTGATATTCAGGAGCCCCATGCCGCCGCTGTTTTCTGATATTTCAAGCGATTTTGACCATCCGGCGCGTGATTTTTCAAAAAGGTGGATTGATCCTTCGTTAAAGGTGCCGGTATCATACGCCCCCACCGCCAGTGCCGTACCGGCAAGCGAGACGGCGGATCCGAAGTGGTCGCCGTTAGTCAAATTGATATCCAAGAGTTCTTCGCCGCCGCCGTTATCGGAT
The DNA here is from genome assembly GCA_958295675.1 of Minisyncoccota bacterium. GTDB lineage: Bacteria > Patescibacteriota > Minisyncoccia > Phycocordibacterales > JABAAK01 > JAPPJI01. The sequence continues at coordinate 308,607 of OY282360.1, read as the reverse complement.
ATCTTCAGTGTCTTCGCCCACGAGCCGTCTGTTTTTTCAAAGAGGTAGGCCGCGCCCTTTTCGATACCGCCATCATCGTTTGATGGTGCGCCCACCGCCAGCAGTGTGCCGCTTGCCGAGAGGGAGGTAGCGGTGCCGAAGCTTTCATCGGTATATAGACCAACATCAAGGAGTCCCGATCCGCCCTCGTTATCGGAGATTTTGAGTGACTGCGACCACAAGGCACCTGTTTTTTCAAAGAGGTACACCGCGCCTTTTGAGTTGGGTGCCGCTGCTGACGCTCCCACCGCCAACAGCGTACCGCTTGCCGAGAGGGATACAGCGGAACCGAAATTGGCATTGCTTGATATATCAACATCTGTTACCGCTGTCGTGAAACGGGTTTCCGTGTTGGTGCTTGCGGTGTGGTCGGAGAATGTGTGCACCCGCGACCAGGCGGTGCCTGATTTTTGAAAAAGGTGGACCACACCTTTGTTATCGCTGCCGGTGTTGTCATTTCGCGCGCCCACCGCCAGCAGCGTGCCGCTTGCCGAGAGGGAAACGCCGGAGCCGAAATTGTCACCGTCGCTCAGATCAACATCCGTCACTGCCGAGGTGAACCGGGTTCTGGTCACCGCGCTGCCGGTGTGGTCGGAGAACTTGTGTATCTTTTGCCAGGTGGCACCTGATTTTTGAAAGAGGTACACCGCGCCCCTATTGTCACCGTCGCTGTCGCTCCCCCGGTCATCGTCGTCCGGAACCCCCACCGCCATCAGCGTGCCGTCCGCGGAGAGAGAGGTAGCGGAGCCGAATCTGTCTTCATTGCTCAACGCCACCGTGACCCCGCCGGTACGCGAGAACTTCGTCGGGGTGCCTGACGGCACTGCCGGCGTAATACTGGTGAAAACCGTCGGTGCGGTGATATCAAGCGTGAACATGTAGGTCGTCGCTGTCGGACTCCTCGCGCCGTTGCCATCATCATCCTGTGTTATCTCCACCTCGTACGCGCCGTCACCCGCCGTGAGAAGCGGTAGGGTGATTGTACCCGCGGTTCCCGTCGCCGTGATACTTCCTGATTGTATAGCTGTCCACGATCCTCCCACCTTGCGATAGCGGGCGGTAATGGTCGCACCTGCCACCTGCGTGAATCCTATCTCCGGTGCCGTGGTATCGCTCGTGATGTCGTCGTCCTGCGTGCCGGTGTCGCTGCCTGTTTTCAGATCAATATCGCTCACCGCTGCGGACGGCACCGCATTCACCACCGCGGCACTGCAGGCCGTGTTGCCGGCAACATCTGTCTGCTTCGCGTAGATGCTCGCATCCGCGGCGACACTTGTGGTTGTGGTTATATCCTTGTGCGTCTCAGACGCGCCGGTGGTCGCCGTGCCGCTGATTGATGAGGAGCAGGACGAATCACTGAACAGCTGCGCCGTTGCGCCGCCCGGTTCAAGCGACGACACCCGCACCGTCGGGTTGCTTGTACCGACACCGGAGGTGATAGCGACTGTCGGTGTGGTCGCCGTGGTGTCTATCGTCACCTCAAGTAATTCACTCCAGTTACTGGTGTTCTGCCCATCGTCTGTAAATCCTGCACTCAAACATATCTTCTCGATACTCTGTGTCACGATTTGCGCATCATATGCATTGGTCTCACTAGTTTGATAGGACGCCTGCGACCACCCCAGCACTTCGCTGATGTCGAGATATGCCCCTGACGGTTTGGAGAGTCCCGCACACCCCTGATCTTTTTTAAATAGGAAAAAAGCTTCATCCCCGCCACCGCCACCGCCGAAGTTTCCGCCGTCGGAACTTTTTATAGTAAAGGTCGGTGTATCGTCATTCGTAATCCCGTCAACATCCGAACTGATGCCGGCTGTGGTGGCACCGTTTCCCATAAAGACCCACTTGGTGCCGGTACTTTCATACCGGAACATATCGTTGACCGCGGCGGTCGTTTTCACCGTGATGCCGTTGGTTTCGTAGGTGTTTGTGAGTGATGTCGCCGATGCGGTGAACCGAATCATGGTGCCGTCCGTCGGAGATCCGGGGAGCGCGGTTACTGCGTCAATGGTGCCGTGGCGGTGTGAGTCGGAAGACGGTTTTAAAATCAGTATCAGCGCACCTGACGGAGCACCCTGCGTGCCCGCGGTGTCATCATCAGGCAGTTGCGCCTGCTGTTGCTGTTGTGTTTGTGGCTGCGGTTGTTCCGGTGCGGGCTCCGCGGTCGGTGCCGGTGTTTCCTCCTCTTCTTCATCCTCTTGCTCTACGGATTCTTCTTCCTCTTCTTGTTCTTCTTCCGCAGCTCTGGTGATCGTTAGGGTGTAGGTCTGCACCGTTACCCCGTCCTGTGCCGTGACCGTTATCGTTACGGTGTTCTCTCCTTCTGTTAGATTAACTTGGTGTCCTTCTTCTTCCGTGTCGGCATCCGTCGTGTCGGTGAATGCTACGGTCATCGTATCGTCTGCGGTCGGCGTAACCGTTACATTCTCAATGTCATTTGCAACATCAGCCGTGTAACTTGTTACGGTAGAATCAAATGGTTCGTTAAGATCGGTATCCGAGACCGTGAGACCGCTGAGCGTTGGTGCCAGTGTTTCTTCTCCTGTCTCTTCTTCATCCTCTTGCTCTTCGTTTTCATTCGCCTCTTCTTGTTCTTCTTCCTCTTCACTTTCTTCTTCACCCTCCTCTTCCTCTACAGTTTCTTCTTCGTCGTCCGCCGGCTCATTTGTAGGTTGTGTATCGTCATCCTCGGGTTCACTCGACTCTTCCGCCGCTCTGGTCACTGTCAGGGTGTAGGTCTGCACCGTTACCCCGTCCTCTGCGGTTACCGTTATCGTTACGGTGTTTTCTCCTTCCGTGAGATTGACTTGCTGTCCGTCTTCTTCCGTGTCGGCATCCGTTGTATCAGTAAATGCCACGGTCATTGTATTGTCTGCGGTTGCTGTTACCGTCACATTTTCAATAGTATTCGCCACATCGGCGGTGTAGGTTGTAACAGTAGGGTCAAATGTTTCGTTAAGATCAGTGTCCGAGACCGTAAGACCGATGAGCGTTGGTGCCGGTGCTTCCTGCTCTTCGTTTTCCTCTTCTTCTGATTCCTCATTTTCCTCTGCTTCCTCCTCTTCGTCGTCCGCCGGCTCATTTGCAGGTTGTGTATTATCATCTTCGGGTTCACTCTCTTCTTCCTCTTCCGCCGCTCTGGTGATGGTGAGCGTATAGGTCTGCACCGTTACCCCGTCCTCTGCGGTTACTGTTATCGTTACGGTGTTCTCTCCTTCTGTGAGATTGACTTGGTGTCCGTCTTCTTCCGTGTCGGTATCGGTCGGATCGTAGGTGACGGTCATGATGTCGTCCGTCGGTGTCGCGCTGATTGTTACTGTTTCAATAGTATTCGCCACATCAGCGGTATAGGTTGTTACGGTAGAATCAAATGGTTCGTTGAGATCGGTGTCCGAGACCGTGAGACCGCTGAGTATTGGTGCTGCTTCCTCTTCCTCATCTTCCTGTTCTTCGTTTTCTTCTTCACCACTCCCGGTCGGTTCACTTTGTTCTTCATTATCCGATACACGCTCCGGCGGCGCTTCTGCCTGTTGCTCCGGTGCTTCCTGTTGTGTGTTCGTCGCACCCCCCTCTTCAGGCGTTTCTCCTTCCTGACCGACGGCATACGGAGCGGTCGGAATGAGTGTGCCGAGTAATGCGAGTATCACACACAGTGCGATACATCGTGTAAGAAAGAGTTCTTTAGTTATATACATACAATAATATCTGTGCTGTACACACGGGCAGTATACTTGCTATATTATCGCATTATTTATTACAGGTGGATAATCTTACTATCCCGAGACAGTGCTACTCTTCCCCACCTCCCCGCCAAGGTGTACTGCCCGATCGTCTTTTCCGGCACTACAATCACAATCCTTGAAGCAGCGTGTAGATAGCCGCTGTGGTGGTCGGGCTCCCTGTCTTCACCGGAAAGTCGTTCGCATTGATAAAGTTCGCCATGACCGCGCCGCCCGTCGGTTGATCATTGGGATTCTGCGCGTAGTAGTAGTGGACAATGGCATCCAGGTAGTTTGCCGTGCCGTTGCCGGTGAAGTCGCGCGTCGCAGCGGAATTCTGCATCGTTGTGTAGATATCTGCTGTGGTGATCGGGCTCCCTGTCTTCACCGGAAAGTCGTTCGCATTGATAAAGTTCGCCATGACCGCGCCGCCCGTCGGTTGATCATTGGGATTCTGCGCATAGTAGTAGTGGACAATGGCATCCAGATAGTTTGCCGTGCCATTGCCGGTGATGTCCAGGGTGAAGTCGGCGGTAATAGCATTATCCCCATCCGAAAGATGCTGCGCCTTGCTGTTGCCGGCCACGTCCGTGATAACGACACACCTGCCGTTGGTGTCGTCCGCGGTGCCGGCGTTCGTTCCGGGCGTGTACCCCGACCAGCCCGCAGCGGTTGTCGTGACCGCATTGTCCGTGCAGTTAGCCACGGCGACATTGTCCTTCGTCCTGCCGGCGAGGGGCGGGGAGTTGTCCGTCGCACTGACTTTGTAGGTCGCCGCATTGCCGGTGCCCACCTTGGTCGGGGTGAGCGTCGGCTTCGTCGTGTCTATCGCAACGTTCGCGATACCGGTGACACTTTGCGCGCCGAGCGCGTTGCCGGCGAGGTCAGTGAGTGCCGTGCCGTTGGTGATCTGATATTTCAGGTCGTCTACGGCGACATCAGGTCCCTCGTCTCTGACGCTGAGGGTGAGGGTTTGCTTGGTCGCATTGATACGGTTCACCGAGATGGCGTGATGGCTGCCGCCCGATGCCGGAATATCCGCCGCGTCGTTCACGAACTTTCCGGTGATGGTCTGTGATGCGGCGATATCCTCATTAAAGGTAAATGAGACGATGAGAACACCATCTACACCGAAATAGTCAACACCGCCCGAGGCGTTTACATTGTTTTTAATAAATCCGGCATTGACGGTTGGTGCCTCCGTGTCAAGCATAAAGTCGTAGGTGCTCTTTTGCGCCGCTTTGCCGCTCTCCGTTTGGGTAATCTCCACCTGATAGGTGCCGTTGGTGCTGAGTGCGGGAAGCGTGGCGGTGCGGGAGGTGTCCGAGCCAGTACCGGTGTGCGTGACCCCGGTGGCGCTGAACGCGCCGCTGGCTCCCTGCCGGTACTGCACCGTCGTGGTCGCGCCGGAGACCGCGGTGAATGAAATAGTCGGGGTGGTGTCTCTGGTGCGGTGGGTGCCCGTGCCGGTGTAGGGATCAATGGCGTCCGCGTCCCGCGCGAGCGTGACCGAAGCGGGGGCAGCAGAGGTGGCAATCGCCGGGGTAGCCGCCGTCGTTTCCGCTTCCGCGCTATTGCCCGCCGCGTTCACCGCGCGAATTTTGTACTGATAGACGGTCCCGTTCGTGAGCCCCGTGAAGGTGTAGGAGGTGCCGGTCGCGCCCACGCCCGGGATGTCCGTCCAACTCGCGTCGTAGTTGCCGGTGCCGACTTTTCGTTTGTATTGATATTTCGTGATCGTCGGGTCGTTCGGATTCGTCCAGGAGACCGTGATTTCCGTATTACCGGCCACCGCGGTGAGCCCCTGCGGAGCTGCCGGCAGTTGCTCCGCCGCCTGCTGCGCCGTATCCGCCCCCGCGCCGTATTTCAGGACCGGGTACCTGCCCGCGGCAATGCTCCACGGATCATCCGCCGCACTCGTGCCGCCCACATCCACATTCCAGTTTGCATATATACCCGTGTAGCCCGTCGGCGCCGTGAGCTGCGCGCTCGTCTTCGCCGTGCCGAGCGCCGAGGCACTCAGCGTCGTCGTCTCGCTATTGTAATACGTATTCGTCTCGGTGGGGGTGTTGGTCGCCGTCGCCACCAGTCCTCCCTCCGTCGCTCCCGAGACACTCACGTTCCCGATGGCATAGCTCGCGGTGATCGTATCGCCGTCCTGCTCGCCGATGAGCCCGCCTCCCTTGTTCGTCGCCGTGACCGAAGCCAGCGAATAGCTTGCTGTCACCTCGCCCTCGCTCAGCCCGATCAGCCCGCCGACCTGCGCGCCTCCTCTGACCACGCCGGACACCCAGCTCGCCGTGACCGGCTTCTCACTGTTGCCCACCAGCGCACCCGTCCTATCCGCTCCTCTGACGTAGGCATTTTTGAGTCCCACCCCCTCAATGCGGGTATGGCTGTTGGACGGCACCCCGACATGGCCGAACAGCCCCGCATCATTCGTCGTGCTTCTATTAATAAAGAGGTTCGCGATCGTGTAGCCGTTTCCTTTGAAGGTCGCGCGGAATGAATTCGTGGCCGTGCCGATCGGCAGCCAGCCGCTCCCGCCGTTGTAGTACATATCACCGCTGTCCCCGGTCGGACTCGCCTCGTCGCCCGTCCACGTCCCGTCATTGTCTCCGTCCGTATCCACATCAATGTCCGCCCTGAGCTCATAGCCGGTGCAGGCCGTCGTACAGCCCATACCGGCCATCGCGTGCGAGAACGCGGCCCGGTGGTCTATTTCCCCAACCGCCGCCGGCATCCCGTCGCCGTCCAGATCCCAGCGCACCGCATTCAATTGCTGATGCGTGCGTATATCAATGAGCCCGTCATCATCATCGTCATAATCATTCTTTCGGGTCGCCGAGATCGTGTAGGTCTGCGGGTCACCCGACGACGGCGTGACGACAATCGTGATCGTCGTGGCCGTGCCCACCGCCGCGAGCGTGATCGCCGCTGACGGGCTACCCGACGTGACCGTGCTGCCGTTCACCGTCACCGACGCGCCCGAGGTGAACACCGTCGGCGTGACCGTGACTGTCGTGGTAGCCGCCGGTATCTCCACATCGTAGAGGTACCGGTACGCATTAAAGGTCGGGGACAACGCGCCCGCCGAGATCGTCAGCGCGCTGAGATTCCCCGCCGAATCCCGCTGCGTCGCCACCCGGTGGCCGCCGAAGGACAGGATGGGATACTGCGTGTTTGAGCCGAAGTCCCACGGCGTATCATTGTTCCCGTCTCCGTCCAGATCGCTGTCATCCCAGGCGCTGAAAATACCCGTGTAGCCCGTCGGCGACTGCAATTGCGCCGTGGTCTTGCCGGTGGCAGGCGTATTGTATCCGTCGGACGACGTGACCGTACTGTCGTGGTAACTGGCAGTTACCGTGGATCTGCCGTGTGTCCCGCCGACGAGTCCGCCGAGGTGTGTGGTCGTCGGGTTCCTGCTGGATGCCGCCCCATACGCGTAACTGTTGATAATATCGCCGCCGTGATTGGAACCCACTAATCCGCCGACGCCGAGATTATCAGCGGTGCCACTGACCGTCACATTGGTATAGCTCGCCTGCACCACCGATGATGTACCATGCATCCCTCCAACCAATCCACCGACGATATTTGCGCCGCTGACCGAGCCCGTAGCAAATGATGCCGTGACCGTGCCGTAACTTTGGCCGACGAGAATACCTATGCGACCGTCGCTGCTCACATCGGCATCGCGGAGGCCGACCGCCGTGACCGTGCCGGTGAGATAATTGAAGAATCCGACTCCATTTATTGCACGGTTAATGAACAGATTATCAATCATAAACCCGTTCCCGTTGAATGTTGCCGCGTATGAGTTGATGTAGCTGGGACCGATCGGCTCCCAACCGCTGCCGCTATTGTAGAAGGTGTCGTCGGTGCGGTCGCCCGCATCGTTATCATCAAGGTCCAGGTCCGCGGTCAGCTCATAGCCGACACACGGTCCCGGACAGCCCAGGTAGGTCGCCGCGGTCGGAAACACCGCCGTATATTTCGTATCATTCCCGGATGTCCAGTTCGTTCCCTCATCAGCGGAAGACACCACCCCGTTCCCGTTTAAATCCCACCGCATCGCGTTGAGTTTTTCAATTGTATTAATATCAATGAGGCCGTCGCCGTCCGTATCGTACACCGTGCCCGTCGTGCCGACCGCGACCACCTCAAAACCGCCGCCGTTCGTGTTACTCGCTCTGAGTTTGACGGTGTACGCCGTATTCGCCGAGAGCGCCGTGACCGCATGGGACACCGTCGTCGCGCTGCTTCCTGATATATCAGTCCACGAGCCGCAGGTATTCCCGTCGCCGTCGCACTGCTGCGTTTGATACCCGGTGACCGTACTGCCGGTCGGACCGGTCCAGTTGAGAGTCACTCCCGCCGCGTTCCACGCCGCAGTGAATCCGACGGGCGCCGTGGGCGTGGTTAAGGCGGTGACGGACGCACTGTCCAAGAGATGCTGCGCCTTCTTGTTGCCCGCCACATCAGAAAAGATGACACACCTCCCGTTGGTATCGTGCGCCGTGCCGGTGTTTGTTCCCCGGACATAGTCCGTCCAGGTGCTGTCCGTGGTTGTGGTGTCGGTACAGCTTCCCGCGGCGACATTGTCTTTCGTCTTACCGGTAAGCGGCATGTTGTCCGTGGCGGTGACCGCGTAGGTCGCCGTACTGCCGGTCCCTATCTTGAACGCAGTGAGCACCGGCGCGGTATTGTCTATTATCGCCTCGTATCCCACACTGTGGCTGCTGAGCGTCGTGGTCGTGCCGGCGGCGGTGTGCGCGACGAAGAAGCAATAGGTGCCGGCAGTGAGGGTAGTGGTGCCCGCCGACACATAAATCAGCGTTGACAGCGCCTGTGCCCCCGTGCTCGCGCCGTATCTCGTCCAGCCGGACGGTGCCGTACCGCTCGCGTCAAACGCCGTGGTCGGCACCGCGCTGCCCGTCGCACACGCCGAGTTTTTGTAGTACACCTCAACGGTATCATTGTCGCCGCCGAAAAATGAGTTCGTCGTTGACGTGACCGCCAGTGTCGGCGCGGTATTACTGGTGACGCTGTCTTCCAATGTTCCCGTGTCGTCTGTCGCATCGTATTTCAGCTTGACACCGAGCTTGCCGGTCGGGGCCGCCTGCGTATCCGCGGTGTCGTCATCAGGAAGTTGCGCCTGCTGTTGCTGCTGTGCTTGTGGTTGCTCCGGTGCCGGTTCTGCAATCGGTTCCAGTGTTTCCTCCTCTTCTTGTTCTTCTTCATCATCTCCACCCGCTGTCTCTTCCTCTCGTTCTTCCGGTGTTTCTTCTCCTGCCTCTTCTTCATCCTCTTGCTCTTCGTTTTCATTCGCCTCTTCTTGTTCTTCTTCCTCTTCCGCAGCTCTGGTCACTGTCAGGGTGTAGGTCTGTGTTGCGACGGCATCCTCCGCCGTGACCGTTATCGTTATCGTGTTCTCCCCTTCCGTGAGATTGACCTGCTGTCCCACCGTGTCTGTGTCGGCATCTGTTGTATCAGTAAATGCCACAGTTGCCGTCTCGTCCGTCGGTGTCGCGCTGATTGTTACGGTTTCGCTGTTATGTGCCACATCGGCGGTATAGGTTGTTACGGCAGGATCAAACGGTTCATTGAGATCGGTATCCGAGACCGTGAGACCGCTGAGCGTTGGTGCCGGTGTTTCTTCATCCTCACTCTCCTCCTGCTCTGCAGGTTCTTCCTCCTCTTCATCACCGTCCGACACACGCTCCGGCGGTGCTTCTGCTTGCTGCTCCGGTGCTTCCTGCGGTGTATCTGTCGTACCCCCCCCATCAGGTTTCTTTTCTTCCTGACCGACGGCATACGGGGCGGTCGGTATAAGTGTTACCATCAGCGCGAGTATTACCCAGAGTGCGATACATCGTGTGAGAAAGAGTTTTTTATGTATATACATACTATACCTGTGCTGTACACACAAGCAGTATACTTGCTATATTATCGCATTATTTATTACAGGTGGACAATCTTACCTCCCCGCCAAGGTGCACTGCCTGACCGTCTTTTCCGTTACTACGGCTCCAGGTTTTGAAGCAGCGTGTAGATAGCCGCCGTGTCGGTCGGGGCTCCCGACTTCGCCGGTGAGTCGTTCGCATTGATGAAGTTCGCCATGACCGCGCCGCCCGCTGACTGATCGATCGGGTTTTGCGCATAGTAGTAGTGCACAATGGCGTCCAGATAGTTGGTGGTGCCGTTGCCGGTGAAGTCACGCGTTGTGGCGGAATCCTGCATCGTTGTGTAGATAGCTGCTGTGGTGGTCGGATCCCCTGTCTTCGTCGGTGAGTCGTTTGTATTGATAAAGTTTGCCATGACGGCGCCGCCTGCCGATTGATCGATCGGGTTCTGCGCGTAGTAGTAGTGCACAATGGCGTCTAAGTAGTTGGCGGTACCGTTGCTGGTGATGTCCAGGGTGAAGGCAGATCGTTGCGTCGCTGTTCGGTGTCCTCCGAAGGACAGCGCGGGATACTGACTGTTCGTGCCGAAGTCCCACGGCGCGTCATTCGCGCTGGTACCCCCGATATCACTGTCGTCCCATGTCGCATAGATACCGGTGTAGGTCGTCGGTGTTTGGAGCTGTGTTGTGGTCTTGCCGACCGCGCCGGTGGTGCCGGTACCCGCGGCCGTGGTGACCTCGGTGTTCCAATAACTACTTGTTATCGTCGCGCTGCTGTGGCTGTGTCCGACCAAGCCGCCGAGGTGCTGACTGCCGCTCTGCGTCACCGCACCGTAGGCGTAACTGTTTTTAATACTCGCGCCGCTGTTCTGGCTGTTGCCGACCAAGCCACCGACGGCGGTCGTGCCGGATACGGCGGCGGAGCTGTAACTCGCCTCCACCGTGCCGGCATTCCATCCCACTAACCCACCGGTTGCCCACTTACCGGTGATTGATCCGGTGGAGAAACTCGCGTTAATGACCGTGCCGGACTGGCTCGCGCCGACCAGTGCCGCAGAACCGTTGGCACCGGTGACATTGACATCGCGGAGACCGACCGCGGTGATGCGGGCTCCGTTATCTGTCGCGGCGAACAATGCCTGGGTGCCGGTACTGCTCCGATTGATGAGGAGGTTATCAATGACAAAACCCCTGCCGTTAAAGATGGCGGTGAAGCGGCCGCTGGAATTGTCAGCACCGATCGGTTCCCATCCCGCTCCGCTATTGTGGTAGGTGTCGTCGGTTCTGACCGCATCGCCGGTATTGAAATCCAAATCCGCGGTCAGTTCGTAGCCGGTACAGGGTCCCGGACAGCCGAGGTTGGTGGCGGCGTTTGAGAATACCCCGTTGTAGTTTGTTGCATGTCCTGAGTCGGGGGTGCCGTCACCGTTGAGATCCCAGCGGATGGCGTTGAGTTTTTGAATTGTATTGATATCAATGAGACCGTCTGTGTCCGTGTCATACACCGTGCCTGTTTTGCCGGCGGTTGATGCTGCGGCACCATCGCCAGTCGCGTTGACCGCTCTGAGTTTGAAAGTGTATCCCGTGTTCGCCGTGAGACCGGTGATAGGATGTGTGACGGTGGTCGCACCGCTACTCGCTACATCAGTCCACGAACCGCAACTGGCACCGGCACTATTGCACTGTTGGTATTGATACTTGGTGATTCCACTATTGTTCGGGTCAGTCCAGTTGAGGGTGACCCCTCCCGCTGTCCAGGCGCCGGTGAGACCGGTGGGAGCTGGCGGAGCGGATGCGGTATTCGTCACCGCGCTGCTGCAAGTGGGCGTGTTGCCGGCGACATCCGTGTGCTTGGCGTAGTACTTCTCACCTGAGGTTCGTCCGCTCAGGGCGATATCCACTACTGCCGTCGGTCCCACCGTGGTGTCACCGCTGCCGAGCGCACCGGTCGTACAGTTAGAAGAGGTGTAGAGACGCACTCTACTGTTATTCTCAAGATTTGCAACACGAACGGTCGGTGACGCGGTGCCGCCGCCGGAGTGTATTCTGAGTGTCGGCGTGGTCGTTACCCTGTCTATGGTCACTTCAAGACCGGTACTGGTGTTACTGCTGGTATAGCTGGCTGAGGCAGCTCCATCTGGAAAATATGCAGTGATGAAACACTTCACCCCGTCCGTAACCGTTGGTGCTGTGAAGGAACCGCCACCCCACGGAATCGCGGTTATATCAAGTGATAGATCGTGGCTTGCTGCCGGGTGTCTTGTGTTTTTTCTACTTATAGTGTTCCTCCATGCGCTATTCAAAGAGGAATGAAAACCATTGTAAGAGCCACCATAATCACCCCAGGCGGTGCCGTTCGCCGGTATCGCCGCTCCGGTGCTGCAACTACTGTTTTTATAAATAATGGCTATATTCGTGCCGTCATCGGCAGTATTCGTGCCGCCGAAACTCGTGGAACTTGAAATAGTAAAGGTGAGTGAGGTGTTTTTCGTAATATTGTCTGCGGTGTTTGATCCGCTGTCACTGCCGGCTTTCAGGTCAAGAGTCAGCGCGCCTGTCGGTGGTGTTTGTGCCTGCGTGTCCGCGGTGTCGTCATCATCGGGGAGTTGTACCTGCTGTTGCTGCTGTGTTTGTGGTTGCGGTTGTTCCGGTGCCGGTTCTGCAGTCGGTTCTGGTGCTTCCTCTTCATCATCTCCACCTGCCTCTTCCTCTCGTTCTTCCGGTGTTTCTTCCCCTGTCTCTTCATCATCCGACACACGCTCCGGCGGCGCTTCTTGTTGTGTATCTGTCGTACCCCCCCCATCAGGTTTCTTTTCTTCCTGACCGACGGCATACGGAGCAATCGGCATGAGTGTTACCATCAGCGCGAGTATCACCCAGAGTGCGATACATCGCGTGAGAAAGAGTTCTTTAGTTATATACATACTAACTATACTTGTGCTGTACACATAGACAGTGTACTTGTTATATTATCGCATTATTTATTACAGGTGGACAATTTTACTAGTAGTATTTTTATATATGATTTCGATATACCTGCTACCACGGGTCTATAACCCGATTATGATAATAATTTCAAAAATTTCAAAAATATTTTTTTGATGCCACAGCGCGCGCTGCGCACTTTATTTGTTCCCTACCTTGTATCCGCACCGCTGTACGTGCCGTCCTGCAGAAACTTTTTCACATCGGCAACTATCGTATCATCATCGCAGGTCTGCGAATCAAGTGCCGCTATTTCTTTTACTTTCCTGTACAGTGCTTCCGGATCAATTGTCATCTCATATCCGTTCAGATAGTACATACCGATCATGCAGAGAATGGAGGAGCGTTTATTGCCGTCAACCAGCTTGTGTCCCTTGATAATCAGGAACATCGCCCGCGCAATGGTACCGTGCAGGTCGTCGCCGAGCATGGTACTTCTGTTTTGCACGATACCCTGCACTGCCGCCATCTTTTCCGCCCATACTTCCCGATCAGTCGGCAGAAACGGACCGAAGAGTCCGGTGAGATACCCTGTTTTCCGCTCTGTGTCGTACAGGCGCAATAAGTGTTCTTCTGTGAGAAACTCCATACTACTCTTTTGAGAGGCGTTCAATGATATGACCGTATCGTTCAACGGTTACTTTCGCGGCTTTATCAATCCTTCTGTTTGCTTCCTCCTGACTGAGTGTGCTGCCGTTATTCGTTGGTGTTTCATCGGATGCTGCCGGTCGGTTATTCTTATGACCGCGAAATTTATTTTTCAGACCGTTTATAAGTGTGTGCAGTTTGTTTTTCATGGTTGCATCAGTATTAGTGATACTATAGCATGCTTCCGATATCGTACCTATCTACATTCCTTATTCCATGATTCCATGCAGCAATACACTCCGCGTACCGCGGTGCATCCGTTTCGCATCTCCTTACAGATCCAGGTTTTGAAGCAGCGCGTAGATAGTCGCCGTGTTGGTCTGGTTCTCTGTGTTCGTCGGTGAGTCGTTCGCATTGATAAAGTTCGCCATGACCGCGCCGCCCGCTGACTGATCGATCGGGTTTTGCGCGTAATAGTAGTGGACAATGGCGTCCAGATAATTGGTGGTACCGTTGCCGGTGAAGTCACGCGTTGTGGCGGAATCCTGCATCGTTGTGTAGATAGCCGCCGTGTCGGTCTGGTTCTCTGTGTTCGTCGGCGAGTCGTTCGCATTGATGAAGTTCGCCATGACCGCACCGCCCGCTGACTGATCGATCGGGTTCTGCGCGTAATAGTAGTGGACAATGGCATCCAGATAGTTTGCCGTGCCGTTGCCGGTGATGTCCAGGGTGAAAGCAGGCCGTTGCGTCGCCGTTCGGTGTCCTCCGAATGTCAGTGCCGGATATTGGCTACTCCTGCCGAAGTCCCATGGCGCGTCATTGGCACTGGTGCCCCCTATATCACTGTCATCCCATGTCGCGTAGATACCGGTATAGTCGACGGGTGTCTGGAGCTGTGTTGTGGTCTTACCGACCGCGCCGGTGGTACCGACGCCTGCGGCCGTGGTGACCTCAGTGTCCCAGTAACTATCTGTTATCGTCGCGTTGGTGTGGTTGTGTCCGACCAAGCCGCCGAGATGGGTTGTGCCGCTCTGGGTCACCGCACCATAGGCGTAACTGTTTTTAATACTCGCGCCGCTGTTCTGGCTGTTGCCGACCAAACCGCCGACGGCGGTCGTGCCGGATACGGTGGCGGAGCTGTAACTCGCCTCTACCGTGCCTTCGTTGTATCCCACTAACCCGCCGGCAGCCCATGCGCCGGTGATTGATCCGGTGGAGAAACTCGCGCTGATGACGGTACCACTCTTGCTCGCGCCGACCAAAGCAGCCGAGCCGTTGGTACCGGCGACATTGACATCGCGCATGCCGACCGCTGTGATCTTCGCGCCGGTTTCTGTCGCGGCGAATAATGCCTGGGTGCCGGTACTGCTCCGATTGATCAAAAGGTTGTCAATGACAAAGCCGTTGCCGTTGAATGTGGCAGTGAAGCGGTTGCCGGCACTGTCCGCACCGATCGGTTCCCACCCCGCGCCGCTGTTGTGGTAGGTGTCGTCGGTTCTGATGTCCGCATCGTCGGTATCGAAATCTAAATCCGCGGTCAGTTCATAGCCGGTACAGGGTCCCGGACAGCCGAGATGCGTCGCCGCGTTCGGGAACACTGTGGTGTAGTTGCTTTCCTGTCCTGCCTTCGGGACACCGTCTCCGTTGAGGTCATACCGGATGGCGTTGAGTTTTTGAATAGTATTGATATCAATGAGGCCGTCTGTGTCCGTGTCGTAGATGGTGCCCGTGGTGCCGGTTATGGAGGCGGCGGTACCGTCGCCGTTCGCATTGACCGCTCTGAGTTTGAACGAGTATCCCGTGTTCGCCGTGAGACCGGTGATGGGATGCGTGACGGTGGTGGCACCGCTGCTTGGTATATCAGTCCACGAGCCGCAGGTGACCCCGGCACTGTCACACTGTTGGTATTGATACTTGGTGATGCTGCTTTCGCTCGGATCAGTCCAGTTCAGGGTGATACCCGCTGTGCCCCAGGTGCCGGTGAGTCCGGTGGGGGCTGTCGGTATGACCGCCATGACCGTGCTGTCCAAGAGATGCTGTTTTTTACTGTTCCCTGCCGTGTCCGTGATGATGACACACCTGCCGGCGGTGTCGTGGGCGGTGCCGGTATCTGCTCCCGGCGTGTAGTCCGTCCAACTCCCACCGGTCGTGTCTGTATTGTCAGTGCAACTTCCCGTGGCGACATTATCTTTCGTCCTGCCGGTGACGGACGAAGCATCTGTCGCGGTGACTCTGTAAGTCGCACTGTTGCCGCTCCCCACTCTGAATGCCGTAAGTGTCGGCTTGGTGGTGTCTATCACCGTGTTCGCGATAGTGGTGACGGTCTGCGCGCCGAGAGCGTTGCCGGCGAGGTCGGTGAGTGCAGTGCCGTTGGTGAGTTGGTATTTGAGGTTACCGTCGGCGACATCGGGTCCCGCGTCTCTGACGGTGAGTTTCAAGGTCTGCACCGTCGCGGAGGTACGCGCCGGAGCGATCGTGTGATGATTGCCTCCTGATGCCGGAATGTCCGTCGCATTGTTCCTGAACTTTCCCGTGAGCACCGGTGTCGCCGGCATATCTTCATCAAAGGTGAATGTGACGGTGATGGTGTCGCCGATGCTGAGATAGTCGGTACCGCCTGACTGGGTGTGTCCTGTTTTTGAAACGGCGGGGGTGACTGTCGGTGACACGGTATCAAGCATAAAGGAGTAGGTGACTGTTTTCGCTGTCTTGCCGCTCTCTGTCTGGGTAATCTCCACCTGATAGGTGCCGTTTGTGCTGAGCGTCGGAAGCGTGGCGGTGCGGGCGGTGGTTGAACCGGTGCCGACATAGGTGATGCCGGTGTTGCTGAACACGCCGCTGGTTCCCTGCCGGTACTTCGCGGTGGTGACGGCGTTCGCGACCGCGGTGAATGCAATGGTGGGTGTGGTGTCACGGGTGCGGTGGGTGCCTGTGCCGGTGTACGGTGTGATACTGCCGCTGTCAGAAGCGAGGGTCGGTGAAGCGGGAGCCGCGGAGATGGTCGCCACCGGGGTAGCCGCCGCTGTCTCCGATTCCGCGCCGTTGCCTGCGGCATTGACCGCGCGTATTTTGTATTGATATGCGGTGCCGTTCGTGAGACCGGTGAAGGTGTGCGAGGTGTCGGACGCGCCCACTCCCGTGATCATTGTCCAATTTGCATCATAGTTACCGGTGCCCACTTTCCGTTTGTATTCATAGCTCGTGATGGTGGGATTGTTGGGGTTGTCCCAACTCACTGTGACTTCCGTGTCTCCCGGGGCTATCGCTATGTTCCCCGGCGCGGCGGGTTTCCCTTTAATCTCAAAGGAGATGCCTGATGAGCAGACGGGGATGTTGTCTTTCGTTTGTTTCGCGAAAATGGTGTAACTACCGACGACGAAGGTGGAGTCAATGTCTTTGGTGGTGTCGCTGCTTGCGACGGTGACGGTTGTCGGGGTGGTGGTGAGTGCTGTACCGCTGCAGTCGCTGCCGGTGTGCAGTGTGATCGTCGCTCCTGTGGTCAGTGTGGTCACCCGGAAGGTGGGGGTTTTGTCGGTGTGCGGTGTGGTGGTGGGGCTCTGCAGGGCAATGGTCGGTTTCGCAGGCACCGCCGGCTGTTCGTTTCTCTGCGTCGTAACACTCGCGCCCGCGCCGTAGTCCAGGACCGGGTAGTTGCCCGCAACAATACTCCACGGATCATCCGTCGCGTTCGTACCGCCCACATCCACATTCCAGTTGAGATAGATACCCGTGTAGCCGGTGGGTGTTCTGAGTGCCTTGTCTGTCTTTGCCGTGCCGAGGGCGGAGGACGCAAGGGTGGTGGTGTCGCTGTTGTAGTAGCTGTTCGTGGCGTATGCAGTACCGCTCTTGCTCGCGACCAGACCTCCCTTCGTCGCTCCCGCGGTACTTACCTTTCCGCCCGCGTAGCTGGCGACAATACCACCGTTCTCCTGCTGTCCGATGAGTCCGCCGACGGTGTTTGTCGCGGTGACGGACGCGAGGGAGTAGGAAGCAGTGACCGTACTCGTGTTCAGTCCGATCAGTCCGCCGACACCGTTGGCTCCCCGCACCGCTCCGGTCACCCAACTTGCCGTGACGGGTTTCTCATTTCTGCCGACCAGCGCTCCGGTTGAGCCGCCTCCTTTGACATAGGCATTCTTTAGTCCTACCCCCTCAATGCGGGTATGACTTTTTGACGGTCTGCCGACGAAGCCGAAGAGTCCGGTGTAGGTCGCGGTTCTATTAATAAAGAGGTTCTTAATAGTGTAGCCGTTTCCTTTAAAGGTACCGCTGAATGCCGTCGACGGTTGGTGACCGATCGGTGCCCATCCCGATCCGCTGTTGTAGTAGGCATCACCTGAGTCACCGCTGGGGCTGGCTTCGGTGCCTGTCCATGTTTTACCGTCTTCGTCCGTGTCCAGATCAATGTCCGCTCTGAGTTCGTAGCCGGTGCAGGTCGGTTTATCGGCGGTGTTCGCGTCGTTGTCGTGATCTGTAAGCTTGCAGCCCATACCGGTACTCGCACTGGGGAAGGCAGTCGTGTAGTTCGTTCCCTGTCCTGAGGCGGGGGTGCCGTTCCCGTCCAAGTCCCAGCGAACCGCATTCAACTGCTGGTGGGTGCGTATGTCAATGAGTCCGTCATCGTCATCATCGTAATCTTTGAGTCGCGTGACCGCGATGGTGTAGGTGTTGGTGCTGCCGGATGTTGCTGTGACGACAATCGTGATGTCAGTGACCGCACCCGCGGTGAGCGCGATTGCCGCTGACGGACTGCCCGAGGTGACTGTGTTGCCGTTCACCGTGACGGACGAGGTCGCCGTGTGCAGTGTCGGGGTGACCGTGAGTGATGCGGTTGTCGGCGATACTTCCATGGTGTACGCGGTGAGGGACTCGGTGAAGGACGGACTCAGCGTACCCACCGACACCGTCAAGGCGGTGAGGTTTGCCTCGGCAGACCATTGCGTTGCCGTTCGGTGTCCTCCGAAGGACAATGCCGGATACTGGCCACTCTCGCCGAAGTTCCACGGCGTGTCATTCGCGCTGGTACCTCCGACATCACTGTCATCCCAGGTCGCGTAGATACCGGTATAGTCAACGGGTGTCTGGAGCTGTGTCGTGGTCTTGCCGGTGGCGCCGGTTGTGGTGGTGCCCGCGGCTGCGGTGACCGTGGTATCCCAGTAACTGTCTGTTATCGTCGCATTGGTGTGACTGTGTCCGACCAAGCCGCCGAGGTGCTGACTGCCGCTCTGCGTCACCGCACCGTAGGCGTAACTGTTTTTAATACTCGCGCCGCTGTTCTGGCTGTTGCCGACTAAGCCGCCGACGGAGATTGTGCCGGATACGGTGGCTGCACTGTAACTCGCCTCTACCGTGCCTTCGTTGTGTCCCACTAACCCACCGGTACCCCATGCGCCCGCAACGGTACCCGTGGAGAAACTCGTGTTGATGACGGTGCCTGTCTTGCTCGCGCCGACCAAAGCCGCCGAGCCGTTGGCACCGGTGACACTGACATCGCGCAGACCGACCGCGGTGATCTTCGCGCCGGTTTCCGTCGCGGCGAATAATGCCTGGGTGCCGGTACTTCCCCGATTGATAAAGAGATTGTCAATGACAAACCCTCTGCCGTTGAAAATAGCGGTGAAGCGGTTGTTGGCACTGTCCGCGCCGATCGGCTCCCACCCCGCACCGCTGTTGTAGTAGGTGTCGTCGGTTCTTATGCCGGCGGTCTCATCGTTGAGATCCAAATCCGCCGTCAACTCATAGCCGGTACAGGGTCCCGGACAGCCGAGGTGGGTCGCCGCGTTCGGAAACGCCGCGGTGTAGTTGCTTTCCTGTCCTGCCTTCGGGGCCCCGTCTCCGTTGAGGTCATACCGGATGGCGTTGAGTTTTTGAATAGTATTGATATCAATGAGACCGTCACCGTCAGTGTCGTACACCGTCCCCGTCATGCCGACCGCCGAGACGGCGATACTGTTGCCGGTCGCGTAGGTCGCCCGCAGTTTCATCGTGTACCCCGTGTTCGCCGTGAGACCAGTGAACGCATAGGATACCGTCGTCGCGTTGCTTCCTGATATATTCGTCCATGAGCCGCAGTTCGCACCCGTGCCGTCACACTGCTGCCATTGGTAGCCGGTGACCACACTGTCACTCGGATCAGTCCAGTTCAGAGTGACCCCCGTCGCTGTCCAGGTGTCGATGAGTCCGACGGGGGTTTTCGGTATGGGGGTGAAGGCCGTAAAGTCCGACAGGTGCTGTTTTTTGCTGTTGCCCGTCGCGTCCGTGATGATGACACACCTCCCGTTGGTGTCATGCGCCGTGCCGGTTTCCGTTCCCGGTGTGTAGTCCGTCCAGCCCCCGCCGGTCGTGTCCGTGCTGTCGGTGCAGTTCGCCGAAGTGACATTATCTTTCGTCCTGCCGGTGATCGGCAGTGCATCGTCCGTGGCGTTGATTCTGAAGGTAACCGTGTTCGCGTTGCCGTGCCATATCCTGAAGACAGTCAGCACCGGCTTCGTGGTGTCTATAGTGATTTCCCCCATTGTATACGATGCTGTTACCACTGTAGATCCTGTGTTGATGGTGTTCGGGTTATAGTACGCGAGGATACATATAGTTCCGGCACTTAAGACGCTCTGGCCAGCAAGCCTTCCCACCTCTACACTTGTTTGTTTGGCTCCCACACTCAGCAACCCCGTTCCATAGTAATTCCATCCGGTTCCGGCTGAATATATGGACTGCGCGGTGGTCTGCGTCGGCACTGCCGCGGGACATGTACCGCTTTTCCACCCTATCTGAATACCAGCTTTCGTTTGACCGGTCGGTGCGCCGAATTCGGTCGTGTGTCCAACGACAAATGTCGGGGATGTATTTTTTGTTATATTATCGTCCTGTGACGAACCGGTATCGTTCGCTGCATCCGACTTAATCTTCAGTGTTGTAAACGCACTTGTTGGCGGTGCCACCGGGGGGTTTACGGTAACAGCGGGTGAGATGCCGAAGCCGATATTCCCCGCCGCATCCTGCACGCGGAAGCAGAACCGCTTCCCGTTATCAGCGGTATCAGTGACGACAATCGCGCTCCCCTCGGTATATACCGTCCCTGCATCGCCCGTGAACTGTGTCGCTGTGCAGGTGGTGTCGCTGATTTTCACCCACTTCATCGCGCTGCTGCCCTCGCTGTCAAATGCGGTGACCGTTGAGGCGGAGGCGATCGTCGGAGGTGAGACACCGTACAGGTACACCGCGCCGCTGTTGCTGCCGCCATCATCGTCATCGGGCGCGCCCGCTGCCAGCACCGTGCCGTCCGCGGAGAGGGCGACCGCGGAGCCGAAGCGATCATCGTTGTCCAAATTGATATCCAACAATCCGGTACCGCTGCCGCCGTTGTCGGAGATTTTCAGGGTCTTTGTCCAGGAACCGTCTGTTTTTTGAAAGAGATAGATTGCGCCTCGGTCGGTGCCGCCGTCATCGTCGCTGTACGCACTCGCCGCAAGTGCCGTACCGGCAAGCGAGACCGCGGAGCCAAAATAGTCAGAGCCGTCCAGATTGATATGCAATAACCCTGAGTTCCCTCCGCCGTTTTGGGAAATCTTCAGGGTCTTCGTCCACGAGCCGCTCGCTTTTTCAAAAAGGTAGACCGCACCTCTGGAAGAGGAGCCGTCATCGTCACCATCTGCCCCCACCGCCAGCAGCGCGCCGTCCGCTGAGAGCGAGACGTCGGAGCCGAAGTAGTCACGGGCATCCAGGGTGATATCCAACAATCCCGCCCCGCCATTGTTATCGGATATTTTCAGTGATTGCGACCAGCTGCCGTCTGTTTTTTCAAAGAGGTAGACCGCACCTCTAGAAGAGGAGCCGTCATCGCGCGCGCCAACCGCCAGCACTTCACCGCTCGCCGAGAGGGAGACTGCGGTGCCAAACCAGCCACTACCCCCTATATCAACATCCGTTATCGCCGCCGTGAAACGAACCGCCGGTTCCGTGCTTGTAGTGTGATTTGAGAACTTGTGTATTTTTTGCCATGTGGTGCTTGATTTTTTAAAAAGGTAGACCGCACCCGTGCCATCACCTCTCGCACCAACCGCCAGCAGCGTGCCGTCCGCGGAGAGCGAGACACCGGAGCCGAAATGGTCACTGTTGCTCAGATTAACATCCGTCACTGCCGTGGTGAACCGGGTTCCGGTCACTCCGCTGCCGGTGTGGTCGGAGAACTTGTGTATCTTCTGCCAGGTGGCACCTGATTTTTGAAAGAGATACACCGCGCCCCTGTCGTTGCCGCTACTGTCGCCTGCCTTGTCATCGTCATTTGGTACCCCCACCGCCATCAGCATGCCGTCCGCCGAGAGAGAGGTAGCGGTGCCGAATTTGTCCTCGTTCTCCAATGTGATTGTGACCCCGCCGGTTTGCGAGAACTTCGTCGGAGTGCCTGACGGCAGTGCCGGCGTGCTGCTCACGATAACGGTCGGCGCGGTGGTATCCAGCGTGAATATGTAGGTCGCCGCTGTCGGACTCCTCGCGCCGTTGCCGTCATCATCCTGCGTTATCTCCACCTCGTATGTCCCGTCACCCGCCGTGAGATTCGGTAAGGTTATCGTACCCGCAGCTCCTGTTGCCGTGATACTTCCTGATTGTATCGTTGTCCACGACCCTCCCACCTTGCGGTAGCGGACGGTAATGGTCGCGCCTGACACCTGTGTGAACCCTAGTGCCGGTGCTGTGGTATCGCTGGTGATGCTATCGTCCTGTGTGCCGGTGTCGCTGCCTGTTTTTAAATCAATACCGCTCACCGCGGCGGATGGCACCGCGTTGAGCACCGCGTCGCTGCACGCGGAACCATTGCCTGCCACATCCGTCTGCTTCGCGTAGATGCTCGCACCCGCGGCGACGATTGTGGTTGTGGTCAGGTCTTTGGAGGTCTCAGACGCGCCGGTGCGTGATGACACACCACTGATTGCCGTGCCGCACCCCGAGTCACTAAACAGCTGCGCCACCGCACCACCCGATTCAAGACCGCTCACCCGCACCGTCGGGTTGCCTGTGCCGGCACCGGAGGTGATAGCGACTGTCGGTGTGGTCGCCCCGGTGTCTATCGTCACCTCAAGTAATTCACTCCAGTTACTGGTGTTCTGCCCGTGTGTTACCCATCCCACACTGAGACATTTCATCCCGGCATTCTGCGTCCCAATGAGCGCGTCATATGAATTAGTCATAGATCTTTCTGTGAATATATGCGACCACCTCTGCGTACGGGTAATAGGAATATAATCCCCTGACGGTTTTGACAGCCCCGCGCACCCCTGATCTTTTTTCATCAGGAACGACGCTTCTTCTAAACTCCCATCGTTCGAATTGAATGTCGCCGAATTACTGACATTAAAAGTCGGCGTGTCGTCGCTCGTAATCCCGTCAACATCCGAACTGATGCCCGCCGTGGTGACGCCGTTTCCCATAAAGACCCATTTGGTGCCGTTGTACCGGAACATATCGTTTGCCGCCGCGGTTGTTTTCGCGGTGCTGCCGTCAGTGTCTACCGTGTTCGCCAGCGATGACGCCGACTCGGTGAATCGAATCACCGCGCCGCTTGTCGGCGATCCGGGGAGTGCCGTTACCGTCGTGATGGTGCCGTGGCGGTGTGAATCGGACGATGTTTTTAAAACCAGTATCAACGGACCTGATGGAGCACCCTGCGTATCCGAGGTATCGTCATCGTCGGGAAGTTGTACCTGCTGTTGCTGCTGTGCTTGTGGTTGTTCCAGTGCCGGTTCTGTAGTCGGCTCCGGTGTTTCTTCTCCTGTCTCTTCTTCATCCTCTTGTTCTTCTTCCGCAGCTCTGGTGATGGTGAGTGTATAGGTTTGTGTTGTGTCTTCCGCCGTCACTGTTATCGTTACCGTGTTTTCCCCTTCCGTGAGATTGACCTGCTGTCCCTCTTCTTCCGTGTCGGCATCGGTCGGATCGTAGGTGACGGTCGCGGTGTTGTCTGTTGATGTCGCGCTGATTGTGACGGTTTCGCTGTCATGCGCCACATCGGCGGTATATGCAGTTGTCTCCGCATCAAACGGTTCATTGAGATCGGTATCCGAAACCGTGAGACCGCTGAGTGTTGGTGCCGGTGTTTCTTCTCCTGTCTCTTCTTCATCCTCTTGCTCTTCGTTTTCATCCGCCTCTTCTTGTTCTTCTTCCTCTGTAGGTTCTTCTTCAGCAGCTCTGGTCACTGTCAGGGTGTAAGTTTGTGTAGTTACTCCGTCCTGCGCTGTTACTGTTATTGTTACCGTATTTTCCCCTTCCGTGAGATTGACTTGGTGTCCGTCTTCTTCCGTGTCGGCATCCGTTGTATCAGTAAATGCCACAGTTGCCGTATCGTCCATCGGTGTCGCGCTGATTGTTACTGTTTCGCTGTCATGTGCCACATCGGCGGTGTAGGTTGTTACGGCAGAATCAAATGTTTCGTTAAGATCGGTTCCTGAGACCGTGAGACCGATGAGTGTTGGTGCCGGTGTTTCCTCTTCCTCACTCTCCTCCTGCTCTTCATCACCGTCCGACACACGCTCCGGCGGTGCTTCCGCCTGTTGCTCCGGTGCTTCCTGCGGTGTATCTGTCGTACCCCCCCCATCAGGTTTCTTTGCTTCCTGACCGACGGCATACGGAGCGGTTGGGACGAGTGTTACCATCAGCGCGAGTATTACCCAGAGTGCGATACATCGTGTGAGAAATATTTTTTTATGTATATACATACTATACCTGTGCTGTACACATAGGCAGTGTACTTGTTATATTATCGCATTATTTATTACAGGTGGACAATCTTACTGCCCGAGACGGTGCTATATTTTTTTCACCGCACTGAATCCATTTTGATCACCGACGATACTGATGCCGTACACTTCTTTCGCACTGTTCCGATTGACAAGTTTTTTCGCGACCTGATTGAACGAAGCACCGGAGCCGACCATATCATCAATCAGTACTATACTGTCGTACTGTCTATCTGTTTTATCCGGAAAAAATGTCTCATTGGCATTCTGCACACGATCGCGAATGTTGCTCAAATGTTTTTGCTGTCGCGCGACATCTGTATATTTTTTTCTCACCGTCACAATTGGTAGTGAGTAGTATAAACTAAATCAAGGTAGTAATATAAGGATATTTTTAAAATGTGTTGTATATACAGGTTATTTTACTTATCATTGCATGGTTTATCCTAGTGTATATTTTCGCTGTAATATAAGGATATTTTTAAAATGTGTTGTATATACTGCTTTTTTTTCTTAACACTGCGCACCTGTTCAATTATCTCAGTATATTCTTTCTCAAGTGCGTAAGTAATTTTTTTATCATTTTTGCTCTCATCCGTCGGATAAGCAAGCCCACACCCATTGCCCCGCCTATTATCACACCAACTACTATCATCTGATAAATACTATACTCTTCCATGTCATGTATTGTATGGTAATAGAATAACATGTGTGTATGTACAAACAACACATCATGTGTATATGTCAACGATCCTCGGCACCGACAGGACTCACTGCGCTTTGGTTATCCTCGTCGCTTGTCCGGTCCTCAACATCATCGTCGTTAAAGACAGCCCAATCAGCATTCTGCAACAGCCGCTCAATGTTCTTCTGATTTACCGCGGCGCGGTGCATCCGTTTCGCATCTCCTCACAGATCAAAATTCTGAAGCAGCGTGTAGATAGCCGCCGTGTTGGTCTGGTTTTCTGTGTTCGTCGGTGAGTCGTTCGCATTGATGAAATTCGCCATGACCGCGCCGCCCGCTGACTGATCGATCGGGTTCTGCGCATAGTAGTAGTGGACAATGGCGTCCAAGTAGTTGGTGGTGCCGTTGCCGGTGAAGTCACGCGTTGTGGCGGAATCCTGCATCGTTGTGTAGATAGCTGCCGTGTCGGTCTGGTTCTCTGTGTTCGTCGGCGAGTCGTTCGCATTGATGAAATTCGCCATGACGGCACCGCCCGCTGACTGATCGATCGGGTTCTGCGCATAGTAGTAGTGGACAATGGCATCTAAGTAGTTTGCCGTGCCGTTGCCGGTGATGTCCAGGGTGAAGTCAGCTCGAATCGTGTTGTCGCTGTCTAAGAGGTGCTGGGCTTTGCTGTTGCCTGCCGCATCCGTGATGATGACACACCTGCCGTTGGTGTCGTCCGCGGTGCCGATGTCGTCTCCGGGGGTGTAACTCGTCCAGGTGTTGTCGGTCGTGGTCGTGTCGGTACAGTCGGCCAAGGCGACATTGTCTTTTGTTACACCGGTGAGGGGTGAGTTGTCGGCGGCGGTGACTATGTAGGTGGCGGTGTTGTCGGTACCCGTTCTAATCGGGGTGAGCACGGGGGCGGTGGTGTCTATGTTCAGGACGGCGGAGATACCGTAACTGCTATTCCCTGCTCCGTCTTCCGACTTGAAGCAGAAGTGTTTGTTGTTGTCCGCTTCAGTGGCGACGGTAATCTCGTCTCCTTCGGTATACGGTGTTCCCGTGCCGCCCGCGAACTGTGTCGCTGTGCAGGCGGTGCCGGTGGTTTTCATATATTTCATCGTGCTGCTGTCCTCAGTGTCAACGGCGGTGACAGTCGCGGAAACGGTCAGTTTCGGAGATACGCTGAACGCGTAGACCGCGCCTTTGGTACTGCTATCATTTCTCGCACCCACCGCCAGTGCGGTACCGTCCGCGGCAAGGGAGACGCCGGAGCCGAACCGGTCAATAGTGGTCAAATTGATGTCCAAGAGTCCCGCACTTCCGCCGTTGTTGTCGGAGATTTTCAGGGTCTTCGCCCATGCGGTGTCTGATTTTTGAAAGAGGTAGACCGCGCCTTTGCCTCTGCCGTTATCATCGTCGTCCTGTGCCCCCACCGCCAGCAGGGTGCCATCCGCCACAAGGGAGACGGCGTTGCCGAAGAGATCACCGACGTCCAAATTGATATCCAAGAGTCCCGCACTCCCGCCGTCGTTGTCGGAGATTTTCAGGGTCTTCGCCCAGGTACCGTCTGATTTCTCAAAGAGATAGACCGCGCCTCGGTCGGTATCGGTATCATATATTGTTCTTCCTCTTCCTCTTCTGATTATGACGGCTTCACCGTCATCGTCTGACTTCGCACCGACGGCAAGTGCGGTGCCGTCCGCGGAGAGCGCAACCGATATGCCAAAGTCGTCATCATCATCCAAATTGATATCCAAAAGTTCTGTGCCGCCGTCGTTGTCAGAGATTTTTAGGGTTTTCGCCCACCCGGTGCTTGTTTTTTCAAAGAGATAGACCGCGCCTCGGTCGGCATTTCTGCCGCCGTCATCGTCGTAGATCGCCCCCACTGCCAGTGCGGTGCCGTCTGCCGAGAGAGCAGCGGCGCTGCCGAACCGGTCACCGGTATCCAAATTGATATCCAAGAGTCCTGCAGTGTTG
Source organism: Minisyncoccota bacterium (assembly GCA_958295675.1). Lineage (GTDB taxonomy): Bacteria > Patescibacteriota > Minisyncoccia > Phycocordibacterales > JABAAK01 > JAPPJI01. Next base: position 281,994 of record OY282360.1, on the reverse strand, counting down.
GCATTGTCAGAGATCTTCAAGGTCTTCGCCCACCCGGTGCTTGTTTTTTCAAAGAGATAGACCGCGCCTTTGTTGCCGCCGCCGCCGTCGTCGTCACTATCTGCCCCCACCGCCAGCAGGGTGCCGTCCGCTGAGAGGGAGACGGTGGTGCCGAAAGCGTCACTGTTATCCAAATTGATATCCAAAAGTTCTGTGCCGCCGTTGTTGTCGGAGATTTTCAGGGTTTTCGTCCATGTGGCATCTGTTTTTTCAAAGAGGTGCACCGCGCCTCTGTCGCTGCCGCCGTCATCGTCGCTCAGTACCCCCACCGCCATCAGCGTGCCGTCCGCTGAGAGAGCGGTGGCGGAGCCGAAGAAGTCACGATTATCCAATGTCACCGCGACATCACCGGCGTGCGAGAACTTGGTCGGTGTGCCTGACGGATAGGACGGCGCGACACGGGGGATGATTGTCGGTGCGGTGGTGTCTATAACGACATCCAACTGTCCGTATCGGGTTATCGCCGAGCCGTCGGATGAGTAGACAGCGAGGAAGCAGTGTTCGTCGGTGGTGGTCAGCGCGGTGTCGGAGGTGATGCCAGTTGTGGTGGTAACGGCGGGGGAGGCGGAGACATCGGTTGTTTTGTAAAGTGTCCAGTCAGTGAGACCGGTGGTGGTCGTGATGTCGGTCGGGAGGATGCCGCAGGCGGTGTTCTTGTGGTAGAGGCGTACTTCGTTGCTCGCGGAGCCGCCATACGCGGTTTCTCCCGTCACCGTGAACGCGGGTGTGGTGTCGGAGGTGCGGTCGTCGGTGGTGTCGCCGGTGTCGGAAGTGAGATCAAGTGTCAGCACGGAAACATTTGATACCCCGCTGCTGCTGCAGGCCGTGTTGCCCGCGACATCGGTGTGCTTCGCGTAAAAAGTATCACTGGCAGACCGTCCGCTCAGGGTGATACTCGCGGTGGTCGTTGACGCTCCCACCGAGGTGTCGTCGCTGCCGAGCGCGTTGCTTGCGCTGCAGTCGCTATCGGTGTAGAGACGCACCTTGCCGTTACTCTCAAGGTTGGTAATGGCGACGACTGGTGCCTCGGAGCCGGCACCGGAGGATATGCTGAGTGACGGGGTAGTCGCCGTTGTGTCTATGGTTACCTCAAGACCGGCACTGGTGTTACTGCTGGACACAGTTGCGGTATCGCCGGCAAAAAACGCGGCGATGAAGCATTTCACGCCGTCCGTAACCGTTGGCACTGTGAGACTGGAAGATCCCCACGGCTTCCCTGCTATATCAAATGTTACATCAAAACTTGTTGCCGGGGTACCTGTAGATTCTTTCGTCGCGCTGTTTCTCCATGCAACGGGCAAATCATTATGGAAACCATTATTGTTGCTCGAATGTCCCCAATTCGTGCCATCTGCCGGTATCGCTGTCCCGCTGCTGCAACCTTCATTTTTATAAATCATACCCACTGTACTGGCATTGCTACTATCCGTACCGCCAAAATTCGCACCGCTTGAAACAGTGAAGGTGAGTGAGGTGTTTTTGGTGATGTCGTCCGTGGTACTTGATCCGCTGTCACTGTCGGTTTTCAGGTCAAGGGTCAGCGCGCCTGTCGGTGCTGTGTATGCCTGCGTGCCCGCGGTGTCGTCATCATCAGGAAGTTGTACCTGCTGTTGCTGTTGTGCTTGTGGCTGCGGTTGTTCCGGTGCCGGTTCTGCAGTCGGTTCCGGTGTTTCTTCCTCTTCCTCTGTTTCCTCATTTTCTCCCCCTACAGATTCTTCTTCCTCTTCTTCACTATCCTCGGGTTCACTCGGCTCTTCCGCCGCTCTGGTGATCGTTAGGGTGTAGGTCTGCACCGTTACCCCGTCCTCTGCTGTTACTGTTATCGTTACGGTGTTCTCTCCTTCTGTTAGATTGACCTGCTGTCCTTCTTCTTCCGTGTCGGCATCGGTCGGATCGTAGGTGACGGTCATGGTGTCGTCCGTCGGTGTCGCGCTGATTGTTACTGTTTCACTAGTATGCGCCACATCGGCGGTGTAGGCAGTTGTCTCCGCGTCAAACGGCTCGTTAAGATTGGTGTCCGAGACCGTGAGATTGCTGAGCGTTGGTGCCGGTGTTTCCTCTTCCTCACTCTCCTCTTGCTCTGCAGGTTCTTCCTGCTCTTCATCATCGTCCGACACACGCTCCGGTGGCGCTTCTGCCTGCTGTTGATTCGGTGTTTCCTGCGGTGTATCTGTCGTACCCCCCCCATCAGGTTTCTTTTCTTCCTGACCGACCGCATACGGAGCGGTCGGAATGAGTGTTACCATCAGCGCGAGTATCACCCACAGTGCGATACATCGTGTGAGAAAGAATTTTTTAGTTATATACATACTACCTATACCTGTGCTGTACACATGGGTAGTATACTTGTTATATTATCACATCATGTATTGGAGGTGGATAATCCTACCTCCCTGCCAGCGTATGCAGTGTGTCGAATATGTCCGTTGCCGTATCATCTGCTTTTGCTATCGCGCAACATCACACTGCGCACCTGTCCAATTATCTCAGTATATTCTTTCTCAAGTTCGTAAGTAATTTTTTTATCATTTTTCTTCTTATCCGTTGGATAAGCAATCTCACGCATATTGCTCCGCCTATTATCACACCAAGTACTATTATCTGAGAAATACTATATTCCATGTATTGTATGGTAACAGAATAATATATGTGTATGCACAAAAAACACATCACGCATATATCAACCATCCTCGGCACCGACAGAACTCACTACACCTTAGTTATCCTCGTCACTTGTCCAGCCCTCAACATCGTCAAAGACAGCCCAACCGGAGAACCAGTCGGCGTTGTTACTTATCGCACCTTCGTTATCTAACGAATTCGGCGACCAGACAAAGTTGAAGTCATCTTTCGCATCTGTGAATTCCTGACCAACTTTATTCGCAGCAGTCGGTTCACTGTCTGCAGCAAGCTCAATCGTGATAGATTCGTCGTCAGCGACACCGGACACAGGAGCGGTTACTGAGAATGTTACCGATTCACCGGAATCAATGGTCTCAACATTGGTGAACGGGAATTTCACAGGTTCTGAAGCAGGAGATCCTGAAGCAACCACAGGCGAACTGGTTAATGTTCCGCGACGAATATTCACCGTGCCGAGCTTACTGTGTGCACCGGTGAATGTGAGGGCAACCTGACCGAGATAGACATCACCTGCATCATCCGCGGCAATGGTAAACTCATAGAGTTTTTGGTTACTGCCATCCGAAAAGTCCTGGATAACGGCGGATGTGGAAACCGCGATTCTATCGGAAGAATCGCCCGATCTCCCCCCTAATCCTTGAAGCAGCGTGTAGATAGCTTCCGTGGTGGTCGGAACCCCTGTCTTCGCCGGTGAGTCGTTCGCGTTGATAAAGTTCGCCATAACTGCGCCGCCCGCTGACTGATCGAGCGGGTTCTGCGCGTAGTAGTAGTGAACAATGGCATCCAGATAGTTTGCCGTGCCGTTGCCGGTGAAATCACGCGTCGTGGCGGAATCCTGCATCGTTGTGTAGATAGTTGCCGTGGTGATCGGGGTCCCTGTCTTCGCCGGTGAGTCGTTTGCATTGATGAAATTCGCCATGACCGCACCGCCCGCTGACTCATCGCTCGGGTTTTGCGCGTAATAGTAGTGGACAATGGCATCCAGATAGTTGGCGGTGTCGTTGCCGGTGATGTCCAGGGTGAAGTCGCTCTCAATCGTGTTGTCGCTGTCCGAGAGATGCTGGGCTTTGCTGTTGCCTGCCGCATCCGTGATGATGACACACCTGCCGTTGGTGTCGTCTGCGGTGCCAACATTCGTTCCGGGGGTGTAGTCCGACCAAAAGTAACTGGTGAGGAAGGTGTAGAGGGTGTCGGTGCAGCTTCCCGAGGCGATATTATCTCTTGTTTTTCCGGTGAGGGGCGGTGAGACATCCGTGGCAGTGACTATGTAGGTCGCGGTGCTGCCGGTGCCCGTTCTGATCGGGGTGAGCACGGGGGCAGTGGTGTCTATGTTCAGGACGGCGGAGATACCGTAACTGCTATTCCCTGCTCCGTCTTCCGACTTAAAACAAAACCGTTTGTTGTTGTCCGCTTCAGTGGCGACGGTAATCTCGTCTCCTTCGGTATATGGTGTTCCTGTGCCGCCCGCAAACTGCGCGGATGTACAGGAGGTGCCGGTAGTTTTCATATATTTCATCGTGCTGCTGTCCTCAGTGTCAACGGCGGTGACCGTCGCGGAAGCGGTCAGTTTCGGCGATACGCTGAATGCGTAGACCGCGCCTCTCTCATAGCTGTTACTGCTACCGTCATCATTATGATCTGCTCCCACCGCCAGCATGGTTCCGTCTCCCGAGAAGGAGACGGCGGAGCCGAAGAAGTCATGGTTGCGCAAATTGATATCCAATAGTTCTTTGCCGCCATCGTTGTCGGAGATTTTTAAGGTCTTTGCCCATGTACCGCCTGTTTTTTGAAAGAGGTAGACCGCGCCTCTGTTATTGTGTTGTCCACCGTCATCGTCATCGTGTGCACCCACTGCCAGCATGGTACCGTCTGCGGAAAAGGAGATGGCGTTGCCGAATTCATCATTGTTGTCCAAATTGATGTCCAATAATCCCTCACTGTCATCATTGTCGGAGATTTTCAGGGTCTTCGTCCAGGTACCGTTTGTTTTTTGAAAGAGGTAGACCGCGCCTCTGTCAACACTTGCATGACCATCGTCATCATAGTATGCTCCCACTGCCAACATAGTGCCGTCGGCGGAAAGAGAGGCAGCGACGCCGAAGCGATCATTGTTGTCCAAATTGATGTCCAATAATCCCTCACCGCCGCCGTTGTCGGATATTTTTAAGGTCTTTGCCCAGGTATCGCCTGTTTTTTGAAAGAGATAGACCGCACCTCTGTTACGGTCGCTCGTGGTACCGCCGTCATCGTCACCGTACGAACCCGCTACCAGCATGGTGCCGTCGGCGGAAAGGGAGACAGCGCGACCGAAGCGGTCATAATCACTTAAATTGATATCCAACAATCCTGAACCACCGGCGTTGTCGGAGATTTTTAAGGTCTTCGCCCAGGTATTGCCCGTTTTTTGAAAGAGATAGATCGCGCCTCGGTTGGTGCCACCGTCATCGTCGCCGTACGCACCCACTGCCAGCATGGTGCCGTCAGCGGAAAGGGAGGTGGTAGTGCCGAAACGGTCGCTATTATCCAAATCAATATCCAATAATCCTGAACCGTTGTTATTGTCAGAGATCTTTAGGGTCTTCGCCCAGGAGCTATTTGTTTTTTGAAAGAGGTACACCGCACCTCTATTGCTGTTGTTATCGGTACCGCCGTCATCGTCGCCGTATGCACCCACCGCCATGAGGGTGCCATCCGCAGAGAATGCAACTGCACTGCCGAAACGGTCATCATCATCTAGTGTCACCGCGACATCACTGGTATGCGAGAACTTTGTCGGCGTGCCTGACGGGAGGGAGGGTATGATGTGGGGGATGACCGTCGGCGTGGTGGTGTCTATAACGACATCAAGCTGTCCGTGTCGTGTTATTGCCGAGCCGTCGGTTGAGTAGACAGCAAGGAAACAGTGCTCGTCGGTGGTGGTCAGCGCGGTTCCTGAAGTGATGCCGGTTGTGGTGGTGGAAGAGGCGGCGGAGACATCGGTTGTTTTATAGAGTGTCCAGTCGGTGAGACCGGCGATAGTCGTGATGGCGGTCGGGAGGATGCCGCAAGCAGTGTTCTTGTGGTAGAGACGCACTTCGTTGTTCGCGGAGCCGCCGTACGCGGTTAATCCCGTCACCGTGAACGCGGGCGTGGTGTCGCTTGTATGGTCATCGGTGGTGTCGCCGGTGTCGGAAGTGAGATCAAGTGTCAGTGCGGGAACACCCGTTATCGTATTATCACTGTCTGAGAGATGCTGGGCTTTGCTGTTCCCCACCGCGTCCGTGATGATGACACACCTGCCGTTGGTGTCATCGGCAGTGCCGGTGTCTGTTCCGGGAGTGTAATCCGACCAGCCCGCAGAGGTTGTCGTTACCGCGCTGTCGGTACAGTCGACCAAGGCGACATTGTCTTTTGTTCTACCGGTGAGGGGTGGTGAGACATCCGTGGCACTGACTTTGTAGGTCGCTGCATTGCCGATGCCTACTTTGGTGGGGGTGAGTGTGGGGGCAGTGGTGTCTATATTCGGAGTGATAGAAATACCGTAACCGATGTTCCCCGCTCCGTCTTCCGACCTGAAACAAAACCGTTTGTTATTATCTGTTTCACTGGTGACGGTAATCGCATCACCTTCGGTATATGGTGTTCCTGTATCGCCCGTGAACTGTGTCGCTGTGCAGGCGGTGCCACTCACCTTTTTATATTTCATGGTGCTGCTGTCTTCAGTGTCAACGGCGGTGACAGTCGCAGATGTAGTTGAAGTCGGCGAGACATCGAATGTGTAGACCGCACCTTCATAATCGCCATCCGCACCTACTGCCACCAGCGTGCCGTCAACAGAAAGGGATACGGCAGTGCCAAAGTTGTCATAGTTGCTCAAATCAATATCCAATAATCCCTCACCGCCGCCGTTGTCAGAGATCTTCAAGGTCTTCGCCCAGGAGCCATTTGTTTTTTGAAAGAGGTACACCGCACCTTCATTGTCACCATCCACACCCACTGCCAGTGTGGTGCCGTCTCCCGAGAAGGAGACGGCGGAGCCGAAGCTGTCACTGTCGCTCAAATTGATATCCAAAAGTTCTGTGCCGCCGCCGTTGTCGGAGATTTTTAAGGTCTTTGCCCAGGTATTGCCTGATTTTTGAAAGAGATAGACCGCGCCTCTATTGGCATTTATGCTGCTGTTGTTGCCATCATCATCGCGTGACGCACCAACCGCCAGTGTGGTGCCGTCCGCAGAGAGAGACACGGCGGAACCGAAGAAGTCCCAATCATCCAATGGTACCGCAACATCACCGGTGTGTGAGATTTTCAGGGTCTTTGCCCATGTGTTGCCTGATTTTTGAAAGAGGTAGACCGCACCGTCATTGTTATTGTCACCATCCGCACCAACCGCCAGTGCGGTGCCGTCCGCAGAGAGAGATACGGCGGAGCCGAAATTATTGTCAAATATACCTGCACTCAAATCAATATCCAGTAATCCCTCGCCACCGCCATTGTCAGAGATTTTCAGGGTCTTTGCCCAGGAGCCATTTGTTTTTTGAAAGAGGTACACCGCACCGTCATCGTCACCATCCGCACCGACTGCCAGTATGGTGCCGTCCGCAGAGAGAGATACGGCGGAGCCGAAGTTGTCACCGTTGCTCAAATTGATATCCAGCAATCCTTCACTACCGTCATTGTCAGAGATCTTCAGGGTCTTCGCCCAGGAGCCATTTGTTTTTTGAAAGAGGTAGACCGCACCTCTGTTGCTGTCGGTGCCATCATCGTGTGACGCACCAACTGCCATGAGGGTGCCATCCGCGGAGAGAGATACGGCGGAGCCGAATTCGTCACCACTATCCAATTGTACCGCAACATCACCGGCGCGTGAGAACTTCGTCGGCGTGCCTGACGGCAGCGACGGTGAGATGTGTGGGATGACTGTCGGTGCAGTGATGTCTATGACGACATCAAGTTGTCCGTATCGTGTTATCGCTGAGCCGTCGGTTGAGTAGATGGCAAGGAAACAGTGGTCGTCGGTGGTGGTCAGCGCGGTTTGGGAGGTGATACCGGTTGTGGTAGTGGAAGAGGTAGCGGAGGTAGCGGTTGTTTTGTAGAGTGTCCATCCGGTGAGTGCAGTGATTGTCGTGATGTCGGTCGGGAGGGTACCGCAGGCGGTGTTCTTATGATAGAGGCGTACTTCGTTGTTCGCGGAACCGCCGTACGCGGTTGATCCGGTCACTGTAAACTCTGGTGTAGTGTCGCTTGTATGGTCGTCGGTGGTGTCAGTGCCGGTGTCGGAGGTGAGATCAAGTGTCAGTATAGGAACACTCGTCACAGTGTTATCACTGTCTGAGAGATGCTGTGCTTTCTTGTTTCCTGCCGCGTCCGTGATGATAACACATCTGCCATTGGTGTTGTCTGCCGTGCCGGTATATTCTCCAGATGTGTAATATGTCCATGTGTTATCGGTGGTTGTGGTGTCAGTACAGTTTGTCAAGATGACATTGTCTTTTGTTTTTCCGGTGACGGGTGAGGTGTCCGTGGCGGTGACTATGTAGGTTGCGGTGCTGCTGGTACCCACTCTGGTGGAGGTGAGTATGGGTTTTGTCGTATCTATTGCCGTATCGTCGATAGACATCGTGCGGGTCTGCGTACCGAGAGCGTTGCCCGCTATGTCAGTGATTGCTGCGCCGTTGGTAATCTGATACTTTAAGTTACCCACGGCGACATCAGGTCCCGCATCCCTGACGGTAAGTGTGAGGGTTTGTGTCGTCGCGTCGTAGCGAACGGCGGTGATGGTGTGATGATTGCCTCCTGATGCTGGAATATCCGTCTCGTCGTTGATGAACTTTCCGGTAAGTACCGGTGACACTGCCATAGACTCATTAAAGAGAAATGAGGCTGTGATACTGTCGTCAATACCAAGGTAGTTAATGTCGCCCGGAGTGGGAGCGACAGTGAAAGGTATCACGGTAGGTGCTTTCGTGTCCAATGTGAATGTGTAGAGTGTTGGGTTTGCCGGTTCCCCCGATTCAGTTTGTGTTATCTCCACCTCATATACACCGTCACCGCCTGTCAGGTTTGGGAGGGTGTAGGTTCGGGTGGTGGTGACAGTGCCGCTATTGGTGGTGGCGGTTGTTGAACTCCACTCTCCGTCCTGTTTTCTCCACCGTCCGGTTGTCGTGGCACTTGCGGTTGCTGTAAATTCAATCACCGGCGCGGTGGTGTCGGAGGTGATATTGTCATTATCCGCTCCGGTATCAGAGCCGTCCTGCAAATTTATGCCGGTCACCGCTGCGGACGGTGTCTGATAGCTGTTATCACTATCCGATAGGTGCTGTGCTTTCTTGTTCCCTGCCGCGTCAATAACAATGATGCACCTGCCGTTGTCATCGTGTGCTGTGACGGATTCTGTTCCGGGGGTGTAACTGGTCCAGGTGTTGTCGGTTGTGGTCGTGTCGGTACAGCTGCCTGCTGCGATATTATCCTTGGTCTTGCCGGTGACGGGTGAGTTGTCCGTGGCACTGACTTTATAGGTCGCGGTACTGCCGGTGCCTATTTTGAAAGCAATAAGTGTCGGTGCGGTGGTGTCTATACCGGCAATTGTCGCGGAGATACCGTAACCGATATTCCCTACTCCGTCTTCCGACCTGAAACAAAACCGTTTGTTATTATCTGTTTCACTGGTGACGGTAATTGCATCCTTCTCGGCATACGGTGTTCCTGTACCGCTTGCGAACTGTGTCGCCGTGCAGGCGGTGCCACTCACCTTTTTATATTTCATGGTGCTGCTGTCTTCAGTGTCAACGGCGGTGACAGTCGCAGATGTAGTTGAAGTCGGCGAGACATCGAATGTGTAGACCGCGCCTCTATTGGCATTTATGTCGCTGTTGTTGCCGTCATCGTCACCATCCGCACCTACTGCCAGTACGGTGCCGTCTCCCGAGAAGGAGACGGCGGAGCCGAAGCTGTCACTGTCGCTCAAATTGATATCCAAAAGTTCTGTGCCGCCGCCGTTGTCAGAGATCTTCAGGGTCTTCGCCCAGGAGCCATTTGTCTTTTGAAAGAGGTACACCGCGCCTTTGCTACTGATGTTATCACCCGTACCAACCGCTAGTGCGGTGCCGTCCGCGGAAAGAGATACGGCGGTGCCGAAGTTGTCAAATATGCTCAAATTGATATCCAGTAATCCCTCACCGCCGTCATTGTCAGAGATCTTCAAGGTCTTCGCCCAGGAGCCATTTGTTTTTTGAAAGAGGTACACCGCGCCTTCATCGTCACCATCCGCACCTACTGCCAGTACGGTGCCGTCTCCCGAGAAGGAGACGGCTGAGCCGAAGTCGTCACTTCTACTCAAATCGATATTAAGTAATCCCTCGCCGCCGCTATTGTCAGAGATCTTCAGGGTCTTCGCCCATACACCGTCTGTTTTTTGAAAGAGGTAGACCGCACCTCTGTTGTTGTATCGTCCATCGTCATCGTGTGCACCCACTGCCAGTGCAGTGCCGTCCGCGGAGAGAGATACGGCGGAGCCGAAGTTGTCATTGTCGCCCAAATTGATATCCAGTAATCCCTCACCGCCGTCATTGTCAGAGATCTTCAGGGTCTTCGCCCAGGAGCCATTTGTTTTTTGAAAGAGGTGCACCGCACCGTCATCGTCACCATCCGCACCTACTGCCAGTACGGTGCCGTCTCCCGAGAAGGAGACGGCGGAGCCGAAGTAGTCATAATCACTCAAATTGATATCCAGTAATCCCTCGCCGCCGCCATTGTCAGAGATCTTCAGGGTCTTCGCCCAGGAGCCATTTGTCTTTTGAAAGAGGTACACCGCGCCTCTGTTGCTGTCGGTACCACCATCATCATCGCGTGACGCACCAACTGCCATGAGGGTGCCGTCCGCGGAGAGAGATACGGTGGAGCCGAAGAACTCCCAATCATCCAATGGTACCGCAACATCACCGGCATGCGAGAACTTTGTCGGTGTGCCTGATGGCAGCGACGGTGAGATGTGTGGGATGATTGTCGGTGCGGTGGTGTCTATAACGACATCCAACTGTCCGTATCGTGTTATCGCCGAGCCGTCGGCTGAGTAAACAGCAAGGAAGCAGTGCTCATCGGCGGTGGTCAGCGCGGTGCCGGAGGTGATACCGGCTGTGGAGGTGACGGAGGAAGCGGAGACATCGGTTGTTTTGTAGAGTGTCCATCCGGTGAGACCGGCGATTGTCGTGACAGGCGGGAGGGTGCCGCAGGCGGTGTTCTTATGATAGAGGCGTACTTCGTTATTCGCTGAGCCGCCGTATGCGGTTGATCCGGTCACTGTAAACTCTGGTGTAGTGTCGCTTGTATGGTCGTCGGTGGTGTCAGTGCCGGTGTCGGAGGTGAGATCAAGTGTCAATCCTGGAATATTCGTCACCCCGCTGCGGCAAGCCGTGTTACCTGCGACATCGGTGTGTTTTGCGTAAAAGATGTCACCGACAGACCGTCCAGTCAAATCAATGTTCACCCTGGTTGACGCTCCTACTGTGGTGTCGCCACTACCGAGTGCGGTGCCGGTGCTGCAGTTACTACTGGTGTAGAGACGCACTTTGGCATTATTCTCAAGGTTGGTAACAGTGACCGTCGGTGTCGCGGTGCCGGTGCCGGAGGATATGCTGAGTGACGGTGTGGTTATGGAATTATCTATAGTCACCGTAAGACCGGTACTAGTATTTGCTGTTGCTCGTCCATTATCAGTGTAAAAAGCAATGAAACAGTATTTTCCAGCGGTAAGTTCATCCGATGTTAATTCAAACGATGCTGCGGCACTGTAACCTCCCCGATCCAGGTCCATATCAAAACTGTCAATTTCTGTCCAACCGCTTCTGGATCTAAAAATATATTCAGCATGATTCCGATTAAGACCGTTGAGACTGTTATTTGGTATTGTCACCGAAGAACATGCTCCGGCGTGCTTCGCGATAAACGCTTCATCGTCTCTGCCGCCGCCGAAGGTGTTGCCGTCAGCACTTTTTACCACAAAGGTCGGTGTATCGTCATTCGTAATCCCGTCCACATCCGAACTGATGCCCACCGTGGTGGCACCGTTTCCCATAAAGACCCACTTGGTGTCGTTGTACTGGAACATGTCGTTTGCCGCCGCGGTTGTTTTTGCGGTACTGCCGTCAGTGTCCACCGTGTTCGCCAGCGATGATGCTGATGCGGTGAACCGAATCACCGTGCCGGTTGTCGGTGATCCGGGGAGTGCCGTTACCGCGGTGATGGTGCCGTGGCGGTGTGAGTCGGACGACGGTTTTAGTGCGATGAGGAGGGGACCGTTCGGATTTGCCTGCGTATCCGAGGTATCGTCATCAGGAAGTTGCGCCTGCTGTCGTTGTGCTTCCGGTTGTGATTGTTCTGGTGCCGGCTCCACAGTCGGTTCCGGTGTTTCCTGTTCTTCCTCTGTCTCTTCTTCATCTTCATGTTCAGATTCCTCGGCGGCTCTGGTGATTGTTAGGATGTAAGTTTGTGCAGTTACCCCGTCTTGTGCGGTGACTGTTATCGTTACCGTATTCTCCCCAACCGTGAGCGCGACCTGATGCCCCTCTTCTTCCGTGTCGGTATCCGTTGTGTCAGTGAATGCTACTGTCATCGTATCGTCTGCGGTAGGTGTGACTGTCACATTCTCAATGTCATTTGCTACATCAACGGTGTAGGTAGTTGTCTCCGCGTCAAACGGTTCGTTGAGATTGGTGTCCGAAACCGTGAGACCGTTGAGCGTTGGTGGTGTTATTGTTTCTTCTTGTTCCTCTTCCTCCTGCTCTACAGGTTCTTCTTCCTCTTCACTCTCCTCCTGTTCTTCGTTTTCCTCCTCACCTTCTTCCTCTCCATCTTCGTTTGATTCCTCCTCTTCGTCATCCGCCTGCTCATTTGTCGTGTCATCGGCGGGTTCAGTAGCATCGTCACCCTCGGGTTCACTCTCTTCCTCTACAGGTTCTTCTTCCGCAGCTCTGGTCACCGTCAGGATGTAGGTCTGTGTTGCGGCGGCATCCTCCGCCGTTACCGTATTCTCCCCTTCCGTGAGCGCGATCTGATGTCCCTCTTCTTCCGTGTCGGCATCGGTCGGATCGTAGGTGACCGTCGCGGTGTCGTCCGTCGGTGTAGCGCTGACGGTTACTGTTTCAATAGTGTTCGCTACATCGGCAGTGTAGGCAGTTGTCTCCGCGTCAAACGGCTCGTTGAGATTGGTTTCTGAGACCGTGAGACCGCTAAGTGTTGCCGTCGGTACTACTTCCTCTTCCTCATCTTCCTCTTGTTCTTCCTCCTGCTCTGCAGGTTCTTCTTCCTCTTCATCATCGTCCGACACACGCTCCGGCGGTGCTTCTGCCTGTTGCTCCGGCGGTTCCTGTTGTGTTTGCGCATGTGTTGCCGGACCGACTACTGAAAACAACATTGCAATTGAGACACACCATGCCGTCGCTCTTGACCAAAAAATATTTTGCGTTATATACATAACAAGTACTCATCTATTTTATATAGATTAATAATTTTAGTATACTTTAATCCGCCTTTGCTCACTTCACGCCGTGTTAATAACTTTTCTTTCCGATTGCATGTTCCTTGTTACTTCGCCACCTGCACCGCTTCGTCAAACTGCACCGACAGAAGTGTTGAGATACCTGCCGCGTTCATGGTGATGCCGTAGAGCGCGCCGGCACAGTGCATTGTTTCCCTATTGTGCGTGACAAGTATTAATTGCGAACGCTTCGCCAGCACCTCAATGATGGACGCGTACCGTCGTGAATTCGCCTCGTCCAGCGCGGCATCCGTCTCGTCCAGCACGAGGAACGGTGGCGGCGTCACCTGTGATATGGCGAACAGGAGTGCTATTGAAACCAGTGCTCGCTCGCCGCCGGAGAGTTGGCTCAGCGAACGGATTTTTTTTCTCGGGAGCGATACTTTCACCTCCACGCCGATGCGCTCTTCCGTTTCACCGTTGTCTTTCTCTATTTTTGTTTTTTCTGTGATAATTGCCGCAGTGCCGCCGCCGAACAGGATTTTGAAAAAACTTTCAAACTCCCCGCTTATCTTTTTTATACCCTCCGCGAACCTGCTGTCTACCTCTTTTTGCACGCGTTTGATGCATTGCTCGCAGTCGGCGATACTTTTCAGCAGATCGTCCTTCTCGCGGGTGAGGAAATCCATTCGCTCCTTCACCTCATCGTGCTCTTTGAAAGCATCCTCGCCGCTGTCCGTCCCTATAGTTTCCAGTTGTATTTTTTTTCGCTCCAGTTGGCGCTGCCGCTCTTTCTGTTTTTCACGCTTTTCCGGCTGCTCGGTTTCCGGGACTTTTTTCTCCTTGTACGCGTAGATGTTCGGACCGACGAGTACCGCACCTTCCTCCAGTTCGCGGCGCAACTGCGTTTCATCCTCCCTGAGCACAGCGAGGCGGCGGCGCGTGTCGGACAGTTCCCGCTCCGCTTTCGCTTTTTCATCCATCAGGGCGATGACCGCGGATTCCGACTTCCGCATCTCGCCTATCCGCTCCTCCTGTTGTTCGCGCAGACGGTCGCGTTCGGCGGTAATCTCCTGTTCTTCTTTACTCAGGCGTTCCAGTGTCTTCCGCAGGGTCTCCTGTTCTTTCCGTATCGCATCGCCGTCGTGCCGCTGCGCTGCGCTGTTTATACCGTCTGTTTTGAGAAACGCCGTGAGACGGCCGATGATGTAGTCAATGAGGCGTGAGCGTTCTTCCTGATTTGCCGCTGCCGCGCGGTGCTGTATGTCATCCCTGAGCTCCAATACCTTTTTCCGCTCAATCGCCGTGTTTGTGTTTCCGAGACGCTCAAGCGCACTGTGTTCGCCTTCCGCCCGTCCTAATTCCCGTGCCGCGGCATCTTTCTTTTCCCGCACTGCCGCCAGTTTTTTTTCTGTTTGTTGTATGCGGGGTGTCAGGTCGTCTTTCGTGCCGGCGCGTCTATGTTTCTCATCGGACACCTTTTTCTCCGCATCCGCCATTTGGCGCGCCAGCGCGTGTTCGCGCGGCTCCAGTTCCGCGGTGGTTTGTGCTATGTAGCGCGTTTCCCGGGCGAGGTAGTCGGCGTACAGCGATTCCAATTCGGTGCGGACGGCTCGCGCTTTTTTGTAGCGTTCCACCTGACGCTTCAGATGGCGCATGTGCGGCGTCAGCTCTCGGATCAGCAGATCCGTTTCCGCGATGTTCTGGCGTGCGCGTTCCAGTTTTTTTTCCGCCTCCGCGCGGCGGTACTGGAGCAGTTTCAGTCCTAACCCGTCCTCTAAGATTTCTTTTCGCTCCTCGGGGCTCGCGTTGAGAATACTATCCGCCTCGCCCTGTGAAATGATATGATGACCGGTCGCGCCGATGTTCACCCCGGCGAGCATCTCGACGATATCGCGATGGCGCACCTGTGTCCCGTTCACGGCGTACTCGTTTGAACCGTCGCGGCGCACGGTGCGCGACACGGTTACCTCATCAAATGAATCGTCCAGCGTATGGTCAGTGTTATCAAAGGTAACGCGTACGGACGCTTTGGACGCGCGGGACGCGCCGTCACCACCGTTGAAGATAAGATCTTCGCCCCGCCTGCCGCGCAGTGACTTCATTGACTGTTCGCCCAGCACGAAGCGGAATGCCTCCGTCACATTTGACTTGCCTGATCCGTTCGGACCGACAATGCCCGTGATACGGGTCGGGAATGACAATGTGACCGGTTTTCCGAATGACTTAAACCCTTCTATCTGCAGCTCTTTGAGATACATACACGCCATTGTAGCATCTCTCTATGAAAAAACTTGCGCCGAAATAGCGGTGCTGCGTTCCGTCTACGGATATATTCCTGACACCGCCGTCGCGCTATTGAACTGCCTCTCTCTCCGCATGCGCTATAATACTAGTATGTGTATGCGTTTCATTACAACCATGTTCCGCGGTCGGATCAGCAGAAAAGAGTACTTACTGCCCGCACTGCTGGGTATCGCTCCTCTCTGTTTACTCTATGCACTCTCTCTGTTTGTGTTCGTTTCAGAAAACTTTGCGTTGTATACCGCGTACCTATCTGAGAAATTTGAATATGTATTCAGCGAACTGTTGCTGCTGTTGCTGTCTCACTTTCTTTTCTTTTTTCCGATTCTCATCCCGCTTCTCATTCTTATTCCTTTCACAGTACGGCGGCTGCATGACATCGGGTGGTCCGGATGGCTTGCCGCGCTCCTCGCTGTTTCCTGGCTGAATGTCATACTCGCCTTGGTGGAATGGTTTGCTCCTGACACGGGTGAGTGGTTCTGGTGGCTGTTCGCGATCAGCGTTGTTTTCTCTTTATTAAGTATCGTATTTATCTTAGTGCTGCTGCGTGTACCGGGCGCGAAAGAAGCGAACATGCACGGCAGTCCGCCGCGCATTGACCGGCAACTGTTGTATAGAAAGAATATCCGGTGTGTTCTTCCCTTTTTCCTCGCCGTCTATCTGATTATCCTCTGTTTGTCTTTTGTTGTTCAATTCGTCTTAGCATAATCGGAACGAGGATGCGGAGCAGACCTCAGACCTCATCGTTGCATATTTTCCTCCAATCGTCTGAGATAGGTGTCCGTCACGGTCGGGGTTATATATTCTCCGAAGAATGACGAGAAATCAAACTTTTCAATCTTGTCGGAAAGGGCGGTGAATACATCAATAAATACATCATCGGGGATATGCAGAATCCCGTCCACATTGAGGTATGCCGCGCGGTCGGCTGTATCAGGATACTGATTTGCCACAAGTTCCGTGGTGGTTGGTATGGAGATGCCGTATACATTCTGGTATTTTACCGGCGGCGAGCATGCCGCGATGTATACCTCTCCGCATCCGGCGCTTTTCAGAAGTTCCATAACACCTCTAATTGTGTTACCTCTGACGATAGAATCATCCACGAGCAGTACACGCTTTCCTTTCAACGATTCAATATCTATGCGGAACTTTTCCTGCACCGCCTTAAACCTGTTATACGGCAGTATGAATGTTCGCATCTTTTTTGGCTTTTTTATCAGCCCCTCTACATACGGCACACCGAGAACATCGGCAACTTCCCTTGCCGCATCACACGGTGTGGACGGAATCGGCACGACACAGTCCGGGCGGAACGGAATCGTCTCTGACAAATGCTTTCCGAGCGCTCTGCCGAGTGCGCGACGCGCGGCACGGACAGATATGCCGTTTATGACGGAATCCGCACGGGCGAGGTAAACATACTCAAGAGCGCACGGCACATGTTCCGGATGAGACGCGCATTGTCTTCTGCTGACTATGTGCTGATGCCCGCTTGGCGTCGCGGCGGTAGCGGTGTTGATGATGACCGCCTCTCCGGGCGCGACATCACCGACAAGATCAAAACCCTGCGCGCGGAGCGGTGCGTCCTCGCTTGCCACGATCCAATCGTCTGTCTGCGTATGACGCATAACAACCAGCGGACGGATGCCGTGCGGGTCGCGGAATGCGATCAATCCGACATCGCGCAGCGCACAGACAACCGAGTACGCATCATCGCACGCCATATGCACCGCGGCAACCGCGTCGTACACTTTCTCTTCCACCGTGTCTTTTTCTGAGTGCAGATACGCGTCAAAGAATGTGAGACCGAGCAATTCTGAATCTGACTGCGAACGGATCGTATATCCCTTCGCATGCAGTACCGCGCGGCATTCTTCCGTGTCTACCATGTTGCCGTTATGCGCAAAGACGAGCGAGATGCCGTCGCGCTCAAATACAAACGGCTGTCGTTCTGCCGTGCTTATTGCCGAGCCGGTGGTGGTATATCGATTGTGTGCTATCCCCATCTGTCCGCGCAGTGCATCCGCCGCTATCTCCTGATGTGCCGTCGGCTGTATATCGTTCTTTGTGTGTGTGCATCCGTCCGCATCAACCGTTACTATCGCCGCAGAATCAAACCCGCGATGAAAAAAACCGGGTAATGCTTTCGCGAGAATCTGACCGGAAGAACCACGACCAAGATGCCCTATAACGCCACACATATATTTTTACTGTATCACGAACAAATGACATGTTCGGGTGACAGTCGCGCGAGATGTTGATAATGCCGGAGGTACGATATACCTTCACATTGTTTTTAATTCCGACACAATCCTGTCATGTTTGTTGACTGCTACGGGAAGAAGATATCTCCTTCGGTCGTGTTTGGAAATGCACCTCCCTGTTGCGCGCGCAGCGCGAGTGTGAAAATAATGCCGGCCCACAAACTTTGAAACTCTCTGAGTTCGGAAAGACGCTGTGCATCTTCCGGTTTTTGAATTGTGATACCTTTCTCGGAGAGCGATACACTGATGGCAATATCAAGCGTGCCGTCAAAGGGTTCTTCCGCGAAC
Source organism: Minisyncoccota bacterium (assembly GCA_958295675.1). GTDB lineage: Bacteria > Patescibacteriota > Minisyncoccia > Phycocordibacterales > JABAAK01 > JAPPJI01. The sequence goes on along the minus strand of OY282360.1, from coordinate 264,003 downwards.
TCCTTATCATCTGTCAGACCTTTCAGATCCAGCGCAATCGCAATCGTAAGGATATCCGATACATAGGTGTCTGTGCGTATGTCAATCGTACCCGTTATCGCTATATCGTTATGGTATTTTTCTATGAATCTCAGCACACTGCCGTGTTCTCTCGTCAGTTCCAATACGATATCTTCATACACTTCGTCAATTTGTTGATCCAGATTTTCATTTGTCTGTGAATTGCCGGAGAATCTGCGCTCAGCGGCGTTATCCATTATCACTATTATTTTCGCCAACGGTTTCAATACCTGCTTCCTTGCTCTCTCTTTCTCTTTCTTCAGTATTTTTTTCAGCGCGAGCAAATCCACACGGTATGAGATGGTGCGTTCATCAGGTTCACTGTTTTCACTGAATTCCAGCACAAGTACGCGATTCTTAACCAATGCCGTCAGGAAATCGTTCAACGCATCCTGTACCATCTTCATTTCTGTTTTCGAAAGATTGTTCTCTTCTGCCAGCAGCATTGCTTTCAGATCGTCGGGTATGTCCGCCTCAACCCATACACCACGGACGGCATCCACCATGTTTTTCAGTTCGGTAATCACAAAGTCCGGTGATTCAGCAAGACGGAAAAATAGTTCTCCGGTGTCGCCGACTGAGCGCACATCCACTGAAAGTTCTCCCTGCTCAATCAGATTTGTCGCAAGCGTCAGGTTGCCCTCGCTGTTCGTCCACGGTCCTCTCGGATTACTTGCCCACCCTTTTTCCAATTCCTCCGTAAAATCAAACGATACCTGTGCGGTCAGCGGATCCGGCACTTCTTCTTTCACACCATTCACAAATTCGCTCAAAAACGCGATTGCTTCCCTGTCTTCTTGTGTCAGCATGTCCGTTGCTGCTGATAGTGTTACATCAGCACTTACTTCCATACTCTTAAACGCATCGTAGAGATCTAAGTTGTCTGCCTTGATCGCACTGAGGAGTATTCTTTCTGGTCGTTCCAACTGTGTAGTGATATACCAACCGGCAGCGGATAGAACGAGCAGAACTGCGATAACGGATGGAACGATGATACTAATCTTCATGTGCGTGTATTATACATTTTTTATTACTACCTCTCTGTTCTTTTCCACACTGCACTCCTTGTTGTTTTTTCTTGTCATCCGTATTTTCAAACGCCTGTTCATCAGGACGCTTCCGTCGGCATTACTACCGTTGTACATATATGTATACGGAAACTTACGCCGTTTCTTCGTTTTGTTTTTTATACACCTCAAGCGCCTGTTGTGCCGCCTTTTGCGCGCCGTCCTGTTTTGATTTGCCGGTCGCTTTCGCGATTGTTTCGCCACCGACAGTCACCCCGACCGTGAATACCTTTTCATGATCCGGACCGTCCTCACTCAGTACCTCGTATTCCGGTGTGATCTGCATTTCCCGCTGCGCATATTCCTGTAATTCGCTCTTCGGATCCCTGAAGGGTGTTTCCGCCAGATACTCCTCCACATTCATGAGTATATGTGTCTCCACACACTTCTCCGCTGATTCTAATCCGCCGTCAAGGTATACCGCGCCAATCAGTGCTTCCACCGCATCGGCAAGCACCGGCGTGGCACTGTTCTGCATTTCCTTTTTCTGTCCTTCCGACACTCTCAGGTGCTCCCTGAGTTTCAATCGTTCCGCAACACGCATAAGAAAATCCGTTTTCACGACCAGCGAGCGATAGACGCTGAGCGCGCCTTCCGGCTCGTCAGGAAAAAGACGATACAGCTTAACTGTTGTCGCGAACTGGAGAATCGCATCACCTAAAAATTCAAGTCGTTCATTGTGCGGCGCGCCGTTATTTTCATTTGAAAATGATCGGTGCGTGAGTGCCTGCGCGAGTAACTGTTTATCCGTAAATGTATGACCAACCGCCTGTTCCAGTGGCTCCGTGTCTTCCTGTCGCGTTTTTTCGTTCATATCACTTACACCGGCGTTTTGGCGTACTCCTGCATCGCCTTTTCCATGCCGTCTAAAATAATCTGTTTGAGGTCCGGATAGAAAGCGAGTTTTTTCGCTTCTTCATAGTCAAACCACTTTGTATCATCTAAGCCGCCGGTTTCTTTCAGGTTCAGTTCTTTGTCATTCGTCCTGCCGAGCATGTACGATACTTCTTTGCGTATCGCGCCGTCCGGAGGGTGTGCGATATACGCGTTTGATCCTATCTTCTCAAGTGCTTCCACATCAATACCGATCTCATCCTTGATGATCCGTTTGAAACCATCCTCGTTGCTCTCGCCTTCTTCAAGTCCTCCTTTTGAAAGTGTCCATTTGCCGAACACATCGTGCACAAACGCGAACTGCACCTTGTTATCATCCCCTGTTTTGAACACGACGCCGCCGACTGATTTCTTGTGCTTCAGTTTCTTCGGCACATACTCATCCTCATTCGGGTCTTTCACCTCAAGGTAAATCGCGCCGAGTACACCGTTGATAAATTTGCGGGCACTGTTGTTCAGAAATAATTTTGTGATTTCAATCGCTTCATTGAGCGCGACTCTGCCCGGCACTTCCACCTCCTTACCGAACAATAGTTCAAACACACCGAGGCGCAGGATGTTTCTGTCCACGCTCCCTATTTTTTCCAATGGCCAGTCCGGTGCCGCTTGTTCTATAATTTTATTAATTTCATCGTACTTGCTCGCGATACCCTCAAGCACTTTTTTTGCGAAGGCATTGTCCTCCAAATTCGGACTGTTCTCACGCGCAAGTATATTGAACATACGAATAAATGCGACGCCGTCTGGATTGCGTCGGTGAAAATCGTTTTCAAATAATGTTTGAACGATCAATATTCGTATCTCTCTTCTGGAAGAAACCATGGTTTAAAAAATTACCCTACTGCTACTGCGGTATAGTACCACACCGATATGCTGTCTGTATCTTTATTGTGTATTTTTTGTTGATAGAGCATATAGTGGAGTATATATAGTGGAAATTGTCATCTCTGTTATTCGGGAGGAGATTGAACCTGTTCAACGGTCTTCTTTTCATCTGTTTCTGTCGCTTCTCCCTGATTTTTCCGTTTTTTTCTCCGTTCCTCCCGTTTTGAGACATCAAGCACCTGCCGACCGCGGTACATACCCGTTATTCTGCTGGCACGGTGCCGGAGACGGGGTGTACCCCCTTCCATAGTATAGGCGGGTATCGTAACACCGTGATGCGCTCGTCTGCTGTTGCGCTTACCCTTGGTTATCCGCATGCGTACCATACCCTCCTATATACCATATATATAAGTGTCCGGTCAAAGACCGCTGTATATCGCTGTGTGCATATAAAAGAATAAATCCCGCACTGCAAGAGTGCGGGATTGGTGTTTCGCAGAGTGTTTCTCTCCACGAAGGGTTTTGATTTCGGAGACCTTGCTAACTCCGACTGAGTCGCCACTTCAGGCTTCAATAATGTATACGGCGGGATATATCACTGGATGTATCCGGCGATGTATCACTCAAACTGGACATCTATACATAGTGTATACCAAAAAGTATTATATGTCAAGTACCCCTCTTTGAGGTGCGATACATGTCCATATAAAAGAATAAATCCCGCACTGCAAGAGTGCGGGATTGGTGTTTCGCAGAGTGTTTCTCTCCACGAAGGGTTTTGATTTCGGAGACCCTGATGAACTCCGCCTGAATCGCCAATTTCAGGACTCAATGTATACGGCGGGATATATCACTGGATGTATCCGGCGATGTATCGCTGGTATCCGTTTTTATTCTGTCATTCGGATATCTATACATAGTGTATACCAAAAAGTATTATATGTCAAGTACCCCTCTTTGAGGTGCGATATATGTGCATATAAAAGAATAAATCCCGCACTGTAAGAGTGCGGGATTGGTGTTTCGCAGAGTGTTTCTCTCCACGAAGGGTTTTGATTTCGGAGACCCTGATGAACTCCGCCTGAATCGCCAATTTCAGGAGTTGCGGCGAGGGGGCAGGGCGCGACAAGAAACCATTTTTGCCTATTCTCGCAATAGAGGGTTTTGATTTCGGAGACCCTCCTGATGAACTCCACCTGAATCGCCATTTCAGGATTGAATATATACGGCGGGATATATCACTGGATGTATCCGGCGATGTATCACTGGTATCCGTTTTTGTTCTGTCATTCGGATATCTATACATAGTGTATACTAAAAAATACTATATGTCAAGTACCTCTCTCTTCGGTACGCAATACCTTTATATACTCCTGTGCGGTAAATATATAAAATACCTTTATTTTACTATGTTTTTTAATATACTGAGTATCAAATCACCGGATTGAGCGGTGTGGAGCGGCGATACTATTCTGCACAGTAATCTCTGGTATAAAAATAAATCCCGTGCTGTAATAGCACGGGATTCAGGGAATCAGTTGTAAACAACATCCGTGGGGACGGTATCCCCAATATTGTAGCAACTGTTATCATCTTTTCCGCCAATGATAACGAATCTTCCTACATTCTGGTTGTATACTCCGACATTGTCGTAGAAACAGCGGAGTATGTGCACCATTTGCGTGGTACACACGACAGCCAAGGGACCGTTTCCCAAATCTAGCAGCGCGATCTGTGCCAAATCGCCGTTTTGTCGTCTTATCTCAAGGTATTCCTGTTCAGCGGCCTCAATTCGACGGACAAACTTCGTCAAATCGGATGGGGCGATATTGATCGGTTCCTCCAGAAAGAAATGGTGGAAGTGGTCAAACTTCTTTCCGCTTCCGCAGCAGGAGCAGGGTATTGGTAGTATGTCTGCTTCAATGCTCGCCTTTTGCGAGCTGGCGGATGTGAGTGGCATTGTCATAATCCCTCCTTATGTGGATTATTAGAAAAAGCAATCTAATACTATTTTAGGATATATAATAATTTTGTCAAGTTCTATTACCTGTCATTATTCCACCGGATTGAGCGGTGTGCCGCCGTGCAGGACGGCGATGATAGTTGGGCGATTAACGCAATATCGGATACTCAGTAGCGGTACCGAAGTTCCAAACATCCGTGTCCCAATTGGTGTATATCGTACTGCTCGGCGTTCCGGATTGCATCTGTGCCGCCGTCCTTCCCGCGCTGTACTGCTCGGCAGCGCGCGCAATATCCTTGTTGTAGTAACTGTTGGTAACGGCGATGCTGGAGTATATTATGCTGCCGGCACCACCGAACAAACCGTTACCGATTCCGTTGTTGACAGTTGTGTTACTGTATACAATGTATGAACACACACTTTTTCAAAAATATATTGCAGGATCGCATGGGGAGAAAACAGCTCGTGTTACCTGTGTTTCTCTTTGTTGTACTGCCATATATCTATGATATTTTCAGCCCGTACACATTCACTGCTATCGGAGCTGGGTGGTTTGCTGTTTTGTTTCCTTTGATTCTTGTACCGATAGCAGTGAAAAGGTTACACGATATCGGACAGTCGAGGTGGTTTGCCGTTTTTGCTGTCATCCCGCTAATTAATCTTCTTTTCTTCCTGCTCCTGCTATGCGTTCCTGGTGTCAAAAAAACGAATATGTACGGAAAACCACCGACTACTTCCAGTCAATCTTGGTTTAAGGAAAGTCTTATATATATTGTCCCTTTCTTTGTAATTATTGCAACTGTTACTCTTGCTGTCGGACCACCAATCGGAAGTTACCATGTTCTGACAGCATCATCGTAGGATTAACAGGTGTAACCGCATTTTCCTCATCCGTAAAAGTATTCTTGTTTCGCACTAATCTTGCTATTCCACCGGATTGAGCGGTGTGCCGCCGTGCAGGACGGCGATGACATTCTGCGCGGCAATTTCCGCCATGCGATTCCGCGTGGTAATGCTCGCTGAGGCGGTGTGCGGAGTCAACACGACATTAGGCAGTCGGCGGAGCGCGCGGGGTACTTTCGGTTCATGCTCAAACACATCCAGTGCCGCGCCGAATATCTTTCTTTCCTGCAGTGCTGCTATAAGGGCTTTTTCATCAATGACGGGACCGCGCGAGGTGTTCACCAGTATCGCGGCCGGTTTGAGCAGCGCAAGTCGTTCGGCGTTCAGGAAGTGATGTGTCTGCTCGTTCAGCGGCAGGTGTACTGAGATAACATCAGCAGTTTTCAGCACTTCCTCCGGCGCGTCATATTGTTTCGCTTCTGTCGCTTGCTCCAGTGCCTGATTCGCGCGCACATCATAGTAGACAATATTCATGCCGAATCCGGTCATAATCTCCGCGACGCGGCTGCCGATCCGTCCCGCACCGAGGATGCCGAGTGTTTTTCCCTGCAGATCAATACCTAAAAGCAGTTCCGGCTCCCAGCCGGTGAATTTGTTGTTGCGCACGAACGCATCCGCTTCAATAGTGCGGGTCGCTGCGGCGAGTATGAGCGCGACTGCGTGTTCCGCGACCGTTTCGGTGAGTACGCCCGGCGTATTTGTGACCGCTATGTGCTTTTCTTTCGCCGCGGCGACTGCTATGTTGTTGAATCCGACCGCGTAGTTGGCGATGATGCGCATATTGCTTCCTGTGGCTGCTATCACTTCCCCGTCAATTGTGTCAGTAAGCAGCACAATCATACCGTCATACGGCTCTTTTTTGAGTTCACTGATAATGCGGTTCTTTCTCGGTCTGCCTTTCAGAACAGTCACCTCTATATTTTCTCCGCGCAGTATCTGTAATCCCGCTTCAGGAATGTGTTGTGTTACAAGAACTTTCATATCATTCGTTTACTGTTTTCAGTATTACACACACTTTTTACCTCAAACAGCATAATACACACCGTAACGGTGTATACTTCGGTTGTATGGATTCGACTTTTATGTGTATAGGGGATGTTACTAGCGATGCGTTTATCACACTGCAGGACGCGAAGGTGCACTGCGACATTGAATCCGAATCGTGTACTATTTGCATGCGCTGGGGGGATAAGATTCCGTATAAAAATGTGACGGTTGTTCCGGCTGTCGGCAACAGCGCGAACGCGGCGGTGTCGGTTGCTCGGCTCGGACTGCCGGTCAGTTTTGTGTCATTCGTCGGCAATGACGCGCATGGCGAGGAGTGCATCACGGCGCTGGAGCGTGAGGGAGTCGGCACGGAGTTCATCACCAAAGAATCGGGGAAAAATACCAACTACCACTATGTGCTTTCGTATGAGGCGGAGCGGACTATTTTGGTGCGGCATGAGCACTTTACCTATTCCCTGCCGGAGTTGCCGGATAGCGTCGCATGGCTGTATTTTTCCTCAGTCGGCGAGGCGGCGGAGACATTGCACGATGAGATCGCGGAGTGGCTTGAAAAACATCCTGATGTGAAACTGGTGTTTCAGCCGGGTACATTTCAGATGCAGCTCGGGTATGACCGGCTTAAAGATATTTACGCGCGCACCCATCTTTTTATCTGTAACAAACAGGAGGCGCAGCGTATTCTTGCATCACAGGAAAATGATATACGAGTGCTGCTGCGGGAAATGCACGGGCGCGGTCCTGCTATTGTCTCAATCAGCGACGGACCGAACGGCGCGTACGCGTTTGACGGCTCAAGCACATTCTTCGTTCCGCAGTATCCGGATATCGCGCCGCCGAAAGAGCGGACAGGTGCCGGTGATGCGTTTACCTCAACGCTCGCTACCTTTCTCGCCAAAGGACTGCCGTTGCGTGAGGCGCTGTTGCGCGCGCCGATTAATTCTATGTCGGTTGTGCAGCACATCGGGGCGCAGAAAGGGCTGTTGCATGAAACGGACATTGAGGAGTATCTGAAACGGGCGCCGAAAGAATATCAGGTGTCGGTATTGTGAGCAGTTTTGAAAAGTGGCAGATATTGCTATGACTCAGTTGTTTTCTTCGGTACTGTTTTCTTTTTCTCGCGGCTGTTTGTTCCTGTTTTTTAACTGCATTATTTTTTCCATAATGCGGTGCACAAACCATTCAATGTACTTCCCGAGTATCATCGTGGCAATCAAAAAGAGAACCAGGAACAGAAAGAATGTGCCGATTGATTGTCCTTCCGTTTCGGTGAGTATCCCTTTACCGACCAGAAAACCGGGTACGAATATGAACGATGCCCAAATAACGGTGACGATGCAATCCTTGATGATGAACTGCAGGAGGGGCATGGGATACCGAATTGTGAAAAAGAAAATGGTCACTTTGGTGAACGGCATTGTTTTCAGCGCGAATAGCAGGAACAGCGGGAATGCCCGGTACTTTTCTTCGTATGCCGTGAACGCGCGCTCTAATTTCGCTATGAGCGGAAATGATGCCGTCTTTTGAACCCATGATTTCGGAAACATGTCATGCCGGCGGAGGAATTGAACGCCGATGAGCACTAACGCTTCATAGAAAATAATGCTTACAAACGCGACGAATACTGCTAACGGCGACGCGTCCCCCGCTCCGATAAAAACACCGAACAGGTAAATGGCTATTTCGCCGAAGACAAGCGGTGTAAGCACCGCGACAAAATATTGATACTGCTGAATGAAAGAGGAAATATCCTGAAATGTCAGAAGGGATAGGAAATCGTACATACATTATTCGCTGATCATAGCCCGTATAACACTGATACCGTGTTCCTTTGTGAGACCGTAATGCACGAGGAGTTCGTCCGGTTCGCCTGATTGACCGAACATATCATCAACACCGATACGATGCACCGGCATCGGGCACTCTTCAACAAGCCGCTCCGCTATCGCTGAACCGAGACCGCCTATGCGCTGGTGTTCTTCCATGGTGAGCACCCGTCCGCTTTCCCGCGCGAACGCGCAGATCGCGCTGTCCAGCGGTTTGACGGTCGGCACATTCACTACCAGCATACCGACTTCTTCCTCCATCTCCCGAGCCATTTCAAGCGCGGTATACAGGAGCGCGCCGCAGGCAAACACGGTAACCTGCGGTTTTTTTGCGCGGTAGAAACACTGTGCTTTACCGATTTCAAACGGTGAAGCGTCAGTGGTTATCACCGGTGTCGCCTCCCGCTGCAGGCGGATATACACCGGTCCCTCGTGCTCCGCGGCGGCGAGTGTCGCCTTGCGCGCCTCTTCAGAATCGCACGGCACCAGCACGGTCATGCGGGGAATGACTCTGGTGATGGCGATATCCTCAAGCGCCTGATGCGTGCCGCCGTCAGGACCGACCGACACACCCGCGTGTGAACCGACCACCTTCGCGTTCACATTGTTGTAGCAAATTGTCGTGCGAATCTGTTCCCAATTGCGGCCCGGGGAGAACATGGCGTACGAAGTGAAGAACGGTACTTTGCCCATTGCCGCCATGCCGGACGCGACCGATGCCATCGACTGTTCGCCGATACCCATCTCCACAAATCTGCCAGGAAATTTTTCTTTAAAATAGTTTGTTTTAGTTGAGTCAGTCAGATCCGCGCAGAGTGCCACGACTCTGATATCTTTCTCCGCCGCTTCAAGCAGTCCTCTGCCGTACCCCTCTCTGATAGGGAGCATATCTTTCTGTTCCGTGAAGGTCTTTTTATGAAAATGTATATTTTCCTGCAGCATACTATATTTATTCGCATTCCGACACAATGGTGCCCTTTAAACTTCTCAACTGTTTCAGCGCGCACTCGCCCTGCTTGTCTTTCGTAAGTATGTCTTCCGGTCCCTTGCCGGGCGGCGTGCCGTGCCAACGGTAATCCCGTTCAAATTGCGGTACGCCCCTGCCGGGAATCGTGTGCGCGATAATCACGGCGGGCTGTGATACTGACTGCGCTTCGCCGAACGCGCCGTAGAGTTCCTGAATACTGTGCCCGTCAGCGTCAATGACATGCCAATTGAACGATTCAAATTTCTCCCGGAGCGGCTCAAGCGGCATGACATCGCGAGTAAAACCGTCTATCTGTATACCGTTGCGATCTATGACCGCGATGAGATTGTGCGGCTGTTCCTTGCCTGCCATCATCACCGCCTCCCATACCTGTCCGCAGTTCAGTTCGCCGTCCCCCATCATGCAGTAGAAGTATGTTGAGGACTGCGGTCGGTCTATCCTGTCCGCCAATGTCATACCGAGTGCCTGAGAGAGCCCTGATCCGAGCGGGCCGGAGCTTGTTTCTATGCCCGGCAGAAATTCGCGGTGCGGATGTCCCTGCAATCTGGATCCGAATTTTCTGAGTGTTTGCAATTCTTTTACCGGGAAATAGCCGGCATGTGCCATGGTCGCGTAGAGTACCGGGCAGATATGTCCGTTTGAAAGAATCAGACGGTCACGGTGGTCGGTATACGGATTCTTCGGATCATAGTTCATCACTGAAAAAAAGAGTGTGGCGAATACATCCGCCATACCGAGCGGTCCTGCCGTGTGTCCTGACCCGGCTTCAATGAGCGATTCAATGATTGAAACACGAATCTGATTCGCTTTTTTCTCTATTACCGCGACTTCTCTGTCCTGTAAATGCTCCATTTTTTATATTTTAGCACAGAAGAAGACGCTTTCCCATGTTTTCTACAATGGTGAATGTATGTAATGCGTTTCCTGTATACTGCCGATGTATGCACACTCTTGCGGTCTCTATTACCTATACGCGCCTGTTTCACATTGTCTCTGTTTTATTTGACTTTGTCAGTATCGGATATTTTTTTATCTCCTTCTTTTATTTTGAGACACCGCTCATCGCGTTTGAGCTATTCCTCGGTTTCTACTTTCTCGCGGAATATGTCCTACTGCTCATAGCGAGTGAAGATCGGCGCGCGTATGTACGGCATCCGCTCGCGCTCTCAAATGTGCTGATCATTATCGGCTATTTAGTGGCACCGTTCTGGAACCTCGGAATCCTGCGCTTCCTGCGTATCCTGCGTATCATACACCTCTATCAAATTATTCCCGACATACGGTTAATTACCAATCGCGTGATTATCTGGGAAAAATTATTCGCGCTGATATTTCATGTGTTTGTGCTTATTTTTGTCATTTCCGAGATTGTGTTTCTTTTTCACGCTGGGAACAATTCCGCTATTGAAACTCGGTTTGACGCGTTTTACTTCACCACGAATGCTATCACACAGGCGGGGAGTGATATAGAATTAACGGGAGCGGGCGGGCGCATTCTCACTCTTCTTATGGCATTCCTGAGCGTTTCTGTCTTCGTGCAGATATGGGACACCGCGCAGCAGGTGCAGCAGGCTATTTTACGGAGAAAGAAGAAGGGACGGAAGAAAAAACTGTCGCAGCGCGACCTCAGGGAAATTTATACGGAGCAGTACTGCACCTACTGTGATATAAAAAACAGGGAAAAAATTAAAAAAGTGATGTGATGGACAGTCGGTGAATATACGGGTAGTATGAGAATATATGTACACTATCGGACCGCCCGTGTTTTTTGCTATCATACTTCTCGCGATTATTGTGTATATATTCGCTCCGATAGATGAGATGCGGATGCGCGCGCGGGAGTCAATACGAGGGGTGCAGGAAAATCAGGGGAACTTTTCTGACTTTACTTCCGATGTTTCCTCACTGCTTACGGATGAGGAAGGTGATACTGAGGATGAACAGGCGGAAGAAATGACGGATGAGGAAGGTGATGCTGATGCGGAAGAAAAAGAAACTGATGAAGAAAGTGATGCCGCGGATGCACAAGCGAAGGAGGATTCTGATGCTGTTGATGAACAAACAAAACGCAACGATGAGACATCTGCATTGGAAACCGAACAATCTGAAACGGGACCGAACGATGCGACGAATAACGACGGTGAGTCCGCTGCTGTAGAAGAATAAGTATGTACTATCGCTCTATACTCTTAATCGCGCCGGGTTATCTCGGTTAAAGTGAGAAAGTTGCTTTCTCGGTCACCCTGAAAGAGCGCGGACCCGACCGCGAACTGCGATACGCCCGCATCTGCGAACATCGGAGCAGTGTTTATTGACACACCGCCGTCCGCATTGATCGGCAATGCCGGTTTCATATCTTTCACTGTCCGTATGAGAGCAAGTACGCGGTCATCAAACGGTTCACCCTGCCTGCCGATATGCGCGATACCCATGCATTGCACACCGTCTATCTCGTTGATTACCGGTTCCAGTGCCGAAAGGTTATCGGCTATAGTCACACCGATATATACCTCTTTACCCGCCTCCTTGACGCGTCGGACACATTCTGACAACCGTTCTGTTGAAGTGAGATGAATGATGCAGCGTTTCGCTCCTGTAGACAGCCACAAACCGAGTGTTCGCTCCGGCTTCTCTATCATCAGATCCAATTCGTAGGTGACAGGCAGATTATCCAATCGTCCGATTTCCTCCTGTATGACCGCGGTCGTGTACGGCCATGTCATGTCCGGCGCATGCAGACCGTCAACTATATCTATCTGCACATACGCCGCGAAATCAGATACACTGTGCGCGGCATCCGCTATCTCCGTGAATGATGTTTTTAAAATTGCGGGAATGATTGCCTCCATATATTGCTATGCGGCGTCTATCTGCGCTATGCGGCGTGTGTGCCTGTCTTCGCCGGGAAATGGTGTGTTTAAAAATGTTTTTACCGCCTGCTCCGCCTCCTCATTCGCCAGGAACCGCGCGCCGACGGAAAGCACATTCGCGTCATTGTGTTCCCGTCCGAGTACTATCAATTCGGGATTCGGTGCCGGATAGACCACCGCTCGGATGCCGGGATACCTGTTCGCGACTATCGCCTCTCCCTGACCGGAACCGCCGAACATGATGCCGAATGACCTGCCGTGCCGCAACACCTGCTTTGCCAGCGCGTGCATGTACTGCGGATAATCATCAATCGGTTTAAAGGCATTCGCGCCGATATCTTCCACCGTGTGCGCCTGTTTCAGAAGAATCTTTTTGATGCGTTCTTTCATCTCAAACCCCGCATGATCTGCCGCAAGAAAAATGTGCATAGCCATATATTTTTATATTACACCGCTCTGGTATGCTCAATGAGCGACTGCGTGTATCCCATCTCGTTGTCGTACCATAGAAGAATTTTAACGAGATTGCCGTTTACCACCCGTGTCATGCTGAGATCGGCGATTGAAACGAACGGTCTGCCGATAATATCCGATGACACTACCTGTTCTTTTGTTGTGGTGAAGAGTTTTTTATCGCAGGATTCCAGGATTCTGTTCACTTCTTCCACGGTGGTGTTTCTATTCATAACCATGGTGAGATCAGCCACGGAACCCGCGACAGTCGGCACGCGCAGAGCGATACCGTCAAAGCAGTGTTCCAATGACGACACCACTTTTGTCGTCGCTATCGCCGCGCCGGTTGACGACGGTATGATGTTCATCGCGCCCGCCCTGCCGTCGCGAAGATTGCTTTTCTTTTTTGTCGGACTGTCAACCAGCTGCTGTGTCGCTGTGTAACCGTGCGCCGTGCTGAGTATCGCGCTCTCCACTCCTATTTTCTCCGTCAGCAGCGCGAGCGGAATACCGACCGCGTTCGTGGTACACGACGCGTTGGAAGTAATTGAACACTGTTTCGCCTGATTGCCGTTAATACCTATAAGAACGGTTGCCGCATCCACATTCGCCGGCGGTTCGTCTTTTACCGGTGCGGTGATGATAGTATGTTTCGCGCCGGCCATATTATGCGCATACGCCTTTTCATACGAAGCGAACATGCCGGTCGCCTCTATCACCGCATCAATACCGAGCGCGCGCCACGGAAGCTCAGTCGGTGTTTTTATTGAAAACCATGCTATTTTTTTTGAACCGATACGGAGCGCGCTGTTCCCGTCCGCGGAAACTTTTTCCTCAAACATGCCGTATGTAGTATCGTATTGCAGTAAGTACGCGCCCGTTTCCGTGTCCATGAGATCATTGATTGCCGCAATTTCTATATCTTTGCACGCATGCGCAAGGCGGACATACGCGCGTCCTATTCTGCCGAAACCGTTAATTGCAACTTTTTTCATACCTGTAGGCAGTATGACACAGAAAAAATCGGTCGCACTATATTGAGGAAAAACCCACCGTATGTCTCTTGTACACACGGTGGGCTTGATGTGCGGAATCGGCTGTTAGTGCATCACGGGCTTATCATGCCTGATATCCCACAGCAAATCTTCCAATCTGTATGCCATCCGCTTCAACCGGTAATCACGATGCCTGCTTGTGATACCGTGAGTTTGTAGCCCCCTTATTTGCTGACGGATCCGGCTTATGAATCCAATGTCCAACAGCGACATGTCTTCCCGCTCTTCTCCATCATGCTGCCGCATCGTTCCACTCTCCTGCATCCTCCTGTCCTCCTCTGTTGACCTGCTAAGGTGATATTGTCACGGACGGGTAATCGTTACCCACTGGTATAGTATCAAATGTTTCGCATAATCGCAATAGAATATTTGTTTTATCAAAAGAAATAATTTTGTCAATGATTTTATTTTTTATTTAAATGTTTTTTCAGAAGTTCGCTCGCGACTTCTGGATTTGCCGACCCTTTTGTTTCTTTCATCACCTGTCCGACAAGAAATTTCAGCACCTGTTCTTTACCGGCGCGATATTCATCGACCATGTCAGTATGTCCCCGCACAACCCGTTCAACAATCTCACCGAGTACGCGCTCATCGGACTGTTGAAAGAGACCTTTCTGTTCCGCGATTGTCCGCGGACTGCCGCCATCCTGTACCAGAACGGCAATAATGTCTTTCGCGCCGCGCGATGACAGTTCGCCGTCAATAATGAGTTGTATCAACTCCGTTATTGTTGCAACTGTGATGCCGTCAAACAATGTTTCACCGTCTGTCTCCATGTACTGCATCACATCAGTAGAAAGATAGTTCGCGGTCAGCCGCACCGCATCTTTATGCCGGACCGCTGCTATCGTACCGTCAAACACATCCGCAAGCTGTTTATGCCGCACCAGAATATCCGCCTGACCTTCCGGTATTTCCGTTTCCTCAATATACCGTTTCAATTTCTGCTCCGGAAGTTCTGGAATAGTCGCTTTCAGCGATACCGCATCCCATCCGGGTACGGTGTCAATGCGATACTTCGGCAAGTCCGGCTCGGGCATGTACCGATATTCCGCTGATGTCTCTTTCAGACGCTGGGAAAAAGTTTTGCCGGTGTTTTCATTCCAGCCGCGAGTTTCCTGCACAATGCGCTCACCATTCTCTAATGCTTCAATGTGGCGCTGTATTTCAAACTCAATAGCACCGGTTACCGCCTTAAATGAATTTAGGTTTTTAATCTCAACCTTGGTACCGAGTTTTTCTGTCTTGCTGACTGAGATATTCGCCTCTACCCGCATCTCACCCCATTCCATGCGAGCGCGTGCGGCTTCGAGATAACGGAGAGTCATCTGCAGAGTTTCGGCGAAGTGTTTCGCTTCTTCTGCCGTGTGCATAACCGGATCCGTCACCAGCTCCATTAACGGTACTCCCGATCGGTTGAAATCAATGACTGAACCCTGTGCGGTCACATCATGCGAACTTTTCGCGGTGTCCTCCTCCAAATGCACCCGCTGAATACCGACACCTGCCAGTTTCGCTTTCTGAATCAGCGGATACGGGTACTGACTGATTTGATACCCTTTCGGTATGTCCGGATAAAAATAATGTTTACGATCAAATTCTGTCGCAGTCGCTACAGTACCGTTTAGTGCCGTGCCGATACGGAGCACATGTTCCACTGCCTGCTTATTCAGAAACGGCAGCGCACCCGGATACCCGACACACACCGGACAGATATGTGTGTTCGGCGGCACTTCATTCGGCTCGTTTCTGCACCCGCAGAATAATTTGCTGTCGGTGAGCAGTTCGGCATGTATTTCAAGTCCTATGGTCGGTGTGTACATATATGTGTATAGTGTAGCAAAAACTACCCGTTTGTATTCACTGCATCCTTGCCGAGCATTCTTGAAAGTTCAGCGCTGAATGCCGCGACCGATGCATCATCCAAAACAGTCAGCGGTATCGCCCCCTTCGGCAATATTGTGAGCAGCATGTTTTTTTGTTCCTCGGAAACTGTGTCTGTCTTTGACAGCACCACTATTTCTTTCTTTTTTATCAGCATCATATTGTATGTCTCCAGTTCTTTGCGAACAATATGGTATGCGCGCGCGACATCCGGTTCATCCGCGGCGACAAGATGCACCAGCACTCCGGTACGGGCGATATGGCGCAGAAACTTATGTCCCAAACCCTTTCCCTGTGACGCATGCTCAATCACACCGGGAATATCCGCGAGTACAAAACCGTGGAACATGCCGAGGTTCGGTTCAAGTGTGGTAAACGGATATGCCGCGGTGCGGACAGATGCCGCGGTGAGTGTGTTCAGCAGGGTTGATTTGCCGGCATTCGGCAGGCCGATGATACCGGCATCGGCAATTATATTCAGTTCAATATGAAACCGATATGTCTGCGGGCGTTCTCCCGATGTCGCGGTTTGCGGCGTGGTGTTCACTGAACTTTTGAAATGCGCATTGCCGAATCCGCCCTGTCCGCCGGCTGCAATCATCACCCGCTGTCCTTCCTGTGTCAACTCAAATCGTTCCTGTGTTCTTAAGTTCTTTACAATAGATCCGATCGGCACATATACTGTCAGATCACCGCCGTTCTGACCGCTTTTTAACGAGCCGCTGCCGGGCGCGCCGTCCGTCGCTTTCAGCACATCACCCTGCCGGTACCGCTCAAGCGCGCGAAGATCCCGAACGGCTTCTATGTACGCATCACCGCCCTTGCCGCCGTTACCGCCGTCCGGTCCGCCTTTCGCGATGAATTTTTCCCGATGCCAATGCACCGCTCCGTCGCCGCCAGCACCGCCGGAAATTGTGATTGTTCTTTCGTCCACGAACATACTATTTTGTCACCTTTTGAAACAGCGCGAACGCAAAACCTATCGCGAAAATCCAAAATATTGAAGCGTTGAAAGGCGGATAGATGAACACCACAGCTGAGACCAACACGGCTGAGAGAATAATAGACGCGATGCCGAATGTAATAAATCTGATCGGCAGAAGGATGAGACGCAGTATCGGATGTATGATCATCTCAACAATGGCACATAGTGCCAGTAAGAGCGAAAAGGACTGCGCGAACGGAGAAATAAAAGGAGGCACAAACGGGTATGCCTGCGTTTCCAATGAAACGCCGTCTATAAAAACAATGGTGAAATACAGCACAACTCCTATCAACCCTATATGCACAAGCTTCATCAGCATACATACAGTATACGCTACTTTCACTTTTTGCCGAATAAAAATAATCCCGCATGTTTTCACATGCGGGATTGCGGGTTATTCACCGTCAGCGTTAGCCTTGTTGGTTCGGCGCTGATCGCGCGTTTCAACAACTGTCGTGACAGGCATGTCACGAAGCACGGTAAATCGGACAAATTTGTTTTCGTCCGTCATCAACTGAAGTCGCACTGCAACCGGCGTGTTGCTGTTACCGCCAACGGCAATCCGTATAGCTGCAACAGAGTTCTCGACCAGATCACTCAGTACATCAGGCGGCGTTGCCGGATTACTCGCAAGAGTCCACAGCATTGCCTCATCCCCATCCTGTGCGATACTGCGCAGAACATCGGGAGGTGTCGTCGGATTACTGGCAACTGCAAAGCGCACATGGATGCTTTCGTCCCGTATCAGTGCACTCCTCACCTGTACGCTTGTGGTTGTACTTCTTGCCAATGCCCAACGCACATGTTCCGCCAGATCCCCGGATTCGGTCATGGCGTTCAGGACATCTGCCGGTGCGTTCGGATTCTCAACAACAGTCAACCGAACAATCCAGTCAACATCCTCGGACAACCTTGCCAAGGTTTTAGCAGACAGTCCGGTATTGCCGGCGACCGCTCTCCGAACGAATGTATTCTGATGCTTCGCCATACGGTTTATGGTTTCGCTCGGCGTGTTCGGATTCCGTGCTAGTGCAAGCAGCACATTTTGGTCATCGTCCCTTGCCAGCATTTTGAGAACTTCACTGGGTGTGAAGCTGCTTGCAGCAACACTTGCTCGAATTGTGGCATCGGTATCGCTCGCAAGATACACGAGCACCTCCTGCGGCACGGACCCAGCCAGTATTCTGGCTTTCTCCGCATCAGAAGAGGTTCGCACCAAATCCACAATGAACTGTGAGGATTCGGTGAGTGTGGTGCCATCCGCTGCTGCTGTTGGTGTCGACACCATGGACGATACTGCAACGAACAGTATCAAGAATAGGGTCTTCATAGTGACCTCCTTTGTTGAAAGAACCTAGTATCTATAATATATAAAAATGGTGTATTTGTCAACTATATCTTACATTTTTCTCTTTATTTTACTGAATATTTTTTGCTTCCCTGTATAAATATCTGCATTGAATATGTTGCATTTAATTATTCTATTAATTAGTTTTCCACATTAATTTCTTATATCTTGTTCAATCCACAAAGGTATACTATACTTCTATTTGGAGCTTTTTCTCAACAAACCCAGGAGGTAATGATGGCTTCGTCTGATCAAGATCCGGCACCTGCGCCGGCTAGTCGTAGTGGTGCGCGTAGTTCCGTTTTGGCGTCGGCGATGGTCGGTGTCCTTGCGTTTGCGGCTGGTGCGGCAATGACCTACTTCATCCAGGACACCCCGACACAGATGGTCCATGGAGTTGAAATGCCAGTACAGTCGGCATCCCAGGAGTGGACGCCGGCGCAATACCAGCACTCTGTCTTTCGCCACTACTTTGATCCGGAACATCCCGGTCTGAACGGTAGGCAGCATCAGGGCTACCTGTTCTGGGATGTGAACAGGGGTTGCCGTTGAACCCTGTTAAGGGCTACCGACAAGGTAGCCCTTTCTTTTTTACATTGTTATGCGGGCTGAGAATCCGTATTCTGTTTTTTCCGTTCCTCCTGTATCGTCTGTCCAACGATATTGTTCACCCGTTTCCAGAATCCCTCAAAAAGACGGATGCTTTCTTTTCTGTACTCCATAAGCGGTTCGCGCTGACCGTAAGACCGAAGATTGGCGCTGCTTTTCGCGTAATCCATCAGTTCCAGATGCTCCATCCATCCCATATCAATACTTCTCAATATAATCTTTTTTATTGTTTCAAAAGATTCCTTTCCGTGTTTCTCCTGTATGCGCGCCACATATTCTCCGGACATATATTCAGAAAATGCCGTTTCCTTATCTGCAGACAACACTGCCTGCCGTCGGGTGTATACTTCCGATCGGTGGGTGTTCAGCACTGTATCGTACTGCAAGCTGAATCGTCGCGCATCAAAATGATGTCCTTCAATCCGTTGCTGAGCGCTTTCTATGGATTTTGTTATAATCCTGTTCTGTATCGCCTGATCTTCCGGCAGACCGAGCCGTTTCGCTATATTGAGCACTTGCTCAGAGCCGAAGACTCGCGTCAGATCATCTTCAAGCGATATAAAAAACTGTGTTTCTCCCGCATCTCCCTGCCGACCGCAACGACCGCGCAGCTGGTTGTCAATGCGCCGTGATTCGTGCCGTTCAGTGCCGAGCACAAAGAGTCCGCCGAGGTTCTTGACCTCTTCCGCATCCTTTTCCGATGCCTCGCCGGTCGGACCGCCTAATTTTATATCCACACCCCGCCCTGCAAGGTTGGTTGCCACGGTTACCATGCCCTTCTTGCCGGCCTGCGCGATAATTTCACCTTCGCGTTCGTGGTTTTTCGCGTTCAATATTTCATGCGGCACTTTTGCCTTCTTCAACCGTTTTGAAAGAGCTTCATTATGCTCTATGGATGCGGTGCCGACCAGTACCGGCTGTCCTTTTTCATGCAGTTCTTTAATTTTTTTTACCGTTGCGCGCAGTTTCGCCGCTTGTGTCTGATAGATAATGTCCGGATGATCAATGCGGTGTGACGGTTTGTTTGTCGGAATGCTGACCACCTCCATTTTGTACACTTTCAAAAATTCTTCCGCGGATGATGCCGCGGTGCCGGTCATGCCGGCGAGTTTGTCGTACATTCTGAAATAGTTCTGATAGGTTATTGAGGCATAGGTGCGCGTTTCCTGCTGTATTGCGACCCCCTCCTTCGCTTCTATTGCCTGATGCAATCCCTCGCTCCATTGCCGACCGTGCTGCAATCGTCCCGTAAATTCATCTACAATGACAATTTTATTGTCCTGTACCACATACTGTTTATCCTTTTTAAACAATGACTTTGCTTTCAGCGCATTCTGAAGATAGTGCACGGTACGCTGACCCCCTTCTACAAACGCGTTTTGTACTTTCAGTGCTGTTTCAAACTTCTGTATACCGGATTGAGTCAGCGACACTCCCCGATGTTTCTCATCGATAGTATAATCTTCTTTTTCCTGCAATGTTTCCGCGAACTGCGCGAACTGTATATAGTGTGATGCCGGAATATTCGCCGCGCTTGAGATAATAAGCGGACTGCGCGCCTCATCAATGAGGATTGAATCAACCTCGTCAACAATAGCGAAGTGGAATCCCCGATGGCGAATATTGCCGCTGTCGTATTCAATATTGTCCCGCAAGTAGTCAAAAACATACTCATTGTTGGTGCCGTATACAATATCACATCGGTACGCATTCTGACGCGTGGTTTCCCGGAGAAAATCATACATCACCTTATATTCCCCTTTTGTGTCCCGTTCCTTATCTTTTTCGGTATGTCCGGGATCATATTCAAAGGATTGGTTCTGTGAATTGATCACACCGACTGACATGCCTAATAACGAGAAAATTTGTCCCATCCACACCGCATCCCTGCGTGCGAGATAATCGTTTACCGTGACAATATGCACCGGTTTTCCGGTGAGTGCGTTTAGGTATGCTGCCGGCACCGCCACCAATGTTTTTCCCTCACCGGTGCGCATTTCCGCTATGGATCCCCTGTGCAGCACTGACGAACCGATTATCTGCACATTAAACGGATCCATCTCCGTCGTCCGTTTCGCCGCCTCGCTCACCACGGCACACGCTTCGGACATGCAATCATCCAAAGATTTTCCTGATGTAAGTGATGTTTTGAACTCCTCTGTCTTTTTTTGCAGTGCTTCATCAGAAAGCTCGGCTATATGTTTCCGATGCGCCTGAACATCCTGTACCATTTGTTCGGCCCGTTTGACATATTTTTCTGATTCAGTCCCGAATATTCTGTCCAGTAATAACATATACACCACTATATCATATAAACATCAACGACAATCGGTAAAAATACCTGATATATAAAACAAAAACACCCATGCGGGTGTTTTTGTTATAGTAGGTTAATTTCAATATCAAACCCTACCTACGACGTCTAGTGCTCCTTTTCCTCTTTGCCGGAGCTTTTTTCGCGCTTCGACGCTTTGTTGTCCTCCGTCTCTTTGTCGTCGCCTTCTTCACACTTCGGCGTTTCGTTGTCCTTCGCCTCTTTGTCGTCGCTGTCTTCACACTTCGACGCTTCGTCGTCCTCCGCTTTGCCGTTGATTTCTTAGCAGTTCGGCGTTTCGTTGTCCTCCGCCTTGTCGTTGACTTTTTAGCAGCGGACCTTTTTGCTGTGCGGCGCTTTTTCATTGTACTGAATTGTAAATTTTTAATTGACCTAGGTAGGTCTGCTTGTATTATGATAATTTTTTATTCTATTTTACACATTTTCATTAAAGTATGTGGAAAACTTTTTTACTGTGTTTTTGACACATTGTCATAAAAAATATCATTTCACAATTTAGTTTCCGCGTTTCTTTTTAAATTTTCTGTTTTCTTCTTTCTGTTTTTCTGATTGTGATAAGAAAAATGGCGCAAGCGCGATAGCAATAATGCCGAAAAACAACGCAATCCATACAATAAGCATTTGTTTTGTTTTCGTTTGATCCTGCACAGTATGCGAATCCGCATCAGTAACACCGACATCTTTTACTGTCTGTTCAGTATGTTGCAAAGGGAGAAGATTCGGCACATTCGTCTCTGTTTTCTGAACATTCATTGATTTTTTTGCGCTTTCTTCGGCAGGATTTTTTCGCGATACCGGCTGTGCTGTGTCCGTTTGTGCCGGTTTCATGGCGCTGAACTGTCCGCCGCCGGCAGTGACTATGAATATAGGTGCTGATGCATCCGTAGAAAATGAAACGACTGTACTGCCCTGTCCGGGTATTAATGATCCTTTTGGAAATATGAACCGCGTGTTTTCGGTAAACAGCAGCCATCCGGACACATCAAGAACGAACGAATGATTATTGTGCAATCGCACGAAAACATCACTCACCCGCTCCGCCCACACCTCAGGCGCGCGGATAGTAATGTCCCTCTGGACCATCACGCCCGGCGGGGCGTTTGCTCTGTCTCTTTCGCTTCCGGTCGCCACTTCCTGAAATGAAATGATATATGTTCCCGAATGCAGATATGCATGTTTCACTTTTTTGCCGTAAATCCTTGTGCCGTCACCGAAATTCCACACGCCGTACAGTACTTCTTTTTTTCCGTCTGTATCTTTTTCAGCAAAAAATACACTCTCTGACGCGAGAAACACATGCTCCGGTTCGGTCACCAGACGAACACCGGGCGAACTTTTTGCGGTTTCCTGCTGCGATGCGCGCTCTTCGGCACCCTGCTGCTGTGACATTATTTCAGGCGCGCTGTTATCCACCGGCACACCGCGCACCGTGCCGATAGACGGCTGGGCGGGCGTTACCGTTCCGTTCCCGGAGATATGCAGCGCGAAGCCGTTGCCGTCCGCACCGTTTTCCTTTGCGTAATCAACAGTGTGCGTCATCCGATCCTGGTGCTGTATCGCGAGTGTTGATTCGGTATTGTTAAGCGCGAAGTTTGTGGTATCAAGAATTGTCCCGTTGAAGTCGTAATGCTCAACAAACTGCTCGGCGCGGGATACAATTACCGCGATATCACCCGGCTGCAATATCGGCTCGCCGCGCACTGAACGCACTGCATGCTTTCTGTTGTGCTCAAAAAAGATGAGTGTTTTCGCGTCAATAACTCCCGGACCTGTGTTTATAATCTCCACATACTCCTTTCCTTCATCCGCGCCTTCGGCGTTGTACATGACTTCAGTAATACGCACAGTCGTCGCGGAAACAGCGGGAGGCGGTGATTGCGCTACAGCACATATTGCCGCGCCGAGCACGCATACCGCACAAAAAGAGAAAACCAGTTGTATATATACAGTCATTGCTACCAGTGTACTATATTACTGCTACTGTAAATCCTTTTTTGCAAAACGATACATCAGCAGCACGGTGATAATTGCCGGTATGCCCGCAATCGCCGCGGTCACATCAAGCCAAAACAACATATCAAACAATCCTTTCGGCTGCATAAAGAGGTATGAAATCGGAAGCGCAAAGAGCATCACCATTCCGGTGAAACGCACCACCGCATCAATGCGGGGTGATGTGCAATGCGGTATCCGCTCATGCAGATACGCGATTATATAGCTGAGGATGAGCAGCGCGATTATTGAACCGAGAGTGATTGGTACCGTTATATCCGACAATTGCAGCGCATCGTTATATACATACACGGTAATGAACAGTCCCGCTATCGCGACAATAAAATTAACTGCCGTTGTTATAAGATATTTCCGCTTGCCGTATTCCTGTAATGCTATGAATCTACCCATGTTATGTATGGTACCATCGCAATTTCACGGCAAGGTATTTCATTATAATCGGGAAACATGCGAGCATGGTTAATCCGGCAAGAACTT
The DNA here is from genome assembly GCA_958295675.1 of Minisyncoccota bacterium. Lineage (GTDB taxonomy): Bacteria > Patescibacteriota > Minisyncoccia > Phycocordibacterales > JABAAK01 > JAPPJI01. Next base: position 240,443 of record OY282360.1, on the reverse strand, counting down.
CAAATGAGACAATATCCGCCGGGCTGCTGATATCGGCAATCCGGTCGCCGACATACACATAGATTATTGTGCCGGGCAGCATGCCTATCACGCTCACAACGATATACGGTATAACGCGTATATTTGTTAATCCCATCGTTATATTTAAAAGAAAGAACGGAAACAACGGCGCCAAGCGCAGTGTCAGCAGAGATGTCAACATGTTTTTATTGACTATGTCCCGTATTCTCTGCATAGAACCGCTAAAACGCTTTTCAAGAACACTGTCCGATATGAGAAAACGGGCAATCAGCATTGCGATAGTCGCACCGATAACGCTTGAAAAAGAGGAAACGAGAGTACCGAGACCGAGACCGAACAGCGCCCCGCCGGCAATAGTCATCACTGTCGCTGCCGGAAACGAAACCGCGGTCAGCACTATGTACACGGCGCAAAAAATCAAAATTGACAAAACCAAATGCTGACTGACATATGCCAGCGCGGTATCCCTATGCTCCGCTATAAACGAGAATGAAAAATATTCCGCAGCATTGCTCAAGAAAAATAATGCGATTGATGCGACAATGATCAAACCGAGTACGATTTTGTACACCTTCGTCCTCATACACAATTAAGTATATCACCCGCTGCTATCGCTCAATATATGCAAATTTTATTTTCATGTCTTGAACCGATACCAGATAAAAAGCTGCAGATAATACAATATACCGAGTGCTGAGGGTGGGACTCGAACCCACGACCCTTCGCTCTTCAGGCGAATGCTCTAGCCAACTGAGCTACCTCAGCGATGTGTTTCAGTATACACCACATCACCATATCACGCAGTACACGGTAAAACTGTTATACTACAGTAAAAAATATGGATACGCTGTACCACGGTTCAAAACATCCAAACCTGACTGTTATAAAACCAAGCCGTCACAATGTGGTTGACGGTAAGGCAGTTGTATTTGCCACACCTGACATTCGTTTCGCGTTGAGCATGATATACGGCACCGGTGATCAAATTGCTGTCGGTTATACTGTCAACACAAAAACGGGTGAGGAAGAAATGTATCTTGACGAAATACAGCTGGATGCGCTTGCATTACTGAATGCTTCCGGTTACCTGCTGGATGCTCCCGGTTACCTGTATGAAGTGTCTGCTGACGGATTTTATCAAGATAAGCGTCTTATACGGGTTGAAATGATACGAGACACCGAAATAACAGTTATACAGGCGACTAAGATTGAAAATGTTCTTCAAGAGATGAAAAAATATGATATTTCCATAACAAAATATGATGATGTTCCGGAAGCGATGCGGTTAAGAAACATGGATATTGATCAACCCGAACAACCTAATGCGCCGGACAGATTCAAACCGTACAGTAAATAATCATCTATTGTTCAGAGGAAAATATAGTACGCACAGATTCCCGTGTTGATTCAACGGACTCCTTCAGTTCGTTTCCGAGATCAATAACTTCCTCCGCTTGTGTTCTCAAATTTTCTACTTTGGATTGAAACTCAAGAATTTGAAGCTGATATGTTTGAAAAATGTAGTATGCGTATCCCGATCCGAATAAGAGAACACCGACTATCAGGATCGTCTTAATTCTTCGGGCATTTCTTTCTGTCCGCAGCATTCTATTATTCTGCTTTGTCAGGCGTGTCAGTTCATCAACCTTTCTTTCTAGGCGTCGTGTGTTTCCTGTGTGTTCGGATTCAGATCCCATACATCATTCAGTATACCTTTTAAAGTATTATTATCGGAATTAGTTTGCGGAAGATCATTCTGCTTGTACAAAATCGGCTGCGGTTTGGTCGGGCAGTACCAACTGTTATGTATCACGCACACTGGCTTGTATATTCGCGGTTGAGGACAAATGTGCGCATCTCCCGTGCGTATACAATTGTCCGGATAGGTGTATATAACTCCTCCGACATTCCCGCAATATTCTTCAAGCATACTCTTACTGGCAATAGCACATACCTTTATACCTGTAATATTGCTGTCAAACCACTCTCCGCCGTATGCAAGACAAAGATGTTTCGGAAACTCACGCCACCATTCCAGGAATCCTAGATGGCGTTTCACCTCCTCCGCCTTGTATGTGTTTATGTCTGCACCGTTCAAAACTTCAGGATCGGTCATTGTGTCAACCAATCCTGCTCCTGCCATTCCGGGCAGCATCAATTCTTTTTCTGCTTCATTCGTAACAATATTCTGCTCAACGGTTTCCAACGAATCCGTTAAACGGTCGTAAACCACAAGTTCTTCCTGAACCAGTGCTACGGACGGAAACAGTGTTCCGAAAATGACGAAACACGCCGCCAGCATGGCCGCGAACCCGTGCTTTCTTATCACACCTGTCATGTATAATAGTATACCAAAAAATAACACTAAAATGTCAACATATTCCGTATCCAAAAATGTACCTAAAAATAAGGGTTTTTCTTACAAATAAGAAACCTCCAGAGACGATGTCTGCCAGTTGTGATGTTGTAGTGATTTTATACCTCTATGCCCGGGAATCTGAAAAAATATTTGATGCCTCCCCGCCAGGACTTGAACCTGGATTTGATCCTTAGGAGGGACCCGTTCTATCCGGTTAAACTACGGGGAGTGATGCCTGTCCGTCGTCGTCCGGTACCGCTTACTCGGTCAAACCGAGTGTTTCCGTTATCTTTTGCTTATCAAACCCGACAATCATCTCGGTGCCGTCCACAAACATAACCGGCACGCCCAACTGTTTACTTCGTTCGGTCAGTTCTTTTCTCTTTTCCTCGTCAGCCATGACATCGTACTCTGTATACGCAACTGATTTGCCGTTTAAAAACTCTTTCATCTCCGTGCAGTAGTGACAAGTCGGTGAGGTGTAAATTTCTATTTTTTTATCCATATATTTTAATTTTACATTACTATTATTATGTTTTTAGTATAGCACATAAACTTGTGTGCCATATCTTTCAGTATTTTATAACACTGAATATCACTTCATCGCTGGAAAATGATTTATCCTCTTCGGGTGAGGCGGTCATGCCGCGTATGTCAATTCGCTTGATATCGCTCCCCGCGGCGGAAATATTTCCCGCGCTATATTCCTGCTTCAACAGATTGCTGTTGAGGTTTTTGCGCCATTCCGACACATACTCTTTTTCAAGTTCGGTGTGTTCAAGGTGCTCCTTGCTCGCGCTGTATATTGCATAGGAAGCGTTCAGTTTAAACGCGCTGACGGATGCAAAAAATACAAGCACCGCGATGCCTATCCAGAGTACGGATATATTTTTTCTTGTCTTCATCGTATGGTATATTACCATAGTATATGAAAAACATCGGTCCAATTCTCAAGAAAATCGCGGTTTTTCTGCTTGTTGGTATTGTTGTAGTTGCTTTTATTGTCACCTCGCTTCCCGGCACCTACCTCTAATCGCACATACGGTTATCCCGATCTTTTCTGTATCACTTTTAAGAATGTTTCGTGCGGAACGGTCACCCTGCCGACAGCGCCCATCTTCTGTTTTCCTTTCTTCTGTTTCTCCCGCAGTTTCATTTTTCTGGTGATATCACCGCCATAGAGTTTTGCCGTCACATCCTTCCGTAGCGCGGGGAGCGTTTTTGACGCGACTATTCGTCCGTCTATTTTCGCCTGTATTTTCACCGTGAACAGTGTCCGCGGTATGGTTTCATGCAGTATACCGACCAGTTCGCGCGCTTCACGCTCAGCTCGGTTCCGTGAGATAATTGCCGAGAATGCCGGAAACAGCTCTTCGGCAAGCAGAATATCCATTCTGGTCACATGAGACGGACGATTTTCTATTCTTTTATACGAGAGCGACGCATAACCGGCTGTCACACTCTTCAATCGGTCAAAAAACTGCCGCATCAGTTCGCGCAGCGGCATTTCTCCGGTGATAATACATCTGCCGCTCTGAAAATCATTCACACCGTTGATATGTCCTTCATACTCCGAAAATAACTGTGAGACCGTGGAAACACGGTCGGCGGGCGTGATAATGCTCACTGATACCCATGGTTCGGTTACCGACTGTATCTCATGACTATCGGGGAATTGCGCCGGTGTCGCGATGATTGTACTGTTCCCTTCTTTGTCAGTAATTGTGAAATCAGTACTCGGCGAAGTGATAATAAGCGTAACATCACCTTCACGGCGAATTCGTTCGGTGATAATTTCTAAATGAAGCATTCCTAAAAATCCGCAACGAAAACCCTTGCCGAGTACAGTTGACTGTTCTTCTTCGTAGGTGAAAGCGGCATCAGTGAGCCGCATCTGTTTCAATGTCCGCAATAACGCATTGTAGTCGTCCGCCTGCTGCGGGTACAGTGATGCCCAAATGACCGGCGCCGCTTCCCGATATCCGGGAAACGCCTGAGTCGTCGTGTTTGCCCGGACGATTGTGTCACCGACCACCGCAAGACCGGGTTCTTTGATACCGGTGGTGAAGTAGCCGATCATTCCCTCATGTAAATTGTCAATCGGCTCCATGTCCGGCGTAAAAATACCGATATCTTTCAGCGAAAATGTTTCATTAACCTCACGCAGAACGAGACGCTCACCCGCTTTGAATGAACCGCCGAACACTCTGGCGAACGCATTGATACCGGTGTGATTGGTGTAGGAAAAGTCAAAAACAAGCGCGCTGGAATCTGTTCCGCTGTCTTTTTTCGGCGGCGGAAACACATCAATAATCGCGTCAAGAAGTTCATCAACACCTTCTCCTGTTTTTCCGGACACCAATTTAATATCCGTCAGCGGACACTTGAGCAGTTCCGTGACTTCGAGCGATATATCGTCCGTTCGGGCGTGCGGCATATCTATCTTTGACAGCACCGGCAGCACGGCGAGATTGAGGTCACGCGCCATCTCCAGCACTGATAATGTCTGCGCCTGCACACCCTGCGTCGCATCAACAAGCAGCAACACTCCCTCAACCGCGCGCAATGAGCGCGATACTTCATATGAAAAATCAATATGTCCCGGCGTGTCTATGATATTCAGCGTATATACCGCGCCTTCTTTGGTGTGTGTGACGGACACGGGCTGCATTTTTATGGTAATACCCCGTTCACGCTCGAGATCCATGCGGTCCAGCATTTGATCTTTCATCTGCCGCTTCTCCACCGCCCCCGTCCGCTCAAGTATCCTGTCGGCGAGTGTTGATTTGCCGTGATCCACATGGGCGATGATTGAAAAATTCCGTATGTCGTTCATACCTAATTGCGCCGTATCAGTTGCGCGCACCGCTGCATCTGTTCCCGCACGATATCACTTTCCTTATTTTTCAGCAGTAACAAAACAATGTACCACAGTGCCGTGCCGATAGCGGTCATTGCGATTAACGCGCACGCGCCCTCAAATGTGTTGTATTGAATATCGCTGAAAAATGTCACCTGCATGCTGACTATTACCGTCGCAAAAACGCCAGTGGCGAGAGCATGCTCAAACAATGAACGGGCAATCGGAGCAATTCGCTGTTTGATGATGCGCATGAGTATAATAAATATCGCGATGCCGGCAATCGTTTCCATTACAACAATAGTCGCAATGGTCGCGAACAGAATGCCGAAACCGCCGGTGGTGAGATTTGTCCATTCCAGTATGATTGTCAGTGAACTGTAATTCTCCCGTAAAAATTCAACTACCGCGAAAACTCCGACGACTTCCGCGACTGAGAGCGCGAAAAATACCAGAAACGGCAGCAGTGAGCGACCGCACGCGTACAGTGCCCGGGCGCAAATAATGAGCACACTCATAGCCAGCGCGCTGAAGACAAACATGCCGAGCATAGTGCCGGTAATGAAAGTTGTCTCTTCCGTGAAGTATCCGGTTTCAAAAAAGAAACTGATGAGCGGCTCACGGAGTATGAAAATATACGCAATGAGCGGAAAAATAAAGAAGAATAAGCGGCGGAACGCGCTTTCTATGGTTTCCCGGAATTTGTCCATCTTGTTTTCAGTGCAGTAATTCACCAGAATCGGGAATGTGGCGACCGCATAGGCGGTGCCGACGATAATCAGCGGCACGGTTTTGAGGTTTTCCGCGAAATAGTAAACGCTTAACGCACCCTCGGAAAGGGACATAATGACGCTGAAAATAATAATATTTCCCACACCGTGCGAGAGCAATGCTGATGCGCGAGGTACTGAGAGTTTCACAGCGCGCCATGTCTCAGACAGCATTTGCTTTGTCGGAGCGAGAATCGGCATGATACGGTTGCGCAGGATAATTGGAATCTGTATGCACACACTCATCAGAGCACCCAACACCACGCCTCCCGCTAATCCGAAAGTTCCGTAGATAGGATAGAGGAACACCACACCGGCTATGATGCCCACATTATAAAGAATGGGAAGCAGTGAATACAGGAAAAACTTTCTTTTTAGCTGCAATATGGCGGTGAAGAAACTTGAAACAGCGAACAATGCCGCCTGTATAAGGAAGATACGGCTGAACGAAACAAAAGTATCGCGCGCGTCGCCGGAAAAACTCTGAAAAAGGGTGTCCGCGAGAAATGGGATGGCAAAAAACAACGCTGTAACACCGAACACAAGAAACAGCACGAGAAAATAGAATGAGGTATTTATGAATTCCTGTAGTTTGTTCTTTCCCTGCTTCTGTTTCTGTTCAAACATCGGCAGAATTGCATATACAGAAATGAATGCCGTCGCGATAATGAACAGTGTGTCCGGTATCCGAAAACTGGCGATATATATATCCAACAATTCACTCGGACCGAAGTAATGCGCGAACGCACGGTCGCGGAGGAACGAAATAATATAACCGAAAATACTGACCGTCCCCAGAATATACGCTATTTTATGCACATCAGTGTGCGATTTATCTAATAATTTCAGCATGGCGTGTAACTTTTGTAGTGTACCATTGAAACGCGCATGTATACATGTATAAAAAAGTACCGCCTCTGTAAGATTACTCTCACAGAGGCGGAATATCAGTCCGTTCGCGTTCTGTTCAGGACCCTGATGCACTCCTCGGCATCAACGGGAACTTGCAGAAACGGATACATGTCGCCCAGGAACGACGCGCCGTTTTCGCCTGCTTGCGGCACCATCTTGATGCGCAGCACAAGCGTTCCCAGAACACCCAGCTCTTCGTCCGTCGCACCGGCGATATCCGCCTTGGTCTGCAGACTGAGACGGCGCTCAAGTTCTTCGCGAGAGATTTCTTTCTCACGAATGCACTGCGGAACCCCGTACTCGGTCAGAATAACCGGACCATGAACTACTGCAACATCGTCCGGATCGTCCTGTACTACGACTGGCGCGGCTTGTTCCTGCATAGGGTCAACAACGGGTTCGACTGGCTGCGATGCCATTGCCATTCGTTCGTCTTTTCGACCGATTCTGAACAGCTTTGACAAGCCTCCGAGTATACCGCGCTCTTCACGCTCGTACCCAGTCGGTGTGTGAGGCGTAGAAGCACATCCGGCAGTCCAAACGACACAACAAACGGCGAAAAAAGGCACCGTGATGAGGTATCTTTTCATTTGTTTCTCCTTTATAGGAACATTACAAGCAAAGGGTTACTGTATCACCCTCTGCTCACCTGAGGTATATTATATATAAAGTATGTATTACAGTCAATATTTTCCATGCTACTATGTGAAAAAGGACGCTTTTTCAGCGTCCTTTTCCATTTGACCCAAGTTATAAGCCGGATTCTGTACCCGAAGGCGGTAATCATTTATCTGGGAATACCGTCGCCGGTATCCTCAATGCGGCACTCCGCCACTAAAAAATAGTCGCGGCACGGCCTTGCACCCGGACAGGAATTTAGCCGTTTCATCGCCATGTCGCCATAGCGTTTGCCTCGGAGAGGCACTCTTCCCTCTCGGGTTGAGCGTCACTGTTCGCATCCCTCGCCTTTCGGCGGACGGGTGTTACCCGCTGCCCTGCTCCGCGCCGAATTTCGGTGCGGGAGTGTCCGGACTTTCCTCCCATGAAACTTTTTGTTTCGCGGGCGATTACCCGCTTGGGTGCATGTAGTATATAAAATTTGCAAGGAAGCGCAAGTACCGTGAGATGATGCGTACTATTCCTACTCCCACACGGCCGTGGCACCGATTGCGATACCACTTTCTTCCGATGTGCCGGCAGGTATTTCCAGCACATACCGAGCCGGACTGCCGGGTCTGAATGTCTCCGGATATGATTCCGGCTGTACATTCTTTTTTATGTGTATAATCTGTTTTGCACTGTCTATCCAAATGATATCTATAGGAAACTGCATGTCTTTCATCCATATACCGTGTTCCCTGTCATTCGGAAATACAAACAGCATACCTTCCTCTTTTTCAAGCGATTGTCTACCGGAAAGACCAAGCGCGCGCTTTTCATCTGATTGAGCGACTTCAGCCATGATTTCAGCGTTGCCGATGGTCACAGTTTTTGTGTCGGTCTGTGTTGCCGTTGATACCGCTTGATCAACAGCAGCAGGTATTGATCTACCAGCGAGTACTGAGTAAAAAATAAGGATTGCAGTTATAACAAAAATAAACACAGGGATATAAAGAATACTTACTACTTTATTTTTCCTCATGATCTTATTCTTTCCCTTCATTTTTCCGCTCCCCAAACAACAGCGCGCAGGAATTAATACAGTACCGCTGACCGGTCGGCATCTCCGGAGCGTCTTCAAACACATGTCCGAGATGCGCGCCGCATTTCGCGCAGGTTACTTCAGTGCGGGAGACATCCGCCGAATCATCAGCGGCAAGGCGTACCGCATCGTTATGCGCGGTATCATAAAAACTCGGCCAACCGGTACGCGAATCAAATTTGGTATTTGAATCAAACAGAGAGGCACCGCACACAATGCAATGATACATTCCGTCATCCTTTGTTGCGTGATACTCGCCGCTAAACGCCGGTTCAGTCGCTCCCTCCTGCGTCACCTTATACGCTTCTTCCGACAATTTTTCTTTGATCCCGTCCTTATTCATACCTATTCATATACCGCATGCCGCGGCGACACCTTTCTTCTGTAAATACTTCTGGTGGTATTCCTCCGCTTCATAAAAATCCAGTGCTTCAACAATCTCCGTTATAATATTTTGTTTGTATATACCTGATTCCTGCAGTTCTTTTTTTGACTGTTCCGCCGCCGCGCGCTGCGCGATGGAATGATAAAAAATGACGGAACGGTACTGCTCACCGATATCCGCTCCCTGCCTATCCCGTGTTGTCGGATTATGCGCGCTCCAAAACGTTTTCAGCAGTTGTTTATATGTGATGCGATCCGGGTCATATAGCACCTCAACCGCCTCCTTATGTCCTGTGCCGCCGTCACATACTTCTTCGTATGTCGGATTTTTTGTGGTACCGCCGATGTAGCCAACCCGTGTTTGTATGACACCCGGAAGATTCATAAACGCATTTTCAACACCCCAAAAACATCCCGCGGCAAATGTCGCTTTTTCCTTCATGCTATTGTTAGTATAGTATAAAAAATTATGCTGCACATGCGAACATGTGCAGCATTTTGTTGCTGTGTTAGCCGGAACTTCTTGTGGTTCCTTACTTATGGGTGTCTGCGGTCTCGACGTCCGTTCCTCCTTTGGGTCCGTCCGTTTCCTCTTTTGACCGAAACTGCTTTCTTACTTGCACGCAAACAGCCGTCACACATCACCCGGACATGATTTGGCCAGCAATTGTGCTCAGTAAACCCATCAACAGGAAACAAGTGAAACCTGACGACCCTCCGCCGTCTATCTTTCAATCCGTGACATGTATCACGGATATCCGGCGGCCTGCGCAAAACTTCCTGGTAAGAGCGAAGAAGTTCGCTTGACACAGAAACAGCGTTGGCGGCCTCCACTTGAACAACAGAAGAAATTCTCGTTCTCCTACAACCCGGTTGGTCGCAGGAAAAGGAAATTTCACCCTCCCCAGAATCCTCGTTAAGAGAAAACTCAACACTCAAATTTATCCCTCCCTTGGTGTTTATCGGGTAATAGAAATTGTACAGTATAAAAAATATTTTTGCAAATTTTTACACTATAAAAAAACATCGCGCACTGAGTGCGCGATGCAGACGGTCATGCTAATTATTCAGCCATTCCCATCCGGTATGTTGTACTGACGGCGAAATATATTCGTGTTCAAGGCAGTAAGCGGATACATCATCGGTCCATACCCGCCTCTGTTCTCCTTTCCTGTCATACAACATAAACTTGCTGCTTCTTTTGCCGCCATTCCTAAACACTTTTTTCCAGTATGGAAACGGTTTGACAGGGTTTCTTGAGTATGTTATATACTCGCCGGTCCTTTGACAATAGCGGGTTATTTCACCGCTAATCCTGGATGCAGTTTTGCCGCATCCGGGATGATCACATCGGCAAAGAATTTCTTCTCTGCCGTCATTCCTTCGTTTTATCCGCACGCCCATTATCAACCCTCCTGTTGGTGTTGAACATCCGTATCTGACTATATTTTATAATATATAATATTTATTGTCAATAATACTCTTACATTGCAAGTTGATCAATTCCATAGCACCGTGTGCTTGGGGAATTTTTTTATTGAACGAATTTTATATTTCTTTTTCTTTGTACTCTTTCTTAAACAGAGCAATCTTGATGGTTTCTATCACTGTGATATGGAACAGTGCGCTTATTGGTATCACCGAAAACGCCCACAACGGAACCGACTTAAGCGTAAGAATATCAGCGAAGAACGGTGTAACAAACGCGATTATGAGGATCATAACACTGATTACTATCGCTCCTATCAGCCACATATTACTGAACGGGTTTGTGGCAAACACACTTTTACCGAGATGTTTGAGTGAGAGCGCGAGAAATACGGAATCAATGGAAACGGTGAGAAACATGACTGTCTGTATCTGCTCCTGCGTGAGCGATGTGAATGTAGTAAAGAAATAGTACATGGCGAGGAGAAATGTGCCGGTTAGCAGGACTAACAGCACAACCGTGCGCCGCACGCTTTTACTGATAATGCTGGTGTTCTCTTTACTTCTCGGGTTGCCGGTCGTAATATCAATATCCTCTTTTTCAAACGCGAATGCGAATGCTATGAATGCTTCCTCAACAATATTTGCCCATAGAATCTGCACCGGTGTGATGGGCAGGGTTGCGGTCGCGAGCAGACCGCCGGCAACCAACATCGCCTCACTGAACGATGTGGATAATAGGTAAATTAATATTTTTTTCAGGTTGCGGATAATTCTCTTCCCTTCAATAATAGACGCGGTAATAGTTGAAAAGGAATTTTTAAGTAGTATTAAATCGGATGCTTCTTTCGCGACATCGGTTCCTGATGACATCGCAATGCCGATGGAAGCGCGATGCAGTGCCGGCGCGTCATTGATACCGTCGCCGGTCATTGCGACAACTTCATTTTGCGCGAGCAGCACGCGAAGAAGGCGTGATTTCTGATCGGGAAGCATGCGCGCGAATACCCGCACTGTTTTTGCTTTCTCAAACAGTGCTTCGTCGCTGAGTTCGCGTACCGCATCACCGAGCAGTGTTTCCTCTGATTCTCCCGGTCTGACAATACCGCTTTCTTTCGCTATCTGCAGTGCGGTGTGATGGTTGTCACCCGTCACCATATTTACCATGACATGCGCCTTGCGGATCCGGTTAATTGCTTCCGGCACATCATCCCGAATACCGTCTTCAAAAGAAAGAAATGCCAAAAAGGTTATGGAATCCGGATTGTATTCCGGAGCACTTTTAGGATTCTCGGTCACATTCTGTTCTTCAAATAATGCCGCATCGGCAGCCGCAACAGCAATGACACGCCTTCCCTTTTCCGCTTCATTCATAAGATTTTTTTCCAAATTCTTCTGCAGTGCTGTGGTGAGAACCTGTGTACGATCATTGCAGTACACCATATCTGATCTTTCCAGAACAGTTTCCGGCGAACCGACGATGTAATAGCGTACCGTGCCGTCCTGTTTCCGCACAAATGCCGAAGAATGCCGGTTTTTTGAACTAAATGCTTTGTACATTATTCTCGGTTCGCGAGTTGGCGTGTCAACACATAATTCCTCACAAGCGTATACAATCGCCTTCTCTATCGGCGTTCCGGTCAGTTCGGTTCCTTCGCTCTCACTATCTTTCTTTTTAATACGCTTACCGTCAGTCGCCAGATACGTGCTGAGTACGACATCACGACCGACCGGTGATAATGAGTCATCTGACGCTTTTTCTTGCCTGTCCGCGAAAATAATGTTGCGCAGTGTCATATCACCTCTGGTTAGGGTCCCTGTCTTATCAGTCAGAATCCAGGTGGTGCCGCCGAGTGTTTCCGCGGCGAGCAAATTTCGCATCAAACCGTGACGCTTCAGCACCGCCTGCATACCGACAACCAGTACCACTGTTATTGCTGCCGGCAGTCCGGACGGTATACCGGCAACTGCAACCGCTATGGCGGTTATAATCACATCCATGAATGACAGATTCTGCAGCAGTGCTATGCCGACAATAATTAAAACCGATACAACAACAAGTATCATGATAAGTTGCGCTAATCTCTGTATCTGCAACTGCAGCGGCGTTTTTTCATGCGTTTCGTAGAGGTTGGCAGCAATTTCACCGACTGCCGTATGGATGCCGGTACGGATGACAACACCGCGTCCCTTCCCTTCCACGACAGTTGTCCCTTTCCACACCATGTTTACCTGCTCAGCGAGCGTTCTGTTTGCCGCCAGTGTGGTCTTACTTTTCTTTACGGGTGCCCATTCTCCCGTGAGTGCTGACTCGTCCACCTCCAAATCGCTCTCCCATAACAGACGGATATCTGCCGGAGCTTTTGACCCGGTTTCCAGCAATACGATATCGCCGGGTACCAAATCCTCCGCGGGAATTCTTATCTTCCGTCCGTCGCGCATGACATGGGCATATAGCTTATCAGCATCTCGAAGCAGTTTAAACGCATTTGATACTTTCTCCTCCTGCATCAGTGCGACCGTAAGATTGATAATAAGCGCGGCAAGGATAACAAACGCGTCCGTATAGTATTCAATAATGAACAGAACGATGCTGGAAATGAGTAAAATGGAAACAACCGGACTTTTCAACTGTCCGAAAATACGGCGTAACCACACAAAACGCCTCTTTTGATTGACTGTATTTTTTCCGTATTCGGTAAGCCGGCGCTCGGCTTCTGTTTGTGTGAGTCCTGTCTTTGCTGATCTGAGTATATCAAGCACTTCTTCACCTGTATGCTCAGCGAATTTAAATGATTCGGATGCTGACGCACGGTCATTGTTCATAGAATGTGTTTTCACTACGGTTAGTATAGCAAGGAAAGAAAGCGATCACGCGCAACTACTACATTTCTTCCGGCGCGGGAATGCCGAGTATCCATAACCCGCGTTCCAATGTTCTGTTTACCGCCAGTGTCAGCGCAATTTTATACGGCGCATCTGTGTCATTAGTATCGGCAATGCGTTCTTTCGCGTAAAATGTGTTGAATGCGGCCGCGATATCAATGAGGTAGGTGACAATGTGATGCGGCGATCGGTTTTGAAATGCTAATTCAATAGCTTCGCTGAACTGGTGGAGCAATCTCTCACATGTGTACACGGTTTCGGGCGGGTTTTCCGTCGAAGGTGCTATACCTCCTTCCTCTGCTTTTCGCAGCACTGATGCGGTTCGGGCATGGGTGTACTGCAGATACGGACCGGAGTTCCCTTCAAATGAAAATGCTTGTTGCATATCGAACACGATATCCGAACCGACACGCTGGCGAAGTATCCAGTACTTCAGCGCGGCAACTGCAATGTGCCTGCTCAGTGTCTCCCGGTCTTTCGCACGCATCGTTTCGGCCCGTTTCATTGCCTCAGCGCGTAAATCGGCAATGACGGATTCTCCGGTGAGAACATTACCCGCGCGGGATGACATTTTTCCGGTACTCAGTGTCAGAAATCCGGTGGCGATATGCATCACTTGCTGTTCCGGCGGCAAACGGAATACTTCGCTCAGTGCGGTAATAATAACATTGAAATATTCGCGCTGTTCCGCGCCGGTAATGATTATTGACATGTCCTGATTCGGATACCGCTCCCGCTTTATGCTGAAATTGCCGATATCTTTCGCTTCATATGTCGGCAATCCCTTTGCGTTCACAAACACACGGGTATGCAGACCGCGCTCTTCACCGCGAAATATAATCGCGCCTGCATCTTCCTCAAAGATACCGGGTGTATGTTGCCGCACAATATCCAGTCCGACCGGCGCGGTTTCGCTTTCAAATATAGTCATATCAAAAGTTGTTCCTAATACCCGGCACAGTTCCTCAATATGACGCAGTGAAGTCGCCTTGCCCTGTTCCATAAACTGTGTCAAATCAGTATCCGATTTATCATACAGAGATGTGTTCACCTTTTCTATCGTGCTCCGCGCATCCTGATCTGATTCATACGCGTCGTTGCCCGCGCGATATGCTCTGCCCAAATCTTCAATACTATTCGGATTACCGCCGATATTCTTGAGTCCCCATACCGCCTTTCCGACTGTCAGTCCGATATCAGAAGAATAGGTCAACCGCCTGACAGTCGCGCCATGTGTCTCAAATATCCGACTTATTGACTCCCCGAAGATGACACCGACTAAATTGCCGACATGCAGCGGTTTGAATAAATTCGGATTTCCATATTCAATAAGCACTTCCTTCCCCTGCTCAGATGCATTGCAGTACCAACGATCATCCGAGATCACTTGTCGTATCGTATCGGTGAAAAAATCCCTATTGAGACGGAAGTTCAGGAATCCTGGATTAGCTATCTCTATATTCACTTCATTGCCGATACGCTTCAGCATCGCTGATCGGAGTATTTCAGCACACTCATGCGGAGATTTTTTCAGCTTCTGTGCAGCAATCATCGCGGCATTGGCAGTATAGTCCCCGTGTTCAGCACTGCTCGGGTGCTCAACGACGCTCTCAACCCCGCCTGCACCTATCGTGTGAAGTGCATCTGCCAAAGATTCTTTGATACGGGACTTCATATGTAATAGTATGACATATGCAGCAGCATATGCTCTATCTGATTGTCATACTGTCTTTTGTGCGCCGATATAGGATACTTTTCATGTAATAATAATTTTTCTTTTATGAACATAACTCCATTATTATCTTGCTTTTTCCGAAAATATAGAGTATGGTGTTCTATAACACTTTAGACAAGGAGGTTGTGTCATGACTGAAACGGATGGGGAGGAAAATTTGCTTTTTGCAGGATTGCCGAAAGCAAGTTTTGAGTACCTTGACAGTGTGGTTAAGGTGAGCATGGAGTACCGCATTGGGGATGAGGACATGGTGATTAAGGTAACCATACCGTTTCCTGATGATGACTCGGTGAGGGCGGAACAGAGCGGGTTGTTGTATCTCCTTGCTGTGTGCAGTCATGTGTTCAATCGGCATGGTGAAAACGCTGTATTCCGGAATCATGAGAATAACTCAATAGAACCGGTCAGCAAAGCCATTGAACGGATTCTGGAGAGTGTGCCGGGTGGCAAGGTTTCCTTTGTCCACAAGATGCGGAAGGCATGAACTTTAAGGGGTGTTATACACCCCTTTTTTTTATATATATACATTATAGACGATACCCTGTGGGTTATCTTGCTATTTTTTTATAAAAGTTATATAATATCATTAGATTCACTTTTTAAGGGGATATTGAAAAATGTCCACAAAAACACACATGGATTCGGCAGAATTGCCGGAATTTTTACACGGTGTTGAGGAAACTGGCATAGTTGTCCGGATCACTGTATTTTTAGGCGGGCAAACGGTGGTCGCACTCAGTAAACCGAAAAACAGTGTGGAAGAAGCACTGCTAAGTGTCTGTCGTGATCTATGGGTAAAGCATGGGGATGATGTACTGTTCGTAAATCAGGACAAGAAGACAGAGAGATTGTCTCACGCGGTTGAATTGCTCGCGAGACATACACCATGACCTTTATCATCATGCGATCTTAAGGGGTGCGTTATCACTACGCACCCCTTCGCTTTTTTATAAACACATCACATACGGCTAAACAGGTGCGGGACAGTGGCAAGATTGTGCTGCTGTATCACCTGATACACTGTGAGTATGTATATCAATCAGAAGGATATTGCCGGCTGGGAAAAGAAAGGATGCGGCATTGCCTGTGTCGGCATGGTACTCAGTCGCGCGAATAAGGAATTTTCAACAGATGCTCTTGTTAAAGAAGCACTCAATTTGAATGGCTACATAGAAGGTGTCGGCTGGCGGCATGCGGTTCTCGCGCGCGTTATCGCGAACAGAAATATTCCCGCATATGCCCAAGAATTCACTTCTCCGACCGATGATACGACATTGCTCGCTATTGGCATTGAAAAAATAAAAGAACAAGTAAGAATAGGTAATCCTGTTATGGTGTCGGTGTTCAGAGGATTTACACCTGATGCGGCATCAACGCATGTAGCCCTGCTCGTCGCCATTACTCAGGACGGATTTGTCGCCGACGATCCTGATTATGATGGCGGCGGTGAACATATAAGCGTGGCATTTGACGCGTTCGCGCGTGCCTGGCGGGGGTATGCGATTTTTACCGACCTTTCCGCTGCCGGATAAGCATACATAGTGTGTATTCCCGGAACGAGAGAATGTGTTTGTGGACTGTACCTACCTATGTTATGGTACATGTATATGAAATTTCTACAAAATAATACACTCCTTTTACAGTTGCTGTTTATCGCAATTATTATTTTTTTGGTGTTTGGCGCATGGGCTATCGTGCAGTACGGTAACTCGGTTAAACAAACCGCGACTGTTTCGTTTTCCGGAACGGGCGAGGTTGTCATAACAAACGATGTCGCGACTTTCTCATTCACTTTCTCAGAAACAGATAAAAATGTTGCAAAAGCGCGGCAAATGGTGAGCAGGCAGGCAGAAAAGGCGTATGCGAACTTGGAGCAATCCGGTATTCAGAAACGGGATATTACTACGACAAGTTTCACTATTTATCCAGAGTATGATTATATTCGTCCTGCGCCCGGAAAATCCGGCAGGAGCGAACTGCGCGGATACCGTGTGTCGCACACCTCCTCGGTTCGTATACGGGATATAGATCAAGTAGGAAATATCCTTGATAGTATCTCAGCATTGAAACCGCACCGTGTCGGCAGTTTGATGTTCACCCCTGACGATGAACTGCAGGAACAGGCGGAGGAACAGGCAGCGGCTCTCGCCATAAAAAACGCAAAGGAACGGGCAAAACGAATCGCAAAACAAAGCGGTTTAAAGTTGAAACGGATTGTCGGTGTCAATATTCATTCGGGTGGCGGATACCGGTATAAACAGTATTCTGAGTACGCGCTGTCTGCTTCAGAAGGATCCGTAGGAGGTGCTGCGCCTAAAACACCCATAGAGCAAGGTGAAAATAAACTGATACAAACGGCGACTATCACATATGAGTTGCGGTAACGCTAATCGGCATTACCACCCTTCCTTCTGTAAACTTTCAAGTAATGTTTGAACTTTTCCGGTCATACTTTTCGGGTACACAATTTTGCACAGCACCACAAGCCGTCCGGTTCCCGCCGGTCGGGGTATTCCTTTATCTGAAAAAACAATAGTCGTGCCGTCAGTGCTCATTTTCGGCACTACCACGATAAGTTTTTCACCGCGCACATCACGAATCTCTTTTTTCGCGCCGAGCAATGCTTCTGTCGGCATAAGTTCCAGCACAGTCACGATATCACCGCCGTGCCTCTGAAAGTTATTGTCTTCCTGCACCCGTACCCGTATATACAAATCACCCGGCTGCGACCTGCCGTCTTTTGAAGGTTCTCCTCTGCCGGAGAGCCGCAGTGCGGTGCCTGATTCCGTGCCGGCAGGAATCTGTACCTCTATAGTTTCCTCCGCCTTTCTTCGGTACGGAATTCTTATTTTTTTTTGCGCGCCGAATATAGATTCTTCAAATGAAATAATAATATCTACCTGTGCATCCGCACCGCGATTCATAGCACCGCGGAATATAGAGTTTATCATATCGGCAAAATTACCTCCGGCGTGCTCACCGCCGGAAAATTTAATATCAAAATTTGAAAAATCAAATCCGTCAAAACCGTTAAAATTGTCGCCGCTGAATCCTCCGCCGAATCCGGCATCATACTGCGCTCGCTTTTGCTGATTGCTCAGCACCTGATAGGCCTCGTTCACTTCCTTAAACTTATTGACATCGCCGTCTTTCTTGTCCGGATGGTACTTGTGCGCTAACTTGCGGAATGCCTTTTGTATATCTTCCTGCGATGCGTTTTTGTCCACACCGAGTATGCTGTAGTAATCCTTCATATGTATATCGGTATCATACCGCGCCGCAGGAATACAAAACAATCCTCTTGCGCCTTGCTACTTCCCCTTGCCATCGTCCTGTGATGCGTTTCCGTCCTGTGTATCTTCATTTTTTTCAGCATCTTCCGTTCCGCCGGTTTTCGTGTTTTCATCCTGTTGCGCGGTATCCTGTGCCGCGTCTTGTGTTCCGGCATTGCGGTGTTTCGCGAATACCTGCGACGCTTCGGTAATTGCCGCCTGCACGGCATCCTTATCGTCTTTATCTTTCTCGGTACGCAGTTTCGCGAGCGCATCCTCAACTTCTTTTTTCGCTTCCGCGGATAAACCGTCCTGTTTTGCTATTTTCTCCCCTTCGTATACCGCTTGTTCGGCGATATTGCGCGTTTCTGCAAGTTCCTTTTTCTTTGTATCTTCACCGGCGTGCGTTTCGGCATCGTGCTGCATTTTCGCTATATCGTCATCTGACAGACCGGAACTCGCTTCAATGCGGATTGATTGTGTCTTGTTCGTCTTTTTATCTTTTGCAGTCACATTCAGAATGCCGTCCGTGTCCAGATCAAATTCAACCTCAATCTGCGGCGCGCCGCGCGGTGATGTCTCTATTCCGTCAAGGATAAACCGTCCCAAGCTTTTATTATCAACAACCATGGACCGCTCACCCTGCACGACATGAATTTCAACTGAGGTCTGATTATCTGCCGCTGTGGAAAATACCTGTGACGCACTGGTCGGCAGTGTTGTATTTTTTTCAACCAGTTTGGTCGCGACACCGCCGAGTGTTTCAATGCCGAGCGACAGAGGAGTCACATCCAGAAGCAGAACATCCCGTACATCGCCGCTGAGGATGCCGCCCTGAATCGCCGCTCCGAGCGCGACCACTTCGTCCGGGTTGATTGAGCGGTTAGGCTGTTTGCCGAATAATTCTTCCACCGCCTGTATAACCGCGGGCATGCGCGTTTGACCGCCGACGAGAATCACTTCATTGATATCGGTAACCGTGGAAGACGCGTCATCCAGCACTTGTTTGGTGATATTCAATGCCTTATCTATATACGGTTTCGCTAAATCCTCAAGTTTTGCCCGGGTAATCTTCATCAGCAGGTGCTGCGGACCGGCGGAAGTTGAAGTGATAAACGGAATATTTACCTCCGTTTCCTGCGCCTGAGACAGTTCTTTCTTCGCGCGTTCCACTTCCTCGTCAAGCCGCTGCACCGCAAGCGAATCGCCGGACAAATCAACACCGCTCTCCTTTTTATACTCCGCAATAATATGCTCAAGCAATTTTCTGTCTATATCCCTGCCGCCGAGATGTGAATCGCCGCCTGTTGACTTTACCTCCACAACATCATCGCTGACCTGCAGAATGGACACATCAAATGTACCGCCGCCGAAGTCAAACACGACCACCTTTTCGTTCTTCTTCTTATCAAAACCGTACGCGAGTGCCGCTGCAGTCGGCTCGTTGATAATGCGTTTCACCTCAAGTCCTGCTATCTTTCCCGCATCCTTCGTCGCTTTTCGCTGCGCATCATTGAAGTACGCCGGCACGGTTACTACCGCTTCCTTTATTTCAGTGCCGAGCCGCATCTCCGCGTCATCTTTCAACTTGCGGAGCAGCATCGCGGATATCTCTTCCGGACTGTAATCTTTGTCGTCCAGTTTTACCAGCACACCGCCGTTCGGTGCTTTTGAAACCGAAAACGGCGCGTTTTTTATATCCTCCTGCACCGCGGAATCGTCAAAAGTATGTCCGATAAAGCGTTTGATGCCGTAGACCGTGTTGGTGGGATTAGTAACCGCCTGTCGCCGCGCGGCAACACCGACCAAACGATCTTTTGTTTTTGATATTGCTATCACGGACGGTGTGGTACGCGCTCCCTCAGCGTTTTCAATAATTTCAGGCGCGGATGATTCCATCACCGCGACAGCTGAGTTTGTTGTTCCTAAATCTATACCTATTATTTTGCTCATATGTTTTTTGTGTGTTTCAAATTAAAAAATAGTAAAAATAATATTATCACCTCATCTCGTATCATACTGATCCTTCTGTCATTGTCTGCTGCTGATAAAAGTAATAATAAACATTTACTCATCATTTTTCAAGGTCTTCCTCCGGATTGTATGATCCCACATACACCATTGCCGGTCGTATGATCGTATTTCCGCCTACCGCGCCGACGCGGACAACCTCAACGACTGTGTCTTTCTGTTTTTCACTTGATACCGACCGTTCGCCAGCCGCCTCATGGCGGTGCGGGTCAAACGGTTCGCCGAGCGGATCTATAATCTCTACACCGATACTCGTGAGGGATTGCACACACTGTGTATGTATCCGCTCTATGCCGGATTGCAATGCCGCTCCGGATGATTCATTCATGGCATTGCGGACGGAATCAAGCACCGGCAACATTGCCGATGCATATCGCGCGAGCGCGTTTCTTTGTTCGGTTTCCAGAAGTTTCTGCTGTCGTTTCCTGTCGTTAATCGCGTCCGCCTTTGCCCGTTTCCAGCCGTCTAAGTACTCTTTCTTTTCCTTTTCGCACTCTTTAAGCGCTTTTTTCACCTTGCGCAGCGTAGCATTCGCGGTCTCATCGTCATGATCAGAAACGATTATTTCCTCCTCTGCTTCATTTTTATCCTTTTCTGTCATCAGTACTAACTATAACGAAAAAATGCTTGTTTTGCAAGGAGAGTGTATACTGGGATATATGGATATGCGTTGCGACATGTTCAAAAACGGCGGCATGATACCGCGGGAATATACCTGCGACGGCGAGGATTGCATGCCGACTCTCACCATTTCTGATGTTCCGGAAAAAACTGTTTCTCTCGCACTCATTATTGATGATCCGGATGCGTCAAACGGCGGGGTGTGGAATCATTGTGTCGCGTACAACATACCCGCGGACACTGATCGCTTGGATGCCGGTGTCATTGCTTCGTGCGCAAGCGGCGTGAACAGTTGGGGCAATACGGGATATGGCGGCCCCTGCCCTCCTCGCGGCGCGCGAGCGCATCGGTATATATTCACACTCTACGCGCTTGACACTATGTTTGATTTTTCCGCGCCGCCCGACACCAAGCAGTTCATGGACACAATAGAAGGTCA
Source organism: Minisyncoccota bacterium (assembly GCA_958295675.1). GTDB lineage: Bacteria > Patescibacteriota > Minisyncoccia > Phycocordibacterales > JABAAK01 > JAPPJI01. The sequence continues at coordinate 219,023 of OY282360.1, read as the reverse complement.
CAGTATCGGACAGGCGGACTACATGGGTCTGTACGGCAGATAGCCGGACTGTCTTCAGCGTGCATCAATGTGTAGATTGTATAGCAGCGCAGCGGACGGGAGTTGAACCCGCGACCTCCTGCGTGACAGGCAGGCGCTCTAACCGGGCTGAGCTACCGCTGCAACAGCGCCAGTGTAGCACACACCCGTCTTCTAATCTATACGCTGATAAACGCCTGCTCTCCCCAGGAGACAATGTTGAAGAATGACACATCGCTGAAGAGTACGACAGCGTACGCCACGACCATACCTGGTACCAATGGCATGCGAGTGTTCCGTTTCAGGCGGAATGACCGCACTCGTGTTTTCATGTACAGCACATAGCACAGAAGACCGAGCGTGCTTATCCAGAAAGTGAACACAAAAACAGAAATCGCCGCGTGCCATACCGGCAACAGGAAACCGAGCGATACCGCGACTTTTGCGTCACCGAGTCCCATTGCTCTGCCGGACGAACACAGCCACATCAGGAAAAATGGAACGGCAAGCAGCACGCCGCCGAGTACGGGCACAATGCTTCCTGTCTGCAGCGTTATGACGATAGCGACACCAAGTGAGATATACGCGAATGGCACGGAAAAATATTCCGGCACTTCCATTTTCTCTATATCAGAGATCACTATCGGCACCAAAAAAACTGCCGAAACAATACCGATACCGGCTATATACAGTGAGTCCGCGAAGAAAAAAGAAGATGCGAATGCCAATCCCATCAACATTTCGGACAACAGATGATGAGATGGGATCGGATATTTGCAGGAAGCGCACTTACCCCTGAGATATATGTATGACACTATCGGCACCAGCATCTGCCATGTCAGCGTACTCCCGCAATTAGTGCAGTGTGATCTGCCCTTGAGTGATGATTTCCATGACTCACGCACACGGACGACATCAATAAAACTGCCGATAACAGCACCGAACAGAAACAATACCGCAACAGTCACAGCAGCCGTCACGGGTTGTACTATGAACGGTTCATATATCATATACGATGTATGATACCGTATTTTTAGGCGGACATGCAGCATCTTTGAGTGCTACTTTGTGTCTTTAAATTCAAATCCCCGCAAACGAATGAGATCAAATGCGAGACCTGATTCACCGGTCGGCGCGTCAAGGTGGAACCGCTCAACATACTCCTCCGATCCGGTTCTGCCACATACGGTAGTATCCTCCTGACCGAATTGTACCCTGGCTGTCTTGTCAGTCGGTACTAAAAGAAATACCTCGTGCATCGTGGTATTGTCGCGCACCACGGCACCGACAAGCGCGACAATATCTCTTGACGGATGCTTTTTAGAAATATATTCAAACGCTACCTGTCGTGTGCGCTCGGAATCTGTCGGATCATTTTTATATGGCAGCGCATCGCATAATACCCGTTTTGCTGTTGTATTGTAAACAGGTGCGGTGAAGTACGCATTGTTGTCCGAAAATCTCGTACTGTTGAATGTATTTTTGAAATATATCAAACGCCCCTTGTTGTCCACACCAATCGGATAGCCGTTAAAATGCAGGTGCGGGGTTGTGTCTCTGCCGCTGTCCAAAAACCGTATGCCTGACGGCAGTGCTATCTTGTTATTTGCTCCCACACTCGCGGATGGGGCGGTTGACGGGAGGGTGAAGGGATCAATATTGCACAGCGCGCCGGCACTATCGCATACAAAAGTATATGTATTGAGTCCGTTGCTGTATGAAAACGGACCGCCGGACGCGAGCAGCGTGTCCGGATGATTCGCACCGCTCTGGGACGCTCTGTTCTGCAGTTTATATTCTGTCTGACCAGTCGGACGATCTCCTTTAAAAGAAAGCAGATGTTTTTTCCCGCCGGAGAAATACCATATATGAATACTGTCTGTTGGTGCTATATTAGTGTTGCTGATATTGAGTACCTGCAGCCGATCAATACTTGCTAACGATATGCTGCTCAGTGCTGTTTTGAGGTTCGCCGGTGCCACATTGGTGCTGTCGCTGTCATCAGGCCATAGCTGTCTGCAACGCGCGCTTCCAGAATTTGGTATACCTACAAATTCTTCGCATGGCTGTGCGGTGCTGTCGCTATCGCTGAGTATGTCCCTGTTGGTCAGATAACTCTTGCCAAAATCACTGCTATGTATTGTATACAACCGCAGTTTGTTGATGCCGTCCGCATCCCTGAATAGCGTGAAAAGACGGTGGTGCCCGTCAGGTTGCGATAGTGTGCTGATATGGCTCATGGTGTTTCTGATCACGCCGCCCGTAACACGACGCGTGGCGTATATTGTCGCTGAAGCACCGTCCCATACCTGATACACCGAGCCGTTGAAGCCGCGCGCATAAAGGTACCGTTCTCCCTGATGCAGTGATGTGATATTGTTCGGATTGTCATTGCAAATTTTGCATCCTCTGTATCCGACAACCCGGCTCGGCTTCTTTTGTATGGTTTCACCACCGGAAGTTGTGCCGAATTTCCTGTAGACCGCAGTGCCGGAATCGGTTGTCGCGCCGCTTGCCTGCAGCGCGCTGTCAATATCCGCCTGCGGAATGAAGAAGATGAGTCGACTGTCCGTCAGCACATACAATCCTTTTGTGGTGAATTCCGCGGCGACAGGCGATTGTTTCCTCTCACAAGCACTTGCTGCTGCGCCTCCCAGCTCAAAACCATCCCCGGTCTTACACACTACGGTGCTGTCGCTGCTGCTACGCTCTGTGAAGACGGCAAAATTGACGGAATCGTCAGCGATATTGCTTTCGGATCCGATGCGAAATGTACTCGCGACATTTTGGGACGGCTCAAGGATGCGTTTCGTTATCTGCGTTTTCACTGAGAAGGTCTGCTGGGTGCCGTCATAATCGTATTCCGCATCAGCCGATATCTTCACCCGCGGCTGTTTGTTACTATCGGTTTCAATTTCAAACGAGAGCGCGGTTATATTCGTGGATGTGTCGGTAAGCGGTGCCCAATTGCCGGAAGAGCAGTCATTCGGAGCACTGTCGTATAGTTTCACACTTTTTTCAACCACGCCATTGGCGGCGCGCTGTATTTTTACCCGTCTGTTCAGCTGGTCGGTGAAGATAAGACAGGCGCAGGTTGCGGCACTGCCCGGACAGCGATAATTGCTTCCGAATGATACCTCACGGGCGATGTCAGAGAGCATAAAACGGACCGATTCAAGCGCATCACTGCGATCTTGCGATGTCGCCTGGGACTGAATGAAGGAAAAGAACACCGTCAGCAGTGCCGACATAATAATACCGGTAAGCGCGATGGCGACCAGTAGTTCAATCAATGTGAAACCGCTGTGCAATTCTGAATTAGTGTCTGTTTTTCTTCCTTCAATGAACATACATACCAACAGTATACGCTTAATATCCGGCGAGATATCATATATGCAAACGAGTGAGTGCTGCTATCCGCTCGGTGGTACTAATATCTGTACACTTATCGCGGGCGCGGAAATTGATCCTATTACCGGTCGCACCTCAAATGTATAACTTGTAGGCAGTGTCAGTGCGCTTCTGTTGACTGTGGTGACGGTATGTGTGCGATTGTTACCGTTTCTTGCAGGCGTTATTCCCGTCCACAGATCGAAAGGATAGCTTCCTTTCTTGATCCGCAGTTTATAACCGGTTACATCGGGACTCGTATGTTTCCATTCCAGCGATACCGATGATGCGGTCAACTGTGCCGTTAAGCCGGTAATAGGAGGCACACCGCATCCTGATCTCGCATCATTCGCCTTGGTGCTGACCAGACCGGTGTGATACACATCAATGCTGCGTTTCTCACCGGTCGGGGTTATAAGCGCTATCCGCAGACCCTCATACATGCCGGAAATCCGATTGCTTGTTCCGTTCGGGCGCACGCCGCCGTTCGTATACTGGTAGGTGCTGCCGTCACTTCTGACCGCGAATATGTTCGCATGCACCTCCCGTGTCGGCTGCTCAATGGAGAGATGTATGTCAAAATTGTTTCTTTGCATTTCATTCCTGCCTTCAGAGGTGGAAGGATTGTTGAGTTCGCAGAAGAGATCTCTGTCTGTCGTCTTCGGCGTTTTTGAACATCTGTTAACCGTCGCTGGTTTTGTCTCCAGCGGTTCCAGTTGATAGACGGCTGTGGAGTTCGTATCAATAAAACAGACATTCACATAGTAGGTCTCCTGCCCGTCAAGAATAACATGCCGCGCATCAGACACAGCAACCTGTCCCTGCGCGTGAAAATCAGCGCTGCCCTGAGCGACTGTTGCCGAAAAACTGCTGAATTTTCCCGGTACTTTTTCAAGGCGATATTCCTGAAGCACGCCGTCACGCACCTTGAGGCGTACAACTTGAAAGCCGATGGTCGGTGTCGATGACAGCGCGCCGGGAAGATGTTCGGATGATGCGGATCGCTCCTGCGCGAATCGAATATATCCAACTATTTCGGAAGTGCGGATGCGCAGATTGGAGCGGGAGGTAAAGGTATTAAAATTTGTGAAAACGAGCAGTGTGATGACAATGATAATGCCGAGCACAATAATCATCTCAATAAGTGTGAATCCTGACTTGGTGCCTGAGCGCGTGTTACTGCTGTGAAAAAACATATACTGCCAGTATATACTTCATTTCCCTATACGGGCATCATAGTATTTATTCGCATTTGTAGTCCGAGCCGGTGATGACCAATACAGCAGCACTGTTGCCGGAAGTCACATTGATATCGTTTGAAAACTCGTCATCATCGGTGCAGTAGACATCGTTCAGAGCGCCGGTCGTCGTGTAATCAAAATCCTCGTACGCTCCCCATACCACCCACTCCGTACCATCAGAAGCGCAGCACAGTTCACCGGGGTCGTTTGCGTCATCCCGACCCGTACAGCCGGTTGTAGATGTCCAATCAGATGAAATCTGATTCTTGCCATCCCGTACTTGATCGCGCACAGCATCGCAGATAGCGTTTCCGGTCGGCGGCGGCGATGTGAACGATTTCTTTACCGCATGATTGCTTATTGAGACGACACGCACCTTGGTAACACCGTCATCCGCGAACTTCAGCTCGTCGCCGAACTGGACGATGACCAAACCGACCAAAACACTGAGAACGGCGATAACAATAAGGAGTTCTATAAGAGTGAAAGCGTTTGAACGCATATATGATAGTATACGGCATGCTTTGGTGGTGCAAAGTGCTGTACACAACAAAAACGGGCGGCTTGCGCCGCGCCGTTTTTGTGTGATATGTCAAGAACAATCTTATGCCGTGAATAAACTATCCTAACAAAGTACCACATTTCACCTCATCAGTCTTGACTGCAGGATTTGATGCATCGCCTGTGCCATTTTGTGTCGTTTTCTCTCCGTTGAATCCGGTGGTATCAATGCAATGGTACTTGTCATCAGTACCATCATTAATCACCCGCGCCCATACAGCCCATCCTTCTTTGCTTGAAACACATCCGGCAGCTGGTGTTTTTTTACCACCAGCACCAGCGTTACCGGTACCGGTTATATCCTCAGCTGTAGGTGAAGCACTTATCACATACACCCCAGCATAGTTGCTACCTGTTGTGCGGCTTGCGGCAGCAACAGCGGGAACATTGGGAGTAGCGGTCGTGCCATGTAGTACTACCACATCAGCAAAGACAGCATCCATCAACGCTTTCACATTGGATTCATTGCAAATGTCATTTGAGGGAATTGTCTGACCACTGGTACTGTCCTTAATCGCTTTATCTTTCCATAATGTGTCCACCGATCGCAGCGCTGTTTTGATTCGCGCTTCGGTCGCGCTTGCCGTTGATCCGGACAGGGACACAACCACAATACCCGCAAGAATACCGATAATCGCAATGACAATCAGCAGTTCTATGAGGGTAAAACCTTTTCTGTAATTATTCATCATATTTATTAATATAGATCTATAGTAATATTTTTATAAGCGGTTACTGAAACCACTTACTATACACGCTACCTTGTATATACCGTCTGTTTCTTGGGTATGTGGAAAACTGCGTTTTTTCATTTTTACTACAGCGAACTGGTAACTGAATAAATCGGAATGATAACCGAGCCGATGAGCAATCCGACACTGGCACCGAGTGCCACGATAATGGTCGGTTGAATGAGATCCAGTGCCGTGTCTATAGTGTTCTGCAGCTGTTTTTCGTAGAAATCAGTAATCACTTCAAACATTTGCGGCAGTTTTCCCGTTTCCTCTCCTATCCTTATAATCTGTGCGATGTTTTTGCTGATGAGCGGTTGGTTTTCCAGTGCGACCGATAATGTGGTGCCTTCTTGCATTTTCTTTGTCACATCAAGCACGATATCCGTATACACCGCATTGCCCATCACCCTGCTGATTGTCTGTAGCGCGGAGACAATCGGCACACCGCTGGTGAGCATCACGCCGATATTCCGTGAGAAACGAACGATGTAAAAGTTTCTGAACAGCGCGCCGAGCATCGGGAGCGTGACAACCGTTTCATCCAGCGCGCGTTTGCCGTCTTTTGTGCGCGCCCAGTATATACCGCCGGCAACAAACGCGGCGAACGCGATGAGTATAATCGCTATATTTGCTTTGAAAAATTCACTGGCGCCGATAACCATTTTGGTAACGAACGGCAATTCTGCCCCGGAATCTGTCAGAATAGTGGCAATCTGTGGAATTACTGTTACTAACATCAGCACCATCACCGCGATAAATATCAAGATCACGAAAACCGGATAGGTGAGTGCCTTTTTGATTCTCGCTGTTATCTCCGCGTTGCGCTCCACATAGTCGGCAAGATAGAGAAACGACTTCGGGAGTGTTCCCGACCGCTCTCCGACTGAAATCACGGATATGAAGAATTCACCGAAGATGTCTTTGTGCTGCATGAATGCTCTTTCTATAGAAAATCCCTGTTCAATATGCTTGGCGATATCGCGAAGTATTCCCTGAAAATATTTATTCTGCACATTTTCCGCAATAAGGTTGAACGCTCGCAGCGCTGACACCTCCGCTTCAAAGAGTGTCGCTATCTGCCGTGAGAAGATGACCATATCTTTCGTCCTGACGCGGAGAAATATGCCCGAGAATGCCTTCGTATCATCTGCCTCCTTGAGCGACACAACCGTGTACCCCTTATTCAGCAGCACCGTTATCGCACTCGTCCGGTTTGACGCGTCAACACGACCTTTGATCTCCTTGTTATCCTTGTCAATTGCGGTGTATGTGAAAAACATAGTATGTTAGAGGTACCTCATGAGCGACCGCTCGTCCGGCGCGTACAACTTCGCCGTCTCCAGGGAAATTTCGTTCTGTTTCACCAATTCAGCGAGCGACTGTTCCAGAGTTATCATGCCCTCTTCTTTTCCTGTCTGCATGACTGTCCTCAGTCCGGCGACGCGCATTTCGCGGATGAGATTCGCGACCGCATTCGTGTTGAACAGCACTTCACACGCCGGCACGAGACCGCCCGTCGTGCGCGGCAGGAGGCGCACCGAGCAGATGCCGAGCAGCGCACCCGCGAGCTGCTGCGCAATCTGTTGCTGCTGACCGCCCGGAAATGAATCCACAATGCGGTGTACCGCGCCCTCCGCGTCATTTGCATGCACCGTTGAGAGCACCAGATGCCCTACTTCCGCGGCTGTCATCACTGCCTGCATGGTTACTGTCTCCCGCATCTCGCCAATCATCAGGATATCCGCATCCGCGCGGAGAGCACTATCCAACGCTGAGCGGAATGTGGGCACATCGGACGGCACTTCTCGCTGCGTGATAATTGACTTTTTGTTTTTAAAGATGAACTCAATCGGATCCTCAATAGTGAGAATGTGTCTGCGAAGCGTGGTGTTGCAATGGTTCACCATGGAGGCGAGTGTTGTTGATTTTCCGTTGCCGGCGGGACCGATAACTATGAACAGACCGTTCGGCTCCTGCATTACATTTTTCAGTATGGGCGGCAGACCGAGCTCCTCAATTGTCCGCTCTGTCTCCTCTATGAGCCGCATCGCTATCGCGATATCCCCCTTTTCAAGGTATGCCGTGACCCGAAAGTTCATCACCCGCTCGCTCTGCGTCTTGTGCTGGTAACTGAATAAGATGTGCTTCTCCTTCTGTATTCTTGCTTCAACATCTTCCGTGTCCGACCGAAGAAGTATGCGAAGGAATGCCAGTGTATCCTCGGGCATGAGCGGCTCTTTCTGTATGAACGGCACCAGTTCGCGTTTTACCCGCAGAAACGGCTTTGTGTGTGTCATAAGATGAATATCAGACCCTTCGCGAGTCGCGATTGTGTCAATATAATCCTGTATCTCTTTTTGATATTCAGTCATACTGTCTGTAGTATAGTACGCGATTATGCTTCAGAAACCTGCTATCAACAATGATACATTTAAAACAAGTCCGTCGCGCGTTCCTTGCTGAATGCTTTTTTTATTGCCGGCGGCGCAGACCGATTGCGCGCGCCCGGCGGTGCCTTGATATGCTCTTCCGTTTCCGTCGGCATGTTTTTCGTTTTCTCTATCTCCGGCATTTTCTCCGCGTTCGGTATATTGTCTGCTTCCGGTTCTTCCTCGCCTAACACATCCTCATTGCTGATTTTTGCCACCTCGGAAAACGGCATAAGACCTCTCAGACCTTTGGTGATGGCATCCTCACCCATGGTGATAAAACCGGTTTTCCTGGCAGCTTTGTATATTTCTCTTTCATCCGGCTGTTTCATAATGATTGAACGGATCTCATCGTTTACCTCAAGCACTTCAAACACGCCGATTCTGCCTTTCATTCCGGACGGATTCTCTTCAGTCGGTATCACATCCTTAAATGCCCTAAAATCAGGTATTTGACTTCTGTAGAGCTGCGGCAAATCACTGAACTTGTCCTCAAGATATGTGAGCATTGAGCCGGACACCGGCATCTCCTTACCCTCGCCGTCAAGACGGCGTGCCATGCGCTGTCCGACGATAAGCAGAAGTGTCGGCGCTAACAGGAACGGTTCAATGCCGAAATGTGCAAGACGGGACACCGCGCCAATGGCGGTATTCGTATGGAGTGTGGAGTACACTAAATGTCCCGTAAGTGCCGCCTGTATGGCGAGCTGCGCTGTTTCCTTGTCCCGAATCTCACCAACCAAAATCTGATCCGGGTCGCCGCGGAGTACGGAACGCAATCCGGTCGCGAAGCTGTAACCGATTTCCGGGCGGATATTGGATTGGTTAATACCTTCCAGCTGATACTCTACCGGATCCTCCAGCGACACAATGTTCTGTGATTTTCTATCCAGCATATTCAGCAGCGCGTACAGTGTTGTTGTTTTGCCGGCACCGGTCGGACCGGTCGCAAGAATGAGTCCGTACGGTCGCTTAATCGCGCGCAATACTTTATCGTACATGTTCTCTTCCAGTCCGAGATCGCCCAGTGACCGCAACCCTTTTGCCGTGTCCAGTACGCGAAGAACTACTTTTTCGCCGTTCGGTGTCGGAAATGTCGCGACACGAAAATCAACGCGATTATTTCTGATTATGCTTGAAAATCTGCCGTCCTGCGGTCGACGGCGCTCATCAAGGCGCAGATTGGACACGATTTTTATGCGCGCGACAATGGAATCGTGAACCCGCGGTATGAATTCCAGCTGCTTAACCAGTACGCCGTCAATGCGGTACCGAACGACGGATTTTTTATCCTGCGCCTCAATATGAACATCAGAGGTGCCTTTTTCAACCGCCTGCCCGAGAATCGTGCTCAGTAATTTTATAATCGGCGCTTCTTCCTGAATGAGTGCCTCCGCCGATCTCTCGTCCTCTTTATCACTGCCGGTATCAATCATCACATCATATTGATCTTCCAATTGACTCAGTGCGTCGCTCATCGTCTCACTCGCCTGTTCGTATTGCTGGACTAACTCGGAGAACTGTTCTTCCGTTATCTGCTGCATCTTGTACTCCATTCCCTGACTGGTTGTAATGAAGTTGAGGGCATCCCGCGCGTCAAGATTATTCTCATTCACCGTGCCGACATACAGCACATTATCCTTTTTTTCAAGCGGCACGATTTTATAGAGATCCGCGGAATCTCTGGGAATAAAACTGAACAAATCTTTCGGTATTTTATACTCTTTATCTACAGCAATCTTATCGCCTTTTTTTTGCGCTGTTTTTCCCGCCGTCTTTTTCGTTGCTGCAGACGGTGCATTTTTTTTCGGAGATATCGCGGCACTATCTGCATCCGCCGGAGGTATCGCTGCATCGGGTCCGGGCTGCACGCCGAACGCGTTAACCGAATCCTGCGCGCCGCCGTCTGCGTTGTCCGGTTGGTTTGTTTTTGTTGTGCGAAGCGGCGGCATATGCGGCTATAATGTTAAGGTTTGTGCTTGCTGCTGCGGAGGCGATTGGTCGGCTTCGGTTTCGATTTCAGTTTTGATTTCAGTTTCAGTTTCAGTTTCGGTTTCATCTTCGGCTTCCTGTTCCGTCTGAGTGGTGAGATCCTCAACCGCGCTCAGGAACGCGCTCTCAAAGTTTCTGACCGCTGTATTTTGATTCTCATTCAATGGCGAATTGGTAAAACTGCTCCGCTGAGTCAGCGGTTCTATCGTGTCTGAAAACGGATTTACCCTTCCAACTTGATTTTCCGGCACGCGCGCAACTGCACCCGGCTCCGTACGCGTACGCGCCGCGGAACCTGATCCGGTAAATGATCTGACAAATTCAAGATCGAATTCAACATTGTTTAACCGATCAATCAAATCAAGAAATGTTGTTGATTGTGATTCAATCGTTTCAAATTTTTTTTCTGACTCTACCGCGAATGCGTGCGCAACATACGCCGTGACAGCAAGCAGTACCAGGAAAATGATCATTGATTTTAATTGCTCTTTTGTCATATTCCTTACAATTATTGTACCGCACCCTCTTCAGAAAAAAGCGCTTCTATCAACACAACAGCGTTCACGCGGGTTGAATCGGCATCACGCTCCTCGGATGATGTGTTTATTCGAATTGAAACAATTCGTATGCCCCGCTCCCAATTCTCAAGTACGCCTATAAATCTCAGTATTTCCGCGTATTCTACGGTTTCAAAATTGAATGTTATCGGAATAAGCACAATGCCGTCAAGGTCTTTTTGTTCAGCACCGATGATATATTCATCACCGCCGAAACCGCTGTTGAGCAGCAGGTTATTGAGCGACAATATGAATGTTACCACTGACTCTGACGAGTATTCCGCGACCTGCTTGTCTACGAGATTCTGTTGTTCCTGCGGAATACTGTTTTTCTGGGCGAGCAGTTCATCTCTGCGCTCCTGAAGCAGGTCGCTGTGTGACAGTGCCTCCTCCAGTTCCGTTATGTGATTAAACCGCGCTTTTGCGTCGCCGTACTGCGGTGAAATGAATACCGCGTATAGTACTGCGGAAAGCAGAAGTAGTAGGATAATTGGAATAAAATTACTTACCATACGCTATGCTTGTTGATTGGTCTGTTCCGTCGTAACCCCATTTCTTGACTGAACCGCGGCGGCGACCGGTACCTGTATTTCCATCTCAAATGAGACCGTCGCGCTATTATCTCCGCCTTTTTCTATGGTGTAGTTTTTGATAGTCACGCCTCTCATTAGATTGGTCGGTTCCTGCGAGCGGATTGTCACCACCTGCTGACGGTACGCATTGAGAGAACGAGCGGTCGCGTTTATAACAATTCGGTATTCCTCATTCTCATTTAGCTCAATACTCGCGCTTGAGTATCGCACATTCGGTATGATAATACTTGCCATGGCATCTATTACCGCGCGGTATCCGGCACGCGAGTCAATCAGCACCTTCAGCGCATCAATACCCTGATCAAACCGAATTAAACTCTCTATCGTGGCGATTTGAATATCCTCCTCATGCTGCACCAAAAGCCGCTCAATATTCGCTATGCGGGCATCCAGATAGAAATTAAGACCGAATACCGTACCTGCCGCGAGTAAGGTGAAAATAAATATTATAACAGAGAGGACAGTCCGTATATCCCTTTTTTTCTTGACCGAGTGACCGCTTTCCGAACCGAAATCCTGCGGCTTCTGTGATGCCGAGAGTGAAATATCGCTTGAACTCTTGCCGAGATTCTTTGAAAAGGTTGGTAACATATCGTACTATATGTGTAGTATACCGATTAAAAAGAACCATGAATGCGCTATGTGGTTAACTTACCGAATTCGTATCGTTTGAACTGTGTGCAATATGGTATCAATCACGCAAAAGAAAATCCCGCACAAGACCGTAGTCCTGTGCGGGATGAGGTGAGTCCTCCGATTCACGGGAAAAGAGGTGGTAAACCGTATTACCGCTTCCCTCCCTTCTTTCACGATCATCAGAGACGGCATATGATCGCTTCTCTGTTCGGTGCAGGTCTCTTCTCATCTCTCGTCCCCTTCAAACGTAAGAGTGAGGCTAAACAGCCGGATCGGAAGAATTGTACGGAGGGCGGGCTGCACACCACACACCCCATTTTGCTCACCTATACATCATGGTACTTTAATTATTTGTACCGGTCAATGGTGAAAAATCTGTTCTATAACCGCCATATTCACTCATTTAGAGCGCGCATGGCACTGCCGACCGCCACGGCAAATTCAGATCCTGATTCTTTCAGAGCATCACTGAGAAATGCCGGATGCCGTAATCGTCCGAATGGATTTGCCATTTCAACCGCTATATTAGTTTTTTTCTTCGCTTCTTCCAATATCCCCTTCATCACCGCACCGCCGCCGGTCAGTACAATTTTTGAAATAGACCGGTGATAGCGCTGCTCAAAATCAACAATCGCGTTATTCGCTTCGGAAAACATTTCGTCCGTCACGAGAGCCATCGCCTCTTTTGTGTTTTTATCCGGTATGTCAAAACCGAGTTCCCGTTTTTTATGCTCCGCTTCTTTGAACGGTATGTTCTCGGCATGTACTATTGCCTGCGTTATTGACTGTCCGCCCTGATTAATAAACAGCGAGCGAAGAATAATGCCGTGGTCAACTATATAAAACTTTGTGGTGCGGGCACCGATGTCAATAAGGATGATGGGCAGGCGAGTTTCGTATACTGAGGACCGGAGTGTGCTGAAAATCTCAATTTCAAAATATTTCGTGTTCAGTTCGGTTCGGCTGAGAATATTTTTGTGCTTCAAAAGCTCATGATTATGGATAGCGATTAGCAGCACTTTCCGCTTTTCTTCTTTCGCCGGCATCGCGGTCGGTTTATCTTTATGGAACAATGACATGTCATCGCGGTCCAGCAGTGCCTTCGGCACCACGAACCAATCAATGGATACATCCTCAAGCGGCACCGGTATGTACCGCTTCGCTTCAAACGGTATCACCTGTGCTATTTTTTCGTCACTCAGCGGCGGTACATCAATAAGCGATATTAAGCTTGAATGAAACGGAATTGACACGCAAACCGAGGTCGCGGTGATCTGTGCCTCTTTTATCAGTGCCGTGAGTACCGTATGCAGTACCTCCTCGCTCGCGTTCGTGTACTGTCCTATCTCAGCATTTTCCACATACGGACCTATCGCCAGCGAGCCGTATGTGTCCAGAACTGCCGCCCCTTTTTCTTTGTGTATTTGCACTATCTTCACCGAAGATGAGCCGATATCAATACCGACCGCGGCAGCCCTGCCGCCGGAAAACAGTGAGCCTATCGATGAGAATAAATCTGAAAACGCCATTTATATTGAATAGTATAATTGTAGTATATCATATATTGCGCATTCTATGCGCACATAATTATGCGTTTTATCGAATACATCAGAGCGGTATGCATTGCTTTTCTGCGCAGCATCTTCCCTGAGCCGCCGCACAGCGAGCGTATGACCGCGCTCGGTACTGATGCCGTCCTGAAGCACAGAACACAGGAAATGCGGAACGGGCATATATCGCTTCTACCCTATCAACATCCTTCGGTAAAACACCTTATACGCGCGGTAAAGTATGAAAAACATGCGGAGAGCATCACGCTCGCCGCGAATATGCTGTGCGACTGTCTGCTCGGTGAATACCATGAAATGGAATCGCTTGAAAAAAATGGGTATCTGCTCTGTACCGTACCAATTACTGCCGCGCGGAAAGAAAAAGAAGGATACAATCATATGTATGCCGTATTGGATGCGATATACCGCGACGCATCATCGGATTTGTTTTCGTTGTCGGACATAACAGATGCCCGGGATATGCTTGTATGGACACGGGCAGTCGTCCGGCAAAGCGGATTAAAACGACGGACGGATCGGATGAAAAATGTTACCGGTGCGATGCGTGCATCGCACCCTGTGCCGGACAATACTGTGTGTTTCGTCATTGATGATGTGACCACTACCGGTGCGACTCTCTCCGAGGCACGACGAGCATTGACCGCTGCCGGTGCGAGTGCTGTTATCACTATCGCGTTGGCTCGGTAGTGATTATTCCTCCTGATCTTCCCCTTCTTCTTTCTCTTCTTCTGTCTTTTCCTCCTCTTCCTCCCTGTCGCCAGTCAGCGGCATTTCCTGTCGCTCATCCCCTCTGCTGTATCCCACGGTAACATTGATTTTCTTCCTGTTGCCGGGTACGCTTGTCCGCCACGGCGGGAAGATTGAGAACACATTAATCTTCTGCACCTGCGGATACCGGTTAAGAATAATATCCTCAACCTCAATCCTCTTCTTACCGGCTATGTCGCCCAGGAATAGCACTTCGTCCACCGTCCAGTACACTTTCGCCACACCGGACAGACGGAAATCAAACTCAGTTGATGTGGTCACTTCAAACTCATTCGCGTCAACCATTTCCATTGCCAGATTCACCACTGTCACCTCAGTCGGTGTCACCGAGCTCGGCACGCCGACCGACATACTCTCGGATTTCGCGAGCAAAGACGCAAGTTCCGTCTCCCTGAACGAAACCGCGTACATCTCACCTTTTTCCTGAATCATCACCGCATCGTCAACCTGTTTATTCTCCAGCGACTCGTATGTGATAAATTTCGCGCTGTCAAAAACAATCTTCTTTGAAAGTGTGTTGGTCTGCAGTGCTTCTGTAAGTTTCTGTTCCAAAGCGGATGCGATGTCTCCGCGCAGTTTCTCCCGCGCCGCCTTTTCTTCCGCTGCATCGGGAATAAACCGTTCACCGCTGAAGCCGCCTACAATCTTTGTCGTTGAAACAGCGTATGAGGATGAAAACTCCTTGTACTTCGCCAAACCAGGAATGGTGAATCGTACTCCTTTCTCCTTTAAATTAAACTCATTACCGATAGCATCGGCCACCACTCTCACTTCTTTTCTGCCCGGCACAAATTCGCCGTTCACGGTCTTGCCGCCGGGAATAATCTGTTTGCCGCTCAGCCGGTATATTCTGCCGTCTTTTGTCTGAAACCGCGTCCGATTCACTAAATCAAGTTTCTCACCGGATGTATTCGTGTTATGCACCATGATGGTGCCTTCAGCATAGCTGTTCTGCCGCTCTCTTGTTATGTTTGTTATTGTTGCCGACCGAGTTTCAGTGTACGGACCGACCTTGCCGTACGCGATATCCGCTGATTGCGCCGGTTCTCGGATTGCAGAGAATACCCCGTCAACTGAAAGTTCTGCGCTAGTGAGCGTCAAACGAAGTGTGGTAGTCGCGAATGTGGTAGTCACAAGAACAAGAACAATTACAAAAATAATAACGGAAAAAATAATTATTCTTTTCATAGGACTCTTTCTTCTGACAGTACGCCTCGGCTGCGCTGCCGGTGCACGCCGTCGTTGCTGCTGCGCCGGTCTTTTCCGCAAACCGTTCCTATCCTGCGCACCGCGCAAATTTGACCGCTCAATTGAGCGCAATCCACCGTTTTCTCCTTCTTCTTCCATACATTGTGTATTATATATCTACTGCTTAAATCAACAAGACCGCTGTGGAGAAGCCCTGAATGTGAAAAACGGGTATATCTCTACTGGCAATGCTCCTGATCATTCTAATACCGCTTTAATACGGCGGATTCCGGCAGCGACTGACTCCTCTTTTGTAATGCGGAATGAGCCGAGATCCGCGGTATTGCCGACATGGGGACCGCCACAGAACTCCTTACTGTACTCGCCGATGCAGTAGACACGTACCGTGTCGCCGTATTCAAATGTGCCGATAGCACCGAGCCGCCGGGCTTCTTCAAGCGGCATATCCATGCACCGTACTTCCAGTCCTTCCTGAATCTTGTCGTTTACAACGGTCTCCACCTGTTTTTTTTCCTCATCAGTTAATTTTCTATCGTATGAAAAATCAAACCGCAACCGTTCCGGTGTGATGTTTGATCCGCGCTGTTCCACCGTGTTTCCGAGAACATCCCGCAGTGCCTGATGTAATAGATGTGTCGCGGTGTGATACTTTACGCTCATATCGCTCGCGTCAGCGAGACCGCCTTTGAACTTCCGCTCACTCGCCTGACGGGACGACTCACGATGCCGGTGCATCGCGCTGACATAGCCGTCTGATGATACCGAAACATGTTTCTCCCGGGCAAGCGATATCGTCAACTCTTTCGGGAATCCGTAGGTACTCTGCAGCGTGAACATCTCCTCGCCGGTGATTGCACCCTTTTTTGCTATGGCATCAAATACCTTTGTACCCTTTTGCAAGGTCGTTATAAATCGCTCCTCCTCATCTCCAATGGTCTGAACGACCCTCTCTTCCGCAATCTCAGGATACCGATCCGCATACATTGAGACCATAGACGGCACCAGTACCGTGAGCGGCAGATCCGCGATACCGAGCCCGTACTGCACATTGTAGACCGCACTGCGCACGAGCCGGCGCAGAACATATCCTTGATCCGTATTTGACGGCGATACTCCGTCCGCAGCAATGAACATAGCGGCGCGTAGATGATCGGCAACTATCCTGAACGGTCTTGGGCGGGTATCGTATGCGATACCGGAACGCTCGGCAAGTGCCGAGATACATGATGCGAACGCATCAATCCGGAATATATCCGCGGTATCCTCCGTCGCGGCAACCAACCGTTCCAGACCGCCGCCAAAATCAACATTTTTCTTCGGCAGTTGCGTGAATCCGTTCTTCGTACGGATGTGCTGCATAAAAACAGAGTTCCCTATCTCCACAAACCGACCGGAATCGGATGCGGGATGCGGTTTCATATCCGCGTACGCGGGGTCTGCCGCGGAATCGCCGAAATCATAGAACACCTCGGTATCCGGACCGCCCGGCTCACCGACAGGCATGGTATCCGGTGAACCGGATCTGCTCCACCAATTTTCATCCGCGTCATAGAAAAAAATGCGTTCACCATTCTTTATGCCGCGCCGGTCTCCGTTCTCTTTTGAGCCGATATGTGCTGTTTCGGCAGTGACACCGGCACTGGTAAATAACTGCCGCCACACCTCCGCTGATTCTTCATCGCGCGGAATATTGAGCAACTTATCGCCCGCGAACACCGACACATACAGCCGTTCCGGATTCAATCCGAGTCCGCTGTTCGGATCGGTGAGGAATAAAAAGCACTGTTCTATCTGTTCTTTCTTAAAGTAACTGCCGAGCGACCAGTTTCCGAGCATTTCAAAAAATGTTGTATGTCTGTTGTCCCCGACCTCATCAATATCATTCGCCCGGAAACATTTCTGCGCATTCGCCAGCCGCGTACCCTTCGGATGCTCCTTTCCCAGCAGGTACGGCACCAGCGGTTGCATGCCGGATCCGGTGAATAATGTCGTACTGTCTTCCCGCGGCACCAGCGGTGCTGATGCCAGCACACTATGCCCGCGATCGCGCATATAATCCAGATACCGTTTCCGGACTTCGTTCAGTTCCATATACAAAGAATGTAGCACACATCCTCTGTATCACCTCCATAGCATCCCGCTCGGACTGTTATAAATATGCGTTAAAACGACCGACACAACGGCGTGCCGTCACTTTTGATGCCATACACATACTGTCCATTTGAACAGTCACCTCGCGGTGTTGTTTTCACACCGGAAGTTGATACGCAATCAAGTTGCACGGTGCTGTCTGTCTGCTTTCTTCCAAGTATGTTATTGCTGTTACATTCTGTATCTGAATTAATTGATCCTTGTATGAGCACACTATTGACTGCTGTACAGGTGAGGTATATTCTATTGCTGCTGTCCTGTTTGATTGTGGCTGCATAACCGACCGCGCACGGTGCAATCGCATTTCTCGGATTTGTTCTTGCTGTCTGAGATGTCTGAGCGGAAATATGCATCGTCAAGAGCAACATTACAATAAGAATAAACGCACAAAGAGTGCTGATTTTTATAAGTGCCGCATTGCGCATATATATTCAGTGTGCAACGGAAAAACAAAAACGAGGTGGTGTTGTGGATAATACGCGGCACACCTGTGGTATACTTTTTGTGTATGGCAGAGACACTTACAATGCTCGCGATGTTCATTCTTCCCGGCATGGTGGGCGGTCTTGTTCGCGGATTGGTCGGTATCAGAAAACATATTCTAAAGAATAAAGAGGCATTTGATATTTCAAAATTCTTGTTTACTATTATCATCGCGTCTGTTGTCGGCGGTGTCGCCGCCACAATGTCGGGCGGTGACTGGCGTATTTCCCTCCTCGCCGGCTATGCCGGGTCCGACCTGATTGAATCAATTTACAAAACACGGCTCCTCGGTTTGTTTAAGGTATTTTAAAAAATATCACGCGGTATACACCGCGTGATAGAAGGTTATGCCCGCACCATAATCTGAACATTTGCGCTGAAACGATTTTCACGACCGCGCAGATGGTTGCTTGTATTAATTCTGAACGAAAGAAATTCGTTCATCATAATACTGAATTTGGTACGCACTTTTGTGTCGCGTGCATTCCGCCCGCTGATGATGTCATGCTTCGCGTTCGCCGAAAAAGAAATCCTATTGCTCAATTTGGTCTTGATGGCGACATTGGTCCGCAGATTCATCTCGCTCGGTTCCATCCTGTGACAAAAACCGAATTCAGTCTTCACATCACCGCCGAGAAATTGTTGCGCGGTCATGGAGAAATCGAAACTCATACCGGATACCGGATAGAATTTCTTCCGAAAAGCGACTTCCAAAGCGGTGCCGTTCGCCTCGTCAATGATGTCTTCACCGTCGGCGCGCTCATGCACGAGTTTCACGGAGAGTTTCTTACTTCCCGCTTCCACACCGAATCTGGTGATATCACCGTATCCTCTGCTGAGACCGAAAAAATTCTCTCTCGGCATATAGCCACCCACGATGAAAAGACCGTCCGGTAGACCGATTTGCAGACCGATCATCTTATTCCGCCTGCTATCAGCAAACAGAAGCGATAGACCGTTTTCCCTCGGTTTTGGCATGCTAGAGATGTATTTGTAGGATGTGTTGAACAACCCTTTTGATTCTCCCGATTCGGCATGCACCGTACCCGGTACAAGCATCCTGTTCGTATCGCCTGCTGCGAATTCCGCGAATACGGCAACTCCCAGCAATACTGTTGTCATAAGGAATGATGTGTTCACTATAGACCTCCAATTTAAACTGTGTGGTTTCTAATGATATTTTACCATAAAAAGTAAAAAATACAAGGCCTCGCCACCGGGATTTAAAAATAACATTTTCAAGCCATACCATGTTGGATATGCTGTATAACTATTGTGTATTATGATGTTGCGGCATTTAATTTACTGATACTGGCGGCAGACAACTTTTGGTGATGTTTGAACCGCCGCTTCGGCTCACAACCACTGATGCGGTTTTTGATCCTGGGGTAGTTAGGCGCTTTGTGACGCTTGCGACATTGACACTCGCTGGTATACCTTTTGCACTACCACTCCATGAATATCCTGTCGGAGTAAACCCGTGCGCGGTCGCCGTCCAAGTGACAAAGGTGCCTGCCGTGACACTGATTGCCGAAACAGTGCAGGAAACACTTGCTGGAGTACAATCTACCGAGGAATCCCCCGAGAAACCTATTCTATATTTCCCGCTATCACAGTCGGAAACCGTGGAGAATTGGGTTCCGCTCGCACTCGTGCAACCGACACTCTTTACACCGTTCGTTGTTTTGATTGAGAGAAATTGTCCGTCCGGGCATGTGGTCGCGCTGAATGTCGTCGTATCCGTTAACAACTGCGATCCCACCGACTGGCATTCCAGACCGGTTGTGGTAAGCACGGCAACCTCTCCGGCATCGCAGGTCTGTGGATGCACTGTCACAGATACTGTACACATTGCGCGCTCACCTGATTTGGTCACAGTGGCTCGAAATGTTTTCACACCTATTTCTGAAAAACCTGAATGTGTAAATGTCGCGGTGGTTGCGTTAGTAAAAACATGCTCTGTTGGAGAAACCTGCTGCCATTTGTAGGCGAAATTGGTACCGACCATAAAGTTAGAAGGTGTCACTGTCAGCGTGAATCCTTGCCCTGTTGTTACCGTACTCGGATTGGCGGACACTGTGCAGGACGGTGTTGGTGTTACTTGTGCTGCTACCGATACCGTTACGAACAATGTGGCTATACCCGCTAATGCTGCAAACAATAACACGCTTACACATGAAGAGACAATTCTTTTTCGCATACTATATGCAGTGTAGTATGTCTTTGTGATTTCGTACTATGTTACAGTGGAAAACACCGCTACTGACCTCTCGTCACATGATCGCGGAATGATTTTCCCGCCGCATCGCGATACGGACAGAAGTCGCAATACTGCCCCGCCTCCGGAATCGTGTCCGCAAGGAGTGTTTCTTTCGCTTTCATAAGCGTCTCCTCTATCCAACCGACACTGCCGGTGTACGGGATG
This sequence comes from Minisyncoccota bacterium, assembly GCA_958295675.1. Lineage (GTDB taxonomy): Bacteria > Patescibacteriota > Minisyncoccia > Phycocordibacterales > JABAAK01 > JAPPJI01. The sequence goes on along the minus strand of OY282360.1, from coordinate 198,265 downwards.
AGTTTTGTCACAAACGAGAGGGTATCACTGAAATCTTCTTTTGCGCGGTCGGCGTTGGCGTAGACAAAATAGCCGGTATCCGAGACCGTAAAGCCGTTCTGTCCGAACAACCATTGATATACTTCAATCTGCCTTTTATACCCTCTCTGCCACGGTGCGTCTATGGACACCTCCTCTCCATCTTTTTTGCTGGTCGCCTTGTAATCAACTACAGTGAGTGTCTCTTTGGTGTCGTGCCACACATCATCCACGCCGCCGAACACTATGAAATTTGAATCTTTGTGGTGAAAACGAATACCGGTGAACGGCGCGCGCCATGTTTCCAAGTCCGCATGCGGAAACGGCACGAGATCCAGCCCCGCTTCCTTCACCAGCGGGTGCGGCTCCTGTTTCTCTCTGTACTTGTCAAATTCCTTTTTAAAAAGTGTATCCACCGCATCGTTTAAATTGAACGGAAATCCCTTCGGCGGTGCGACACCCAACCGCCTGTCCAGGTAGAAACAGCGGGGACAGTTAAAAAATAAATCTATCTTACTTCTGGAAAGAGCAAACGGCTCATCACTATCCGGATTAAAAATATTACTCTTTCTCGTGGCGTGCTGAAGCATGTCTGTAGTATATGCTATCGCCGACATCCGTGCTATCGCCTGCCCGACGGCGTGCAGAGCATCTCCGCTTCCGCGGCTATCGTGTCGGCGTTCTGCATGTTGCTGAGCAGATCTTCCCGCTCCAGCAAACCGCGGCAGGTAACGACATCTTCACTGAACAAATCTCTCGCCGCCGATTGCGACAGCGACGGCAAACAGGTGATCGGATGCGCATCCACTTCCTGAATACAGGTTTGGAGATTGTTGCTGTACGGATACCCCCACCCTAACAGCGACACCCCGGCGCAGTCGGCATAGGTGATGGCACTCCGCGTGAACTTTGTGTTTGTGATGAGGATACACTTGTCCACCGCGCCTTTCCTTTTTGAAAACATGCCGGCTGTTCTGCTCGTGAGATCGTCAAAGCGCGCTTTAATATAGAGCACGGATTTCACATCCGTTCTGGTGTGCATATCATTATGAAACTTCACCTCCATGGCTATCCGTTCCGGTTCCGTCGTGAGTACATCCACCTCATGCGTTATACAATGCCCCTTCACATGCACATTGGTCGCCGTGGCGTACCCTTTTCGTTTGAATATCTCGGAGACAAATCGCTCAAACGGAAAACCGGTCGGTCCCAGATTGAAGAGCGCTTTTTTCAGCGAATACTGCATCGCCACATTTTTCGCGCGTTCGTTAAGAATTTCAAACGCCTCCTTGTACACCATATCGGTAGAATCACCGTCAGCCATCCCCTTTTCTATATCCGCCGCGATAGTTTGGGCAAGATCATGCGGCGCGCCGGATCGGCGGAGCGACCGCTCAAGTATGCCTTTTTCAAAATTAACAACTGTTCCGTTCCGTTTTAAAACTTTCTTTTTCACCGGTATGCAGTATACCACCGCTACCGCACCGCACCGCCGCCGATGCACACGCCGTCTTCGGTATAGAGTACGATTGACTGACCAGGTGCGACGGTAACCAGCGTTTCATAGGTGACAGTCGCTTCATCTCCTTTTTCCGCGCGCGCGGAGACGGGATACAACGCGCCGCGATGGCGATGGCGCGCGAGAAACGCACCGTCCGGTCGCTCACGGAACACCGTGTCCACGATCGTGAACACCGTCGTCCCTTGCGCTTCTGCATCCTTGCGAGCAACGAACAGCGTGTTTGCATGAACATCTTTGCCGGTCACTATGTACGGACCACGCTCTTTCGCGGTGACGGTAAACCCGTGCCGCTGCCCGAGCGTGTAGAATGCCGCGCCGTCATGTTCACCGATATTCTCTCCAGAACCCGCCAGCACCACCTCCCCTTTTTTCGGCTCAATGTACGCCGAGAGAAAATCCTGCATGGACACATCACCGAGAAAACAGAGTCCCGTACTGTCCTTTTTGTCCGCTGCAGGGAGGTTTGCTTTCCGCGCCATGGCGCGTACCTGCGTTTTTGTGCGCTCTCCGATTGGAAACAGTGCGGCATCCAGTGCTTCCTGCGCTATAGCGTGTATAAAATAGGTCTGATCCTTCTCCTCATCGTTCGCGCGACAGAGCTGAACGCGGCTGTTCCGCTCACGCACCCGGGCATAGTGACCGGTCGCGACTGTATCGTACCCCCTATCTTTCAAATATTCCCACAGCACGCCGAATTTTATGTATGTGTTGCAGAGAATATCCGGATTCGGTGTCTCTCCGCGGCGGTACGCCTCTACAAACGGTTCAATAACCTGTTTCCTGTATGTTTCAGTCGCATCATACTCCGCGAACGGAATGCGGAGCGCGGCACAAGCGCGCATGGCATCCTGCCTGTCCTGCTCGTGGGTGCAGGGAATGTGCGCCGGATTACGGATGGCGATGAACACACCGTGCACATCGCACCCCTGCTCCTTGAGCACATGCGCGGCAACCGATGAATCCACCCCGCCCGACACGGCGACCGCTATTTTTCGGTTATCTGTCCTCATGCTGCCGGGCTAGGACTCGAACCTAGATTAACGGGACCAAAACCCGTCGTCCTACCAATTAGACGACCCGGCACATATCGGCATGATAGTACGAAGAACGGAGAACGCACAACCTGACTAATCATCCAGATAGCGCCGCGTCGAAAGGTAACTTGAAACCACACCGACAAGCACGCCGATGACAATCAGGACAGCGATGAGCAGGAAGAACTCCGAGACATAGTACGCGAACAGCCCCTCCCCGCCGAAGAACCGCTCCACCGCTGGCGACAGCCAGTAGGACACGGGATAGAGCATGAGCGTCGCAACGACGGACCCGACCAAACCGTAGATACCGCCGGAGATAAGGAACGGCAGACGGACATAACTATCCTCCGCGCCTATGAGCCGCATGACCTTAATCTCCTCCCTGCTGAGGTAGATAATCAGGCGGATGATGTTGAATACAATAATGAACGAGATGAATATCAGCAGCAGGATGACCAGACGGGTGAAGAAAGTCGCCGTGTCAATCACCGAAGTGAGGCGATTGATAATCTCCCGGTTCTGATAGTAGTCAATCTTTTCTATGACGGTTGTTGGGTTGTCTGAAAAAATATCCTCGTTTTCAAGGAAGCGGGCGATTGACTCAAAATCACCTGATTGCTGCGCCCGGATAGAAAGACGCGCGCGGAACGGATTGTCATCCAGAATGTCCAGACCTTTCAGCACCTCAATATCGTTCTCATGGCGTTTGCGGTACTCCTCAAGCGCGCTGGTCTGAGAGACATAAATGATTTCCCTGACCTGTGATAACTCGCCGAGACGGTCACGGAATTTAAAAATCTGCTCCTCGGTCGTCTCCGGAACAAAGTACACCGTCACATCCACCTTGTTGCGCAGCTCGTCCGTCACGCTGCTCATCACCTGCCCGAACAGCAGCGAGAACCCGACTATGAACAGAGACATGGTCATAACAAAAATAACCGAGAACGACACAAATGAATTGCGAATGACATTTACCAGACCGAGATAGAATATTCTTTTTGTTTGCGTGTACATCATACCTATAGTATATATTTTCCTTTCTTATCATCCATCGCCACCTCACCGTTGACCAGCGTGATCACCCGCCCCTTTACCTTGTCCACCACTGAACGGTCGTGCGTGGAGAGCATCACCGCGGTCCCCAGCTTATTAATCTGCTTGAGAATGTTCACCACCTCGTGCGCGTTCACCGGATCAAGGTTGCCGACTGGCTCATCAGCCAGCAGCAGTTCCGGCTGGTGCACAATAGCGCGGGCAATCGCCACGCGCTGCTGTTCGCCGCCCGAGAGTTCCGCCGGAAACGACCACACCTTATGCCGCAAATCCACCAACTCCAGCGCATACGGCACATCACTCTCAATCTGCGTCTCATCGTAACCAAGCGCCTCCATCGCGAACGCGATATTCTCGTACACCGTCTTGCGCGACAGCAGGCGGAAATTTTGAAAAATCATGCCGGTCTTTCTCCGATGCTCCAACAGCTCCGCTTCCGACATACTGGTGATATCAACACCGTCCCGACACACCGTGCCGCCGTATAAATCCTCCTCACCAAGAATCAGCTTAAAGAGCGTACTCTTTCCCGCGCCGGAGTGCCCGACAAAGGTGATGAACTCACCATCCTTGACCGTGAAGGAAACATCCTGAAGCGCTATGGCATCGCCGTAGTACTTGGTTGCCTTTTCAAAAGAAATAATATCCATTGTTGCTGTATTGTAGCACACACATATTCACCGTTCACACCGACTACGGTGTATATCCTTTCAGCGCTTCCACAAAGCCGTCCAGATTACCGTCAAACACCTCGTCCGGATCACGCTCCTCATAGTTCACGCGCAGGTCCTTCACCAATTTGTACGGATGCAGCACATACGAACGCACCTGATTGCCCCACTCAATGCCCACCTGCCTATCAAACGACAAATCGCGCAATGTCTGCACCCGGCGCTGCCGCATCAGCGCGAACAGTTTCCCGCGCAGAATCTCAAACGCCGCTTCCCGATTCTGCGCCTGCGACCGCTCCCGCTCCACGCGGACGATAATACCGGACGGCACATGCTTCACGCGCACCGCCGTCTCCCGCTTATTCACATTCTGACCGCCCGGACCGCTCGAATTGGTGAACGACACCTCCACATCGCTCTCCGGTATCTCCACCTCGCCGAGCGGCGGCAGCTTCGGCGTCACATCAACGAGCGCGAACGATGTATGCCGCTGCTGCTTCGCGTTGAACGGAGAGATGCGCACCAGACGATGCACGCCCGTCTCATTGCGCAGCAACCCGTACGCGCGCTTGTCGTCAATCTCAAGCATGATATTCTTGAAACCCCCCTGCGGCGTCGCGTGCTTCTCAACCTCGTACACCGCGAACCCCTTTCGTCCCGCATACCGCCGGTACATATCAGCGAGCATACGGGCAAAATCCTCCGCATCGTCACCGCCGGTGCCGGCGATAACATGTACAACAGCGGGAAATGACCGCTCACCGCCGTCTGATTCCTTCAGATCGTTGTACTCGCGCATAAGTTTTTGCGCTTCCTCCTTATTCTCCCAAAAATCAGGCAGACCCATCAGCATCTCAATTTCCTGCATTCTTTTTTTACCTTCTTCTGCGTTCATATATATGGAGCCACCTGTCGGATTTGAACCGACGACCTACGCGTTACGAGTGCGTTGCTCTACCAACTGAGCTAAGGTGGCCTGCACACCGGCATAGTACCACGGCGGTATATGCGGCGGTATACTGAACCTTATAAACAGCGGGTATAGTTTAGTGGCAGAATGTGGCCTTCCCAAGGCTAAGACGGGAGTTCGATTCTCCCTACCCGCACTCAAGGATACAAGATGACACACACTCGCTATCGCTCGTGTTTTGCTTTTTGGTGGCGCGCTGTTTCGGCGCGTCATAGAGCACTTGCCACGCGCCACACGGGGTGAATCGGACGGAACGGACGGCGAGGCGGCGGTTCGAGCCAACCGTTTTAAAAAAATCCGCTTTTCAATTCCGTGATATGATATTAAAATATGAATATGGAAGATCAAGAACTACTGAAAGAAATACTCAACATTCCATCTGAATCAAAAACTATTGAGTTTAAACGACTTGGTAACAGTAACACCGGCGTTGTGAAGAAAGTCTGCCAAACTATTGTGGCTATGGCAAACACCAGTGGCGGATATATTGTATTAGGTGTGAATGATCCAGAACGAAATGATTTGAAAGGTGAAGACCGCATTTTCGGCATTGAAGAAAACCGGAATAACTATGACGAGATTAAGCGCGATATATCTAAAATATCCCCCTCAATAGCACCACAATTTCGTGAGATACAGACAAGCAGTGGCAAAACTGTAGCACTCATAATGATAAAAAAGGCGGAGGAAAATTTTCACCAAATCAATAATGAGGTTTTCGTGCGCCTTGAAAAAGGTAACCATAAACTAACACCGCATGAGATTAATGAACTTAGCTATAGCAAAGGGTTTAAGAGGGCAGATAATGAATTGGTGCATGTTGACATGAATCTCTTGAAAACAGAATATTATAAAGAATGGCGCGACAAGGAAATGCCGAGTAAATCTAGAGAAAATATAGATGCTGTTTTGGAATCAAAAGGTCTTGCAAGAAAGGATGAAAATGGTGATTTGCAACCTACGCGCGCCGCAGTGATGCTGTTTGCGGAATACCCAACCAGCTTGATGGAAACAAGATGTGCAATTAAGGTAATGGTCTACGATGGAAATGAAGAAATATTCGGAGAAACTCCAAATATAATCAAGAAAGGGTTATTGGGAGGAGCAATACCGCAACTCATTAGAGAAGCACATAAGTATGTTCTTGAACAGATAACAAGTGGTCTTACAGTCAAATCTGGTTTTGAGAATCTGCATAAAATCCCTGAAAGAGCGGTAAAAGAGGCTATTACAAACGCCGTAATACATAGGGACTATCACGCCAAACTTGATATTGAAATCAAGATATTTAAAAATCGGATTGAAATCTGGAACGCAGGATTATTCCCTTCTAACATTACTCCACAAAATATAGGTAGAGTAAGGGCAACAAGTTACCGAAACGATCTTTTGGTTAAAACACTTAGAGAATTCCCGTCTCCACCAAACCTAGACCAAAATGAAGGTGTACGAGCAATGCAGGCAGAAATGGATAGATATAATCTGTTTCAACCAATATTTAAAACTTGCCCATTACAATCTAGAGAAATACCTGACTCAGTGTGTCTAACACTTCAGAATGAGGAAATCTCAGAGGAATGGAAAAAAATGAAAACATATCTTGAGCAGAATAAACATATAAATAATAAAACAGCAAGAGAAACAGTAGGTATTCAGATCACCTCTCAAATGTCTTACTTACTCAAAAAATGGGTAGATATGGGACTTTTGCTCCCAATAGTAAAAAATCCTGGAGATAAAAAAAATGTATTGTATAAAATGCCAAAAACAAGTGATTTTGATGAATTATGAATAAAATAGAAAATAAAACTATAAAATAAGGATATTATTTCTATTATGAAAGTGGATTTAATAATAAATTAAACATATATTCAAGTTTTTACTTTCTTTATTTAAAAACCTTATTTCTCAAAAAATACTATATTTATTTACTTTTTTAGCAAGATTTTCCAAGTAAAAAATAATGCTAGAATACATGTTTTTTAATATTTATTTTACACTTATTTTTCAGCATATTCTTAATTTATAATAGATTTAACAGTTATTATATAAATTATTTTCCTTTTATTGACAAACACATTTTATTTGATAAGATGAAGAGGTATATGGGATCAATAAAACACACAATTAATGAGTTATTTGAAAAAAACCCTGAATCTCTGGTTGATATATTAATACCTTTTTTGAAAGGCAAAATTTCTATTGTAGAAGAAACAAAAGAGCCCCATCTTTCTACAGATCTGGTGAAAGAAAAGACTCGCATGAAAGTGTTGTATTATTTGCTAGGGAAAAAAGTGGTTGCTTTGTCTTTTCCAGGTATTGATATGAAACAAATTGGCATATCTGCCACAGATCTTGCTAATGTATTAAGTATAACTAAAGGTCAAGTTGACGGAATATTTCATTCTTTAAAAAAGGAAAGGTTTATAGAAATACTTAATCAAGATAAAAAACAGGAGAGAGGGAGAGTTTCCTATCACATACCTAATCATAAAGTGCTGATAGTTATGGAAATACTACAAACCAAGGAATAATATGATTACTGAAGAACAGACAAAAATTATTATATCACTACTAACTGAAATACGCGATATATTGAAAGGTTCCACCAAAAATACTGCTATAAAAAATTCTCAAAATACTAATAAAGATTGGGATGCATACCTTGAGCAAAAAAAACCAAAAAATGATTTTGAAAGAGTTGCATTAATCGTTGATTACCTCACAAAGAATAAAAAGAATGGTGTTACAAAAGAGGAGATTATTGAATTTATTCGTAAAAAACCAAGTGGTTTTTCAAACACAAAAAAAATGAAACAGGTAATAGTAAGTACAAAAACAAACAAAGCCTATGGATATATTGAGTTTACAAATCAAAAGGAGAAAGGAGAAAAAAGGTATAGACTTAGTATTCATGGGTCTCAACACATTAAGGAAATGCCGAAAGCAAAAAACAAAACATGATTGGGAAAATCAATACACAATCATATTATAACGCTGACAACATTACCGCTTTCCCATCACAACATCCTTATGTTTTCTTTTTCCATTCAGTTCATCGCCTCAAACGCTATTCCTTGAGTGGCACTTGGAGAACTCCACAAATAACTTAAAACGAGCAGGAGTGCATGATACACTATCTCTAATGAAGACAGCAGGTGATTTACCTTTATCAATAAGTATCATCGTTGCAGCTCTTATTCTTGTTGTTGGCTTTTGGCTCATTGAAGAACGTAAAGCGGTGAACATTTGTAAGAATACAGTTCTTCAACTTGGTAATTTTGCAAATCAATTTCTTCATGATGGGAAATTCAATAACCGTAACGAACTGAAAAGAAATTGTCGCAAATTACACTCTTTCTTTAAAGAACGAGAATAGGAACAAGATATTAGCGAAAGCAAGTGTGTATCTTAGTTTTAAGTATTAACGGGAAAAATTGCCATACGTCCAATCGCCAATCGTTTTTCCCATTCAGTTTATCGCCCCTATGCTTCGCAACCATAAATCTCTCCGACAGGAGCTTTCACGAATGGATTTCCTTTACATTCTTTGATATACTACAATTATCATGCTGTTTGATAACAATTTGGATATAAATGAAATGCCGTCATATGAAACCATATATCCCTATCTAATATATGCACTCCATAAGGAGGGTGGTGGTGCTCATGGCACCAAAGTTATTGCAAGGGTCGGTACTCTGATGGGTTTGACAGAAGAAGTGCTAGAAAAGAGGTCTGGTAAAAACAAGGACCTTGTATTTGAAAAAGCGGTTCGGTTCACCATGTCTCGTCTGAGAACAACAAATCATATTGAACCGAAAGAATTTAGGGAGAAAGGATACTGGTACCTTTCAAAGAAAGGAGAGGAGGTGGTAAAACTTCTAGAAGGAGATGGCAAATATACTGAAGCGAAAAATCTTAGGGATGAGATGACACCGATAATCGATCAGTACCTTGAAGAGCAAAGGGTGGCAAGACAAAAAGACAATCAACCTCTTCCAGATTTAGAAGATATCACCATTGAAGATGATGACGGAATAGAGGGTGATTTGGAGAAAATTAGGAAAATGGAACCGCTTAATTTTGAAAGGTTATGCATCCAACTACTCAAGGCGATGGGAGGGAAAATGGAGGAAACACAAAAGACCCGGGATGGTGGGGTGGATGGTGTAGGGTACATAGAAATCGAGTTTGTAAAGTTTAAGGTGGTCATGGAGGCAAAACGGTTCAATAAGGATAATAAGATACAAGAAAAGGTTATTAGAGACTTTCTCGGTGCAATCAAAGCTAAGAGTGCGGAAAAGGCTGTATTTATCACCACCTCCGATTTTTCCAAGAAAGCGGAGAATCTGGGAAACGAACATCTTATTACACTCATCAATGGTCACCGGCTTATTGAGTTAATGCGGAAGCATACTATAGGATATAAAAATAAAATGGAACTGAATATTGATAGTTTTTAAAGTATATGATTGAACATATTAATGGGAATGCTGTGAGTTAAAATGGTGTATGCAGTATATTCAACAGCAGGTGAAAACTTGATTTTCCTTGGAAGCACAACAGCCAACCTGGTGCAAATATGTCTCTTGATGATAAACATGATGTGCCATACGAAACAGGCGTGTTGTTCTCAAAATACCCTTTCAACTTCCGTGCTATAATTTGAGCAAGTATAATCGCCTGAACGGCACCAACCTGTGACCACCTGAAAGGAAAATTGTGCAGTAAATGTGCTACGCTACTATTGATGAAAATATTTAGTAAGACTCAACCTATTAATAAGAAAAATCTTGCCAGTGTGCCGGGTGATAAACCGGGTGTATACCGTATTAAAGATGCTCAAGACAATGTTCTATATATTGGAAAAGCAAAGGGTGGTCGGCTGGATGACCGAATTGAAGAACACAAGGGTCGTTTTCAGAAAGGAACACAGTTTCAGTACCGCATAACACCAACTAAAGATGCCGCTGAGCGTTTAGAACGCCAAGAAATAAAAAAGCATATACCACCGCGCAATAAGAAAAAATAACATGCCTGATACTCAACCAAGCAACGGCATTTCCATTTATGTGTGAGGATATATTGAACAATTTCTTGGAGAAATACAAGAAGTTTCACAAGAGTAATTCTGAAAATTGGAAAAAACCGATTGTTGATGATACTGATCCTACAGGCGAGATAATCGGCTTTAAAAAAATATCAACAGATGAAGAATATAACGATATATATTATGGCAAAGGAAAACATTTTGATCGATATGAAAAAGAGGTTATACCAAAAATAAAGGAATACATTAAGTGGGGTGGTATCTCAGAATTGGAAGCATTGATTAAATGCACCGATCCTAATGAATTCTTGAGACAACTATCTTCTTTTTATTCTGAGGTTGGGGCATTATTGTTTTTTCGCAATCTGTTTGGTTCCCTATCACACCCGAGTAGTGGATTTGACTTTGAATTCATCTACAATGGTGAGAAGTATAGAGTGGAATGTGTTTCTCCTAAAAAAGGAAAAAGTGGTTTGCAGAATATTGATTACTCGCGTATGCGAATTTACACAGGGAGAGATGGCGATCTAGAACACCAAATCAAAAATCTGAGGATAATAAACTCTATACAGAACAAGCTAAAACAACTAAAAAAGATTGCGGGTCATGAAGAAGATTTTAATTTTTTTCTCATTGATATAACAGAAATCTTTGGGGATACTGGGGCAATAGGATTTTCTCATAAAAACCTTGAGGATTTACTTTATTCCAAAAAAGACGGTAGGCAACTATCAAGAGAGGAGACGAAAATTGAAATTACAAAAAATGAATACAGTTATGATTCCTCATTTTGTTCAGAAAACATGAAGTATGTACACGGTATATTTGTTGTAAAATCAACAAGTTTACTTGATGATCAAAAACAAAAAGTTGATTTGTATATAAATACAAACACAGTGAAGGGATTGCCAAAAGAATTCTTGGAAAAAATTCAATCGTCTGATATATCCTTGTTATCTAAAATCTTCATTGTGATTTTTAGTGTAATTGCCAGTTTGATTGTTGTATATAGCATATATTCCTATACCCTGTTTTTTACCGCGGGAGATCAGTATGCGAGTTTCCCGGAAATTGATAAAAAGGTATTTCATGAACTGGATGCCCTGCATGATGCGTTTGCCGAACAGGAAGCAACACTATGGGACGGATACGCATTTCACGAAGTTCCTCTGGTGTTGGTACGGACTAACAGGGAGACATCCCCATTTTGGCAGTATGCTTACCTCATACGGTATCCGGATGCCGAGAAGATTGTATTTGCAAAGAAGGTGTCGTTTGACGATGCATTCAATTTCGGTCCGGTGTACCGGGTTCCGTTATTCTTTTCAGGATCCGCGCCGCTATGGTTCCCGTCTAGCTTCGGTTTTTTGTTTAAGAAAAACAGCGCATATTCATTCCGTGACGGAACAGGCGATTACTTCTATTTCAAATACAACAACGATAGGTTCACAGATGACAGTGATAAACTTGATTTCTCTAACTTTTTGCTGCACGAATCTTTTCATACATATGTGCAGCGGGGCTGGGTCTACGATGATCCAACTGTGCAAGATTGGTTTATAGCCCAGTATCCGACCGGTGAAGAGTACATCGCCGAACTGAGAGAAGAGTACGCGCTGTTGGACGCACTTGTTCTGGCATCAAAAGAGGATGTTCCCGCGCTCGCAAGGCAATATATTCAAAAACGGGAAGCAAGGATGAGCGCGTACCCTGAACTGAAAAAAGAGGAGCTGATTGAAGCGATTGAAGGAACAGCGAGGTATGTGGAACTGAAATTCACCAATCTGCAGACAGGTACACAATCGTTTGATCTCTATGGCATACAATCGTTCAGTTTTGTCGTTACACTGGACGATATTATTAGCAAAGGAAGCGATGCGCGCGCTAACTCGCTGAGTTTCAGAATACTCTATGCAACCGGTGCGGCACTCGGGTATATTTTGGATAAGGTTGATGTCAACTGGAAAGAGCAGATTGTTGACTCAAAGGAAAAACGAGGAAAAACCCAATACCAAATTCTGAAAGAGTTGTATCAGTAATTTTTACCCGTGTATTCAAATTGTAGCGTATTTACTCTAAATGCAACCTGTCATAGAGTGCTTTCTACATAACTTGTTTAATTTTCTATTTCCTTACCATTCTTAAACCAGCGTATTGTTGCATCGCCTTCTTCTTTGTTGTAAGCAAGTAGTAATGCATATTGATATTGAAAACTTCTTTCTCCTCCTGGCACATCGGTAACATCCTCACATTTTTCTATATCTTCAGGATATATATTTTCATCCCCCTTTTCCTTTTTTACTTTTTCCTTTTTTACTTCAATATACAGCAAATTGTCACACTTATCTGTCTTACCGGCTCTGTGTATTACAATATCAGGTCGTATTGGTTTGTCATCTGACATTTTCTTCTGTTTTTCATCCGTTCCCTGCTTATTATACTCTGCATGAATATCCCATTCCTTTAACCTATTATCACACCGCAGTTCACAATATAAAGATGCGGATATTGCCCATTCAGAAACATTAATATTTTTTATTACCCACTCTTCCCTTTTCTTTACAGCATCCCATGCCCTCTCAATGATTTCTTTTAATTCTTTCTGATCCATAATAACCCAATATAGTACATATTCCATATATGCGGTAGCGTGGTATAGTGCATGTATGCAGGAAGGCACGGATACAGCAGAGAACAAAACGCAAAAGGAAGAAACAAAGTCCGGGATGACGATACTATGGATTCTTGTTGCTCTGCTTATCATCGGATCTGTCTTTATCTATCGCGGCACAGCGCGGGATGTGCCTCCTCCGCCACCCGAAGAAAATGAGACGCTGACATTGCAGGAAGCGGTCGGACAGATGCTGATGATCGGCTTTCGTGGCCGTGAGGCGGGCGATGCGGTTGAAACGGTGCTGCGGGATATCAAGCCCGGCGGCGTGGTGCTGTTTGATTACGATCTGCCGAGCAAAGGCGAGGAAACACGGAATATAGAGTCACCCGAACAGGTACGATCCCTCACTGAACAACTGCAGCGCATGTCCTCGACTCCCCTGTTTATCGCGGTTGACGCGGAAGGCGGCTATGTTAACCGGTTGAAGAAAAAGTACGGCTTTCCCGTTGTGGTGCCGTCTGCCCAGAAACTCGGTGCCGGTGCTTCTTCCGAAACGCGGCGTATCGCCGAGGAACTTGCCGGAGAACTGCGTGATGCGGGCATTAACTGGAACTTCGCTCCGGTCGTTGATGTCAATATAGATCCGACAAGTCCCGCTATCGGCAATATAGAGCGATCGTTCAGCGATGATCCTGAAGTTGTCGCGGCGCATGCCGGCGCGTTTATTGACGGACTGCACGCGCAGAACATCATCCCGGCAATAAAGCATTTCCCCGGACACGGCAGCGCTTCGGGCGACACGCACCTCGGCGTGACTGATGTGACGGACACCTACGATCGGGATAAGGAACTGGAACCGTACCGCCTCCTTATCAAAAACGGCTACACCGACCCTGTTATGACCGCGCACATTGTGAACAGAAATCTGGAACAGGACGGTCTGCCGGGAACACTGTCATACGCGATTATCACAGAACTTCTGCGGAATGAACTCGGCTTTGACGGTGTCGTTATCTCAGACGACATGCAGATGGGTGCCATTGTTGAAGCATACGGACTGGCGGAAGCGGCGGTTAAAACAATACAGGCGGGCGTTGACATCATTCTGCTTGCCAACCAGATCGGCACCTATGACCTTGCTCATGTGTACGAAGTTCGGGATGCCGTCATGGACGCGGTGCGCGACGGCGATGTGTCTGAAGAGCAGATTTACACATCAGCGAACCGCATTTTAGAACTGAAGAAACGCTATCAGGTGCTGGAGTGATACGCTATTTTTCGGCAGGTGCATATATATACAAAAAATACATCCGACTGCATCAGTCGGATGTATGTAGTGCGACGGATTACCGCATTCTCGGTATTCGCGCGCTTGCCCGCTGTCTCGGTTTCCCGAAGACAAACCAATCGCACTCCTGAAACACCCGTCCTTCCCACATGGCGACACTCAGCAACCACGGACGATTTCTGCTGTCGTCCGGCTCAATGCCGATATCCTGCACGACGAGGAAAATCCTCGGCAGGGAGGGTGTCTGTACCGGTTCCATGCCGATAAACAACCATTCGTTCGCCTGCTGCTCAGGATACTGAAGACGGAATTCAGGACCGATTTCGGGCGGGACAAGTGCTAATCCGCGCTCTTCCGCGCGCTCAACGATCTCCGGAAAGGTGGCGAACTCAAAACCGAGCTCACCGACCGAGACGGCGATCAGATCAATTTCATCACCCGCTTCAACAACAGCCGGCAGCACTTCCAGTGCCTCCAGTATGTTCTTCGCGCCGCCGCTGACAAAAATGTCCCGCTCCTCATGCGCCGCCAGCAGCTGATTCGGCTGCCTGCCGGACACACTGACCGTTTTCAGAATTGCCCGATCATTGCGCCAGTGTTTCGTATCCCATTGGTACTTGAACAATGAAAGATAACTTTCAATATTCACCCCGTCCGGAATCTGAAACACCCACTGTTCACATGCGCGCCATTCTACCTGATCGGAAACATCCCTGCTTCCGACAGAGCCGCGCGACACGGAAAAAACACGCGGATTGCCGTCTTCCCCGTCAACAGGGGCTGTGGCAATGAAATGCTCGTACACGCCTGCCGTGTCATGCTGCAGCACCAATTGCGCGGCGGCATCGTGCGGGAGCAACCTGAGACCGATACCTTCCGCTATGCGAACGATCTCGTCGTACGGCGCGCTTTCGGAAATACCGATATCCATCAGCCGCGGTGCCCACAGATTGATTGTTTCTTCCCGATCGTTGATCATGAACTGATAGCTCCGCATCATGTCTTCCGCAAGATTGCTCAATCTGCGATCGTTTCCTTCCAGCGCGGTCTTCAATTCGTCCAACAGCATGCCGGGAGCAGTACTGCCGACCGTTATTGATCTCCATGTAACCTGCTCAAGCAACCGGATGACATGGGAAAGATCTTCATCGCCCTCTTCAAGCACGGCATACGGTTTTTCCGGCACGATCCTGGTTTTTTCAGAATCATTGCTGATGTTTCCGCCTCCACTGCATGCAACGAGCAACAGAAACAACCCCGCTCCAAGCATATTTCTCATGGTTCCTCCTTTCGGTGTGAGTTAAAAGAACATGCTCATTCTGCAATGGCATGTGTCATAGTATACTCATTTTTGACAATAATGCACACCGTGCGCCAAACATTTGTGCGTGCAAAAGAAAGGTTGTATACTACTACTGTGCAGTCACACCATGGACAAACAGCAGGAAAAAAAATATAAACATACAGTGCTCTATTTCATCAAGCACTGCAATAACCAGTATCTTGGGGAAACAAAGCTGAACAAGCTGCTCTACTACTTTGACTTCGTCAATCACCGGGAACGGGGCAAAAGTGTCACGGGAGATGTCTACTGCCATCTGGACTTCGGTCCGGTCCCCAAAAAAGCGCGGGAAATTATCTCATCGCTTGTCGGAGACAATGTCATAGAACGGGAGGAGGTGCTCCTTGACGAAGGAGGACACAAGGTGCGCTATCGGGCGAAATCTGAACCGTCCATGAGCGTTTTCACCAAAACAGAAAAAGAATTGCTTGAGAAAATATGCAGGAAATTTAAAACATGGAACACCAAAAAAATCATAGCGCAGACACACCTTGAAGCACCGTGGTTTTACTCATCACCCGGTGAGAATATACGGTACAAATATGCGACTGATATAGATATTATTTGATCTATGAAGGAATCTCATGCCCACGCTAAAAAACAGCATTGCATATCATACCTCAGAAAAAGATTTCTACAGATTCACGGACAGTAAGAAACTATCTTCAAAATTTAAAGAAAATTTAACACAGGTACTGGAGACATTTGAATGTGTCGTAACGAGCAGATCTAAAAGGATATATTATAAGAATAGCAATGTCGGGATATGGGATATACATCTGCCGAATCCGGGCATCAAAGGAAAAAATGCTTTCAGAATGCTGTGTGTCATAGATACCCTGCACAAGAAAATCACACTCTGCTACCTGTTCCCGAGAGAAAATCTGAAATACGGAAAAACAACGAAAAAATTAGGTGAGGAGAGATGGAACACATGCGTGGATGCAATCAGGGCGTATTATTTTTAACGGTGCGGGATAAACAGATACCTGTTTATAAGCTCCTTGTCTTCATTGCGTTTGCCTTTCTGGTAACCTTTTCCTGATCTTCAGTTGCTTTCCTTGTTATCTCTTTCCAAATTTTCTTTTCTTCCCGAGCGGAAACACCAAATAATGAACTCGGATGTGCTACATCATCCTGCCTGCTTTTCCCAAATGTGAAAATGATTTTGATAAAATTCATACTATTTTAGGTGATTTTATTGTTTCCTTCTGTAAGTTTTTTTATTAGATTCTTACTATTAGAGTATTTCATTTTTACATATGAGTCAACCCCTGTCACATTCATATATTGTTTGCCGGTATCTTTGTTTACCACAGTCAATAACACCTTTGTTTTATACTCTTCCTTTATTTTCTTGATGGTTTTAAACGCGCCAAAGTAAGAATTTGCAAAAGCATCGATTGGTACTTTTCGCTTTTCAACCTTTCTCCTATTTTCTACAAAATTCCAGGTCACTTCAGGATCTTGGTAAATATATATGATAAATATACGCCTTTTTTGTTTGATAGCCCGTGCTATATTTTTTTGTGCTTTTGGGTATCTAGAAAAGGTGGAATCCAAAATAAAATGTAATTTTTTCTTATAACAGTAATCGAGAATCTTATCAACACCGATTGATGCCGCACCTTGAAACATATCCGCATTCTCTCCACTATATCCAGGAATCATCCCCTTTACTATGTCCTGGTCAATATGCACGAAATGCGGATTGGTGCCCTTTTTTTCAAAATGCTCTTTTAATCTCCGCGCCTCTTCGGTCTTACCAGCACCTGAAGATCCACACATGAAAATGGCAAGTGGGGATTCACTCTGTTCAATGCCGGAACAAAAATGATCAATTACCTTTTGTTTATTCACTTTAATCCATTCCTTATGTTTCTCTGTATCTTCCATGTTTATTTATTAAGTTCTCCTCTTCGGGCATATCCTCACATAGTACCGCATAGACCGCAACAATTCAAATGAGCAAGAAAACCTCCATGAACAAACGCCATCCACTGGATTCCAACTCATCTGCTCTCTTTTTTTGAACTTGTGCAAATTTTGCACAAGTTGGCTCTTCTTTTCAGTTTTTGTAATAAATTTCTTGAACTATTAAGAAATCCTTAATAGTTGAATTTTCGCTCAATTCACCTTGGAGTATGTTCCATTTTTGAACATACTGAATGTTCATCCAATCTGCCTTCATTGAAAATCCTATTCACCAATAGTGCGAAGCCGGAAATAATTGTTATTTTTCCCATTCAATATGTCCATTTACATTGTGTTTTTTGTATGTCTTTAGGATATCAGCACAAAACTTTTGTAAACCTTTATTTTTCTCCTTTTTCGCAAGTGTGTATAATCTAATGAACATTTTCTTTCCTGTTTCTGTCTGATCTACATTTTTCTTCATAAAGTTATGCTGTGAACAAAGAGTTTGTCCATTACTTATAGTTGCTTCACCGCCACGATCTTTTGGTTTTATATGATCAACATGTAACTCCATCCCTTCCTTCTTACCTTTTCCGCAAATTACGCATTTGTTTCCATCTCTTTTTAAGATTTTCTTTTTTTGAACTTCGGTAAAATTCTGCTGTTTCTTTTTAGTGGCAGACTTTGGATTGTAGCGATACACACCTTTTTCAACTTTGATTAAATACCCCTCTTCATGTAAAATCCGAACTGCTCTATCCGGATCTCGCAGAACTCTGCCAGTTTGCCTTTTCCATGTCTTCGTTGCCCAATCCACAACTTCTGGGTGTGATATATCCTTGTTAGGGTGTTTTTTGAAAAACTCCAATATCAAATCTTTTTGTGATTTTTGCCTTTTCTCTGATATGTGCTTTTTCATACATTGTAAAGAGATTAAAATAAATTACCTTGATCAATATTTGCCTCTTTGCGCAATCTTTCAATGGCTATATCACAGTACTCTTTATCAATATCAACCCCAATACTCTTTCTATTATGTAAGCGCGCTGCTATAAGGGTTGAACCACTTCCCAAAAACGGATCAAAAACAGTGTCACCAACAAAACTGAATAATTTAACACATCGGCGAGGTAATTCAAGCGGAAAGGCAGCTGGATGCCCGCCGGCTCCTTTTTTACTTTGACCAGAGAATGTCCACACTCCATTAGTCCAATCCATAAATTCTTGTTTGGTAATGTCATTCTCTTTTTCATTTTTTTCCTTCTTCCATTCATTTTTATACAAAATAACGATGACTTCTACCGGAGCGATAACATAGGGAGCAGACGCAGACAACCAAGAACCCCATGCTGTCCGACGCGATATATTTCCTTCATTCCAAATAATTGTTGAATGATATTTCCAACCAATTTGTTTAGCAATACTGGTGATATCAGCACACACTGACTGTTGCCCGCCTTTATTTTTATCTAATGGGATATTGAGACAAAATCGTCCGGCATCGTTTGCTAAGTCGTAACATTTTTCCAACCATTTTTCTGTAAACTTCAAATAATCCTCATACGTTGAATCATCCTTATGTGAATTATAACTGATATCCACATTGTATGGTGGTGAGGTTATGATCAAATCAACAGATGATTTTTTAATATGTGGCACATCTAAAATATTACCCTGATAAATATAAATATCCTCATAATTAAAGTAATGAGGTACCTCTTTCTCTTTCATCTTGATGCGCGGACCTTTGTATCGGGTCTTGGTGGCCATATATTTCAGTATACACCTTAATTAGAAATGCACAGTGCCAAATCTACAAAAAATAAATTCTAGCATCAAATAATACTCTCTGTTCCCGAGAGAAAATCTGAAATACGGAAAAACAACGAAAAAATTAGGCGAGGAGAGATGGAACACATGCGTGGATGCAATCAGGGCGTATTATTTTTGATAGATTTGCTGTCGTAAAGAAAGGCTGTATACTAAATAATCCTATGAATAGGAACAGGAAAAATATAAAACATGACAGATAATCGTATAAATATTATTGAACATATTAGATCTCTTTTTGATGAGAAAAATCACGGTTTCTTTTTAATTTCTAGCCCTCACCTTCGTATTCAAGATACAAATGGTAAAGAGATACACAAAAGTCTTTTGGGTGGCATGCCTAGCGAGCCCTTTTTTATTCTAAGAGAGAGAGGCAAATTTGATACACGAACCGGTTATTTGACAATAGAAAAAAAGAAAATTTCCAATGTCTATTTTGATGATCATTTTAAAAAACAAAATACATACTGTAGATTTCTTTATAAAAAAAGAAACGGGCGTTATCAAGTAGTCAAGTTTCGTATCAAAAACAATGATATTGAAAATTTTAATGCGGAAAGGATTGAAAATTATAATGGCTGTATTGAATTTAAAGACAACTGTATCACTGGAGAAATTTCACATTTAAATACTGTCTCTCATGAAATACATGAGAAGTTTTTCAAAGAAATTAATAAAGAAGGTAATAATGGAAGAGATATTAGTTTCTTAAACTGTACTTTTCGTAATGAAGTTATAAAGAATAAGAATATTGCTAAGTTGAAAAATACAACAGCAACGGTAAGATTGGCGTTTGAAAATTGTACAATTTCAGAAACTGATTTTAGGTTTGGACAATGTCCACTTGTGGAATTTTTAGGAGAAAGCGTCATCAATAAAATAACAGATATTTATCAAATTGCTAATTATCTTGGACAAGAAAAGAATGGTATACATGATATTTATTTTTCTGAAAAAATGGATATAGATCCAAATAATGAAAATCATACGCCGGAATCAAAACGATATTTCTTCAAAATAATAAAAATGTTTCAAAAAGAAAGAGATGATCAGATACAGGCATTATTCGCGCATCAGAAATATCTACAGCAAGAGTTAAAGATGAAAAGATTATCATTCTTGGAAAAACTTATAATATATATTTCCAAGTTTTTCGGAGGAGGATTGAATTATACAAAACCATTAGTGATACTCCTTGTTTTATTTTCTATAGTATCATTCATGACTTGTTCTTTTAATCTTTCGCTCCTATTTCCTACACTTCCTCATTTCATGTTTGAAAACATAGAAAATCTTGAAAAGCTTGTTAATTCTCCAAATTGGCTAAAACAATTGCTTTTTACTGCGTACTATATACTCTTGGTACTCTGCTGGTACTTTATTATTAAATCATTGCACAAATTTACCTACAGAAAATAGCACAAAGAAAAAATGATTTCTGAGTACTAATACCGCAAGCGTTATACCGACACTACTAACATCTCTATTTCCTTCTTTTTGAACTTGTGCAAATTTTGCACAAGTTGACTCTTCTAAAATCAAAGAATTGCTTACCTAAATCGCTCATAACAAAACCAACATCACCGCCGCCATGCCTGCCATCAGGAGATCTTCCCCGAGCGTGATCCAGGTCATCGGGATGACGAATACCGTGCCGAGACATGCACACGGTATCTCTTCCCTCTTACGCAGCTGTATGAACACACCTGCCGCTGATACTGTCATAACAATGAGCGTGGTGATGTTGGTGGCAAACAGGTACCAGCCGCCGATATACAGTATTCCGAGCATCAGTTCAATGAACGGATATAGGTGTGCATAGAACCGACTGCGCATTGCAATGAGGTCGTACATGCGGTATGCTTCCGCAAATCCCCGCAAGTTCCATGCCTTGAACAGACCGAACACCAGGAAGAAAAATCCCATGAACAATGCTATCCACCTAATTCCCTCGGCACCTGTATATGCACCGGTGAGCAGTGTTGCGGCAGTAACACACAAAACCACCGCTATCAGAGGAATAAAATCTGCTGTGGTGTATGAATGTCTCATATTTACACTATACCGTTTAAAGGTACGATAAGAAGGATTAAGACATTGTTTATACTCATAGATTACTTCTATCCTCACCGGATTCCAACTCATTTGCTCTTTCTTTTTGAACTTGTGTAAATTTTGCACAAGTTGGCTCTTATTTTAAGTGCAAACGAATCCTACGCACCGCATCCTTTTTGAACTGTCAAGAAATTCTTGACTGTTGAATTTTCGCTTAATTCACCTCGCTGAACAGGATTTGGGTTGTCTCTATGCTTTCTCTATCTCTTCTTCAACTTTCTTTTTTGCTGATTCAAGCATCTTCTTGCTTTCTTTGCGCAATTTATGACTCTCTTGTATTTTTTCGGCGATTTGTTTTTGGATCTTTTGCCTAACGAGTGGAATTTTTATTTTTTCAAAACTCTCTAAATCATACCCACCGAGAATTGCACCTTTTGATATTCTTTCCAATAATTCAAGCATGAATCTTGATTTAAACAAAATCAAAAGTGTTTCCGAGTTTATCTTGTTTGAATGAAAAACATAAAATCCTGTAGAAACAATCATGTTATTATGCTCCTGCTGTATCAGTGCCGAAGATTCCAAGCTACCCTTAATAGAAGATAATATCACCTCACCTGCCTGTACTCTTCTTCTTGCTCGTGTTGGTAGATTTCTCCCTAACTCTCTTTCAGAAACATCTATATCACCCACACCTGACACCTTTGACAGCGGAAGATAATTATAGAGCACATCCTCCTTCGGAAAAAAATTCTTTTTGTTGAAAATTAATATATCCTCTGCATTAGCAAAACCCATTTTATATCCATGAATCTTTTTAATTATATCCTCATACTTTGGTTGGAAGTATTCGGCATCAAATCTCTTTACACTTTCAATATCTTTTCTTTTCACTTCAAAAGTAAGAGCGTGTTCTGTTTTATATCCTATCAACCCAAACTCTTCTAAAAGAATTTTTTCTGCTTTTTTATATAAAGTTTTTGCTTTCTCTTGTTTTTCTTTTGCCTTGAAGAAATCATTTTCTATATCTTTCTGGAATTTTGAATTTAAGATTGGTACCAAAATTTTATTTAAGTTTGGAATACTTATGTTTGGCTGGGCAGCACCGCTTCTGAACCTTACTGTCTGCAATCTTCCATATTTCGTTTTTAGAAAGATATAGACAAAGTAGGGATTAATATGATCTTTTACATCAAACTTAATAATATAGGAACCAAAGGATGACTCTTTGAACTCGTCGGTTATTATTCCTATGTCTCCGACATTAGCACCGCTTCTAACTATCATCAGATCTCCTGTTTGTAATAATTCTCTTTCGGACAGATCCTCTTTTGAATATGGAATGTTTAAAATCTCTCCCTCAAAACCAAATTCCTTCAAATTCTGCGCTCTTATGAACTTTATACCTACATCTGTATAAAAAGGGTCAACATTCAGTCCATAATTGACACACCCTCCTGCCAAATCCGATATGGTTTTATATCCCCAACTTTTTATTTTATTCTCGACTTCCAAATACTCCGATTTAAAATACTCGGCATCTAACCGTCCACCTTTCAAAACATCTTTCTTTTTAATTATGCTAATCTGTGCCATATATTTTAACTTAGATCATTAAATTTTTGTTGTATAAAATCAAAAACTGCTTTGAAGTTTTTTTGTGTTGTTCTTGTTAGGATGATTTCAGCCTTGTTTATAAAAATTTCTTGAACTGCCTTGTTAAAACGTCCTTTATTGTACCTTTTATCATTTGAAAATACCTTTTTTTGAATGATCAACCTATCATCCGTCTTATTACTAACAAAAAATAATTTTTCTATCTGAAAGCCCTTAAAGGATGATTTTACATCCTCAAGTGTAAAAATATTTTTTTCCAATTCTACACTTACACTATCTAAATAACGATCTTTTTCTCTTTTCCCTGCGCTATCTGCGTCAAAAATTGCAACAAATTTTTTGTTGGTCGCTAAATATTCACAAAAAATATTTTCAAATTTTCCGGCACCCCCACCTGGACGAAAATTAAAATTATAATCCTCACCTAGAAAAAATTTTTCTCTAATCCATTGAAACATATAATAATCGTATTTACCCTCAAGAAAAACTATATTATCATTATTTGCAAAAGGGTTTTCTACATATTCCAAGCAGTCTAAAAGTGGCTGATAATGCATATCATCACTATCACTTGTTATGGAAACAAAATACCTATATGGTTGGGCTGTTATATTTTGACTATAATCTTTCCAAATCATCTCCCCATTCTCATTCTGTTTTTTTCCGCTGTCTATAACTACAAACGCTGTGAGTAAAAGTTTTGGTATCAAGAGGTAGTGACTGTGAGTTGAGTAAATAATTTTTGATTTTTCAGCAAGGTTTGTAAAACAATTTAATAACGCCTGCTGAGCAGCAGGATGCAAATTACTTGCCGGTTCATCAAATAAAAATATATACTCCCCTTTTTCAACTTTTCTTTGGGTTCTAAATTCAGTGAAAAGCAAAAAACCAAAAAACCATTTAAACCCCAAACTCCTCTCTCCTATATTAAAACTTTCTGCACCTTGTTTTATTTTAAATTCAAGAAAATGACCGTTTGAATCTTGACTGTTTTTGACTTCAATAGTTATCTCAGCAGAATCTTTTAGAATATTTTTCCACGGAGTAACAATTACATCATTAAGTTTTTGACTCATTTCGTTTAATACTTGTGTAACTGCTTCTCTATCACTAGTACTAGAACTTTCTAATCTCTGTAAAATATGTTTTCTGAAATTATAATCAGGATCTACACTGCTTAATATATCATCTAAAACTTCTCTATATTCTTTTTGTGTTTGATTATCTGTTTCTGTTACTGCATTATCTGGAGTGGTAAGGTAAATTTTCTCAGGAAAATCAAATAAAAAATTTTCAAAGTATAGAATATGAGGAATATATTTATCTTCCATCTCTTTAACCAATTTACTCCAATGATCTTTATACCCCTTATGCAGATTTATAAAATCTTTCCTCTGGCTTGTTTTCACCATTAGCGGAATATGCCATTCCGAAAGAAATTCTTTATAATCCGAGTCTAAAAAAAAATATATTTTTGTTATTGTAATTTCTTCAATATCATCTTGCATTTCCAATCTCTTTCTTCTTAAAAAGTTCCTAATAAAAGTTTTATCCTGATCTTCCAGTTGTAAGGTTGCAGCAATCTCAATAGAACCATTAAACTTCCCCTTCTTTCTCTTATGAATCATTTCATGCTCTCGTCCATTTTCTATCTCATTCTGAAATAAATCAATCGCCTCTAAAATCGTTGTTTTTCCACTTTCATTTAATCCCACTAATGGAAATATCTTACCTTGAGGATGTTTAGTGAAATCTAATGTAAGGTTTTCAATACCTTTAAAGTTTTTAATTGTAAATTTTGTAAATTTCATACGCTATTTCCAAAAACTTAATTTGTTCTTCTTCGCCCACTTCTCAAATGCGAAGGCAATATCTCTGAGGTCGTGCTTTTGGATGAGGTGGCTGTGTTCGTCCAGTTTTCTGTTTCCCTTGCTGTCCGTCTCGTATATCTCGTCTCCTGAATTGTCTTTACCGGAGTTTTCGGAGACCGCCATGAAAATCGGGTAGTCATCTGTCTTTGGGTTTATTTTTTCATCCCACTTCTGAATGAAGAGAACGGATGTCTTGGTACCGGTGTGCGGTTTGAAAGTGTTTACATCAAGTCCGACAACGGCTACCAATCGTGCTCTGTCCATGATGCACTCCCTGATTCGCTGGTCGGATGTGTTGTTGAACCTACCTTGAGGGAGAACGATTGCCATCCGTCCGCCCGGTTTTAGGAAATCCAGGTTTCTCTCTATGAACAGAATGTCCCGTGATATTTTGTTCACTCTTTTACCTTTCTCATTGAACGCCATATCGTAATTGGATATAATCCGCCCATCTTTAATGTCTCCCGCAAATGGAGGATTCGCCATCACGATGTCAAAGTTGAACTCTTTCGGCACTTTTCTGTCTTTCGCCAGATCAAGCAGGCGATAGTATCCTTGCAAATAGGTTCTGCTCCATTCGGCATCCCGCAACCGCTCCTCCCAACGTGTATAATCAAGGGAGTTGAGGTACAGCACATTCGTCCTGCCGTCTCCAGCAATCATGTTCAGCGTCCGTGCCACCCGCACAGTTTTTTCGTCAAAATCAATACCGAACACTTTATCTATGTAGTCCTTCTGTTCCTGTGTTAATCGCTGATTGGAGAAGTTTGCAAATTGTGATTTGCCAGAACTTCGTATCTTTTCCCACACATTGAACAGAGTGTGGATAGTGAAACCGCAACTACCGCATGCGGTATCAATCATGTACTCCGTGTCCTTCGGGTTTATCATATACACCGCCATATCAATGACATTTCTCGGGGTGAAGTATTGTCCTTTCTCTCCTTTCGCGGATTTGTTGACCAGATACTCAAACGCCTCGTCAATTATCTGCAGGTTGGAGTTAAACAGTTTCACATTCTGTAGGAAACCCACACAAATCTGGAGATGATTCTCGTCCGTTATTTTCAGCGGCTCGCCTTTGTCAAATATATCTTGCCACTTGTTCTTTGCTTTCTTGAAGAGCGTATTGATAACTTCTTTCGTGTGGTGCGCGTCACCACGGCTTCGGAATTCAAGCTGCCTGAAGTCGAAGGTGTCCATCTTTACTTCGGTCACCGCATCCTCCACAAGAAACTCTTTGTCGCTTTTTTTGTGTATCCGCTTCATCTCCCGCTCAATTTGTATTCGATCATCAGCACTCTCCATCTCGTCGTAGAGTTTTGTGAAAATCAATTTGAATACCTCTT
This sequence comes from Minisyncoccota bacterium, assembly GCA_958295675.1. Taxonomy (GTDB): domain Bacteria; phylum Patescibacteriota; class Minisyncoccia; order Phycocordibacterales; family JABAAK01; genus JAPPJI01. The sequence continues at coordinate 172,058 of OY282360.1, read as the reverse complement.
CAAATACATCCACTCCCGCATTCGCCAACACCTCGTCTTCCATTTCCTGAATGAGTTGCTTGAGGGACTTTCTCTCCTCCTGCAACCTATCTTTCTGCATTAGGTCAAGATAGGTGAACCGTTCGTTTTTCACATCGTCTATATTCTCTCCTGCTTTCGGCAGGTCTGACAGCGGCTCAAAGTAGTTTGGATCCAGTCGTTCGTAACAGGTCATTTCCGTTCCGTTCGTCCAGACGGCGAGCGGTGCGCCGGTTGCGTTCGTGTAACTCTTCAATTGGTCTTTTCCGTCTTTTGCGTTGTGTTTTTTAATCTCCAACACACAATACACGCTCGTCTTGTCCGCCTTGTTGAGGATGACGATGTCAGCTGATTTCTTCTCCCGCCCGAAACTCACGCCGTACTCCACCGACAACAAATCTTTTGGATATTCATACTCATATATCAGTTTATCAAGCATGAGCTGACGGATTATCTCTTCCGGTTTCGCTTGTATGTCTTTCTCCCGTTTCAGACAGGTAATGACATGTTTTTTGTCTTTTTCAGAGATATTTTTTTCTACTCTATCAATACTTTCCCGTGAAAAGATGACTAAATCATACTTCCCGGAGGACCTGGTCAGGTCCGCAATATCTACTGTCCTGCCTTTTGACATACTTTCATGGTATCACATGCAATCAACTTGCCGTATCGGGTATCTACACCCTTTATTCTAGCGAATTGCTGACAGCTCTCCCCTGCCTATTGTCTTTGCCATTCTCCATATGTGTTAGTATACCATTCTAAATCCCATCGTTAGACCACCAATATAATACCAATCCTTATTTACCAACACCCTTACTCGGCGGATTCTTCATATAAATCTTTTACTGCCGATTGCTGTGAATTTTCTTCTGGTTCAAATATCAGTAGTTTTTTCTTTGTTCGTGTCAAAGCAACGACAATATTATAGATATCCTGCGGATATTGCAACTTAAAATGTTGTTTTGAAAATGGATAAATGAAAACATAATCTGCAGATAATCCTTTTGAATTCCCTATGTTACACATTTCTATAGTCAATGTATTATTTAACTTGTATCCCAAGTATTTTCTCTTCATCTCTCTGATTTTGTTTTTTCGATCATCTGATATTCCTATTTTTGATGCTTCCATATTAAACAGTTTTAATAATGTATCACTCTGTCCTGTTGTGGGGGTTTTTGTTTTTGATGATTTAAAATGTTGAATGACCGTAATAACATCTTTAACTTTTTGTTTGTACTCAATTTCTACAATATCAAAAATATTTTTATTTTCGTCATAGCACCGCTTAATCATTTTTTTAACCTCACTTTTAGAAAAAAGAAATGGTAAGATAATTCTCCAACCAAGGTTTGATCTCTGATCATTGGATAATGTATCCAACGCCTCAAACACTTTCTTCTTTACTTCTTTCTTTTTTCTATTCACCTTAAACCCTCTCAGCGTTAGGTACTCATACAACCGCTCTGCCTCATTTGTTGCACCATATGGATGTAATATTAAAACACTCGCATTCCTATCTCTGATGTCTTTCAATTCTCGTTCTATAGGAAACATTGACCCCATACCATACGGAACAAATTTCACACTGCTTATTTCTTCTTCCCTAAATGGTAGATATTGCTTGTCACAACGATCTGCCGGAAAAATAGTATGTTTTTTACTGTACTCAATAATTCTATTAACAAACTTGACGACAGAGGCGGGACATCGGGAACAATAGGGTAGTGTAAAAGATTCGTAATCATTTTCCTTGTTGAATAATTCCCTTATACAATCTGGATTTGAACCCTTAAATTCAAAGAGGACTTGGTCATCATCACCTGCCAATAAAATATTTTTTGAAAGATGTTCCACAACAATTTTCGCCTCTAATTTGTTGAAATCTTGAAATTCATCTATGATAACAACATCATACCTTGGTATCTCATGCTGGTGCTTATTAAAGTGGTCATATAACCGATACTTAATGACAGACGGATCAACAAATTTATAAAACTCATTTTGCTTTTTCACGAAATTCTGAATATCTTCTGACTCATTTTCTATATCTAAAGTATTGAAAAGATGTGAAAAATCTTTCTTTGTACCAAAAATGTAATCATGGTCCTCGGAAATTATTTTGTTTGCACCTAAAAAGTACTGCTCATCGCTTTTTATCAGATTGTGTTCCTCGCATTCCTTTTTTACAAAACCATCAAAAGTTCTAACAATTGCCTTCTCCCCCAAATCAGAGTTTAAATCATCAACAAGTGGATTGATAAAAGTCATCACAATTTTATTTTCTCTATTTCCAGGAATTTTTTTCAGGTATTCACCAAAGGTAAAAGTTTTCCCGGTTCCAGGTCCTGCAACAATAACTTTCTTATTAGAATCACTATCTAATATCTTCTTAGTATATTCTTCCCTATCCTTCTCTTTATTAGTAGCCATAGACATTATTCTTTCCACCTTGGTAGCGGGGGTTGGATTTGAACCAACGACCTCCAGGTTATGAGCCTGGCGAGCCACCTGACTGCTCTACCCCGCTGCGCGGTCGTGAGCACATATTTTACTGTTCATGTTGTTGCGTTGATAGTTTTCATAGCGGAGAACATATGTGCTTTACGACTGTATTACAGTATATGATTATCGGGTAGTATTTGCAAATGATATGTGTCCGCAATTCGTCACGAATGTTTTTTTATTTGATGTGCGATTATTTTGTCCAGTGCGGCAGCAGACCGAGCCAAATAAATGATTCTTTGTAAATCTCAACCGCTTTCTCCACGGTTTGTTCGGTGACCGTCGGTATGTCCTTTTCATCAAGTTTTTCTCCTTCTTCCGCGGGAGTCGCGCTGTGTTCTTTGTTTGTGTCCGCCGTGTTCTCTGTCTCCGTTTTTTTGCTGTCCGCATGCTGTTCCTTTTTTGATCCGATACTGACTCCCTGCACGCGCATGATAAAGCTGTGCGCTTCCCACAGTCGTTCGATAGTCCACAGATCTTCTTTTGTCATGTTTCTCAGCTTTTCAGTGCAGTTTGCTCCCTCAAAGCGGAGCAGTGTCAGCACGCCGTGCAGTGTTTCGTCAAGCAGATCCAGCATCTCTTTCCATAGCGCCGCATCCTGATCCTTGCTTTCCGTCATCTCAATGACCCGCTGCCAGTTTTCCTGCAGTTCCCTGGTCCGCTGTTTGTCCTGCATAAGGCGAGAGATGTAGGTGGCGCGGAGGGTGTGGCGTTCGTACCACACCTTTCTCTTTTTCTCAAAACGAAAGCCGATATAGCCGAACAGCACCACAAAGACGGCGAGGACGGCCATGATGATGTAGATCGTGTTGAGGTAGAAGTTTCTGAACCAGTTGGTGTATTGCTGGGTTGCGATCGGCGCTATTTGTCCCAGCGACACATCGCCTTTCGGTGATCCTGCGTGTAAGAACAGCAGTGTTGAAACCGGTGTTTCAAGCACGCTTGAAAACGCGGAAAGCGGGCGGTATCCTTCCGGAGAAGTCACGAAGAACGGTGCTGACTTCGCGAGAATGTGCACATGCGCGGTGCCTGACTCTTCGTCAACGCTGTCCACGATACCGCACGCACCCGCGGTAATCGTGGTGTTTTCAAGCACAATTGAACTGGTTGTTACGACGGTCGCGCCGGGCAGGTAATCAACGGTGCGCGGATCCGGATATATCGCGTCATCGTCAACATTACCGCACGGACCCACCAATGTCGTCGCCGCGAGAGAAAGGATGCCGATGACCGCAAGCGCAAAAAAGAAAATTTCAGCCGGTGTCTGCACCGATTCATAGACATTATCCGCTATCTCATCGGCAATACTTCTGGAATCTTTGTTTACATCATCAGCCATACTGTGTTCAGTATACGGCACTTTGCGGCTGCATTACCTCTGCTGCACATCACGCGCGCAGGCGAACAGTGTTTCTTCGCGGTTGTATCCGCTGATGAACTGTATGCCCCTCGGCAACCCGTCGGTGTGCATCGGTACGGACAGTGCCGGCAGTCCGGTAAGGTTTGCCTGCAGTGTCAGGCGGTCCTCGGCGTACATCGCGATCGGATCCTGTCTGGCACCTTCAGGAAACGCGGTATCCGGTGTTGTGGGCATCGCCAGCACACTCACCTCTTCCAGTGCGTTTGAAAATGCCGTCTGCATCGCCCGTCGCGCATCCATCGCTTTTCTGTAATACGCATCGTAGTATCCGGCGGAGAGGACATAGGTGCCGGCAACGATTCGTCTCATGACTTCATCGCCGAACCCCGCGCTGCGTGTCTCTCTATATTCACTCCACAAATCATCACCGTCCTTGTGGAACCCGTAGCGCATGCCGTCAAACCGAGCGAGGTTTGACGATGCTTCCGCCGGCTGGATGATGTAGTAAATTGCTCCGGCATGCTCCATTATGGGGAGCGATACACTTGCTATCGTGTATCCTTTTTCTTGTAATGCTTGTAGTGCCGCGTTAAACGCGTCCATCGTCTCCTGTGAAACGCCTACAGCATCAAGATTGTCAGGCACGCCTATCACCCTGCTGTTTTTGACAGTCGCCGCATCTTCGAATAAATCGGCGGTGCTGTCGTACTTTTTATTCTCTCCTTTAATCGCCTGATACAAGAGTGCCGCATCGTCAGCGGTGCGGGCGAGCGGACCGATGACATCCAGTGACGATCCGAGCGCGATGAGTCCGTGTCTGGATACTGAACCGTACGTCGGTTTGAGTCCGACCGTGCCGCAGAAACTCGCCGGCTGGCGGATGGAACCGCCGGTGTCGGACCCGAGCGCAAGCGGCACCGCACCCATGGCGACCGCTGCCGCTGAGCCGCCGGATGAGCCGCCGGAGACGCGGGTTGTGTCATGCGGATTGAAGGTTGTGCCATATACTGAGTGTTCCGTGCTGGAACCCATGGCAAACTCGTCCATATTCGTCCTGCCGACAATGACCGCGCCCTGTTCCCGTAACCGCGTTATGACGGTCGCATCATACGGCGACACAAATCCTTCCAGCATTTTTGATGCCGCGGTGACGGTACGCCCTTTCACGCAGATGTTATCCTTTACGGCAATCGGAATACCGGTCAGCGGTGTCGCCCGCTTTTCCTGTATCATGGTATCCGCTAATCGCGCGTCTTCATCCGCTGAATCAAATACTTCAACAAATGCGTGTATACTATCGTCTTTTTCCCGGATCACTCGGCGCGCTTCTTTCAGGAGGTCAGTCGCGGTTGTGCTGCCGTCCTCCAGTGCCTGCCGCATATCCTGCGCTGTTGCTTCTTCATACTTCATGACAATATCTTTTTTGAAAGAAACCAGTCCTTAAAACGATTCGGTGCCTGACCGAGTATTTGTTCGCGGAATGCACCGGGAGGCACAGTCACAACATCATCACGGAATATATTTGTTTTCGCCGCTGTTTCTGCTGTTGTTGAAGTGTCAATTGATTGTATATCCGCGACAAATGAAAGTATTTTTTCAACATCGGTGTGCAGTGCTTTTTGTTCCGCATCACTTTTTTCAAACAGTGATAAATGTATTGCCCGTGAAATATCGTCTTGTTCCATAGTTTGTATGATAACGGTATATAGTGCGACCTGCAAGGTTCGTATGAAAAAGTTGAGCCCCACCGAAACTTAGTTTCGGTGGGGCTGAGGTGCGGTCTTTAGACCGCACCGTCACATTGCTTCCGGCTCCGGCGGGCATTCGCTACAATATGAGCTGTGACGCAAACCTTGGGACGACTGTCCGTCATGAGCACGGACACATGTTCCATCGGCAACTCCTCGTCACGGAGCATCGCAAGCAAACACTCCTTGTTTGCCTTGGCGATGAAGTACGCCATGGCGCGATCGGGATATCCGTGCCGTGCCGTGTACACGCGGTAGACCTGTTTCCAGGTCTTACCATGCCCACGGTACGGTAGTGGCGGTGGCGGCGTTACCGGTTCGGGTGCCGCAGCGATAGCGGGTGCCGTTACGGCACCATTTTCGCACTGCTGATGCTGCTGCTGTCGAGCGGCGAACCAATTGACCATGCTCACGAAGAGCATCTTCATAACTTGCCACCGCGGGTGCGTGGCGACGACTCTTACTACCATTTCTGTCTCCTCATTGAAATGTTAAGGGACAATAGCCCCTTTCTAATATATATAATACCATAATTATAGACAATTTGTCAATAATTATGTATGAAAATTCTTACAATACCCTTATTTTACTATCTATTATACCCCCTATATTCTCTACTATTTCTTCAATATGTTTGCGACACCGTCCCCTCGCACCACTTTTACCTTGAATTTCTTAGCTTTTTCCAGTTTTGAGCCGGCATCATCACCAGCAAAAAGGTAATCTGTCTGTTGAGAGACCGATTCTGAGACCTGCGCGCCGTATGACCGTAATAATCGCTTTATCTCGTCCCGCCCATATCCTTCAATCCGACCCGTCACCACAACCTGTTTTCCGGACAGCAGGTGGTTTTTTCTCTTTTTTTCCGGTGGTATGGCGGTGATATACTGCAACACATTATTGAGCATGGTGCGCTTTGTCGCATCTTTACCCCATGAAACAATAGCTTCCGCAAGTACTTCGCCGACACCGTGTACTTCCTGTATCTCTTCAACCGTCGCGGAAAACAGCGTATCAATGCTGCCAAAGTGTCCGGCAAGTGCAACCGCTACCTCTTCTCCGACACCGTCTATAGATAGTCCGAATAATAGGCGGGTAAGCGGTACCCTGCGTTTTTCCGCTATGGCGTTTATTACATTTTGTGCAGATTTTTCCTTAAATCCTTCCAGTTGCAGCACCATATCTTCGGTAAGCGTGAAAATATCCGCATAGTTTCTTATGAGCCCTTCGCTGACCAGCTGCCGCACGGTGCGTTCGCCAAGCCCGTCAATGTCTAACGCGCCTTTGCTCGCGAAATGCGCAAGTCGGCGGATAGTCAACTCATCCGAATCTCGTTCCACACATCGCCATGCTGCGGTACCTTCTACCCGTTCTATGCTTCCGTCACCACCGCAACCTGTCACTTTCTTCGGCCATACAAATTTTTTCGCGTTTTTCGGACGGAGATTTTTGACGACACTGAGAATTTCTGGAATGATATCACCCGCCTTCTGCACAATAACTGTGTCGCCGATCCGCACATCAAGCCGTTTAATCTGATCTTCGTTGTGCAGTGTCGCACGGGATACAGTTGTGCCGGCGACGGCTACCGGATGCAGTTGCGCAACCGGTGTTATCACACCCGTGCGACCAATTTGGAATACAATATCCTCCAATATTGTTGTTACCTGCTCCGCGGGAAACTTGAGTGCCACCGCGTATCTCGGTGCTTTGCCGGTGTATCCTAACCGCTCCTGATAGGTGCGATCGTTCACTTTTACCACAACCCCGTCTATCCAGTACGCCAGTGTATCCCGTTTTTTCTCCCGCATACGCCAGAATGTGATAACTTCATTCAGAGTCGCGCAATATTTCCGTGTGTTATTCACCGGAAAGCCGAACTCTTCCAGCAGATTCATCTCCGCCTCCTGGGTGTCCGGTTTTTTAGCGTATCGCGCGATGTCGTAGATAAAAACGCGGAGATTACGGGATGCGGTTATTGCCGGGTCCAACTGGCGCAGCGATCCGGCGACCAGATTCCTCGGATTCGCGTATGTCTCTTCATTGTTCTTTTTTCTCTCCTCGTTAATCCTATCCAACTCTTTCGCGGTGAGATACACCTCACCTTCCACGATGATGTCCACCTTCTTGGTGAGTGTTCTCGGCACCTCTTTCATGGTCAGCACATTATCCGTTACATCCTCGCCGACTGAACCGTCACCGCGGGTCGCGGCCGTTATTAGTTTACCGTCAGCATAGGTGAGTATAACTTTAACGCCGTCTATTTTCTCTTCAACAAAATAGCTAATTTGCTTTTCTGTTCCCAGAAATCGGCGCGAGCGCGCATCAAATTCCCGCAACTCTTCTTCAGAAAATACATCATTGAACGACCATTGCCGCACCTCATGCTTCACTTTGCTGAACCCCTGTTTCACACCGCCGGCAACTGTCTGGGTCGGTGAATCCGGCGTAATGAGCGACGGATATTTTTTTTCTATCTTCGCGAGTTCGTGTTTCAGTGAGTCCAGCGCTTCGTCCGATATCTCGGATATGTCTTTTTTATGATACAAATCCCGCAGACGCGCCACTTCTTCGCGCAGTTTTTTTACTCGGTTACGGATGTCTTTCGGCGGTTGCTTCACACAAACAGTATACCAAATCAGTCGTAGAACACCTTGAAACGCCGCACCACATCACGACTGCTCTCATTTCCCTGCGCGCAGGAAAAGTATCCGCGCACTTCAATAGAACTTTCAATGATGTCGTTTTTGCAGTTCCTCCTGCCGGATTCTTTCTCTACACACTTTTTTTCTACAGTAACATGCGCGCAGGGTACATTAGCGATACCGCTGATATCGCCGTACGGATCGGAAAAAGTGTTCAGATTCGACGCGGTGAGCTGTATAACGGCGAATGTGTATCTGCCCTCGCCGGTACGCCGATCGTTTATTGTTTCCGACTCTGCTACATACCGCGTTGACCAATCACTGATTGATCTGACCTGGTATATTGATCCGCAGTCAAATTTTGCGGTGCGAGTGCGGATATTTCCTGAAAAGAGCGGATTGAACAAAAACCTGCGAAAATCATTGTAGAGCGTGCATTCAAGTGCCGCATTTGCCACATTAAGCGCAACAGCGGACCGGTCACTGTAGATGTGACGCAGCACTTCTTTCTGCAGAATTGAAGCAACGGCGATGCCGAGCGTGAATAGCACCGTTGAGATAACAACGGTGAGCACAAGAACGGATCCTTCCGTATGTTTTGTTGTGTGTGTATCCGTCTTCATATTCATACCGTATTATCGTGCTACCCATTCAAACATGGTTTCAGTAAGTTCAACTTTCTGCACTTTGCCGTTTCTGTCTTTCCACGACACGCACGGATTGATCATCGCGTACTGCACTATATCTGTCCGCCGCGGAATAATAACAGTTAGGGTTGCCGTAAATGCTTCATTTGGTTTCGCCGAATTGTTATCGCATGTATCGGGCGTGGTGCCTCTCGCGCGGGCGACTGCGCTGACACCGGATACAAATCCGTTCACCACATCCGATGTGTCCGGGGTTGACCCATCTGAATTACCGCATATCGCCGACTGTATCGCCGTTTGTCTTGACCACACTGCATTTTCCAGACACAGCACATCGCAGAATGGAAGCTGCGTTGGATTGCTTGCACGACCGCTTTCTGCCCACTCTGATTCACTGGTGATGCAGAAACGATACTCATTCCTCGCCGAAGTTTTATCGTGTATTTCTTCAAACCACGCGCCGGCCGGTAATGTTCCTGATCCGACCGATGTTGCATCCAACAAGTTTGAGTCACGGGAGTATCGGACATATTCTATGATTTCTTGTGCCAGCAAATTTGCCTGAACATTCCTCTCAGTCAGCACATTATACGAAAGATGCTGCGCAATGATAGACACCGGCACAAACACAACTGTAGTCAGTATTAAAATCGCGACCAAAACCTCAATGAGCGTGAATCCTTCGGCACTCTCTTGTTCCTGTGCAGCATATGTGAAACGGCGCATATATTCCTATCATACCCTGCTTTCTGTACGGATAACCAGTGCGCGATACAATTCCACCATCGCGTATGTATCCAATGCACAGTACGCCAGCAAATCTTCGCGTATGGCATCTTTAGTCGACTTATCAATCGTATCGTCCACCATACTCATCCACCTCTCCATCGCCTGTGTACCGTCCTGAATATTCAGATTGGTGTATGAAAGTTGCGGACATAGGATCGGCAACACTTTTTTTATGGATGTTGACCCGCAAAATTCAGCATCAACATATGCCTCCTTAAAAACATCCTCAAGATCAAACATGCGGTCGTTGATGTTTGTCAGAGCGTCACAATGCTCGGGGAACATGTTTCCCATTTCCCTGTTCCGTGATCGCTCAAATGACGCATGCCATGACACGACAGATCCAACCGGACCGATACTGTCGCATAGCGATTCAAACACTTTTTTCACATCGTGCAGTGTGTCACTCACATATTCTTTATGTTCCAGTGTGCCGTCCTCGTGCATAATGTGCAGGGAGTACTGAAACGGAACCTGCTGCCACGGACGCATGCCAATCATTCTCGGTACCGCATGCATTACCGTTTCATAGTCAAAGAAATACAGCGGAAACTTGAGCTCATCAAGCATTTCCGCTATCCGTGTATCCAGCACTATCGGCCGCTTCTCTACCGCGGAACGCACCTGCAGGCACTGCAGCGTGTTGAGATTAATGTCGTCCGGTACTTCCGACAGTGTCTCCACTCCCCGTTCAAGCAGGATCAGTAGTTTTTTTTCGCTTACCCGATGTAATTCCCAAACGGACTTTTTCTCCGGCGTGCCGTTGAAATATGCAAACGCATCGCAGTGGTTTGTTCTTGTTTTCCGGTAACAGCCGCACCCTGTCTCATCAATCGTATTTTCATTGAGCAGTTTCAGTGCGCGCTCTACTTCCGATTTTGTTTCTTCCTCTATGTTCCGCACCTTGTCGGTTACTATAACCTTCTTCAGTAGTTTTTCCGGCTCTATCTCCTCGCCGCGCACATAGTCAGCATTGACATGGATAACGAACACATCACACACCGTCAATCCTGCTTTCTCAACCGCGATCATCTGGAAGCATGCATCTTTGATGTGATCATGCTTCTTGCTCCGTTTGATATCTGTTGATGATTTTACTTCATACATATCGTATGTCCCGTCTTTGCGCAGGTTCAACACATCACACCGGACAAACATACCGTCATCTGTATGGAAAGTCGCCTGAAACAATGGTGATTTTTTTTCATGTATCGCATCGCGTGTTTTTTCAATCGCGGCTGTATTCTGTGGCAATGACACACCCCCGGGAAATAATTTCTGCGCGTATTTCTCAACCTCATACCCTTCCCGGGTAATTTTTTTTAAAAAGTCACTGAACTCACCGCGCGGATATACATTGGGCTTATGTTTCAGCAGCCATAGCGACTTCGGACACTGGAGGTAGTGGATATAGTCGGTCTTGGTGAGGTAGTGATCCGATGCCATATTCTGCCAGTATACACTGAGCCACCTGTCGGACTTGAACCGACGACCTCTCCCTTACCATGGGAGTGCTCTACCGGCTGAGCTAAGGTGGCAGTTGGTGTGGTATACAGTATATATGAAAATTGCATATATTCTCATAGGATTCATTGCCGCACTTTGGCTGTATTCCGTAGTGGTAACCGAGCCGCCATTCGGACTTGATGAGACCCCGCCCACACATTGGTGGCTCACGCTCAGCGAGGTACGGGGATAGCGACTATCAAAGCACTGACAGAAGCACGATACCCAGAACAATCTGATAGACACAGAACGGCGTGAATCCGATTCGTTCAATTAACTTCAGGAAACCATGGATGACCGTGTACGCAACACAAAATGCTGTCACGGCGGCGGCAATGAGAGGCAGTGTTGAGATAAGAGATAACGATGTGATATCTGCCTGTGCTGATACTAATAGTAACGCGCCGGTTATAGCAGGAATGGAGAGAAGAAAAGAAAATCGTGTTGATTCCTTTCTGGAAAAACCGACGAGTCGCCCCGCAGCCATTGTTATACCGGACCGCGATACACCCGGCAATAGCGAAAGTGTTTGAAAAAGACCTATGAACAAACCTTTCCGGGACAATGATGTATCCGACCGAATCCATCCCCGCTTACCACACTGATCGACAATAAAAAGAAATATGCCGGAGAGAATGAGGACTATACCGATTACCGGCACGGCACGGAACACTTCAATACCGCGGTATATAAGTATGCCGATTATAACAACCGGCACTGTGCCGAACAGCAGCGCGAGCGCATATGATTGCTGTGTCTGATCTCTTTTAATAACGCCGGTCGCTATGGTCTGAATATCTTTTCTGAAATATAACAGTGCCGCAAGCAATGTCGCTCCGTGCAGCACGATATCAAATGCTACTGACTGCGCGGCGTATCCCCACACATCGGAGACAAGTACAAGGTGTGCTGATGAGGAAACGGGCAAAAATTCTGTTATGCCCTGCACAAGTGCGAGAAGAAGAGTTTGCGCAATATCCATGGTTCATATTGTGCCACGAATACAGCAGAAATTGTGTGAAACACCTATACATAATTTCGGTTATCCGATTACCCGTTTCAGTCGTTTTACCATGCGTTCCGCGCGTGTGTTTGCCTCAGCGATATAGCCGTCAAAATCTTTAATACGCTGTACTGAGCCGTCGGCAATATCATAGAATACATCTATCTTCATCTCTTCCAAAAACCATCGATTGTGCGATACCAACAATACCGTTCCTGTATACACCTTCAACATTTCCTTCAGTGCGGCAACCGCTTCTATGTCCAAATGATTTGTCGGTTCATCAAGAATCAGTACATTCACACCCAACGCCATGAACACAGCAAAGAGTAATCGCGCGCGCATACCGGAAGAGAGTCCCTCAATACGCTGCTGTATCATCTGATCGGTAAAACCTGATTGTTTCAGCATGTGCATCCCGCGCTCATGGTCACTGCCGGTTTGGTGTATAAAAAAGTCAATGGATTTCTCGTCACGGTCTGCCCGTTCATGCTGCTGCATCAAGTCACCGAACAATACACCGTCTGTGACGGTCACCGCGCCGTCCAGCGGTTTCAGCACTCCTGTTATTGTCTTCAGAAGCGTGCTTTTTCCCGCACCATTCATGCCCATCATACATACACGATTACCGATTTTTACTGTGAATGACACCGGACCGATGTGTACACCGTCTTCGTATCCGGCGACCACATCCTTGGCTGTGATTTCAATATCACCGTCCGTATTGCGTGCGCGGATATTAAGCATAAACGGATCTTCCTCAAACGGTTTCTCCACCTTCTCCAGCCGCTGTATTCGCCGCTCTATCGCCTTCACACCGCTTTGACCGGCTGACGCACGATCCCGAACCGCGTCTGCCGCCATTTTATCACTGTCAGATGCTTCAATTGTGTCAATTTTTTCACCCTTGCTTTGTAAATTTCTTTTTGCCTGTTCCAACTGACGCACTTTCTGCAGATACAGCGCATACTCCTTCATTTGCCGCGCGAATTCTTTCTTTTTCCGTTCAATGTAATCACCGTAGGTGCCGCGCTCCACAGTTAGAGAACCATCTTTCAGTTCAAACACCCGGTTTGCCACTGTGTTCAGAAATACTAAATCATGTGAAATAATAATCATTGTCTTCTTTGACGATGCAAGGAATCTTTCAAGCCACAGCAATGACGGTATATCAAGATTGTTTGTCGGTTCATCCAACAGCAGAATATCGGATGGTTCCAACAAAAAGCGGGTCAATAGTATTTTTGTCTGCTGTCCGCCGCTCATATCAACTAATTTCTGTTCGGCAACCTTTTGCGGTACACCGAGCCCCTCAAGTATCGGAAAAAATTGATGCGGCTGCAGATCAATGCCGTCCTGAATGTATTCAATGCCGGTTCGTTCGTCACTCTGCTTTACCTCCTGTTGCAGGTATGCGATTTTTCTTCCTCCGGTCACTGTTACCGAGCCGGCTTCCGGCTCTTCTCCGCCGGAAATTATTTTCATGATGGTACTCTTTCCCGCGCCGTTTTTTCCGACCAACGCCACCTTATGCCCTTCATCAAGGGTAAATGAAATATCGCTAAAAACTACTTCTGATCCGTAGCGTTTCTCAAGAGATTGGACAGATAACAACATATATGCTCACTATAGTACTAATACCACCAAAAACAAAGTATAACCTTAGTGTATGAAACACACGATACATAAAGCATCTCACAGAGTCGTCAGGCGCTGTTCTATATATTAAAACCTGCTTATTTTCTCTTTCGCGTCAAAATCAAAACAATTTTCTCCCACTTCAGTCACAGGAAAATCGTCATACGGGTAACCGGAAATATCGGTTTCCGACTCAGGCGGAACGATGGAAAACACACCGCACAATTGATATGTTGCATATCCGGTCTTTTTATAACTGATGTCGCCGATATTCTGCGACGGCGGGTACAGTACATTCATCGCACTTTCCGTAAGATCTTCACTCAATTTTTTCGGCAACTGTTTCTTTTCCTCAAAATCAAGGTTGATTTTGAAACGCATATTACTCATCACTGCAAGTGTGTTGTATGTTTTTTGTTTTGCCGAACGATCTATAGGATCCACAATCCAAACAGTGCTGCCGACAAGCAGAACAATGAGCAACGACACCGAAGAAACGAATACTCGCTCCTCCTTACCTCGATTCCGCCACACGCCGCGCAGCATGCCGCGGTAGTAATAAAATACCATCGCACCGACACCGGCTGTGAAAACTGACTTCAGCGTGAATGCCCATGAAATATCACCGCTCAAAAATCCTTTTAGAATCAGTGCCGCGGATATGAAAATCGCCAAAAACGCGAGAGTGAGTATAATCATTATGATTATATGACAAACCTTATGCCACACATTCTGATGGTCGGGCAGTACAATTCTGCGTACCATTCGTGAAAGGAAAAACAACACCGAAAATGAAACGATCAAAAAAGCTGCGCTGACCGGACCTGTTCCCAATACTTGGTATTCAAACTGCCACCAGGTAAGTTCCGAACTTAGAAAGTAGTCAATAACATTGAATGCGGTAAAGAACCCGGAGATAACCGCAACGAAAAGTGAAAGCGCGATACCGACATAGAGAAACACTATTTTTATGTTTTTTTGCTGTTCTGTCATACCTCCTGCTTATATACAACACTATACCGTACTGCCCACAAACTCACAAGAAAAATGTTTCCATGGCACAAGTTTAGAAAATATTGTATAATAGTGTGTATGTATAGAATACTTACTGACACTATCAGGGTGCTTGGTATTATCGTTTCTGTCGTTGCGATTTTTCTTGCCATAATCATCCTGCTCGCGCTGCAGGGTGTCGGCAATGAACCGCAGTGGGTTACCGTATTGTATATCGCCTGGGCGGTCATAAATGCTGTGTCCGTACCCCTGCTGCTCCTTGGCTTTATCAAACGATATACACCATGGTATTCATTGCTTGCCGCCATTGTTTTTATCATCATCTCCCTCGTTAATATCGGTATTTTGCTCGCCCGTATTGTTCCCGGCGAGGTCTCTGTTGTTCTGGTTGTCACGGTACCACACCTCCTCTACCTTATCGGTTGGATGTTTAATCGTATAAAAAGGTAGTGTTTTCAGTGTCTTTTTCTTGAAACATGCCATACTATATTATATAGTCATTGACAAATCCCCCCCCGTGCTATATTTATTAGTAGTCGGAAACGGATGGTGTAAAAGACCGCCATGCTAGGCGTATTTTCACCTTCCTTTCCTAAAACTGGTCTTTCAAAACCCTCTTTCAAGGAGAAACACTCATGGGCAAATTGCTTGCCATTTTCACGCTGGCATTCGCCGGTTCCGTCGCTTTTGCGGCCGAAGAATCGCAGACCAACGGCGACCTTAGCGAATTGCTCGATCTGGCAGCCGAACTTGATGTCCCTATGCTCATGGCCAGGAACATCATCGCGGCGCCTCTCAACGAGCATGACTATGCCGCCATACGCAACATTGCTGATCGGCATGCGTTGCAGGTGCTCGTGACCGCCGGAGATCATCCTGAGGTGACCGTTCTTGGATCCGCCGGTTTGGTCGATGTCAATGGCATCGGTCAACTGCTGCGGGTTGCTCGCGACAACGACTTGAAAGTCGTTGTGGTGGCGCATGACAATACCGAAGCGCAGACCAACGGCGACCTTAGCGAATTGCTCGATCTGGCAGCCGAACTTGATGTCCCTATGCTCATGGCCAGGAACATCATCGCGGCGCCTCTCAACGAGCATGACTATGCCGCCATACGCAACATTGCTGATCGGCATGCGTTGCAGGTGCTCGTGACCGCCGGAGATCATCCTGAGGTGACCGTTCTTGGATCCGCCGGTTTGGTCGATGTCAATGGCATCGGTCAACTGCTGCGGGTTGCTCGCGACAACGACTTGAAAGTCGTTGTCGGCGCGTAGCAACTGATCTGACTCAGACGACACCTCCTCCCCCACCGAAGTTTATAACTTCGGTGGGGGATTTTTTTAATCGCTTTGCGCGAAGATTATCTGGTTTTTGTGCAATGTTATAGTCCATGAAATAAATATGTCTCTTTTATTTTCAACCACTATTATGTATACTGTTCTGCATGATGTCTGATGGAAAAAAGATAATGCTGTGCGCCGTTGCTCTTCTTGTGTGTGTCGTCATTCTGCTTGTTCTGTACTTCTCTGAATCTTCCCATGAACAGCACCATTATAATGAAGTGCATATTCACGCTGACTTTGCACTATATCTTGACGGTGAGCGGATTGATTTGACAGATGATGCATATCAATCAAATGATTCTATCGCCAGGCATGCGTTTTTGCATCTTCATGAAAACGAAGGTGATGTGTTTCACATCCACGCAAAACAGCAGACATTCGCAAAGTTTTTGCGTTCACTCGGCATGCCGCTTGATGACAATTGTCTTTTTGCGAACGACGACATTCACTGCCGTGCTGACGGTCTTCGCTTGTTCGTGAATGACAAGGAGTATGATAAGCCGTTTGACAGCTACATGCCTGAGGATTTGGATCGGATACTCCTGACAAACACGCCGGATAAGGATACTTTGAAACAAGAAATGGATGCTGTGACCGATAAGGCGTGCATTCAGTCCGGATCCTGTCCTGAACGGGGTGATCCGGCTGAACTCTGCTCAACCCTCGGTGACTGTCCCGCACCTCCGGTCATAGAGCCCCTGGAATACCGCTATCACACCGAATAGTATCGCACTTGAGGTATTGTTTCGGGGTACTATGTTTTTATATGCACATTCCGCACAGTATAGTTATACTTGTCTTTGTATGCTGTATCAGCGCTGCTGTTATCATCGGCGGCATGCACTATTATGAAACACAACGATTGTGGCGCGATGCCGCGATCGCGGAAGAAGCAGCGCGTGAATCAGAGGCAGCGCTGCAGGCAATTATTGCTGACGCACCTGTTGTTGAACGCAGTATCTCACAAGGAGAAACAATCTCTATTTTCTATCCGACACATGATCAATCGGACTTGCTTTGTAACAGCACGCCGACAAAGTATCACACGCATGCCTCGGGTATCTTGTTTTTTGTCGCCGCACAGTACGATATGACCGATGACATTGTATGTACTCTCGGCGAAAAAACTATTGCGCGCATCGCTGTTACAGACAGGAAATTTGCAACCACCCACCTCGCCATTCCGCCGGAATACTTGTTTTTCACTCCGGAGCAACGGCGCAGAATACAGTCGGAGAAAGCGATATTGCGTGATATATATGCTAATTCATCGCATGTGTTTCATTTCAACATGTTCACCTCCACACCGTACGAACGCATAACCTCACCATATGGTGAACAAAGAATATATCAAAATGGTACTGTGTCAGTACACAACGGCACGGACTTCGGTCTTGGTGTCGGCGATCCTGTCTACGCTATAGGCGACGGCACGGTCGCGCTTGCACGGAATCTCTATCTCTGCGGCAATACTGTCATTATTGACCACGGTCTTGATGTTTTTTCGGTGTATTGTCATCTTGATCGTATGACAGCCGCGGAAGGTCAGCAAATCTCCGCGAACGCGCGGATAGGTGATGCCGGTGAATCAGGACTCACTGTCGGTTCGCATCTGCACCTTGCAATGAAAGTCGGCGGCGTATGGGTTGATCCGCTCGCCTTTCTCGCGCATGCCCGGGCATTGTAGCGGTGTTACGCGCCACTTCTCTGTCGCGTGACAAATTCCTCCGCTTCACGCATATCCTTGTGCGAATCCACGCTGCGCCAAAAGTTATCATGCAGCATCGCTGACATTCGCCCTTCTGTTGCTAATACCGGAAATGTCTCTGTTTCATGGTCACCAATTTCAGGCAGTAGGTGTTCAATATCTCTTTCCAGCACATAGACACCGCCGTTTATGGTATACGGCAGCATCGCTTTCTCCCGAAAGCCGTTTACCGCACCGTCCGTGTCTGTGTCAACAATACCGTACGGACTCTTCATCGGCGCGGTCAGCACCGTGACACAGTGGTTCGCTTTCATTTCTGATCGTGTGTTGTGCATGTTGATCAGTGCCGTTACATCCGCGTCAGTTATGATGTCGCCATTTGTCACAATCACCTGTCGTTCGTCCTTGGGCAACATCGCCAGTCCCTTTCGCAGTGCACCGCCGCGCCCCAGAGGTGTGTCTTCGTGACTGTAACGGATATTCATATTAAAATCCGCGCCGTCACCGAAGTATGTTTGTATGACATCAGCAAGGTACCCGGTTAGGAGTATTACATCCGTCACACCCGCTCTTTGCAGCCATTGTATCTGGTGCCAAAGAATTGGCTTTCCGTTCAGTTGTATCATCGGTTTCGGCAGGGTATCAGTAAATGGTCGTAGTCGTTCACCTTTCCCTCCGGCTATAATGAGAGCATACATACCCGCAGTATATGCCGTTCCTCAACACTGAAAAAACAATTGTGTATTATTCAATCACAGCCGTCCGGTGAACACACGTTCTAATATGCCGCTTGATGTCAGTTTTTCTGCCTCGTCTTCCGCGACTATTCTTCCTTTGTCCAGTACATAGCCGCGATGTGCGACAGAGAGCAACGACTGAATGTTGTGCTCAACGATCATAATTGCTGTCTTTCTATTTTTGTTTATCTCCGCTATTTTTTTGAATACTTCTTTCACTACTTTCGGCGCAAGACCTAGCGACGGTTCGTCCAGCAACAGTACTTTCGGATCAATCATCAGACCGCGGGCGATAGCAAGCATTTGCTGCTGTCCTCCTGAGAGAGTGCCGGACAGGGTTTTCCGCTTCTGTTTCAGTGCCGGAAACATATCCATAACACTCTCAATCCTTTTTTTAAGTTCCTTTTCATCGCGTATACCGTATCCTCCAATTTCCAGATTTTCCTCAACACTCAGTGTCGTGAATACCCGTCTGCCCTGCGGTACGAAAGCGATACCGTTGCGCACTACCTCGTGCGGTACCGGCGTGAATGGCCGCTCGTACCACAGCACCCTGCCTGTATGCAGCGGCGCAAGACCGAAAATTGCTTTTAAAATTGTTGATTTTCCCGCGCCGTTCGGTCCCATTAATGCGACAACTTCACCTTCGTCAAGCGAAACACTAACAGTGTCAAGCGCATGTACGCCGCCATATTGCACGCTTACTCCCTTCAGTTGCAGTAGTTTTTCTTTATCCGTATTCATTTTCCTAAATATGCCTCAATGACTTTTTTCTCGGCAAGCACCCGTTCAGGGACACCCTGCGACAACAAAACACCGCCGTCCATCACAATAACATGATCGCACAATTCGCGAATAAGGTTCATGTTATGTTCAATGAGCACCACTGTCTTCCGATGATCTTTAAGGTCTTTAATGATGCCTGAAACGGTTTTCACCATTTCCGGGAACAGACCCGCGAACGGTTCATCCAGTAGAAATATATCCGATTGCATCGCCAATGCACGAGCAATTTCCAGCAGTTTTCTCTGTCCGTATGACAGATTAATGGCAAGATCGTTTCTTTTTTCCCACAGATTGACCGCGCGCAGCACATCTTCCGCCTGTTTCAGCCGATACGCCGTATGCCGCTCAAAAAGCGCGGAAAACACATTCCGTTTTGTCAGTACCACCATAATGTTATCAAGCACGGTCATCTGTTCAAATAGCCGGATATTCTGGAATGTACGCGTTATGCCGTAGAGCGGAATATTTCTCGGTCGTATAACGCGTAGATTCTCAGCATTGTTCACGCGCACTGATCCATTCTCAAAAGGAAGCATACCGGAGAGCACATTAATTAGGGTTGTCTTACCGGAACCGTTCGGACCGACAATGCCGGTAATAGTTTCCGCCTCAATACCAATGGAAAGACCGTTAATCGCAACCACACCATCAAACCGTTTTGTCAGTTTTTTTGTTTCAAGTATACTCATAATTTATATTCGCCGATAAGTCCCTGCGGACGCCATAGCATCAGCGCTATTAACATAGCCCCGTAGGTCAGCTCACGCATCTGCCCTGCAATCTCACCGGGAAAACCGACAAAGCGAAGAATTTCCGGCAGCATTATGAGCAACAACGCGCCAAGGAGCGAACCGCGCAGATTCGCCAGTCCGCCCAGTATGACGATAGCAAGCACAAAGACGGATTCTAATATTGTGAATGTTGACGGGTCAATGTATGTTATATACGCCGCGAAGAGTGAGCCGGCAACTGCGGCCATCATTGCGCTGATGACAAAAACTGTTAATTTAAAATACAATGTGCTGTAACCGAACACCTGTATCGCCTGTTCATCTTCCCTAATTGTTTTCAGTACTCTACCAAACGAGGAATTAGCGATACATCGGCAGGCGAAATAAATAGCGATCAAAATAACAGCCGCAAGAATGACAAATAGCGCACTT
The DNA here is from genome assembly GCA_958295675.1 of Minisyncoccota bacterium. Lineage (GTDB taxonomy): Bacteria > Patescibacteriota > Minisyncoccia > Phycocordibacterales > JABAAK01 > JAPPJI01. The sequence continues at coordinate 151,442 of OY282360.1, read as the reverse complement.
GTAGAAAATTCAATGCCGAATATTTCCGGCTTCGGTATGCCGGGGAGGCCGAGCGGTCCTCTGGTAAGATCTTGCCAGTTCAAAAACACTGAAAATGCGATAATACAAAACCCCATTGAACCAAGCGCATAATAATCACCGTCAAATTTGCTCAGTACCATGCCGATGAGGAAAGCGATTATCGCGGCAAGAATAATGCCTATCAAACCGGACATCAAGAAACCGATATCTGTCTTAATGAGGAGCAGGGCGGTCGCATACGCGCCGATGCCATAGAATGCGGCATGCGTGACGGATAGCAATCCTGTGTATCCGACTATTAGATTCAAACTGAGACCGAGTATCGCGTAGATTGAAAATAAAATTGCGAGGTGAAGTAAGTATTCCATACGCTATGTGCGAACAATGCCGCGGGGGCGGAAAATGAGAAATAGGATAAGCAGACCGAACGCTATGGCATCTTTCCATTCACTGGCAATTTTTATAATGCCGAAATTCTCCACGAAACCAAGCAGGAGCGCGCCAATCGCGCCGCCGTATATGCTTCCGATACCGCCGACAATCGCCGCAATCACCCCTTTCAGGAGCAGCACCAAACCCATAGTCGGCTCTATGGCAGTGTCAAAACCGACCAGAATACCCGCGAGACCCGCGATAGCAGAACCGATAAAAAATATAATCCCGATTATTCTGTCGGTGTTAATGCCGATAATCTTGGAAACTTCGTTGTCATCACTCACCGCGCGCACCGCTTTACCGAAACGCGTGCATTTCAAAAAGAACATAAGACCTGCTGTCACTACAAGCGCGGCTATGACAATCAACACCTGTGTCTGCGTAATAATACCGCCGGCAATTTCAAATGTCTTCTGCACACCGACACCATGTGTAAGTGTCTGAAACCGCGAAGTGAAGATAATGGCGATTAATGCCTGTAATACAGTAAACGCGCCAAGTGAAGCAACCAACAGTGCTAACTGTGATGCTTTCTTTTCCCGCAACGGACGGTAAATGAATCTATCCAAAAGCCACCCGATCATGCCGGCAATCAATACACCAATTAACACGGCCACCCACACTGACAAACCCATTTGCTTGCCGAAAAAGAAGACCGCATACGCGCCAATCGCTGTCATCACGCCGTGTGTGATATTGAAAAACTTTGTCGCGCCGTAGATGAGATTGAAACTGACCGCGATGAGCGTGTAAACAGACCCTGCAATAATGCTATTCGCAATAATTTGCGGAATAATATCCATACTGCATAGTATACAGATATTCGCAACTGCTCACCGTCATATCAAATCCCGGCTATTCAACTGTAACCGGCTTCCCTTCCTCAATTTTCTTCAGCACATGATCAATGCCTGTCAGATCACCATTATCATCAAATGAGTATGCACCGATGACACCGCTATATCTGGTCATGGTATCAATATAATCACGCAACGCATCGCTGTCCGTGCCGACCTTTTTCATACCTTTCGCAAGTATATGTACAGCATCATACGCCGCGCCAAGGTAAAATTCTATACTCAGATCGCCATACTGTTCCTGATAATTATCCAAAAACGCCGCAGCTTTTCTGTTATTCGGATTCAGTCCCGGTGAATCAAACAGCAGCAGCCCTTCAATATTATCCCCGCCGATCTCAACTGCTTTTGCGCCGGAAAGAATGTTGGATCCATATAACTGTCCTTCAATATCCAGTTCCTTTATCTGTTTGCCAATGATGCCGCCGGCATCTTCTGTCTGCGGGTTAATAAATATCGCATCAGGTGCCGCCGCTTTCACTTTGGTCAGAATACTGCGAAAATCTTTTGTCTCCGGAGCGAAACTCTCGTCAGCAACAACCTCACCGCCACCGGCAGTGAAACTCTCGGTGAATACTCCCCTGAGTGCCTGTGCATAATCGGTGTTCTCCGAGATAACTGCAACTTTCTTGTGATCTTTCAGCACAATGTCCGCCAGGAATGAGCCACCACTATCATCAGACGGATTATTACGGAAGAAATACTCACCAGCTCCCGTCAAATCCGGACTTGACGCTGACGGCGAGAGTACCAGTACCTTGGCCGGTTCGGTTAGCGGCAAAATTGCCAATGCCTCACCGCTGCAAACACCGCCGATGATAACATTCACCTTATCAACATTGACTAACTTCTGGGCCGCATTCACCGCCTCCTTCCCGGTACATTTACCGTCCTCATACACCACTTCCAGCATTCTGCCGTTTATGCCGCCATCTTCGTTCACTTCATCAACGGCGAGGCGAATGGAATTACTTATCGGTTCTCCATAACTAACTGCATCACCTGTCAGCGGACCGATAAAACCGATTGTGATCGGCTTGTCGTCCGACATGCCCGGTATCATACCTTTCTCCGCGAACACATACCACCCGATTAGTAATATAATAATAATTCCCACCACACTTATTGCTGTTTTATTCATATGCTGTAAGTATACCGCGGCTTTCTATGGAAACGCAAGATGAGGGTGATAGTATGTGTATATGCCGTGGCACGCACAACATATTCTTGTTCGGTTTCTTAAAGCAGTCCTGTATTGCATACTCTGTCTGCTTATTTTCTTCACAATTCTTGTTATATGGGATTTCACAGGTTTTTCAAGCGCATCCCGCAGTTCTGCCGGCATTGCGCCTGATCCGGAACAGTATCCGGATGCGGTAGTTCAGGTGTATGCCGCGGAACTATGGGGCTGGCGCGGATTATTCGCGGATCATATATGGATCGCGACAAAACAAAAAAATGCGGATACCTATACCGTATACGAGGTCATAGGATGGCGTCTTTCCGACGGGCATGATTCCGCGCTGCGCATAGCACATGATATCCCGGATCGTAAATGGTATGATGCGGTGCCGCGCGTACTGGTTACTATCTCCGGAGAAACAGCGGAACCGATTGTGGAACATATACACCGTGCGGCGCTGCGCTATCCGTACGAGAAAGAATACTCCGCATTCGGACCGAACAGTAACACATTCATCGCGTGGATGGCATGCAGTGTCCCCGAGTTAAACCTGACTCTATCTAATCGCGCCATCGGAAAACGATACATTCAGAAAGAGGGTTGCTCTGAACAATGAAAGATTATCCTGTAAATTGATACGAGAGATTGTTGTATTCATCGGTCGGGTATGCACAAATTCCGTCCTCGTGCCACAATAGAAATTCAGCGATACCGGTATCAAGTGCCAAACGGCTGCAGACCGTGCAGTATGGTTTTTCTGATTTTTTAATCATGCCGTTATCGTCAATTCTTATAAAATATAGCCGTGATCCCTTTATTTTTTCCGCTGTGTTCTTCAGGGCATCAATAATCGCGCGCCATTCCGCATGCATACAGCAAGTCGCGTCATATTTCTGCTTATTCGGTCGCAGATGTTCCGAACACATGCAGCATTTTATATTATCCAGTGGCGGCGCATTATATCCTTTGCCGATTATTTCTGAATTGTTTACAATGACCGCACCGCATTTTGCCCGTTTACACAATGCATGCCGCGCCGTCATGCACGCTGCATTCATCCACCGCACCGCTTCAACCTCTTTTTCTCCGCACAGAAATTCCATATCATAGATTCATCAAGATTTTACCTCTATACCCATTGAACGAGCTGTGCCGCGAATTATCTGCATTGCCGCATCTATATCACGAGCATTCAAATCCTCCATTTTTTGCTCGGCAATCGCCCGAATATCCTTCTCTGTCACCTTACCCGCCTTTTTAACGAGATTTTTACCGGACCCTTTGTTGATTCCCGCAGCTTTGCGGAGCAGAAATGATGCCAGAGGTGTTTTGAGCACAAAATCAAACGACCGGTCATCATAGACATTAAGTACTACCGGTACAATTTCTCCTTGCTGATTTTTTGTCGCCGCATTGAATTGTGTGCAGAAATCGCCGATATTGATGCCGACCGGACCGAGTACTGTGCCGATAGGCGGCGCGGGTGTCGCTTTCCCCGCTTCTATCTGTAGTTTAATTGCTTGTTGTATGTGTTTTGCCATAGTAATTTATACGCTTCGTATCTGAAAAAGGTCCAGTTTCACCGGTGTCTCCCTTCCGAACATTGGGATAAGAACAACTGCCTGACCTTTGCCGGCATCAATCTCACTGACTTTTCCATCCAGATCAGCGAACGGACCTTCTACTATTTTTACTGAATCACCTATCTTGTAGTCGGTCTCATGGTGCACAGTACCACTGTACATTCGATCTTTGATAGTATCAACCTCTTCTTGTGATAACGATTCAGCATGAGATCGGGAACCGAGAAATCCGGACACATACTCAATATTATTAATTGCATACCAAGTTTGATCGTCTATCACCATGTGCACCAGAATATAACCGGGATAGATGCGCTCCTTCTTCTCCGTTCGCTTCCCTCCTTTGATGCGCATCTGCTTTTCAACCGGTATGATCACTTCAAATATTCTATCCTGCAGGTCCATGGATTCTATGGCCTGCATAATGCTGAACTTGACCGGTTGTTCAAAACCGGAATGCACTTTTACTACATACCACTTCGGCTCTTCTTTTTCTGTATCTTCAATTATATGCTCTTTCATATTACATATTATATAACGATTGTTTTCAGTACGGCGGACAATCCGTTATCCATCGCACCGAGCATGAATCCAATCAATATCGCAACAAAAACGACCACGGCGGATAATAGTACCGTCCGACTGATTGACAGCCATCGAATGTATTTAAATTCCTGTAATACTTCTGTAAAATACTGAAACATGGCTGTATTGTACCTGGTATTACTGTACCGGTCAAATATACGGCACAAGAAATGCCGGCACTGACATACTGCCCAGCACGGAAAAGTCACCCATGATAAAGATAATACCGAGGAATATAAAAAGTGCGCCGCCGATAACTCGCATTATCGGCATAATATTCTCAAAGCGACGAATTCGACCCGCGGTTTTGCCATACAGGAGCGCGATCACCAACATCGGCAACACCATGCCGACTGAAAACATAAACATGAGTAATGTACCTGCTATGACTGATTGTGATGATGCAGCTAGTACCAACATGCCTCCGAGTACCGGTCCGATGCAGGGTGACCAACCGGCTGCAAAAATTGCGCCGATAGCGCATGAACGCCACCATGAATGCGAAGTTAATGATGAAGGAATGGGAATTGCCCGCATACTCCGCAACTTGGACGGCAACGGTATCGCCTGCAAAAGCAGGAGACCGATGATAATAAAGAATACACCGCCGATAATCGTCAATATCGGTCTTAAGCTATTCACAATGAGCGTGGTTTCACTGAACTGACCGAATAAGCCGGCGATACTGCCGAATACCATGAAAGTGACTGTGAACCCCACAAAGAACCAAAAGGTTATTCTCAGAATGTGCGTCATGTCATCATTCCGCCTGTCACCTATAATAAGGGCGATATATCCGATAATCATCGGATAGGTGCACGGAAGAAAAACAGTGACTGTGCCGGCAACTGCTGCTGTCAGAAAACTAAAGAGTGAAAAGTATTCGGTCATTATCACTACTGAAGTGAGTTGAGAAGCGCTCGCATTGAAGGACCCCCGGAACCGTCACTTTCCAATGGCAACGCACCCGGTACACGCTCAAACTTGCCTGTTTTTTTGTTTACCAAGAATGATCCTGGTGTACCATTGATGCCGACTAACTGTGTATCCTTATAATGTACTGCCAGCACATCCCGCGCTTCACTGCCCGATTCCAGGCATTTTTCAACCTGCGCCGATGAAAGTCCAGATGTTGCGGCGAGTGATTTGTACACATCAAGCGACAGTGTATTCTGTTCAAACACTGAATCAGTATATGTCCAAAACGCCCTACCACCCTTATGAATGCGTACGCATTCCGCTATGACCGCACCTTCTTCAGCGGTCTCGTGAAACGGCAGCGGCAGATGACGGTACACCCATGTCACTTCTCCATTATCAACTAATTCCTGTACTACAGGATGGAACCTTTTGCAAAAAGGACATTCATAATCGGAATATTCAATTAAAAGGAACGGGCCATTACCTTTCGGAACATCAGTGTCGCGAACAGCAAGCAGATCCAGGGTATCAGAAGCACTGTCGGTTTCACCGGCATATGAAGGAGCGACATTATCATCAGAATATGAGATTCTGTCATTTGGTGTGTATGCCGTACCGGCAAAGAAGACAAGGATAATAATAACCAGTACTATCAATACGGTGGCAATATTTTTTATATCATTTTTTTTGTTCATACATTCTGTGTTCTCTCTTTACGATTTTTAATCTATAGTGTAAGTATAGCATGAAACATGTTTTACTATTTCCGCTGTTTTCTGATACTGTTGATATCTAAAAATAACCCCCGCAAAAAGCGGGGGGTTATGAGATGAGACGAGTGTGATCACGGTCTTTTGGTTAACCACGGATCATTCTCACCCTTCTTGCATGCAATGCCGTTTATTTCTCCCTGATAACCAGCAGTTCTGACAACGGCGTTGAATTCCCAACATGTTTTTTTTCCTGCTTTCACTTCTCGAACTGCAGTGACAAAACCATGTGTGTCGTTGTCGCCGTAGTTGTTCCAGTAGTTTGTTTGTCCTGGGAAGTCCAAAGCACGCTCCGCTGACATACCGAAAACATCGCGCGACGCGGTACTCAGCAATGGTGCATTACTTCCGTTGACGGAATGCCTGATTTGCTCATTGAACACCCGCCCGACAGCGTGTGTCACCAGTTCCCCGTCACGCCACCCAAAGCTCGTTTCAAATCCTTTTTTCCCGGATGACGCACATCCGGCAATCCCGATGGCAAGTACACACCCTATCAAAGTGAGTGTGAGGTTTTTGAAAGACACAGATTGATTTTTCAGCACGACCAATTCTCCTTGAGTAAAACCAATTATATAGTATCATATCCTCTTTAATTTTCAATAGAGTATTGTTATAGAATAGTTTAACTTTAAGTCAAATATATACAAATAAATTAATAGATATGTCAATGACTATGTTCGGCTATTTTCTTGCGCATTGGCAACCAAGGAACGAACACGATGTAAAAACTTTTCATATTCATTCGCGTAGGAGATACCGATCGGCCTGCCTTTGTACACTACCACAATATATGGTGTGCCACGGGCACCAAGGTGCCACCCCTCTTCGCTGTCGTTTTGTATCCTTGCACGAATTCGGTCATCACTCGCAATACACCTTTCAAATTCCTGAATATCGGTACCGAGAGAAATCGCCTTTTGCAGCATGGTTAACTTGCTGTCATCTGGGATGTATTGATTCTTATAGAGATATTGTACAAATGAGAAATATGCCTCTTCTCCGGCATGCTTTGCCACACACTCAGCCGCGACTGCTTTTTCAAAGGATGTACCCGATGTTTCGGGGTAAAGATGCCGGGAGACAAGTAATACCCGCTCCTCTTCGGCAATACGCTTAAGATTGTCCTGCATCATCGCGCACATAACACAGCTGAAATCTGAATATTCAATGAGCAGCACATTCGCATCATGACTGCCCTGGGTGTGATCAATGGACCGCACATCGGTAATGCCGACCACATTCCGCTCTGAATCAATAAAACCAATCGATGAAGCGATTGTTTTCAATGCAAGGACGGATGGGTGCTCCACATACACCAGTGTAGAAAGGAGTATGAGTACCGCGGTAATAACTACAATTTTTCTTCTTGTGAATATTCTTTCCATGTATTTTGCATTATATCATCTCTCGGTTGTCATTTACGAAAAAACTGTATAATATGTAATTATATTCGAAGAGGACCAAGAAAATTAGCGCAGCCCAAAGCGCGTATCAATGAATCCATTCGCTCGCCGGAGGTGCGTCTTATTGATGCAGACGGGAAGAGTGTCGGTATTGTACCTATCAAGAAAGCGCTTGAGCGGGCGAAACAAGCTGATTTGGATTTGATTGAGGTCACAGCGAAAGCGAAACCGCCAGTTGCCCGAATCGCTGATCATGGAAAATACCAATATGAACAGAACAAACTGAAGAAGAAGTGGATAGAGCAAGATAAAGAAAAAGGGAAAAAGAAGCAAGACGAAGTAAAACACACTCAGATAAAGCCGGGTACCGGTGAAGACACCATGCAGCTTCGCGCAAAAAAAATCCGTGAATGGCTTGATAACGGCAACAAGGTGCAGGTTGATCTCTTTCTTTTCGGGCGGTATAAGAGTATGAATGGTGAGTTTTTAAAAGAACGACTCCTTTCGTTTATACAAACAATCCCCGGAGAGGTATATACAGCGGAGAGTGTTCGCAAGAGCCCGAAAGGTTTTTCCGTAGTTCTTCAGGGAAAAAATAAGAAATGATCTCAGGGTATATAAAAGCATTGTTTGTGCCGCTTATTGTCCTGTGGTATACTTCTTTATACATTTTTTCGGTACTTTTATGACTACCAAAACAAATAAATCCGCTATTTCTCGTGTTCGCAAAACCAAGCACGGCGCCATCCTCGTGTCCGGAAAAGGACGCGGACATTTCAATGCGAAGCATTCCCGTTCAAAGAAATTACGGCAAAAACGGCAGCGACATGCTGTTTTGCCCACAAAAGCAAAACAACGACTTTTGCTTTCATAACTTTTGCATATGGTACGAATCAAACGAGGAACACTTTCACTAAAAAAACGCCGATCCCTATTGAAAAAAACAAAAGGGTATCGTTGGGGGCGGTCAACAAAAGAGCGACAAGCTCGTGAAGCACTGCTTCATGCGGGCAATCATGCGTTCGCGCACCGGAGGAAAAAGAAAGGGGATTTTAGGCGTCTTTGGAATATCCGAATTAATGCCGCATTGCGTCAGCATAATATGTCATACAGTGCTTTTATACATACATTAAAGCGGGAAAAAATTGACTTGGATAGGAAAGTGCTTTCGGAAATAGCACAAAAGTATCCGGACATATTCAACCGTATTGCTGAATCGCACAAACAATAATATTATCTGTGTTTTCGTTCGGTGGTGTTTGTGTGATATATCCATATTGCACCGTGAGCGGCTGCAAAACCGATAGCCAAATCAGAAATGATGTCAATAACATACGACATGTTCCCTGTCTCAATTCCCACAAAAACAATTTCAAATATCTCCCATCCGATAATGCAGAGAATCAGCGCGCCATATATCAGGAAAATATGTTTTTTTGGCACAAGGAAAGCAATGAGTAATCCGAGTGAAAAACCGCCTAACGCATGAGTTACAATATCAAACCACCAAAATTTCCAATATAAATACGCGGCAAGTCCGAGAGAATGCAGGATAAGTGTCAGGGATGATGTGAAAAGAAGCAACAAGAGTGCCTGCATATGGCGGGTATATGTGTTATTACTCAGTAACATTGTCAAAATTCACATCGTACAGCGTATGTTCGTGTACAGTGCGATAGTTCATCAATTCCTCTGACTTGAACCATAAAGCAATCTCTTTTTCGGCATCACTGTTGTCTGATGAGGCATGGATGACATTGCGGACCGCTCTGTCAGTGCTGTCCGCCATACTATATGAGTCAAGCACAAAATCACCTCTGATTGTACCGACATCCGAAGAAAGCGGTTCCGTGGCACCGACTAATTTTCGCGTAAGCGGTATTGCATGCGCGCCCTCAAGTGCTATTACCACGACCGGACCGGCGGTCATAAATCGCACCAACTGACTGAGCACTTTTTCACCTAATTCTGATGCGGTTATTGAACTGATATCTTCACCGTTCTTTTTTTTATTTTCCAGTAATTTTTCACCGACATTCTGTTTCCATCTCGGATCAGATGAATAATGCTGCTTTATTATGTCGGTATCAGCGGTTACCATCTTCATGCCGACCAATTTCAGTCCGACCCGTTCAAGCCGCTTAATAATTTCACCGACCAATGTACGCTGCACACCATCCGGTTTAATAACGACCAGTGTTCTTTCAATGTGTGTATTCATAGATTGTATATTACCACATCGGTCCGGTAATAATAATCGGAGCATCTTTTGTTACTAACAATGTATGCTCAAAATGAGCGGATCGGCTTCCATCCATAGCGCAGTATGCAAATCCGTCTTCTCCATGAGTGATTCGCGGGTCACTGCCCTCTGAAAAAATCGGTTCAATGGCAATTACTTCACCATCGCGTAATATTTCTCCCTGACCGGCATCTCCAATATTCGGAATGAACGGATCTTCGTGCTGAGCGGCACCAACACCATGTCCGCCGAGTTCCGGCGGCACAGTATAACCATGCTCTTTCGCGACTGTTTCAACAGCATTACCGACATCACCCGTAGTTGCGCCCGCACGCGCCGTAATGATGGCATACTGTAACGCTTTGCGTGTCGCCTCAATTAACGCTTGAGCGGCAGCATCGCTGTCACCGACAACTATTGTAAACGCTGCGTCAACAAAAACACCCTCATACTCCAATCCGCAGTCAATTGAAATGATGTCGCCGTTTTGTATGATTTTCTCCTGATTCGGTATGCCATGCACCATTTCGTGATTTAAAGAAACACATAATGTTGCCGGGAATGCAATCGGCATACCTGTCGGCTTATAATTCAGAAACGCCGGTTTATCACCTTTTTCAGTAATCATGGTATATGCTAACGCATCTAATTCCGTGGTAACAACATTCGGTTTAATATGTTTCCTGACCGCATCAAGAACAGTGCGCAGGCGTTTTCCCGCTTCAACAAGTCTTTCTTTCTGTGTTTTATCGGTAATAATCATACATCAAGTTCAGATACGATTTGCTGAAATATCTCTTCTGATGTACCTAATCCGTCTATTGTATGGAATGCAACATCGGAACGGTTGCGCAGAAAATTAAGTGCTGCCGTCGTGCCGGTCTCCGTATCATTGAAAAGCGCGAACCGTGTTTTTATGGCATCTTCAGTATCATCATATCGCCCCCGCTTGCGCAATCTTTGCATCGCTTCGCTTTCAGAGATATCCAAAAGAATGACATGCACCTCTACCTTCGGAAAAAATGCCATTAAATCAATAAAAATTTCTGCTTCTATGCGCCTTCGCCCCAAACCGTCAAACACAAGACAATCATGCTGTGTTTGCTGCTCCATTATTCTATTCAGCACGACAGCAATAGGAAATGCCGACGGTACTAATTCACCTGTTTTCATAATATTGGCCAGATGCTCTTTTGCGGGTGATGCCGTATCTGCCGTGTATTCACGGAGTGCCTGCCCCACCTCCAAACATAACACTGTTTTTCCCTCCTCTCTCAAACGCGCTTCAAGCATCTTCCGTTGTGTTCCTTTCCCTGAACCCGCAATACCGAAAAAAATGTATGCGTGCATATATCTGTTAGTGTAGCATATTCCCGTTTACAGCAACGCTTTTAGGTCATTTATCCGCGCGCCTGTTTTTCGGTACACATCTAAAATAACGGAAACAATAATGAGTGCGCCCGTGCCGCCAACAGCGAACAAAAATGTACCAGCGGAAGATCCGGTCACAAGAAACGGTACTGCGGCGATTGCTGTCAAAAAGACAGCGGCATAGCAGACAACCCTTTTCAGAACTTTGCTGAAGTACTCAACTGTGTCCTCACCGGGACGGACGCCGGGAATAAAAGCACCTTGCTGCTGTATATTATCCGCAATCTTTTTTACATTAAAGACAATCGGTGCATGAAAATATGTGAAGAAAAATGTAAGAAGAGCGACCGGAATGGCGTAATAATACCCATTTGCAAGCACTTCCGTTGCCCATGTACCGATCGTACTGATAGCGGCGGTAGCACTATCACCCATAAATTTGAAGAGATATTGGAAAAATGCAGTGACCACAAGTGCAAAAATGATTGATAACACACCGACAGGGTTCACTTTGACCGGAATGTATGTCTCCACACGCCGGTCACCGGAACCGTGTCCGATACCATATCTCGCATAAGTAATCGGAACCGGACGATCAGCCTCGTTCATCCATACCGCAAGCATCACACCGACGATGATGCCGATACCGGCAATAATATACATGGGAGCCAGTGCCGGTGAGAATGTGGCAACCGCCTGTGTCATTAATGTCGGAATATTCACCACGATACCTGCAAATACGATGAATGAGATACCATTACCGATACCGAATTCAGTTATGAGTTCACCAACCCACATCGTGAGCATTGAACCGGCGACAATGAACAACACGCTCATGGTGAAATCAGGAACAGGCAACTGTGGTATAACCTGCTGCGATTGAAAGTACGCAAGGATACCGATTGCGTTTATAATCGCCACCGGCACCGTTGCCACACGCGTCCACTGCCCTATCTTTTTTCGCCCGATTTCTCCTTCTTCGTGGTACATAGAATGAATACGGGGTGATACAACCGTCAGCAACTGCACTATAATGGCAACCGTGATGTACGGAAATACACCGAGCATAGCGATAGAAAAATTTGACAATCCGCCGCCGGAGAAAATGTTGAACACACCCAGCAGCTGATTCTGATACAGCAATGCGCCCAGTGTTGCCGCATCAATCTGGGGTACCGGCACAGATGCTAACACGCGAAAGAGAACCAAACCTATCGCAACAGCGATAAATTTCTTCACGAGAAACATATCAGTGAAAAATAATTTGAGTGCTGTAAAGGTCATATCTTTTATTGTACTGTACCGCCCGCTGCTTCCACCTTTTTCCGGGCATCCGCTGACAACAGACATTTTTGAATTGTCAGCGGTGTGGTGATGCTGCCGCGCGCAACAATTTTTACATTAGGAGCGCGACCTTTTACCGGTGCAATCATATGTCTTGTTACCAGCACGCCCGGTGTGATTTTTTCGTTCTTTTTAAAATTCCTCTCAAGCAGCGCAAGGGTCACACTCCGTACCGGGTCTTTATTACGCACACCCCGTGCTCGGTTTTTATTATACCCGCGACGTTTCGGAATTCGCTGCAGTTCATCACGAATTGCGGGGCGAATTCTATGCCCAGCGCGCGATTTCTGCCCCTTATGCCCACGACCCGCATTCTTACCGCGCGCGCCGCCGCGACCGACTCTTTTTTTTTGTTTTCTTGTTGTGCTCTTAAGTGTGTGTAACATAGATTATCCTTTCACTGACTGTAGTGCCCGCAGCGCGGCGCGCGCATTATTCAGATGACTTTTGCTGCGTGACAAAATTTTTGCGTTAATCCGTTGTATACCGGCAAGTTCGGCAATAGTTCGCACCGCACCGCCTGCAATGAACCCGTTTGAAGGTCGTACTTGCACTACGGATGCGCAATATTTTCCTGTTGATTCACTTGAGATGCTGTTATTGTCAGTCAGTTGCACGCGTGTCAGATTTTTCTGTGCTTGGTGACGCGCTTTTTCTGTTGCCATTGCCATATCCTGCCCTTTACTTATACCTATACCTACCTGCCCCTTGCCGTTACCGACTGCGACCGCGACGCTCAAACTAAAACGGCGACCACCGGCGACCACTCTGGATACGCGACGCGCGGACAATACTCGTGATTCAAATTCTGACTTTGGCTGTTTTTTACCGCGCCTTGAAGAACGGTTGAATGCTGAGGAGTGCCTCCGACCTCTGCTGCTTTTTGCATCGGATTTTTCTTTAGAAAATTTTTGTTTTTCACCACTATTATCTGTTTCAGCGGTACTGTGCTGTTTTTCAGGGCGATTGTTGCCGTCAACCGTTTGATTCGTTTTAACCGTATTATTTTCTGCAGTCACCTCTTTTTTCTCTTTTTGCTCTGTGTTTTCTTCTGTAGCCATAATTAAAATTGTAATCCGCTGTTACGCGCGGCATCAGCAAATGCTTTTGTTGAACCTGTGTATATAAATCCACCGCGATCAAAAACCACTCTTGTTATGCCCTGCTTCTTCGCTCTCTCAGCGATATCAATACCCATCTTTTCTGCCTGCGCAACAGATCCTGCGGATGTTGTATCTTTCAAAGATGAAGCACCGATAAGGGTTTTTCCGGCATTATCATCAATAATCTGTGCATACACATTTTTGTTCGATCTGAAGAATGCGAGACGAGGGCGATCCGCTGTGCCGCGTATCACGGCGCGAACCCTGCTATGCCTTCTTTTTCTGCCCAGTACTTTTTGTGCCGTATATTTCATAGTATCATATATTAATCTGATTTCTTACCCTGCTTGCGGCGAACCATTTCGCCGACATATCGGATTCCTTTTCCTTTATACGGTTCCGGTTTGCGTACCCGACGAACCTGTGCGGCAAATTCACCGACCAACTCTTTATCAAAACCTTCAATGGTGATGACAGCGTCTTTCACGCTTACTTGCAATCCTGCCGGAATATCTACTAACACCGAATGCGAAAACCCAACCCGTAGTTCCAATTGCGCTCCTTTCATTTCCGCACGATAGCCGACACCCTGCACCTCAAGTTCTTTTTTATAACCATTAACGACACCGTTGATCATGTTTTTCGTGTGTGATGCGTAGGTGCCCCACAGTGCAAGCGCGAGTCGGGTTTTTGCCACCGGTTTCACCGACACTGCGCCGTCTGCAATAGTCAGTTCTACTTCATCACGCACACGCCGCGACAGCTCTCCTTTCGGACCTTTTACTGTCAGCATGCCGGCATCACATGATACTTGCACGCCGTTCGGCACAGTGATTGATTGTTTTCCTATTCTTGACATACTACCAAATTGAAAAAAGTGTCTCGCCGCCGACATGTTCCTTTCGCGCTTCGTCGTCGGTTAATATTCCTTTCGGTGTGGAGAACAACATGATGCCGTGGTTATTTTTTACCGGATAAATATCCCGAACCCCCATGTATACACGACAGCCCGGCTTTGATATCCGTTTCACACCCTGAACCCGATGTCTGCCGTCCTTGTCATACGCAAGCGTAATTACCAGTCGCTTTTTTGTGCCGTGACCGACCGTATCCACATTATCAATGTACTTCCTAACACGCAGTTTCTGAGCGATACCATTGCGCATGTTTGAGTACGGCATCTCAATGCGCTCCTTACGGACCGCGCCCGCGTTCTTAATGCGAATAATAAAATCTGCGATTGTGTCTGTTACCATGATGACTTTCGTAATCCCGGGATATATCCCTTTACCGCCTGCTCACGCAGAGAAATGCGGGACATATTGAAAGCACGGAGGTACCCGCGCGGACGACCGGTTATAAAACAACGATTGCGAATGCGAACAGGAGATGCATTTCTCGGCAATTTTTGCAATCCTTCCCAATCACCCTTCTCTTTCAATTCGGCTCGTTTCTTTGCATATTTTATCGCCAATCGAATTCGTTTTTCGTTTCGTGCTATAAGCGCTTTTCGTGCCATATACTCACACAGGGCAATATCCGCATACAATTGTCTTTACTCGCAGTGTTTACCGCGCACAAAGAAAACTCTATGGATTTACTCTGTTATCCGTATGGTAGCACATAGTTGGCAATACGCAACATATTTTAAAAAACTGTGTGAGAGATGTTTCACCCCACCATACTATATTTGACAAAATAAAGTTATTTTTGTACTATATGTATAGACCTGCTGGAACTGGTTCAGTAGGCAAAACTCACTGAAAAGGAGAAACCAAACATGAAAAATTTCATGTCGCTGTTCGCACTCGGTGTCTTGGTAGGAGCCGCAGCATTCCTTGCCGTGTTGATTGTGACCATGCTTGGAACGTTTTTGATCTTTGGTGTTGAACACACCATTGTTTCAGCGCACGAAAACTACCTGACGATTGCCTTGTGTGCCGCTCTTATCATTCTTGGGGCCGGTATCTGGACTCCGTTCGTTGGGTATCTTGACAGATACTGGCGGCAGCGTGATTTGGAGTGGCTTGACACCTGAGGCTGTTGTTGCACACAGTAACTGGAAGAAGTCAGGACACTCCCTCCGGTTACACCGAAAACCCATTACACCACCTTTTGAAGGTGGTGTATTTTTTTATACCTTTCGTGGGATACCACCTCCACCATACTATATTTGACAAAATAATTTTATTTAATATAATATTATCAGATTGCTGAAACGGTTTCGGCAAACAAACTAGGGGGATCGACGATGGAAAAAGTGACGCGTCTCACGGGTTATTTTTTAAACAGTATCATGGTTTTACTGATTGGTGTCGTAACAGGGTTGACAGCTGTTATCTGTTTAGGCGCATCCATCCTTGTGTTTGACTGGGATGAATCTATGAGACACCTTCTTCTTTTGGTCTTTTTTGAATCCGCATTAGCAAATTAATCATAATGGTTCTTTGCACCATGCTGT
This sequence comes from Minisyncoccota bacterium, assembly GCA_958295675.1. Classification (GTDB taxonomy): domain Bacteria; phylum Patescibacteriota; class Minisyncoccia; order Phycocordibacterales; family JABAAK01; genus JAPPJI01. Next base: position 135,160 of record OY282360.1, on the reverse strand, counting down.
TTGAGATTGTTGCGTGCGGTGATTGATTGCACCGAACCATATTACGCCACCACTACTTCGCTGGTGGTGTATTTTTTTATGTCTTTTGAACGAATGGCACGCCAATGTGTTCAAAAAATTTAGATGCTTCTTCTTTATTTTTCGCAGAAGTAACGATAGTGATTGACAAACCGAAGATGTCCTGCATATTTTCATCCGGTGTTTCCGGAAAAATGATGTGTTCCGAAATACCTATGGTAAGATTTCCCATCTCATCAACTGATGATTCGGGTATGCCCCGAAAATCACGCATGCGGGGAATTGAAATATTAAGCAGGCGATCCAGAAAATCACGCATTTTTCTGCCGCGCAATGTAACAGCATATCCGACTGTCTCACCTTCACGCAACTTAAATGAAGCGATTGACTGGCGAGCTTTTCGAAATGCGGGTTTCTGTCCGGTTATTGCCGTCAAGCGATCCTGTATAAGATCTGTTTTTTGTTTCTCTTTGCGTACACGACCTGTACCTGTTGATACAACAATTTTCTCCAATCGGGTTGTTTGCATCGGATTACTCCATGAAAATACATCTTTGAGTATTTCAAATGTCTTATCTATCTTTATGTCTGTTGTTGTTTTCATATATCTTTTTGTTCCTTTTGTTTATTTTTTTCTTCTTCGCTTTTTGCCGCAACGACTGTTTTCTTTGCCGTCTTTTTTCTTGCTTGTTTTTTCTCAAGCATTGTGCCGTTTTTTTTGGTCATTCGTTTCTTCTCCTTTCCGGTGCCGGTATATTGCACTCGTGACGGCTCTTTTGTCTTTGGATCAATAACCAGAACATTAGATATGCTAATCGGTCTCTCTTTCTTTTCAATGGTTCCTTTCTCATTGCGTGTCCGCGCTTTTTTATGTGCTGTGCGAATATTGACACCGGCGACTATTACTTTTTCATCGTCCGGTATAACATGCAGTACATTGCCGACTTTCTTTTTGTCGGACCCTTTCATTACCATAACTGTGTCTCCTTTCTGTATCTTCATACGCTATACAACTTCCGGTGCCATTGAGGTTATTTTCTTATACCCGACCCGCTCAAGTTCCCGGGGTACCGGACCGAATATACGGGTTGCCTGCGGCTCTTTCTTTTTTTTGTCAACAATGACCACAGCATTCTCACTGAATGATACATATGAACCGTCCGCACGACGGTATGGTTTTCTTTGACGCACTACCACGGCGGTTACCACCTGTTTCTTCTTAATGCTCTTGCGCGGCTCTGCCTCCTGAACCGAACATACCACTTCATCACCAATACGCGCATACCGGCGGCGCGTACCTCCCAACACCTTAAACACCCGGGCGATTCTTGCGCCTGAGTTATCAGTTACTCTTACAATTGTTTGGGGCTGTATCATATGCTATTATTTTCCTTTCTTTGCTTGTTCTGTATTGATAACGCAAAAATGTTTCTCTTTGGATATCGGACGACATGATTCTATAGAGACCTTCTCACCGACAGGAATTGTTTCTCCAGGATTATGCGCTTTGTACCGCTTCGTGACCCGGCGGTACTTTCCGTATTTCGGATGTTTTATATGCCTATTTACCGCAACAATAACAGTACTCTGCATTTTTGAAGACACCACTGTTCCCTGTAGCGTCTTTTTGTTTACTTTTGTTGGTGTCTTTTTTTCCTGTTTCATATGTTTTATACATTGTGTTGCATATGTATCATACACGAGAAACTGAATTATCGCGAGTATTGCCGGTTTTTTGCTCCTTTTTTACCGCAGTCAGCATGGTTGTCATGCGCGCTATTGATTTGCGCAGTTCCTTGTGTCTGCTTGTTTTTTGCTGTGCTTCTGCAGAAAGACGGAATCTTGCTTCCTGTAATTTTTTCTTCTGTTTCCGCAAATCATCAATGATCTGCTGCTTTGTTTTTTTCTTGGCTGTCTTTTTTTCTTCTTGTTTATTTGCCATACGCACTATTTCATTACAAACTTTGTTTTTACCGGCAGTTTTTTGCCTGCCTTGAGCATGGCACTTCGCGCCGTTTCTTCAGGTACACCCGATATCTCAAATAATATTCTGCCCGGTAAAACAACCGCTTCAAAACCCTGCGGATCACCCTTTCCTTTTCCCATACCGACTTCTGCTGCTTTCTGCGTCCACGGTCTGTCGGGAAAAATACGAATCCATATCCGACCTGTTTTTCCCATCATGCGGGAAATAACCCGGCGGGATGCCTCTATCTGATTTGATCGTATTCTTGCCGGTGTCATCGCCTTTATACCATACACACCGAAATTGAGTTCTGTGCCGCGTGAAGCGTTTCTCTTCTTTTTCGGATTTGTTCGCTTGCGCTGAAGCCGGCGATATTTTACTTTCTTGGGAAACAACATATTTACTTTTTATTCTCAATATCACCTTTATAGATCCACACCTTGACACCAAGTATGCCGTAGGGCATTACCGCTTCCTTGTGCGCATAATCAATATCCGCGCGCAATGTCTGCAGCGGAATTTTTCCTTGTTTCAGTTCTTCGCTTCGGGCAATTTCAGCACCGCCGAGCCGTCCGGCGATAAGAATACGACAGCCCTTCGCATTTCTGTTCGCCATCACTTTCTCCATTGTGTGTTTAATCAGGCGGCGGTGATGCATATGCCGTTTTAATGACTCCACAATTGATTCGGCAACCAACGCGGCATCCTGTTCCACATACCGCACCTCTTCAACGCGAATATTGCAATGCTCATTCAAACCATTTTTTCTGGCAAACTGTTTTGTGCGGCGGATGAGATCCTCAATACCCATTCCTTCCCTGCCAATAATCAGACCGGGGCGGGCCGTTTTAATAGTAACACCCAATGTATCCCTATCCCGTTCAAATAATATCGTGCTGACTGATTTGTTTTCAAGTTCTTTTTCAAGAAAAGTGCGGAGCAGGTAATCTTCGCGCAATAATTTTCGATACTTATTCCTACTTGCCGCAAACCACTGTACACGCCAATCGCGTGTTATACCGACCCGAAAACCGTATGGATGTGCTGTGTGTGTCATATGTTTACTGTAATGTTATATGTATGGTGCTGGACCGTTTTCGCAACGGTGTTGCTCTACCAAACGCGCGCGGACGGTACCGTTTCATCATTCTGCCTTCATTCACAACAACACCACTGATAACAAGTTGTGCTGTCTGTTCATCCGTCTTTCCGGCGTTCTTTGCGTTGCTGATCGCGGATTGTATCAACTTGCCTATCGGTCCTGCGACTTTTTTATCAAGTGACTGCAATGCAGCAAGCGCATGAGACACTCGCCGACCGCGCAGCGCATCAGCAACCAAACGAACCTTTCTCGGGGATTGCCGGTAATTTTTAAGTGTCGCCTTCATATTATATCTTGTTCTCTGTGGTGGTGCGTGCCGCCTTTGCCGCCGTGATTTCCGCCTGTTTCTTCGCGTCATCCGTCGCTTTCTGCAATTTACCGCCGTGCCGAGTAAACCGCTTTGATGGTGCGAACTCACCGAGGCGGTGCCCCACCATCTCCTCGGTGACTAATACATCCATATGTGATTTGCCATTGTGCACGCCGAAAGTGAACCCGATCATTTCGGGGGAAATTTGACTTCTGCGCGCCCATGTGCGAATGACACCGGCATCTTCCGGCTTTTTTCCAGTTATTTTTTTCAATAGTTTGAAATCAACAAACGGTCCTTTACTTACTGATCGTGTCATACTTTACTGCATTATTCCTGCAATACTATATATGGTAGCGGACGGTTGTATATTCTGCAAGTTTATACCCCTATTAGATATGAGAAAAAATGGCATTAAACAAATATCGTGATTTCCACATAAGGGTAATTAAATGAGAATCCCCCACCGAAACATTCGTTTCGGTGGGGGGTTGGTTGAGGGTGATGCCGCTCGGCGCCGTTTGGTCAGTGAATTGCTTCGGGGACTGCGGACATGATGGACCTTACCATTCTTCCTCCAACTCTGAGTTCAAAAGAAAAGAAATGACGGAATTACAAACCCGTCAAATCTGCCAAATCAGGATATGCTTGCGGCTAAGCCACTCAATTGGCACTTTCCCAATCTATTTACCAGCATAGCATGAAAACATGAATATTGCAATACCTAGATTATTGTGCGGTAATAATAGTAAAAAAATCAATAAAAATGGTCTTTCTATCGTTTTCTGCGCATCAATTGGCGTCGGCGAACGATGTGTGCATCTGAATACCGTTTTGGTTTCCTTGTTTTCTGTCCCTTACCGGACGGTTTACCCCATTTCGTCACCGCGCGCTTGCGTCCGCGTCCCTGCCTGCCCTCACCTCCGCCGTGCGGATGGTCAACCGCGTTCATAGCATTACCCCTGACAGTCGGTCGTTTACCCATCCAACGATGACGACCTGCCTTACCGATCACACGCAGATGGTGTTCTTTATTACCGACTGACCCGATTGAAGCATAACAAGTAACAGGCATCTTGCGTACCTCCTGTGATGGGAGTTTAATATGCGCGAATATGCCGTCGTGCCCGAGTAATGTTGCTGTATTTCCCGCAGATCGGGCAATTTTTGCACCACCATGCATTTTTAACTCCACATTATAGATCGCGGTGCCGACTGGAATATTTTTTAATACCGTTCTGTTGCCCGGTTTCAATGGTGCCTTTTCTGATGTGATAACCGTATCACCCACATGCAATCCATCAGGTGTGAGGATATACCGTCGCTCACCATCTTTGTAACAAATAAGTGAGATAAACGAGGATCGATTCGGGTCATACTCAATTGTTTCTATCCTTGCCGGTATGTCAAACTTATCCTGTAGAAAATCAATATCGCGGAAGCGTCGTTTATGACCGCCGCCACGATGCCGCATGGTAATGCGACCATCACTATTGCGTCCGACACTGCGATGCGTATCTTTGATCAGCATTTTTTTTGGTGAATTTCCCTGTGATAAGAGGTGTTTGTACAGCGGCACCACTGTACTGCGTACTCCGGGTGTTGTTGGTTTATATTTTCTTACTGCCATATGTGTTATGTTAATCGGATTGAATCACCTTCTTTTAAGAATACATACGCCTTTTTTCTCCGCGCGGTGACACCGAATTCCCGTTCCCGTCCCGCAATACGAATACGCTTTTTTTTCGGTGCGTTTTTTGTTATGCGTACCTTGATTGGGCGAACACCATAAAGTGCTTCAACGGCATCTGCAACTGTATGTTTTGTTGCAGACGGACGGATGAAGAAAGCGTAAGTTCTTTTTTCTGATAAAGTGGCAACTTTCTCAGTTACTACCGGACGCTCAATTAAATCATACACATTAACCATAGTTTTGACATCTTGGCGTTGCTTTCTATGGAACGGTCGCTTTGTGTGCACTATCCGCTTTGTCCGGTTTTTGCGGCTTTTCAGGTCAAACGCTTTGTTTGTTTTTATGCTTTTTGATTTTTTTACGCTTTTTTCTGACGGACGAATGTTGGCCGCGGTGCCTGTAAATGTTCCTCCATCTGAATCTTCCTGCAGATTCTGTTTTGTGTCGCTATTTTCCTGCACAACAGTATCATCGGCGATAGATAAATCTGCGTTCTTTTTTTCTTCATCATCTTTTTTGAATAGTTTATCGAAAATCATATATCTTTTTTATCTGCTTTTTCTGTTCTATTTTTCTTTTCTACTTTATTTGCACCTTTCTTTTCAGTATGTTTTTCAGAAACAGTTGCGGTATCCGTGCTGCTCTTTATTCCTGCACCGCGTATTTCCAAGTGCTCCACTGTTTTTTCCGGATGCACAAACAATATTTTTTCCGCGGTAAGTGCATCTTCTGCATTAAATGCGTGCAGAGTGATTGTCCTCACACCTTGTAGATTTGAGAAGCTCTTCCGTATTGCCTCATTACTTTCCGAAAACACAACTGTGCAGTGATTTTTTTGTTTTCTGTCTTCACCATAAATAGCGGTTAGGCACGCTGCTGCTGTTTTCGTCGAAGGTGTGTCCACAGTGAATGAATCAAGAAATAGGATGGCATCGTCGCGGAATTTTTCTGACAGCACAATGAAAAAAGCTTTTGTGCGCATTTTTTTGTTCAGTGATACACTGTAATTTTTTTCCTTCTTCGGTCCGAATGTCACACCGCCACCGACCCACAGCGGTGAACGAATTGAACCGTGGCGTGCGCGGTCGGTTCCTTTTTGTCTCCACGGTTTGCGTCCGCCGCCGCGCACTTCCGCTCTGTCCTTAGTATGCGCGCCAGTTCGCCGATTATTTGCTATACCGATTACCGTCTGGTGTACCAATGCATCTGACCAAAGTAGGGTGAAGAGGTGCTGCGGGAGCACAACTTCTCTGTTTTTTTTGCCTTCCTGTGTGTATACTACCACTTTTGTCATACGCCTTGAATTTCCACCAATGTGCCGCGCCGTCCGGGAATTGAACCGTGCAGTAGGAGTAATCCTCTATCCTTATCTACCATCACCACTTTGGTGCCCTTTATTGTTACACGGTTATTTCCGGTCCGACCCGCCATGCGTGTTCCCTTCGGCACGCGATTGCGCAGACCCGATCCTATTGATCCCGGCTGCCGTTCATTATGTTTTTGTCCGTGCGTGCGCGGACCGCCTGCAAATCCGTGCCGTTTCACAACACCTTGAAACCCCTTTCCTTTAGAAGTAGCAGAGACCCGCACCACATCACCGGAATTAAAAACTTCCGTTGCGGCAACACTATCGCCAATCGCATACTCTCCGGTACCGTGGAATTCTTTTTTGAGTTTTGATTTCTTGTCGCCATACTCAACCTGCACCGCATCATAACCATCCCGATCCGCGGTGCGTAGCAATGTTACCGTCAGTGGTTCAAGCACAATTGCTGTTACAGGACGCACAATCCCGTTTTCATCAAACAGTTGTGTCATCTGTAATTTTCTTCCTAATGCGAATTTCATATTGATATGTTGTGATATGTACGGATACAATCCGCACAAAGTGCGCGACATGCGCGATATCCGACTACGACAACATTTGTGCCTCAATAGACACACCTGCGGGAAGCGAAAGATTACTTAGTGCTTCTATCACCTGCTGTGACGGACGCTCTATGTCTAACAATCGTGTATGTGTGCGCATCTCAAACTGTTCCTGAGATGTTTTGAACACAAACGGAGCTCTGTTCACAGAATATTTCTTAATCTTAGTCGGAAGAGGGATAGGACCGACAACGGTCGTCTCAAGACGGGTTGCTGTCTCTATTATCTGCTTTACTGAAGAGTCCAGCACGCGCGGCTCATATGCCTGCACACGGATGCGCAGTTTATGAATGTCGTTCTGTTTCTTCACGGTCTTTGATTGACTCGGCATATAGATTTGTGGAATCAAATAACATCGGCGGATTAGGAGACAATTTTTGTCACTACTCCTGCTCCGACCGTCTTGCCACCCTCGCGGATAGCGAACCGCTGCCGCTCTTCAAGCGCAACGGGATTTATGAGGGAAATGTTTGCCTGAATTGTATCACCCGGCATTGCCATTTCCGTCCCTTGCGGAAGTTTCAACTCACCGGTCACATCTGTGGTACGAATGTAGAATTGCGGTTTGTATCCGTTCAGAATCGGCGTGTGTCGTCCGCCCTCATCTTTGGAAAGGATGTAAATCTCCGCTTCAAATTCCTTGTGTGGTGTCACTGTACCCTGTTTTGCCAGTACCTGCCCTCGGTGTACTTCTTCTTTTTTCACACCGCGAAGCAACAGACCTGCATTATCTCCCGCGCGTCCCTCGTCAAGCTGTTTATTGAACATCTCAACGCCAGTTACTGTTGTTTTGCTTGTTTCTTTGATGCCGACAATCTCAATTTCCTCATCTACTTTCACAATACCACGCTCAATCTTACCGGTAACCACTGTTCCTCGACCTTCAATTGAGAACACATCCTCAATCGGCATAAGGAACGGCTTATCCGTATCCCGTTTCGGCTCTGGAAAGTATTCATCCATAGCATTCACCAAGTCAAGTATTTTTTGTCCATGTTCGCCTGACGGATCTTCCAGTGCTTTCAGCCCTGAACCACGAATAACCGGCGCATTGTCGCCGTCAAACTCGTATTTAGTGAGCAGTTCTCGCATCTCTGCCTCAACCAAGTCAATAATTTCAGGGTCATCCACCATGTCGCACTTATTAATGAAGACAATAAGGTTCGGTACACCGACCTGTCGCGCGAGTAGAATATGCTCTTTGGTCTGCGGCATAGCACCGTCAGACGCAGCAACCACGATAACCGCACCGTCCATCTGTGCCGCGCCGGTAATCATATTCTTGATGTAATCAGCGTGACCGGGCGCGTCAACATGGGCGTAGTGTCGCTTCGGGGTCTCGTATTCATTATGAGAAAGTGCGATGGTAATGCCACGCGCCTTCTCCTCAGGCGCATTGTCAATACCGTCAACACCTTTCACGCGCGCACTGTATCCTTCCGTCTTATCCAAAACAGTAAGAATAGCCGCGGTGAGTGTTGTCTTTCCGTGGTCAACATGACCCACGGTTCCCACATTCACATGGGGTTTGCTTCTGTCAAATATTTCTGCCATAGTATATATCCTCTGTAAAGTAAATATAAATAATGTTTGCAATCAAGGATTTTTCACTGTCCTGTTCATCTGATTCATTGTCTGTTCTATCTCTCTAAAATAGTCAGACAATGCGTAAAAAAGAGCCACATGCGTTTGCCGTTTACACGACACTTGTATAGTACCTGTCCCGCGCAATACAGTCAAGATTGTAATATATGATTTTGTGAGATATAGCAAATCTACGCAGCTTTAGTAAACATGTTTGTTGCATTTTCCGCATGTACTATCTCATTCACTTTTTCAAGATTTATTTTATCACCCGGATGCATGTCGTCCAAATTACCACTTGTAATACCTATGTCATGTATTGTTTCTGAATCTCCGTTCAGTACCTCCATTAATTTCATAATTTCAGCATCAGTCATTCCGTGACCTTCTAATATACTGTATAGGTCATCTTCACCTTCCTGTACTACATGGATTGATTCTTCATCGTCATTATCATGACTTTCTACTCCTTGCATGTTTGTTTTTGATGTTTCTGTTTCGTTCACACCTTCTCCCATCATACCTTTCTGATCCCTCTCACTTTCAGTTCTAATTTGTACCTCCTTCACTCCTGTATCTGGTGCTTTTTCTTGTTGGCGATTCTCCCTGAGTATTGCGGTATTGTACGGTGCTATATCTCTGTCTTTGAAATCAGGTGACCATAATGACCTCATATGTATTTGCAATTCCACAGATGCTATGATGTATTGTCTTATACCTTCGTTAATACTCCTTGTTTCTAAATATGTCCTCGGCTGCCGATTATGCCATTTCTTAAAAGCGCGGCGCTTGTGTACCTCATCATCTACTTGTTTCACAATGTCATCTATAGATGTTTTAGCACTGAATTGTTCTATTCTTTGATTAACCTGTTTGTGTACAATATCTTCCAGCTTGTTTGGGTTTTCCGCATAATCCAATATGTTTTTTTCCATTAAAACCTTTTTTGCTTCCCGTAATTTTTCCCCTGCCATCACACCTCTTTCTCTTGGTGTTAATGGTTTTTCCTGTGTGTTTTCTTCCAAGATTGCCTCCGGTTTCTCCGGTGTCAATGGTGTTTTCTGTATGTTTTCTTCTGATGCTGTTTCTGGTTCCTGCGGTGTTTTTTGTCTTTCGGGTGTGGGTATTTCTTTATCTAAATTGACTGTTTCATTCATTTCTCCTTCTTTTTCTGTTGCAACTTTCTGATTTTCAGTTTTAATTTGCACCCTCTTCGTTCCTGTATTCGATACCGTTTCTTCTTGGTTATCTGTCTTAAACATCGGAATCTCATCTTGTGACATACTGCTGTTTTCTCGGTCAGATGATTTTAACGATCTCAGATATAGTTGCAATTCTATAAATGCTGCTATGTATTGCTTTATACTGTTTCTTGCATTTATTGTTCTTGAGTATCCCTTTGCTTTCTGTTTATACCAACGCTTCAAAGCGTTGTTCTTGTGTACCTCATCATCTACTTGTTTCACAATGTCATCTGCGGATGCTTCAGTGCCATACTCCTCTATCTTTTTATTAACTTGTTTGTATACAATATTTTCCAATTTGTTTGCATCTTTCGCGTAATCCAATATGTTTCTTTGTTTTAATATATTTTCCGCTGCTCGTAATTTTTCCATTACCTGCTCACCTTTTTCTTCCGGTGTTAATAGTGTTTCCTGTGTGTTTTCTTCCGAGATTGCCTCCGGTTTCTCCGGTGTCAATGGTGTTTCCTGTGTGTTTTCTTCTGATGCTGTTTCTGGTTCCTGTGATGTTTCTTGTTTTTCTTGGACGGACCTCTCTTCCGCATGCTCTTTTGCGGTCTGTATGGTCTTTTTGTAAAATTTCTCAGTTTCATCCGCATTTTTTTCTATCTCTTTGAGAATTTCTTCCTTTTCATCTTTTAGTATCGGCAGATTCTCAACTTTTTCATACTCGGCATCTACATTCCGCCGCAAACTGCTGTACGCTTTACTAAAATGTTCTGTTCGCTCAGCATTGTCAGATTCTCCACGCAATAAAAAGGTATTATATGCACCCATTAGATGTGCATGCGCCTGGTTGGTCTTGTTTATCATTGATCTTAATGATTCTGCATCGGCTATGTGTTGCTTCTCACTAAGAAGGGCATTCCGCTTCGCTGTTCCCCATTCATACGGATGACCCTCTTCCACCATCCTTTCAACATAACTAGAAGATGTTTTCAGATTTTTTATATGCTCCTCAGCATTTTGCAGCAAATTATCTTTAATGTTTAAAAACTTTTCAAGTGCCTTCTTTTTCTCCGCTTCATCAGAATACATTGCCTGTTGTACTTTTTTATATGCGTTATTAAGATCTTCATATGATGGTTCCACGGTTTCGGGATGCTGTTCGTGTTGCGCAACTTTTTCATTTCTTGGGGTATTTTTTAATTCATTATCTTGTTCCATAAGACATATTGATTATACATCACAACACAGCATTTCATTTTGTGTAATGCACATACACGCATAAATACTTTTCAATTTATCTTGTATACTGTCTTTGTATGGATATAAATGAACCAACAGGCGCGGAACAGGCGGAAAGTACTGAGTTCCACGAAAAGATGCATGATATGGCCGGGAAGATTCGTGATGATCGCGAACATTCACCGGAAAAAGAAGGACAAAAGCGGCACGAGCATGTTTCTGCTGAATTGGAGAGAATCAAGGCGGAACTTAAAACCATGCACACACAGTCGGACACCCCCGATCAAATCACTGAAAATCTTACCGCACCCAAGACAGAAAAAATGGTTGATGGCGGTTATCTGGATGCTGTGGATGATGGATATAAAGAGCAGGTTGCTCATTTGGTCCAACGCGCAGTAAGTAACAGTATTCCGGCGGCGATACAGGAAGCTCAGAAAAAAAATGATCCCTACCTCATGGATTCTTTCCATGATTCTCTTGCCTTATTCCTGCACCAAAAAATGCGGGAAAATAACTTGTTATGATAGCTGAATTCTTTTCAGATAAAACACATCAACTCTTTGCGCTTGTCGCCGGATTTGTGCTTATTTGTATTATTATGTCCGTTATTGCGCATTTCACCAAAAAAAAGAGTAAAAACAAAATGATGCGTGAAGCGACTGAATACACGCTGCTGCAAATTTCTCAAACCGCGCATACAGAGTCGCCAGGTTCAAAAATAGAAGAGGTGCAGCTTTTTGAGGAACTTCTTTCCTCAATCATTACTGAAAAAAAACCTATTACATTTGAAATTGCTGTTCCGAATGACAGAACTGATATTCTTTTTTTTATTGCTGTTCCTCCGGAATATGTTGAAACCGTCCGAAATCAGGTTCGCCGCGTGTTTGAACGAGCGCAGGTTCAGGAGGTCTCCGACTACACTATTTTTAGCAAGAATGGCAGCACCATACTCGCTAACGCCTCATTGAAACAGTTTTATGGTCTCCCGATCCGGTCGTACAAAAAAAGTGGTTCTGATTCATTCGCTGCTATTGTTGGCGCGTTTGCTGCCGCAAAAGAGCAAAATACAGGCATGGCGATGCAGGTTATTTTGCAAAAAGCTCCGAAAAATGCGGTCAGTGAGATTAAGCATGTGATTAAACAGATGAAGGCAGGTAAAAAATTGAAGCATATAAAACCGGGCAGTGCGGGAGACAGAATCAGCGGTGCTGTCACATCAATTACCGACGGCAATTCGGAAAAGAAAGACGGTGCCGGAGATTCTGAAATTCAAATGTTAGAAGAAAAATCTCAGGAATTACTCTACCGGGCGAATATACGCATTGGTGTTTGTGCCGAAACAGAGGAGCAGGCCGGTTTGCTCTTTGATAATCTGTGCCAACGGTTTGAGCAATTCGGAACATCCGGGTATAACAGTTTCATATTCAACAAACGAACTGACAAACGCATGGCACTTGATTTCAGTTTTCGTCTCGGCAATCAAGGAACCGCCGTTGTGATGAGTGCCGAGGAGATTAGTAGTATTTTTCATATATTTAACCAAAGTATTGAGGTGTCAAATATGCAATGGGAAAAAACAAAACGCGTCGCCGCACCGACCAATATAGCAACTGAGGGCATCCTTCTCGGTGATAATGTATTTCACGGACAAAAAACAGCGATATATATGCCCGAGAAAGACCGCATGCGCCATATTTATATCATCGGACAGACCGGCACAGGTAAAACAGCCATTATCAAATCACTTACCTATCAGGATATTCAGAATAATAAAGGTGTCTGTATCATAGATCCGCATGGCGATCTGGTTGATGATATGCTTGCTGTCGTTCCGGAACATCGGTTGGATGATGTCATTGTGTTTGATCCGAGCGACACAAAAAATTCGCTTGCAATCAATATGCTTGAGTACGACCGGAACAGACCGGAAGAAAAAACATTTATTATTGATGAGATTCTTTCCATTTTCTACAGCTTGTTCAGTGCTGAAACCATGGGACCCATGTTTGAACAGTATTTGCGCAATTCCCTTCTTCTTCTAATGGAGGGCAAGGTACATGAACCCGCCACACTTCTTGAAGTTCCCCGCGTGCTGACAGATGAGTCGTTCAGAACATTGCTGTTGCAGAATTGCAGTATTGACGCTGTGAAACGATTTTGGCAGGAAGAAGCGGAGAAAGTTGAGGGCGAGGCATCGTTGAGTAATATAGCGCCGTACATCACCTCTAAATTCGCTAACTTTATCTCTAATGACTACATCCGTCCTATTATCAGTCAGCCGCACTCATCTTTTTCATTCAGAGAGGTTATGGACAGCGGCAAATTGCTGTTCGTAAAACTATCGCAGGGAAAGATAGGAAAAATAAACGCAGGATTGATGGGTATGATTGCCACCGGGAAAATTGCCCTTGCCGCGTTCGCGCGCGATGATATACCGGAAAGTCAGCGCCGTGCTTTCTATCTTTACATTGATGAGTTTCAGAACTTCACCACGGACAGTATCAGCAAAATTCTTTCAGAAGCGCGTAAGTACCGTTTAAGTTTGAATATCGCCCATCAATTTATGGCGCAGCTCACTGATGACATCCGGAGCGCGGTACTCGGTAATGTCGGTACCACCATTTCATTCCGTATTGGTATTGAGGATGCACAGGTATTGGAAAAGAAATTTGCGCCAAAATTTTCCGCGCTTGAACTCGCGGAAACGGAAAATCTAAACTGTGTGGTAGGTATGCTTTCACATGATACACCGCTTTCACCGTTTACTATGCAGATTCGTTTTGCCCCCCGCGGCTCTGAAGAAGTAAAGCACCGTGTGGCGCGATACGCGACCCTCAAGCATAATAAGAACGCCGGTTCAGAATCTGCTCAACATCAGGAAATGGTGCCTGCACCTGCAAAAAAACAAACAGTACCGGCAGACAATGCCGCGGTGCGACCAAAATCGGCTGTGAATGATTCAGTTTCACATGACAAGGATACTGAGAAACAATCCAACACATCGGCGGAGCAGGATGCCGGCTGGCCGAGTATGCCTACACCACCTTCTTTTTTGAAGCAATCCCGTTCAACATCCGGACAAACAGATGGCAGTACTCGTCAGCCGATTTCCTCCGATACTGCATAATAAAACGCGGGTGTTCAAGCGGAAGTACCTCTTCAAACCAATTAAATGTATCATTCATCTTTCTGATGGCATTATAATTTTTTCCCTTACCAAGAACAACAGCAGTATGTTCCGCTCCGAATGATAGTTGTATTTCAAATGTTTTTCGTATGTACGGTGTGATAGATTTCATGAATGCCGTATCATCGTAATAGTTGAAATTAACACCATCTTTTTTGAAACCGAACGGGCATATGCTTGTGATGAAAAAATGTTTGTAGAATTTTTTTGGTCCGCCATATTCCTCTATCACTCTGTATACAAACTCCGCACTTAGTTCCTGTGTTTCCGGAATAGTATTCGGTATACCACACTGCCGCAGCGCGTTCGTATCCGTGAATGCTATGCCTGTTGCCCCTGCACCGAGCCGACCGGGATTAATGCCGATCAGAAATATCCGCTTGTTCGTATCATTAAAATATTTTTTGTAAAACGCTGTGACTGTATCAGACACAGCTGTATCGGTATACGGATTGAGCACACATACTCCCGATGGCAGTTTTTTCGGCGGTTTAATAGTTTTATAAAAATTGATGACACAATCGGCAAATGTTTCATCATGTCGCATGTTATTTACCCGTCCGCTTTTTTACAATTTCTTCAGCAATATTCTGCGGCACCTCAGCATAATGGGAAAATTCCATTGTGGAGGTGCCCCGACCGCCGGTAATTGAACGCAAATTTGTGGTATAACCGAACAACTCCGCGAGCGGTACTTTCGCGCGTACCGCTTTGAGCATGCCCCGATCCTCCATACCTTCAACCTGCCCGCGCCGAGATGAAAGGTCGCCATTTACATCGCCCATCTTTTCTTCCGGCACAATAACTTCTATATTCATCATCGGTTCAAGCAGCACAGGATTTGCCTGTTTCGCGCCTGCTTGAAGTGCCTGTGATGCCGCTATCTTAAATGCTATCTCTGATGAATCCACTTCGTGATATGAACCATCATAGAGATCTACTGAGATATTCACCAGTGGATATCCTGCATATACCCCTTTATCCATCGCTTCTTTGAGCCCTTTCTCAATCGCCGGAATATACTCCTGCGGAATTGCACCGCCTTTAATATTATTTGTGAACATGAATGTCGGTGTATGTTTTACATTTTTCGGCAGATTTGCGATTTCTTCATCCGTCATCTCCGGCAGTGGTCTGATTTTCATCTTCACATGTCCGTACTGACCGCGACCGCCTGTTTGTCTGATGTACTTTTCCTCAATATCCGCTTCTTTCCGGACTGTTTCGCGGTACGCAACTTGCGGTTGTCCGACATCCGCCTCAACATTGAATTCCCGTTTCATACGATCAACAATAATATCCAAATGCAATTCGCCCATGCCGGCAATAATAGTTTCGGCTGTTTCTGAATCAGAGTACACTCGAAATGTCGGATCCTCATCCGATAGTTTTGATAGTGCAACTCCCATCTTTTCCTGATCTGCTTTTGTTTTCGGTTCAATACGAAGCTGGATCACCGGCTCCGGAAACACAATCTTTTCTAATTCAATCGGCTCTTTTTCATCGCATAGTGTGTCGGATGTTTTCGCTTCTTTGAGTCCGACCGCAGCAGCTATCTCGCCGGCATACACTATCTTTACTTCCTCACGATCGTTGGCGTGCAGGCGCACAATTCTTCCGATACGCTCTTTTGTCTGCGTGCGCGCATTGTAAATATATGATCCTGCGTTCAGTGTGCCTGAGTACACCCTGAAGAATGCCAACTGACCGACAAACGGATCTGTCTGCAGTTTGAATATCAGCGCGGAAAACGGCTCTTCATCCGATGCCTTCCGCTCGAGATCAACACTTTCATCTTTCGGATGTGTACCATGTATTGGCGGAATATCAGTCGGTGCGGGCAGGTATGCGACCACTGCATCAAGAACGGGCTGTACGGCGGTATTTTTCAATGCGGAACCTGTGAATACAGGAAACAACCTGTTGGCAATTGTGCCTGCGCGGATTGCTTGTTGCAGATCTTCATCTGAAATATTCTCACCGGCAAGATATTTTTCCGCGATTGTATCATCAGCATCAGCGACTTTTTCAATCATCTCGCCGCGCATTTTTTCAGCATCCGCTTGCATTGATTCCGGTATATCATCCTTCCGAATAACTGATCCCATATCACCTTCAAAATAATATGCGCGCATGGTGATAAGGTCAATCACCCCTTTCAGTTGATCCTCCTCACCGATGGGCAACTGCATACGAAACGCGTGCGGAGTCAGTCGGCTGAGTATACTTTGAAATGATCGCTCAAAGCTCGCACCCGTTCGGTCCAATTTGTTTATAAAGCATATGCGCGGCACATTGTACTTGTCCGCCTGCCGCCACACTGTTTCTGACTGCGGTTCCACACCGGCAACACCATCAAACACAACAACTCCTCCGTCCAGCACTTTTAATGATCGCTCAACTTCAGCGGTGAAATCTACATGCCCCGGCGTGTCTATAATATTAAACCGATAGCTGTGCGCCTTATCGCCATCATGTTGTGTCGGCACCCAAAAGCAGGTGGTCGCCGCTGATGTTATTGTGATACCGCGTTCACGCTCTTGCTCCATCCAATCCATCACTGCCTCGCCCTCATGCACCTCACCGATCTTGTGAGACACGCCTGTGTAGAACAATACGCGTTCAGTGACTGTTGTTTTTCCTGCATCAATATGCGCAATGATACCGAAGTTTCTTACTTTTTCTAATGGATAATCTCGTGTGCCGGACATATGTTGTGTAGTGTATCAGTGGTTTTAGAAGTGCATTACCATGCGAGGTGAGCGAATGCACGGTTTGCTTCCGCCATTTTCTGTGTGTTTTCCCGTCGCACCACAGCCGCACCTTCATTCTTGCTTGCGTCAATAATCTCCTGCGCTAACCGCTTGTGCATTGGCGCACCCTTCCTGTCTTTTGCTGCCTGCAGAATCCATCGCAATGCCAAAGTAGTCCTTCGATCTGCAGACACTTCCTGCGGTATCTGATAGTTTGCACCTCCGATACGACGCGAACGGAGTTCCATCAATGGTCCGACTTTTTGGGTCGCCTCTTCAAACACCAGTTGCGGATCTTTTTTCTCTAATTTTTCAATATCGTTAAATGCCTGATATACGATTTTGCTTGCGGTATTTTTCTTGCCCCTTTCCATAATGTAATTAATCAACTTCGCCACTTTTACTGACTTGTATTTCATGTCCGGCTCAAGTGTTCTTTTCTTCTTCAATGGTCTTCTCATATACTATGTCTTTTTCGATCTTTTTGTGCCGTAACGGCTGCGTGCATGTTTTCTGTCTGCCACACCCTCCGCATTCAGTTTTCCACGAACAATAGTATAGTTCACACCGATATCTTTCACCCGACCGCCGCGTACCAGCACTACCGAGTGTTCCTGCAGGTTATGCCCTTCTCCGGGTATGTATGCTGTTATTTCTATGCCGTTTGTCAAACGCACCCGGGCAATCTTCCGCAGTGCCGAGTTCGGCTTTCTTGGATTGCGTGTACCGACTTTTGTGCACACACCGCGCTTGAACGGAGAAAAATAGTATGTTGTCCGGTTTGTGCCGGCATTAAACCCGCGGCGCAACGCCGCTGTTTTTGTCTTCTTTGACCGCTGCGGTCTTTTTTTTCTTGTCAGTTGATTGATTGTCGGCATATATAATGTGTAAAGTAGCACAATTAGGACTATTTTCGCAACTGCACTCTGAATTTGTGTTGTATTAACATAATAAAATTAAAAAATTACCATTTACTGTTAGCTGCTATATGGAACTGCCTAACAACACTGATGACATCATTTGTACGGCAATAACTAAATAATCCAATAGAAAGAACACGATAAATAACAGGACAATGATCATAAATATAATACTGTTCACATTAATGAATGATGCGATCTTGTTCTCCAGCATGAGGCGATGTTTTGTCGGCAGTAACGCTGAAAACACTTTCGCGCCATCCAGTGGCGGCACAGGCAGTAAGTTCAGTATTGCCAGAAATAGGTTTACAAATACAGCAACCACAAAAAGACCTGAAACCGCCTCAGGCACCATGCCGACGGTCAGCCGAAATGCAAGAGCGAACATAATGGCGATGCCGATATTTGTCAGCGGACCCGCCGCGGCAACAATTGTTTCACCAAATTTGCCGCGCAAGTTGTACGGATTGTACGGCACCGGTTTTGCCCAACCGAAGATAAATCCAGTACTCATAATAACAAGTGCCGCAGGGATGATGATGGTGCCGAGCATGTCAACATGCGGTACCGGATTCAGTGTTAAACGCCCTTCATTTTTTGCGGTAGGATCACCGAGCATGTATGCCGAATAACCGTGCGCGACTTCGTGCAGAATAATGGAAAACATGATGATAACAATGTATATCGCTTCAAATGCCATATATTATGCAGTGTAGCATGTCTTCTTCACTATAAAAAAATAACCATGTCACAGTTCGCACCGTGACATGGTTTTAACACGCTTACTTACCTGAGATGCTCCTTTGTCCCTAACTTTTCCTCCTTTTGTTAAGGATAAGGATACCCCTTCTCCATGTTCCTCCGGACACTCCGAACGGGATGATTTTAATCCTTCCGCCCGCTTTCACGAACGCATCACAATCCCGTTCAATCTTCTCACGCAACAAATCCCTTGCTGTTTTCGTTGCATCCTTGCTCATGCTGCTCATGAGACAACCCCTCCTTGAGTTTGTGAAAAAGCATGTAATCCCTATTATTACACATATCAACATTTATTGCAAGTGTGGGTGGTGTAAAAATAAATATCATTTGCTATCCTCCCTGTCCGAGTATAAACAACAGTAAAAACATAAAAAGTGTAATAAACACCACACCGGCAGTATCAAGTATTTTTCGCATTCGGATTGCCTGCACGATATATCTGAGCGCAATCAAAAACCATACGAGTATAAAAAGATTGGTCAGCAATCTATCTAACCACAGAGGGATGATGCCGACAATTATGGCATATAGAATCACAAGAATAATTGAGATAAAGTTTACCGCTAAAAATCTACCGGAGAACCATCTATTGCCGTTTGGAATATTAAAAAATCTGTTGAAAATCCAATTTTTTAGATGTTGAACCATATATACTATTGTATATCATTCGCTAGATATTCTGCGGGTTATGCTGCATATATGCATATACATCACGAAGTTGATTATATTGAATTCAGTGTGACTAATATCGCCGAGGCAAAACATTTTTATAGCAAAGCGTTTGATTGGGAATTCACGGATTATTCCTCAACCTATGTCGGCATCAAAGGTCGTGATAAAGAGATTGGTGGTTTTACTCAGACCGCCGAGGTGCGGGAAGGCGGTGTGCTTGTTGTGCTCTACTCACACAATTTAGAAGAAAGTGCGATGTCGGTTCAAAAAGCGGGTGGCACTATTTTAAGAGAGATATTTTCATTTCCCGGTGGGCGGCGCTTTCATTTCCGCGATCCATTCGGCAATGAACTTGCTGTTTGGTCTGATACATAAGCTTTTAGACGGACCACAGCATAGATGTGGTTTCTCTGTGCAGTGTACGAAAGGATATATTATAAATTTTTGCGTTTAAGAGTGATCCGCTGATTTGTTGCGGTTTGCGATACCTGTATGGTACAGTATGTGCTGTATGGCAAAAATCTGTCCGATTACACAAAAGACCGGAACCGTCGGAGGCGGGTATAGTAATCGTACCCGCGCGACTAAGTTTAATCCGACTGGCAAGGTTCGAAAGCAGATAAACCTGCAAAAAAAGAAGATATTTATACCGTCGCTCGGCAAATCAGTCAAAGTCGCGTTAACACCGAAGGGATTGCGTGTTTTGAAGAAGCAAGGAGTTGAAAAAGGTCTTCGCAGTGCTCGGATTATTTAAATCTTTCATGCGTCACACTCTTTGAATATTGTTCTGCTCAGACAGAATGAAATTGCGCCATCCTTTGTCTCATACTCCTGTAATTGCTGTTCCGGATGATGCTCACTGTAAACAAGCACGCGTTCACGCACTATGTCGTGCGGATGTCCGTACCGATTATGTTCAGATGCTGAATATACAATTGCATTCGGTTTTGTATGATTCAAAAATAACGCAGATGTTGATGTTTTTGATCCATGGTGCCCTGCTTTCAATATATCTACATCCTCAATCAGTCCGCCAAAAATACTGACCATTTTATCTTCAACCGCCATGTTTGCATCTCCGGTGAGCAGCACTTTGTTATCACCATAGGTCATTAGGAGAATAACTGATGCGGCGTTTGTTTCTTTCACCTCTTCATTTAACGGCCACAATATATCAAACTTCGCGCCGTTCAGTGAGAATGAGTACGCGCGGGTAATAACATGCTCCTTCGCGCCATCTTTCAATTCTTTCTGTATTTCCTCCTTTACTTTTTTCCACACACTTGTCTTTGACTCAACAAAAGACCTGATGATTGTATTTGTATCGTACTGCCTAAAAACCGGAATAAACCCGCCCACATGGTCGGCATCCGGATGTGTCATCACCACAATCTCAATCTCTCTGTCATGCATCGGCAGTATGTTATCCAATTCATCCAACACTTTAATACCCCGTCCTGCGTCAATAAGTATCTGTCCTGTATTGCTTGTTTCAATAAGTACAGCATCACCCTGCCCGACATTCAAAAAATGTACCCGTACCTCGTCAGTATCGGCGCGCAGTGACACCACCACCAATGTGTACCACCAGTAGCCGATGAGTAGAACGAGGATTATCTGTATCAGAAGTACGATACGAAAATTCATCAAATAATATCATACCGCAAGTTTTTATGGTGCTGGTATGTGGTACACTGTCTTCGCATGAAACAATATGAGGTAAAAACATTCTCTATTCCGAAAGTGGACGGCATTTCTGAAAAGGCGATGGAGATTCATCTCGGATTATATGCCGGGTATGTGAAAAATTTGAACGCACACTATACCGCACTCCGTTCATTGTGTGAAAAAGGTCCCGGAGATCCGACAGTGCTTTCTGCGGTGACAAGGCGGATTGGTTTTGAACTCGCCGGTGTTCTAAATCATGAGTGTTTTTTCAGTGCTTTGGAAAACGGACCGTCCGCATGCACTGAAGGAAGTCCGCTTCACGCACAGGTTATTAAACAATTCGGATCATTTGATGGTTTTGTCAATGGGGTAAAAAAGACCGCGGAGGTGATGCGTGGTATCGGTTGGGTGCTTGTCGTCCATGATAAAGAGAAAGAAACTCTGCATATTGTGTGGGTGTCCGACCACGAACTCGGTAATGTAAATCTTCCTGTGGTGCTTGCGGTTGATATGTGGGAGCATGCGTATCTTTTGGATTATGTGCCGGCTGAAAAAGGGAGTTATGTTGACGCATACTTACAGGCAGTGAATTGGAAAACTGTTGAGGATACATTTGTCGCGCGTTAACGAATTGTCGCAACGACACGCCCTGCCGGTGTTGTGAGTCCTACACCACTGTCTCTTTTTATTTGTCGCAGATAGCTGTTTACTGCGGCATAACCGAGTGATAGCGCGGCAAGAGGTGGTATTTTTTCCTTATCGCTGCCCCAATACCATTTTTCAATATCCGTATTGTTCACCGCACCTTCATCAATTACGTGCCGCCACAGTGATGCAATTTCATTTTTTTGTAAATTGGTATAGTACGGCTTTACCTGTCCGCCGTTCTGTTCCGCTATAAAATGACCGGAAAAACCTTCACTGATAATTTCCTCTATCAGACCGCACTCGGCAGTAAGGCCTATATTTTTTGCTCGTGCAGTCGCGTACAGACCGCCGAACAGGTGGTCAATAAGGTTGTCTGTGACATATTGTTGATTATCTTCCAATCTCTTCTCTATACCGCAGTCAATAAACATATATAAGGAATCATGATCGCATGGTGACTCCTGAAAACATTCTCCCGGCAATATTCTTTTCTCACTGATAATAAAAAAGATGTTGCAGTCAATCAAGTTGAGGGTTGTGTGTACTTTGCCGTACCCTTCTCCGACTACCGTCTCTATGTGTGCTTTTGTTTCAGCAGACAATCTGCCGTCATCTTTCAGAAAATGTGTCTCATACATACATGTATATTTTACAGCAACTGGTATACTAAGCGGTGTATGGCAGACAAACCAAGCAATGGCGGCGGAAATATGTGGATTCCGCTTCTTATTCTCCTGCTTATTATCTTTGCAATAGGTCAGCCATCATCATTACTATAGAGATGTTTGTTGCTATACGACTTTTCTCTGCTATCCTTACTACTTTTAAGTCCTATGTACGCTAAAACAGCGACGGCGATCAGCATAGTTACCGCGGAAATTTTCGGCAGTGTGAACACCGCAAACGGCACCGCGAGCATGTCGGCAATCCAAATAATAGCGGCGAGCGGTAAATATGCCGCCGGCGCAACAGCAGCCGCTGCAAATGGCGCGATAATTGCTATAACAATGAGCAGCGCGCCGAGCGCCATTGCCACCGGCACAAGCGGCAGCACTAAAATATTCGCAAGAATGCCGATGATTGACACTTCTCCGATTGAATACGCTAAATACGGCAACAGAAAAATCTGTGTCGCGAGTGTTGCAGCAATGATGTTGCGTATTTGAAATCGTTCTGTTATTCCTGTGAGCATGTTCTCAAACGCCGGAGAAAAAATGAGCAAACCGAGAGTGGCGAGGAATGACATATGAAATGAAGTGCTGAATAGTATCTGATCCGGATTGTATAGCACCATTAGTGCACCGACGAGCAATAGGATTCTGACGCCGTCATACTCTCTAAAATTCGCTCGAGCAACAAGTGCAATAGTTGCCATACTGCCAGCGCGTACCGCTGCCGTCTGCGCACCGGCAAGCAGCACAAACGCAATGATAGTAATAAGTGACATGATGAGCGACATCATTCGTGGTGTCCGAGCAAATACACGGCGGACTGCCTCGGCAACAAGTGTGATATTGTATCCTGAAAGCACAATAATATGTATTAATCCGGTAACTCTGAATATCTCCATTATCTCATCTGAGAGCGATCCGCGCAGACCGAGCAAAAGACCGCCAAGGAGTGATGCCTCCTGCACCGGCAGCACACTGTGTATTGCTTCCATAAAACGCTTACGAAGTGCGGCAAATATGTCCGTATGCTCTGAATTACCTGCGCATCCGCTCTCCCGTATAAAAGATGTGGCGTATATATCAAACAGACGGAGGTACTGTTTGTAGCGAAAGATTCTATTTGCTTCTGTCAAAAAATCCTCCGGTTCCTGAAGCCGTATTGCTGCGGACATCTCTTCTCCTGTAACACACATTGTCGGATATGGTTCATATAATAGAACTGATCCATCCGGATGCAGTATTTCACCATGTTCTGTTTTTAATGTCTGTATCTCCACCACAAATCTACTGCTGGATTCTCGCTGTTCTATATCCCCTATCACCTTCCCTGAAATCAATACTTCTGTGCCGTACAGTGATTGCCAATCATCCACCTGCATCTGTTCTAAATGTTCTACACGCAGCATGCCCAGAAGCAGAGCGATGAGCGACACACATACAAGAACTGCTATGCCGCTCCTGCGAAATATGAACATGACTACCGCTATTACTGATATTGCGGTCGCAATGTAGAACGATTGCGGGACAATACTGTACGCTATGATACAGCCGATTACAAAAGCAATTGAAATTGACGCAATAAATAGGCGAAGCATGCTACCGCACAATATCTTTTACCCGCACACGCGGTCGGTTTCTAAAAAAATCCCATTCAAGCAGACCGATTACAGCGCGTAAGGACGCGCGTTCCAGTGTTTCACCATCCTCCTTTTTTCCAGCAAAGAACGATATGCCGTCTACCTCGCCGGTATCATCTGAAAATACATACCGTATATGCTCTTTATTCTTCCCGAACCAAATCTGCCTGCGTACCGTGCATTTCGGTATTGCGACCCGCACCTGCTCATTTTCCGCACCAAATGGCGCGAAACGCTCACAAAGCGACAGAAGCCGCTGTATATCGCCAATCACACATTCACTGTCAACATAATACACGGATGTTTCCTCTTGCTTGCACGCGAGCGTCTCATTTAACCGATCTTCAAGTGTAATTTCAGCTGCTTCTGTAAGTGTAAATCCTCCTGCCTGTGCATGACCGCCCGCTTCAACAAAAAGATCCGGTATTTCCTGCATCATATTGAAAGTGTTGTGCTTTGCTGATCTGCATGACCCTCTAATAACCGATTTCTCACGACTATCTTCCTGTCCCCACACAAATATCGTTTTGCCATATGTTTCTACCAGTTTCTGCGCGACCAATCCGACAAGGGATGGTTTCCATGTGCGGTTGCCGAATACCCACACCGCCTTATTCTCATTCTTTTTTTCCGCATGTTTATGTGTTTCGCGCACCATAGTTGCCACAGTTGTTTTTCTTTTATTATTCAGTTTGGTGAGTATTTTTACTAATTCTTTTGCCTCAACCACATCATCTGAAGTGAGAAGATTGAACGCGATGCGGGCATCACCCATACGGGATGCCGCATTGATGCGCGGAACAATGAGAAAGGTGAGGTCATCCTGCGTGATCTGCCGCTGATTAATTTTGAGATCTTCGCAAAGCGCGTGAATACCCGGGCGCGGACTCTTTCGCATAACCGAGAGACCGTAGTGGGCAATTTGTCTGTTGATACCGCGTAACGGCACCATGTCTGATAATGTTGCTAAACACACCACATCTAACTGCCATTTTTCCCAGCCCGGCTTCGGTTTTACAGCAAGCGGCATATCCTGTGCCTGCAGAATAAGAGCTTGGATGAAGAAATAGGTAATACCGGCGGCGCATGGATGCGGTTCAGATATTTCTTTTTCTAATGTCGGATTCAGCATGGCGAATGTATCAGGTACTGTTTTGCCGGGTAAATGGTGATCTATAACCACCGTGTCAATTCCCGCAGTTCGCATCTGCGCAATACCATCAGGATCTGAAGTTCCGCAATCAAGAATACACGCTACAGTCACGCCGCTGTCAATAAGATGCTGTATGCCTTTGGTGTTCAGACCAAACCCATCTCTGTTTCGGTCCGGCACATGGTACACAATGTCGTTATGTCCGAACGCCCTGAGAGTTGAATACAGTGCTGCCGCTGCCGGTATACCGTCACAATCATAATCACCATATATGCCGATAATCTCTTTTTTTGCCACGGCAGTAAGTATGCGTTCTGCCGCCTTGCGCATATCGGCATATATATACGGATTAATATCCTCCCATACTTTACGGAGAAATAGATCTGCATCTTTTTGAGTGGTGATGCCTCGCGCATAGAGCAGACGCTGGGTGAGTTCATCATGCCCTTCAAGTGTTTTTTGAATATCCTGAGGCGGATTCTCCCTTACAGAATACATTATACGCATGGTAGCATGTGTCCTTACTACGAATCGGCTATACTGAACCATGTATGGCAGAGACAATATTTCAAAAAATTATTAACGGAGAAATTCCTGCAAGCAAGGTATATGAGACCGACACCGTGCTTGCATTTTTAGATATCAACCCGGTACATAAAGGACACACATTGGTGATACCGAAGAAACCGATAAAAGACATACATACGCTCTCCGACATCGCCGCCGGCGATCTTATGCGGGCAATTGTTGTAGTTGCCGATGCGGTGAAAAAGGCAACCGGTGCGCCGGGTATCAATATCATCTCAAACAACGGATCGGAGGCGGGACAAGAAGTATTCCATTTACATTTTCATATTATTCCCCGATTCAATAAAACTGAATTCGGCAGATTGCCCCACACAAAGTATGAAAGTGATGAAGAACAGGTGAAAATTGCACAACAAATCGCCGATATGGTTAAATCACAATATAAAGAGTCAGAGTAGATTGCGTACCATATTCATCGCTTCGCGCAAGTACTCCTCTGAAAATCGGACCGGATCTCTGTTGTACGGTGCAGGAATATCAAAAGTGTGCTCCGCATTCTCAAGAATCGTGAACCGCAGATTAGGGTTTTCTTGCTTGTTGTGCCATTTGATACATTTTTCAGGATCCACTCCACGATCCTGTCCTGCGATAAGTATAAGCGTCGGGATGCGTTTGCTCCATAAAAAGCCGTTATGTGCCGCGGTACCGAATCCGCAATGCGGGTACACAATGAAAATAGCGCTCACACCATCAAGGTGATTGGGTATCTCTCCTGATATGTTGTATGGATTTTTTCGCTCTTCGTAAAATGCCATCGCATCCATCACCGCCCATCCGCCATGAGACCAGCCGGCGAGTGCAATACGGTCCGCATCAACCCAATCCTGTCGTCTGAGATACTCCACAGTTGCGTACATGTCGCCTGCCCTGTCAAATCCCGGCACAGCAAGTAATGAGCATACCCTCTCCAGCGCATCACCCTCCAAATCTCTCGGAGTAAAACTGTCCATTATGACCACTGCATAACCTGATTCCAGAAAGAGATCATGCCACGAGGGATTATGGCTGACGGTGTGCAGACAGCCGGGTACAATTACCACAACTGGTGTTTTGCCTATAATGTCCGCCGGTCGAATCACCTCAAGAAACGGCTCAAGCAGGTGTATGTGCTCATCAAGAGGCATCGCTTCTTCTGAAAATATATGCCGGTACAGTGTGGTTGCTGAACAATAAAAAAGTGTGATGATGGCAATGCCGGCGATAAGAATAAGTATCTTTTTATTCATATTTTCAGAATATCATTATATATGATTTGTTTCCTGAACCATTTCACCGAGCATCTGCCTGTCCTGTATTTTCTTTTCAAATGCGCGTAAGACCGGTAGTGTGCCGCTCGCTAAATATTCAAGCAATGAGCCGCCTCCGGTTGAAACAAACATTAATCCTTTCAGCATGTCTCTCTGTTCAAGCAAGCCGACAATATCACCGCCACCGAGAAAACTATATGCGTTTGATTGCCGCACCATCTCTGTTATCAGTACGGTCTGTTTTGTAAATCCTTTTTCATACCAGCTGGTCGGTCCGTTCATCACAATGGTTTTTGCTTTTTCAAAATGATACTGCATTATTTTCAGTACCTGATCACCAACATCAACGATGGTGTCATCCTCCTCCACCTTTTCCAGCGGTACCATACGCGTCTTCATGAAATCTTTTGTAACGACAACTTCCTGTGGGAGTATGATATTGTTTGCCTCAGCAACTTCTTTCGGTATTTCTACATCTTCTACCCTTGAATTGCCGATATTGTGTCCGCGATGCTTCAGCAGAGTGTTGGCGATGACACCACTGACGAATATCGTGTCATATGTTTCCACAAGTTCCGCTATCAATGGAATTTTTGTCTCACATTTCGCACCGCCGAGTACCGCGACCGCCGGTCTTTCAAGCCGTTCTGTTATGCGTAAAAGTGCGGTCACTTCTTCATAAAACCTTATACCGGCATACGGCGGGAGATATTCCATAACTCCGGTTGTTGAGGTGTGCTCGCGATGTGCTGCAGTAAAATCATCAAACACGAACATATCTGCATTTGCGGCAAGTTCTTCAGCAAACAGACTGTCGTTCTGTTTTTCTCGCTTATCGTGCCTTGTATTTTCAAGGAGAAGCACTTCACCCGGCTGCAGTTGTTGCCGTGCCGCAAACGGCGCTTCTCCTGTCAGGTGCGGAATGAATGAGACGGGTATGAATTTGTTGAGCATTTGATGCACTGGTGCGAGTGATGCGGTCTCGTCGCTGAGATGGCTTATTAAGGTGATACGCGCACCTTTTTCTTTGAGAAATTTAATTGTCGGCAAAGCACTGTATAAGCGAAACATACTGATTACTTCACCATTCTCTATCGGCACATTAAGCGCAGTTCGGATAAGCACCTGGGTACCGCTTGGTATGTGTTTTTGTTGTATGGTGGGCAGTAACATAGTTAAAATAATGCGGTTATAGCATTTGCTGTGTCCGCCTTGACACTTGCCCGTCCGAGCAGAAAGCCGTTTACCCCGCCATTTTTCATAATATCTACCGCATTGTCAGCATCAACAGACCCGCCATAGAGTATGGGGATACTGTCTTTCTTCAGCACATCGCGCAATCGTGCTGTTATAACCCCTATCGCCTGCGTATCAAGTGCGTTTTCCGCACCAATGTGCGCGGTTGGTTCATACGCGATGATGCTTTGTTCTATAGAGTCAGTTTTTTCCACAATTTCTTGCAGTTGTCCGACTACCTCATCCCCTATTGACGGTTCATCCTTCTTTTGCTCGCTTATACAGATAATTGGCGTTATACCTGTTGCCGTAGCATGTTTTACCTTTTCTACAACCATAGCATTAATCACTCCGTTTGCTCTGGTTTCCGCATGTCCTACAATGACATGCTGTACGCCCATATCAGTGAGTTGATCCCCTGATAACCTGCCTGTCTGCGGTGTTTCACGTGAAACGCTAATATCCTGCGCTCCGAGATGTATCCCTTTTCCTGAAAGGTGTTCCCTAATCACGGGTATATGCACTGCGGATGGACAGACAACCAAAAGTGTATCAGTCGGTGCATGTAACGCAGCAGCAAGTGCAACAGCCGCATCTTCAGATGGTATATATGTTTTCCAGTTATGAATGAGTACAGACCGCATATATGTATTAGTATACGCTTAATTTTTACACTTAAATAATATACAACGACCGCAGGTGCGGTCGTTGTATATAGCATGCTTTTTGCGACACCTTTAGTTAACCGCCTCCTTGAATGCCTTTGCCGGGCGAAACTTCGGAGAAGTAGATGCCTTGATTTGAATGGTTTCACCTGTCTTCGGATTTCGCCCCATTCGTGCAGCTCGTTTTTTTGCCTCAAAAATACCAAAGCCGGCAACGGAAACAGTGCTACCTTTTTTCACCTCGTCCACAATGCAGTCAAATATCATATCAACAATTTGCTCCGCCTGTGCTTTGGTAAAATCGTTTTCCTCCTGCACTTTCTCAATCAAGTTTGCTTTATTTATCATATAGCTATATTTTATTTCTTGTAACGAGGGCTTTTGCCCATGTCATAAGTATAGCAAAGGAAAAATAGGTTGGTGGACATATTGTATATATTCACTATTTCCGTCTTTGGATACCTATTACAATACTAACTATGAATTTTGTCTATTAAGCCGTACTTTTTTGCCTCGTCTGCAGTCATATAGTTGTCCCGTTCAACATCCTTTGCGATTTGTTCCACGCTTTTTTCTGTTATCTTCGCCAAAATCTTGTTCATTCGTGTCTTGATATCATGCATCCGCTTCGCCGCAATAGCGATATCCGTCACCTGACCTTCCACACCTCCGTGGGGTTGATGGATCATAATTTCGGCGTTCTTTAATGCTGATCGTTTTCCGCGCGCGCCACTGGCAAGAATTACCGCGCCCGCCGATGCTGCAAGCCCCACACACACTGTCGCCACATCGGCCTTCACATGGTTCATTGTGTCCAGTATTGCCATTGCCGCAGTGACAGAACCGCCCGGAGAATTAATGTAGAGATGCATCGGTTTCTCTTTATTCTGAGAATCAAGGAGCAACAACTGTGCAACAATGAGATTTGCACTGTGATCATCAATCGGTCCGCCGAGAAAAATAATCCTATCATTCAAAAGACGGGAATAGATGTCATACGCACGGGTACCGGTGCTGGTCTGCTCAATAACAGTTGGGATAATTAAACTCATACGTACACGCAGTGTAGCATAAAACAAGAGATGTTATCCACTGGCGGTATTTTGCGGCGGGTTCCCTTGCGCATCATGCTCTTTTCCCTGTTGTTTTTCCAAAAACTGCATCACTGCCTCGTTTGTTAAAATTGATTCAATATAGGTATGCACTTGCTCATCAGTCATGTCACCCGCACGATCCCTAAATCGCGCAACCTCCTTCTCAACATCCTTGCTGTCCGGATGAATATGCTCTTTCGCGCTGATGGCATTCATCACCAATTGCAAGTGTGCCCGCTTTTTTGATTCCTCTTTAAGTTGTCCGCGCAACTGTTCCTCATTAATATTTTGTTCCTTGAGGTATTGTGCTATCGTGGTACCGAGACGCTCTGCTTGTTTTTCAAGGTCCATATACGCCCTTTTACTGTCCTCTTCAACCACAACATCCGGTATTGTAATCGCTGTCTTGGCGATAATCGCATCCAACATGCTTTCCCGGAACATCGCGCGTGCCTGCATTTTCTTCTCTGCGGTAATGGATTCTCGGACTCCTTTCAGAAAACTTTCCCTGTCTTTGTACTGCTGCGATATCTCCTGAATGTATTCATCAGTAAGTTCCGGAAGATCTTTCTCGTCAGTTGGTGGTTGTTTTTCCAGATGCGCTTTTTTATATAAACTTCTGCGAACATCATTCACTATCTGTTGTACTTCCTCATCGGTTGCAGGTTCCGGTGACTTAGGATCATCCATCGCTCTTACAATCGCCGCATAGTCGGGCAAGGTCACTTTCGGCATTGTGAAAAAACTAATGCGAAACGCGACATCACCATTAACCGGCATGCTGGTAAGTTGTAAATTCGGAGAGCCGAGCGGTGCCAATCCCTCTTCCGCGACTATCTCAGGAAAATGGCGCATGATCACTTCATGTGTGCTCTGTCGCCACACTTCCAGTGAACCAACTGTGCGTTCAACGATATCAAGCGGTGCAGTGCCGTCCCGGAATCCATCTATCTTCTTCTGTTTCTGCAAACGCTCCAAAACAGATGTGCGGACCTCCTCTATCTTCTCTCTCGGAACTGTGCCTGTTATTTCGGCATGCGACCTTTCTTCATCCTTTTGAATTTCCAATGAAAATGTTTGTTGTGCTGTATTCATTATTTATCTAAAATTATTGATTCTATCTCTTCTATTCTCTCTAAGTTTGTCTTTCCCGACTGCAGTAGTTCTTTAATAATCTGATCTGCCTCCTCATCAGACAGATTTTCATAAAGCACTGTGCTCTCTGACGGAACATCTGTGGTATTTACCGCTGTTACTTGATCTCCGAATCCATCTTTCCAGTCGCGCACAATATCCTGCACTGCACTATAACCGATAATGACAATGATAAGGACAATCAAGAGAACTGCAAAGATTGCGCTATAGGTTGATCGGTCTTTTTTACGCTCCATCACCTGCACGATACACCTTTGCTATAGTTTAAGCAACTTTATGATGTGTTATTAACGCAGCACATCACGCGCCCGTGCATACAGAACAGTAATCTCCCGGCGCAGTGTGTATGAATCCTGCCGTATCGCATTCAAATAATCAACTGATGTATTCCGTTTTACCTGTCCGATTAACCGCTCAACAATAGACGGATATAAATCAAAATAATCTACCACCGCATCACTGAGAAATACATCATTCTCTATGTATGGCAGGAGGGTCTGTTTGTGTTTCTGCACCTTTCTCTGTAATTGTTCTATCTCTTCACGATAACCGTCCGCCAATTGCTTCGGATAATCCTGTATAAGCACTGAAACAGCTGCAAGCAGTTCATTATTCTCCTCAACACCGCGTGCAACCCTGATACGGTATTCATCAATATCCCGCACATAGTCGTGCGCCTCATCAGAAACATCACGCTGCACACGACCGAACAATGACGACAACAGTATGTTATAGTCCTTGTGGTTTATCGTGGTCTCCAATGTGTCAATCTGCTCCTGTTGTACCACTACTGTCTCCGCAAGCACGCGAAATAGCGGCAGTATAAGTACTGGTGAAACAAATATACACACTATCACCACCAGCACCACCGCATCAGAAATGCGCATACCGCCAGTATGATCCCTTGTGTTATTTTCGTGGTGTATAAACATGTCAGATATTACTTGGTTAGGCTTTCTTTGTACATCTTACAAGCGCGTTCAAATGCCTGTTTTGCTTCGGCTGCGGTGCCGACACCTTGTATGGTTACCACCTTGTTCTGCATCTGTTTGTATGTGCTGAAAAAATGTTGTATCTCCAGTACCCTATGTTTATTTACATTCTGTATATCCTGCACCTCATCAAATCTTGGGTCGTCCACCGGCACACTGATCACCTTATCATCACTCTCCCCATCATCAATCATCCGGATAATGCCCACCGGACGGGCGCGTACCATAATGCCGGGGTATAGTGGGTAGGTTGTGATAACTGCAATATCAAGTGCATCATTGTCATCCCATAAGGTCTGCGGCACAAACCCATAATCAACAGGATAGTCCTGCGCCGTATGCATTGCCCGGTCTAAAGTAATAAAACCGGTTTCCTTATCTATTTCGTACTTATTTTTCGATCCACGGGGGATTTCAATAATCGCATGTATCACATCACTATCCCCTGGATCAACATCGTGCAATAAGTTCATGCGCTTTTAGTATACCATGGATTCATATTTCGCAAAGGCACAAAATACCCTTTATTTACTTGGTATTTTCTTTCTCCTGTTCCGATTTCACTCTGGTTTTTTTTCATCTGCATTCTCTTTTAATTCATCTGTTCCTATATCATCAGGAACACTTTCTGTAATATTTTCTTGTTTTTGTCCATTACTATTGGTGTCTTCATTGCCCGCCAATTCCATGTCTGATTTTTCGTCCGCCGCGTCTTTCTTTTGGTTCGGAGTGGCATTACGATCATCTTTTTTTATGATATTTATTTCACCCTCAGGATTTGCCTGAGCAACCTCAATCTCACTACTATCCACAATAACAACAGTCCATTTGGTTAGTTGTGCGGCCAGCCGAATATTCTGACCACCGCGACCGATGGCAATCGGTATTTGCTCATCAGTCACCCGCACTAATGCCCGTTGTGCATTATTATCAACCGTCACACCCATTACCTCCGCCGGCAGTAATGATTCACCGATAAACTCATTAACATTTTCTGACCAATTGATAATATCAATCTGTTCACCCCCCAATTCACTCTTCACTGTCATTACTCGCACACCACGCTGTCCAACGAACGAACCCACCGGATCAACCGACGGATCTTTTGTTTCAACTGCAATTTTTGTCCGTACACCAGGATCCCGGGCTATTGCTTTTATTTCTAAAACACCATCCATGAGCTCAGGCACCTCCATCTCAAACAGTTTCACAACAAACTCCGGCACCGATCTGGAGAGGCGGACAAAGCCGCCGCTTCTTCGTGTTGTATCAATTGACTGAATATATGTGCGAATTGTATCCCCTTGTTTAAATCGCTCGTTGCGAATTTGTTCGGAAAACGGAAGAATCGCGACCGTCCTGCCGAGATCAACAAACACATTTCCACGCTCAATGCGCTGTACCTGCCCATGCACCAGTGTGTGCTCTTTCCCTTCAAACTCTGACATTGCAGCTTCCCGTTCCGCTTCATGTATCTTTTGCGTTACTGCCTGTCGCGCTGACTGTGCCGCTATTCTACCGAAATCGGTCTTTACTTCAAGCGGAAACAGAATCTCCTCACCTGCCTTAATACCCTGTCGGACTAATTGCGCGTCATCAACCATCATATGTCGTTCCGGATTAAACCGCACACGCGTTTCCTCCTCATCTTCCGACTGTTCATCCTCCGGAAGAATTTGTGACTCATCAAGAACCTGTTTCACCTGAAAAAAATTGAATTCTCCGTTCTCGCGATTGATACGCGCTCGGATAATTTGATCGTTCTTTGCATACTCTCTTTTGTACGCCGCGGCAAAAGCCGCTTCAATCGCCGACCATAATGCATCCTCGGATAATTGTCTCGTCTCCGCAATCTGCTGCACAACATTTTTTATTTCTTTTATATCAAACATATCTTTTTTTACAAAATTGGATTAAAAAATCCCGCCTGAGGCGGAATACAACTATTACACAACACCAGTGTATTGCATACTAACCTGCTTGTCAAACAAGTTGTGTGTACCATTAACAGAGATTGGTTTTCATATCGTCTGTATACGCTATACTATATTCGCGCGACATTGTGTGTACCGCATGCATGTCGCATTCTGTCCGCGGGTATAGTTTAGTGGTAGAACGTGGCCTTGCCATGGCTAAGACGGGAGTTCGATTCTCCCTACCCGCACTGATAATATGACAACCGCATTTAAAGAAAAAGTTCTATATATTGTCTCATCAATACCGAAAGGAAGTACCATGACATACCAAGAAGTTGCGCGCAAAGCCGGCAATCCTAATGCACAACGAGCTGTTGGCACTCTCATGGCACATAACCATAATCCGTCAGTTCCCTGCCACAGAGTGATAAAAAGTGATGGCACACTCGGTAACTACAATCGTGGCGGTATTCATCGAAAAAAACATATACTTGAAAAGGAAGGGGTTGCTATTATATATAATGGGAAAAATTATAAGGTGAAGATATAAAATTGTCAATTTTTTCACATAGGGATACTTTTTAAAAAATGGATATTTTACTTATTGTGAAATATCATTAAAAGTGGTATTATGTACTTGAGTGCTTGTAGGAGGCAAAATACCTTTTCTCGTGCTCGCCTGCTAGATTTCCACTTTCTTTCCATAAAAGGAGATAGAAACATGGCAAAACAAACAACTAGGCTGGGAACTCTCTCTGTTCTTGTTGCCACATTGATACTCAGCATTTTTGTTGTAACCGGACTGCCGAATGTGGCACCAGTAATGATCAATGCCGTTGTGCTTGCTTTTCTCGTCCCATCCGTCATCTCAGTAGCGATTTCTGTGCTGAAGCGGGTTAAAGACGGAGGTGTCTCAGAACTTGTGTTTTTCTTGACGATCGGTCTTACCATCTTCGGCGGAGTTCTGTTGATGCAGATCTTTCCATTTACATCAATTGAGTGTTCATAGCGACATTCTCATCAGGCATCGCCTGATTATTCCTCTTTTACACAAAAGAGGAATTTTTTTGAAATAATATATCTGTCCCATTCTTTTTATTAATAAAATAGGATTCTATACAAGTATCTACTATAATGCTATAAACACCTTGTAAGTGTTACCTTGTGAAACATGTTTCACGTGAAACATCTTTGTGCAAAAATATCCTTATTTTACGTAAATCGTTTCACAAGGAAACTGTTTCACGTGAAACACTTGTGTGTGTTTAACGGCTCTGCATGTTTCACGTGAAACATCTTTGTGCAAAAATATCCTTATTTTACGTAAATCGTTTCACAAGGAAACTGTTTCACGTGAAACACTTGTGTGTGTTTAACGGCTCTGCATGTTTCACGTGAAACATCTTTGTGCAAAAATATCCTTATTTTACGTAAATCGTTTCACAAGGAAACTGTTTCACGTGAAACACTTGTGTGTGTTTAACGGCTCTGCATGTTTCACGTGAAACATCTTTGTGCAAAAATATCCTTATTTTACGTAAATCGTTTCACAAGGAAACTGTTTCACGTGAAACACTTGTGTGTGTTTAACGGCTCTGCATGTTTCACGTGAAACATCTTTGTGCAAAAATATCCTTATTTTACGTAAATCGTTTCACAAGGAAACTGTTTCACGTGAAACACTTGTGTGTGTTTAACGGCTCTGCATGTTTCACGTGAAACATCTTTGTGCAAAAATATCCTTATTTTACGTAAATCGTTTCACAAGGAAACTGTTTCACGTGAAACACTTGTGTGTGAAATATGTGTATTTGTACATGTTTCACGTGAAACAATGGTATATAAATTGTAGAGAACTATGTTTACACTTCAGAAATTTATTGGAAATACTGGGGAAAAATATGCGGAAAAGTATTTGAAAAGTTGTGGATATACAATAATAGCCATGCAATACAAAGCTAAATTTATAGAAGTGGATATTATTGCAAAAAAGAATCAGGTGCTTTATATATTTGAAGTTAAGAGTGTTTCACGTGAAACATCTTCTAATGTTTCACATAGAAACACACAAAATGTTGATAATATAATTGATTTTGATTTTTGTCTATCAGACCGAATTACAAAAAAGAAAATACAACGAATGTCACAATTTGGCAACTATTATTTAAATAGTCATCCGAAATATACTGGTGTTGCATTAGGTGTTATTGGTGTTATCTTGCCGCACGATCGTTTGTATCCGAGTATAGAAATTTTCTGGGTATAATCTGTTTTAAGCAATATAAAGGGAGGAAAGAAAAGAAGTGTTTAAAATGAATACACAATCGTGCCAGCCGCATATGATGCGACAAAATATGGAGGAAAAATGAATG
The DNA here is from genome assembly GCA_958295675.1 of Minisyncoccota bacterium. GTDB lineage: Bacteria > Patescibacteriota > Minisyncoccia > Phycocordibacterales > JABAAK01 > JAPPJI01. The sequence continues at coordinate 98,790 of OY282360.1, read as the reverse complement.
TGATGCCCAAGGATTCGTCTTCGCGCTGGTGTATATGCCATGGAAATGAAACTTCCTGATCTTCATATTCCGATTCAAATTTTTCTATCATATCATTTCCATCTTCTTCTAGTTGCTTGTTCACTTGTTGTAATAGATTCTGCTTATCATATCTGATATCATTCAGATATTTTTCAAATGAGATGTCACTCTTTTCCTTTAAATTATAATATTTATATGCAACATTGCCATGTGCGCCGCCGGTATAATGCCAGTTTTCAATAATAATACTTTCGTATGGATCAACAACATACTGTTTTATTTTTATATTCAGCCGAAAGGGAAGTAGTGCACTATCCGGAAATTCGGCTAACAAATCGTCCGCACTTTTTTTAATCTCTGCATACTGTGCATAGATATATTGTTCAATATCACATTGTTTTACATGCCCGGTCAGCCATGATGGTCTTTCATATGTAACAGCAATCATACCTTCTTCAGAAACAACCTCCTTAATATTACTGTTGCAGGATTTAGGACGGTTTTCCTGATTGGCAACTTCAACACTTTCATCTTCATACAACACTTTTCTCTCTTCATATACATGCTCCTTATAATCTGAAAAAAGAGAGAAAATTAATAGAATAATTAATATCCCTATAATAGCAAGAAAAAAATTTCTTTTTTCTTTCATGTATACAGTATAGCACAGTGCATATATGGTATAATTACCACTGCTTATCCGGGGAGTGGTGTAACGGCTAACATGCCCGCTTTGGGTGCGGGTGACTCCGGGTTCGAATCCCGGCTCCCCGACTGAAAGGAATTTTTGTATCTGTTATTGTGGACATGCGGGTTCAATTGTATGCAGTGCTCTATCTGTTCAACCACGGAAAGTGTTGTCGTTATACAATACCGGATAAAACATCTATTGCCGCAAACAAGTAATATGATTGCGCATATCGTCGTAACCGTTCCAAATAGGGAATTGAACTTTGGTGCCGGTTTCAAATTCAATCACAAGGTCAGATTTTTCTTGGTCCAGTGAATTCACAAAATGAACAAAATCAGTGTCTGGATAAGTAACACCGCCGCGTTTTGCAATCCATTCCAAATCTATCCAGTCACCCTGACCTATTCGATGTCGCGCCCTTACCTGCTTATCTGATTCATCACCGGGTAACTGTCCGTGCAAGTTGGTAGCTATATGTACTTGCAGAAAGTCATGCCGACAATGTATGTAGAGAGATGATTGACTGCCATGCGCAGTGTCTGAATGTAATTGTGCGAATGGATATGGTGATATGAGATAACCTACTTGTGTGGAGAGTTGCCAAGAAATATCTTCCGATTCTGAAGTAATAGATGTGTACAGAAACCGATTTATTCCGAACACTAATCCAATGAAAAGCAGTGTGACAATAAGAAGTGTGATCAATATTTTCTTAAGTACCTGTTTCAGATCAATTGGTGGTGTGTCTGTCAGAACAGACCAAACGAATGCACCGAACCAACAAACAATTGTCCAACCAAGGAAAAGGTTGAGTAGGATAATCTGGAGTGTGTGCTTGTGTCCACGATAATGCGCAATAAGGGACGGCAACACATATAGTAGAATGCCGATAACAATAAGCAGGGATACAATTTCTACCGCCATGATGTAGGTACTGTATCATATGAAATGATTACAGGTGCTGTATAGTATTGAAGTTGTGTACTATATTATTAGTATTCGGAGAGTAGTGTAAGGGTAACATACACGCTTCGGGTGCGTGTGACTCCGGGTTCGAGTCCCGGCTCTCCGACAATGTATATATAATGCTCACGCCCCCTGGTGTGTCCGTGAAGAGGGTAGTAATAAAGCACGGACACACCAGGGGGCGTGAGGGGTAATAATGTAATTGATAATGAAATAATACGATGTTTATGACACTTTCTTAGACAGATGCAAGCATATTTTTACCAGTGGTTGCTGTACTCTGCCTATCACTGCCATCGTCTGCAGGAGATTCGCCACCTACGGATTCATCCTCTAACATACCCAAAAGTGTGATGAGAATGCCAAGAAAGCGACGGTTTTCCTCTATTCTCTCTTCCTGACAGACATCATTGGTGGGTGTATGCGCATTGGTATACAGAGGTACTGCTATAAACGATGCCAGCAAAACTGCGATAAACACGGTGAAAAAGACCTTGATTTTTATGGTTTTTTGTTCTGTTTTATTAATCATATAGTACTATATTAGCATAAACTTGACATATATGCAAGTATTGTATTTTATACTCCTGTATTTTGCTTCCTATTGATATCTTGCTGGCATGTAGTATTATGTGGTTATGTCCATACGGACTGTATTATCAAAAAATCAAATCAATCATATATGATGAACGAAAACACAGACGAAATGCAGAACAATACTCCTGGTGAGGGCAACGATGAAGAGCGGAAGGAGGCAGGTGCAGAAACAGCTGGAGGAGAGGGAAGTGAGTAATTGAAAATTATGCAATACAAAAAAGCGAAGGCAGGAAATCTTGTCTTCGCTTTTTGTGTAGTATAGTAAAAGCGTTGACCTCGCGGGCGTAGTTTAGTGGTAGAACATCCGCCTTCCAAGCGGAAAACGGGAGTTCGATTCTCCCCGCCCGCACCCAAGGATACAAGATGACACACATTCGCGCTCAGTAAACATGAAAACTAGTCGCTCCGCATCGTTGCGGGGACATGCCTGCGACAAGACCCCTCCGTTCGCTCCGCTCCCGTGCCAATCACCGCCGTTATTTTCTTTTTCTATTCTTCCACCGCCCCAACTCCGCGTGCTCGCCGCGGATTCGGTACGGAGAGCAGGTGGGTCATCAATATGTATCACTAGAACCTTTCTATGCCTTAACGGCACGTATCAAAACTGCAAAAGAAAATGTTCGGCGTTGGCGAAGGAGAGGAAAACTAGTAATCCGCCAGTGAACCTCCCGATAGGGTTTTCACGGACGGATTTCCTATTATGAGAATACACACTGTCGTTATAAGAAAAATGGGTGGATAATTTGTTTTTGCTGGAATTTCTTCTGTTGGATTATCATAAAAATTAGATGGCATACTTTAAGTATAAGAAATTGTTATGGCTAAATCTTCAAATACAGCTCTTCATCAGGCATCTAAAGCAAAAAAAGATGAGTTTTATACTCAACTTGTTGATATTGAGAAAGAGTTAAGACATTACAAAGAACAATTTCATGATAAGGTTGTGTACTGTAACTGCGATGATCCTTATGAAAGTAACTTTTTTAAGTATTTTGCCGCTAATTTTAACGCACTGAAACTTAAAAAACTTATTGCCACAAGTTATATAAGGTCACCAATTGCTGGTGGGCAGTTGCCACTCGTTGAAATAGAGGGATTAAAACCTGAAGGAAAGGAGCCATTTAGAATTGAAATTAATGAAGTTAAAGATCTTAATAATGATGGTGCAGTCAATTTGGAAGACGTTGAGCAATTACTGAGACAAGATGCTAATGTTGCAAAACCTCTTGAAGGTGATGGTGATTTTCGTAGTGAAGAATGTGTCAATTTACTCAAACAAGCGGATGTGGTGGTTACTAACCCTCCATTTTCATTATTTCGTGAGTATGTTACACAATTAACAGAACTTGATAAAGAATTCTTGATTATTGGTAATACAAATGCAATTACATATAAAGAGATTTTTAAATTTTTCAAGGAAAATAAAATTCGAACTGGTTATACTAATTTTAATGTAGGAATGTTTTTTGTTGTACCAGACGATTGGGAAAAATTTCACCATATTGATGAAAATGGCAAGAAGATTGCTCGTGTAGCAACTTCATGTTGGTTTACAAATCTTGAAGTTACAAAACACAAAAACGATATCGTACTTTATAAAAAATACACACCGGAAGAATATCCAAAATATGATAATTATAATGCAATTAATGTAGATAAATATACCGATATACCTTATAATTATGATGGTGTTATAGGTGTCCCAATCACATTCCTTGACAAATATAATCCTGACCAGTTTGAGATAGTAAAGTTTAGAAAAGGTGATGATGATAAGGATTTATCGATAGATGGAAAGTATACATACTTCAGAATATTAATAAGAAATAAAAAAGCAAAAAAATAACATGAAAATTGAATTACACAAGATTTTGGTTCGTGATGTGGTTGAGAAATACAAAGACAGTGATGAGGAAGGTGTTACCGCCTATGGTGGTAGATTAGACATTCGTCCTAAATACCAAAGAGAGTTTGTCTATACCGGCAAACAGCGTGATGCCGTAATTGAAACAATTAAAAATGGTTTTCCACTCAATGTTATGTACTGGATGGTAAAAGAAGGTGGAAATTATGAAATGCTGGACGGTCAACAACGAACTATAAGTATAGGACAATATATAAACGGTGACTTTTCATTGAATAATCACTATTTTCATAATTTAACTGGCGAGGAACAAGACCAGATTTTAAATTATGAACTAATGATTTACTTCTGCGAAGGCACAGATAAAGAGCGGCTTGATTGGTTTAGGATTATTAATATTGCCGGTGCAGAATTAACTGACCAGGAAATACGAAATGCGGTCTACACCGGACCGTGGCTCTCTGACGCAAAGCTAAAATTTAGCAAAACAGGTTGTGCAGCATACCTTTTGGCGAATGATGATGGATCACTTCTGAAGGGTTCGCCGATAAGACAGGACTATCTAGAGACTGCACTTTCCTGGATCAATAACGGAGAAATAGAAGAGTACATGGCAAAACATCAGCACGATAAAAATGCTGATGAATTATGGGAATACTTTCAAAGGGTGGTTGCTTGGGTGCGAAAGACTTTTACCAATTACCGCAATGAGATGGCGAGTGTACATTGGGGTGAACTGTATAACCAATTCAATACTCAAAACCTGAATGCTAAAAAACTAGAGACTGAGATTACTGAATTAATGCAAGACGAAGATGTGACTAAAAAATCTGGCATTTACCCCTATGTCTTAACGAGAGAGGAAAAACATCTTTCTATTCGTACCTTTACCGAGAACATGAAGCGAGAAGCGTATGAGAGGCAAAAGGGTATCTGCGCAAAATGCGAAAAACGGTTTGAGATTCAAGAGATGGAGGCTGACCATATTACCCCTTGGCATGAAGGTGGTAAAACAATTGCAAAAAATTGCCAGATGTTATGCAAAAAAGATAACCGCACTAAATCAGGAAAATAAAATGAAAAAGATGGCTCCTCAATGCCTAACATACAGGATACAACAGGGCAATGAAGAATGTTGATATGAAGAAAAAAGAAAATGAACTATGTATTTCAAACCTTATATATTCAGAAGAAAATCCTGAATCAATCACAAGCAAGAGAAATAAGCCCTGACAGGACAGTTTTGATATAATAATATCATATGCACAAGCATGTGAAACCCCACTTTTCAGACTATTTTAATGTAAAAAAAGACGATCTCAAAGAATATGGAGCATTTAATATATCCCTTATTACTGATTTACCTCTTTTTATTGATCCTTTCCTTCTTTTTAATAGCGAAAAGGAAGAATATCAAAAATTACACAATGAAATAATCAAATATTTAATTTTCGTGAAAGACAAATCTTCTGAAGAAGTAGATGTTGGCAAAATGAAGTCATGGTATATGTTCAGTGAGGTTCAGCAAAACTGGCTTGGTTATTCTGTGATCGGAAACAAAGGACACGCACTCGGAATGAAATTTGCAGAAGCTCTGCACGGAAATTTAAATACTGTTTTTCAAAATTTTGGTGAAGAAAATATAACGAGAGGGGCGCATTTAGAAAAATTGTGCTTGGTTAAGGATGGCGTTGGTAGGGATAATATAAGTGATTTTGTTACCAATTTAATCAAGCATTTTTTACTTGAATACACCCAAAAATTTACAAAACGATACATTGACAAAAGACTAACGAGAACTTTCAGGGTCAAGAAATCTTATTTTAACTATGATACGGAAGTGTGGGCAGAAAAAAATTTTATCTTGCCAAAATTTGAAAATGACTATGTCATTTTAACGCCAGTAGATATATTGACCAAAGATGATGTATGGATTAATAGAAAAGGTCTGATTGAAGATTTTACAGAAATACCAAGTACTATTGATAATGCTCAACTACGCCATCAAATAAATAATTACTATAAAAATCGTATAAAACAGTACGAAAGAGGAAATAGGGAGATGAAAAAGGAAGAAAGGAATACAGCGATACGATCAACTTTCATTAGGTTTCCGGAGCTCTTTGATTACTACATAAAATATAAGGAAGAAAATGGTGACCAAGCAATAAATATCAGTCAACAAAAGGTTGATTATTCTGATACCTTCTTTGTAGAAAATGCACAATCTCTGATTGGGCGATTACAAAACCTTGGTTTTTATAAGCCAGTGAGAAGTTATCATGAGGCAAAGAAAAGGATTCTTATTCTGAAAGATTTTATAGAAAACATGGACGGATATAAGCTTTTCTATCGTGAAGATGGATGTATCAGCAATGAAAGAGATCTTCAACTATTATTCCATTTGACATGTTACAATTCTGATTTTGATGTAAACCGTGAGGTGAATAATGGTCGAGGTTCAGTTGATTTTACTATCTCGAGCAAGAGAGACAAGACATTGGTTGAATTTAAACTTGCAAAAAATAAAAAATTAAAGCAAAATTTACAAAAACAGGTAGAAATATACAAAAGAGCAAACAGAACATTTAATGGTTTTACAGTTATATTATTTTTTGAGAAAAGTGAATATGAAAGAGTTATTAAAATTCTAGAAGAGATTGGTCTAGAAAAAGATGAAAATATTGTTTTGATTGACGCAAGAAAGAAAGTGTCAGCTTCTGTAGCATCATGATATAATTTCTTTTTCTTAGAGGTATCGTAGGCGCTGACCCAGTGCGAAAGAATAGATATGGTATATTTTATGTATCTGCAATTTCCTTTCAGTTATGAAGACAAGAGATAACATAAACAAAACAGAGTTAAAATGCGCTGACTTGCTCAAAGATTGGCGAAAAAAATTAATTAGAGTGAAGTTTGATCTTGAAGGGACAAGAAAGAATTTCCACTTTCTCAAAAAAACAATGAATTCTGCAAAAGAGGAAGGAAGTATTTCTTTAAATGATTTTGCAATTATTCTCATGCATATTTCACGTGCTCACGCAATTTCATTAAGCAATTCCGCTGCAAAGATAAAGGAATTTCACAATAAGATGCTAAAAGATATGCGAGCTCCTAAAAATACTAAATTTAAATACTCTGATAGAGAACAAAGATTGTTAATTTATTTTGAAAGCCTTGCGTTGCAAGTTTTTATGAATGACATGACCATAGAAAATTTGTGTAAAAAGCGGAAAGAGAAAAAGTCTGTTAAGGAATCAGTATTTAAAACACTCAATGAACAATTAAATACTCTTGTACAATCAGAAATGGCGGCAAAAAAGAGTTTTTTTAAAAAAAGTATGACTGATGAACAGATATTAAAAACAGTTTTTTCTTTTATAAATTTTAGGGTAGAAAGGTATTATTTTATTCAAAAAACGAACAAGAATAAGATAATGCCAACACAAGCTCCATTTGGAAATCCAAACCTTGGATTAAGCATGTCTGAACCTCTTGGAGAAACTGTTCTAACAGATTATTTTATTAGTGTATTATCTATATTTGAAATTGGAGACATCAGAAGAGAGGAAGAGGAATGTATATTAGATTATAAGTATTCGCGTACACAAAGGTGTTATGATACAAATTTATTTCTATTAGAAGAAACGGTTTTAACAAAATATTGCGTAGAGATTTTTAATAATCTAGTTATTAACTGGAGAGTTGAATTACTAAAACAATATAATCTTGATGATGCCTAATTATACTACAGATAATAAAGCATTTCCAGATTCGAACTTTTGCGGAGCAAAAGGACAGAGTGGGAAAAACGGAGTGGACGGATTGAATGGAAAAAGAAAATAACAGCGGTGATTGGCACGGGAGGGCGGAGCGACTAGTTCTCGTGCTTACTGAGCGCGCGTGTTGTTCTCAAAATACTCTTTCAACTTTCGTGCTATAGTTCGAGCATAATCGCCTGAACGGCACCCTGGATATCTATAGAAATCCATTTATTGTTTTTTATATATTCTGTCTTGAGTTTTGCGTGTTATTATGATGTATATATGGAAAATAAATTTGATAATTTTGGAAATAAAGAGCAACGGGAAAAACCATCTTTTTATTCGTTTGCAGTACTTGACCCCAGACCAATACCGGCTGCAAGGGAGCATAATGATCAAGTGTTTGAAAGTAATAATGTATACGGTATTGAGGTCACTGTACCGGAACTTGCGGAGCGTTGTGTTGTGAATATTGATCCCCAACACACAGGTGGGGATTCTGACACAGCCGCCATTGAGGAAGCTGTTATATTTGAAACCCCACCTCAAGATGCCTTATTCGCCACTGTTCGTGCTGACCTTGATTCGGTTGGCGCAATGGCTGTATTTACAATTCGATCTGAAGACGGAGTCCTTGATGACGCAGCGATGGAACGAGTAAAAATCATTGCTGATTCTGATAAATTCGCACAAGGAGGGTACCTCGGACCGAAACCGCTGCCCACACAAGAAACATTATGGAATAATCAGAATGAAGAAGTGCTTGCTGCGATTGCTGCGGAAATATCAGACTTCAAGGTACCGCTTGCCGATCGTGTTGCATCAATGAAAGAGTGGTTAAAAACCGGCAATGAATCAGAAATATACCGCAAGCAGGTGCATGAAGAAAAATTGGATATGGTAAAGGCGCTGGAAAATGGTGATATTACTTATGAAACCAGAGCGGACGGCAGAATTGCATTTGTGGAGAGTACACACCGAGCCGGAACAACTGTCGGATATTCTCTCGCTCCGGTTGTTGTTGCGTTGAATCCCTCCTTCAAACAGCACGGAAAAGATCCATACAAGAAGTTCACTGTCTGCACTTTTGAAAAGAAGTTTGCAGATATTAAAGCAGCACTTATGGAACTCAATGAATTAGAGCCGGGGTGGGGAGGATCGCCGACTATCGGAGGTAGTCCGCAGGGTGTTGATTCACAACTTAGTGTTGATCAAGTTGTTTCAATTGTTGAAAAACATTTGAAAGAATAGCCGGCAATGGAATACATTTTTTAAAGTTCCTCCACCTGATTAAATGAAAAAAGGTGCAGTAATTGTTTTGCGGATACAGACCAAAGGAATGTGCTGAGCCGCGGACCGGCATCCTTACCGATCAGAAGACGATATATATGTTTGAATAAGGTTCGTTGCGCTTTTTTTAAATCGTTTTCATTTGTGTACTGCACTTTGGGAAGATTGTAGAGAAATTTCTCTGTTTCTTGTATATTGCCGGTTCCGTACTGCTGTATATATTCCCCAAGCTGACGAATGTATTCTCTGTTTTCTTCATCTATCTCTTTCCATGCTTCTGTGTTTACCTCAGTCCGAAGAGTGACAAGTGCATCCGTGTTATATTCAGTAACCCATGTTTTCGCTTTCGGTAAGCGGGCGCGGATTGTCTCAGAATCAAACGATTGTCCTGATGCCACAAGCAGTTTGCCGAGTTTGGCTTCATCCCATTGAATAATTTGTGCAAGTCCCACCAACTGGCGGAAAGGAATTGGGTTTCTGCTGATACTGTGTATTTTTTTCAGCATTTCTGCTACCCGTTTTTCCGCGCCGTCTGTTCGGTTGATATTCGCTTTTTTTATTTTTAATAGATGTTTTAACCGATTTGCTTTCGGCATGCGAAATATTTTATCCATTTCATCGTATTGCCTATACACTTCAGTGTCAAATGCGAGGGAAAAGGTTTGTTTCGGAAGACGACGGAGATACATCCACAGCAGTAGTGCCGGTTCGTAGATGGTGAGAAGTATTGCCGGTGTGATATTTTTTCCCGACGATCCGGACATTTTGGTGCCGAGACCGCGCAGTCCGACGAAGCCGAACTCGGTGAACATTGGCGGCTCTGTGTTGAATATCTTTCTCGCTACTTCTGATGAAACATCATAGCTGCCATTTGGCGCGGCGTGATCGCTGCCTGCCGGCTCAAAACACACATCCTCGTGCATCCAGCGCATCGCCCAATCTATTTTCCAATTCAGTTTCACAATATGTGTTTGTGTGAAATCTATCTCCTCCTCCTCCTTTGTGATTTTACAGCGATAGCGGATAGTTGTATTGTCACATGAGAGAATCTCTGTCGCATCCTTGCCTGTAAACCGCGAATATACCGATATTGGGTAGTAGGATTCCCGGTATTCACGGTCGCTGATACCTTTCAGTTCCTTTCCTTTATCCGTCATGTGCGCGAGCAGAATGTCCGCTATCTCTTTTCGTTTCTGTATCGCGGTAATAATGTGGCGGTCATAGGTGCCTGCTGTGTAAAGTTTTGTTTGATCTTTATAAATAATCGAGATTGCAAATTCTTTCATCGCATCCTGAAATTCTTTCTGGTATACTTCGGCATACGATTCATTTGTATTATTTGCGGATGGAATACCTGAAAGCGGCTTGCCGACATATTGCTCGTATTCCTTTGGAATACCTGCCGGCACCTTTCTGAATCGGTCAAAATTGTCCCATGAAAATATTAACTCCGCTTTTTTTCCTTTATCTTTGAGTGCCTGTGCGACCGCGAATGAAGTGACAATTTCCCTGAAATTACCGAAATGAACCGATCCGGAGGGACTAATGCCCGCGGCGCAGACAAATGTTTTTTTGTCCGGATGCGCAGCGATGAGGATATCGGCGACGGCATCTGCCCAATATGGTGCCGCACTAAACTCTTTTTCTCCTATGCGCTTGCTCTGCATACTGGTACTGTATCACGCTTTCGTATATTGTTTTTTGTGTTCAGCACGCCCGGTAGGATTTGAACCCACGACCTCCCGGTCCGAAGCCGGGCGCTCTGTCCAGCTGAGCTACGGGCGCATGTAGCACACAGTGTAGCAGTTTTTACAGTTCACGGACAAATAACTATATACTGTATATATGGCAAAACAAGAAACAAAAAATATTGTTGATCTTGATGTTCCGAAGCATGTGCTTTCCGTCGCTGAAACGCTGCACAATGCCGGTTTTGATGCGTACATTATCGGCGGATGTGTTCGCGGCATGATTATGAAGTATCCGGTTGCTGACTGGGACTTCACCACTAATGCGACACCCGAGCAGATACAGGATTTGTTTGATCACACTGTTTATGAGAATGATTACGGCACAGTTGGTGTGGTGTTTGACGATATTAAAGATCCTGCTCAAAATCTCATAGAGGTGACGCCGTACAGAAAGGAGACAGGGTATAGCGACAATAGACGGCCGGATGCGGTGATGTTCGGTGTTTCTTTGGAAGAGGATTTGTCGCGGCGGGATTTTACTATAAACGCATTGGCGTACAACCCGATTACTAAGGAATTGGTTGATTTGCACAACGGGATTGCCGATCTGCACAACGGACACATACGCGCAGTCGGCAACCCTGAAGAACGGTTTAATGAAGATGCGCTGCGCATGATGCGGGCGGTGCGCATTGCCACCCAGCTAAACGGCTCTATTGAAGAAAAAACCGGAGAAGCGATACGGAAACACGCTGATTCGCTCGCTGTCATTGCTGTGGAACGGGTGCGGGATGAATTTGTGAAAATTCTAATGGCAGACAAGCCCGCTGAGGGTATTTTTCTGCTTAAAGAAATCGGACTGATGCGGCATATTATTCCTGAACTTTTGCGCGGAGTGTCCATTGAACAGAATCAGGCGCATAAGTACGATGTGTTTGAGCATAATGTCCGCACTCTTGAGCACGCTCGGGTGAAAGAGCTGTCGCTTGAGTTGCGGCTTGCCGCACTGCTGCACGACATTAGTAAACCGGAAACGCGCGAATGGTCAAATGAGAAACAGGACTGGACATTCTACACGCATGAAGTTGTCGGCGCGCGCGTTGCGAGGAAGATTCTGCGGCGTATGAGATTTTCAAAGGATATTGTTGATATGGCATCACTTCTGGTGCGATGGCACATGTTTTTTTCGGACACAGAACAAGTTACAGCGGCGGGTGTCCGGCGGATGGTGGCACGAGTTGGCGCGCAAAATATTTGGGATTTGATTGATCTGCGTATGTGCGACCGTATCGGTACCGGTCGTCCGAAAGAACAGCCGTACCGTCTGCGCAAGTACACAGCAATGGTGGAGGAAGTGCTGCGAGAACCGATTACCCCCGGCACACTGGTAATAGACGGAAGCATGCTTATGAAGGAATTGGATATGAAACCGGGACCTCGTATCGGTTATATGCTGCATACACTGCTTGCCGAAGTGCTTGAAGATCCAACAAAAAATGAGAAGGAGGTGCTGTTCGTTCGCGCAAAGGAATTATCACAAATGCCTGACGAGAAACTTGCGGCACTTGGTGAAAAAGGGAAGGTGCGGCGTATGGAGGAAGAACAGGAAGAAATTATGAGTATACGCAAAAAACACGGTGTTCGGTGATGTTCGCTATAGGTGCACTGAAACAGGGCAGTGATCCGACCCGAAGATGTTTTGGTGTATAGAAACTTCTTTGATGTTTTTGTCTGTAGACGGATCAACCAATAAGTAGTCAAGACGCCAGCCCTTGTTTACATCACGGGGTTTTGTGCCGCGAGGAAGTGAAAAACTGAAGTTGTCCCAGTAACTGTACGCACCTTCTTTGTCCGGATTGCGTGTCCGGTAGGTATCCACAAGACCGGCTGCTGTGAGTTTTTCCATGTGTGCCCGCACCTCATCATTGAAGTGGGTATGGTTTCTGAATTTTTCCGGCTCGGCAAGATCTAATTCGCTGCGCGCGACATTAAAATCGCCGCCGATGATAACCTTGTGCCCCTCTTTCTGGAGTTTTTTTGCGTATGATGCGAGCAGGTTGAAAAACAGCAGTTTATCCTTATACGCATCATCTGATTTGCCGCCGTTCGGTACATAGACGGAGAGAATGACTGTCTTGTTTGTCAACGAACACTGCGCCACCCGTCCTTCACCGTCTTTCCAGCGCGGCATACCTTTTGAAAATTCCTTGAATATCTTTTTGTTACGCGGATGCACCCAAATGGCGACACCTGAGTATCCCGCTTTGTCCGCAGGGTTGTAGCAGCGAATGAAAGAATCATCGGTAAGTGCATCGCTCAATTGCTCCTCCTTCACTTTTATCTCCTGCAACAGCAGAATGTCAGGGTTTTCTTTTTTTATGAACGAGTCCAGTGCGCCTTTGTTGTGTACCGCCCGAAGTCCGTTTACATTCCATGAATATATTTTCATATATAGGCAGTGTAGCATTTGCGGCAACACAGTGTTCAATAGTTTGATTGGTGGTCCCGTATCGGCCTGCCGTCAAATAGTGTGGAGTCCTTACTAGGTGTTTTGGCATTGTGACATGCTTTATTTATCTTGCCTGATGGTGCCGTTCTATAGAAACCATTCCAAAATCCACTATGATATTTTTTTTCGCTCGGTGTATGAGACTTGTTGAATATAAAATTTGACGAGCACCACCAAATGTCGTCAACCACTTTCACAGCGATAAGGAAAAGACGCCTTGAGTCAGATCGAACTGCCGAGCATATTACGCTTATTTCGGCATTCTGCAGAAGTGTCCCACCAGGATGATGCTCCAACACTGCCGATGCACCCACCAAATGTTCCAAAAATTCATATACTTCTTCTTTATTGCCACCCCCCACACTACTATCCACACCACTATTGCATGTTTTCCCGCCCAGCGAGTTGATTATGTAACCGTATGATCCTATCACCTTTTCCGCTGTTGTGAAGGTCGCAAAGTCAGGATTACTGTTTATCCGTGCCGCTATGGCATTGCCGTCATAGCCGAGTGTATGCAGTTGCTTGGTGAAGATTTCCACCCGACCGGCATTCTGAATGGTATTACTAATTCTTGCCGTGTCAGTCCCACTGCCGGACAGTGCGACGACAACCACACCAACCAAAATGCCGAGAATTGCAATCACAATGAGCAGTTCAATAAGTGTAAAACCATTGCCTGTTTTAGGACGCATACACCGTCAGTATACATCGCTTACAACCCGTGAAAATTTTTATGAATATCTTTCAACCGCTTATTTGTGATGTGTGTATAGACCTGCGTTGTCGCTATGTGCGCATGCCCGAGCATTTCCTGCACCGCGCGCAAATCCGCGCCGTTCGCAAGCAGAGTGGTGGCGAACATGTGGCGCAGAACATGCGGTGTTACCTTTTTGGTAATACCCGCCTCGCGCGCGCGCTTAGTGACAATGCGTTCAATAGACCGAACGGTGAGTTGTGCATCGCTCCTACCGGCAAAAAGCGCGCTGGACATATCTTTTCTCTTCTTTTGGTATGCTTGTATAGCCCGCACCGCCGAATCTGAGAAAAAAACCACGCGCACCTTTTCACCCTTGCCGCGCACAACCACTTCTTTTGCGGAGAGATCAATGTCGCGGGTGAGCGACACCAATTCCGATACGCGCAGCCCTGTTGAAAACAATGTCTCCAAAATTGCCCTATCACGAATGTCCTGTGTTGTGTCTCCGGATACAGTTTGAAACAGGCGTTTCAGTTCATCCGCGGTTATCAGATCAATATCCCGCATGCCGGTCTTCGCCAGCACCACCGCGGTCGGCGACAAACATTGTTCTCCGTTGCTTTCCAAATGGCGAAGAAACATCCGTAGTGCGATGAGATAGTAATTCTGCGTCGTTTTCTTCATATTCCCCCGTCTGTTTAGTGTGAGACGGAAGGTATGGATAAATGACTCAGTGATTTGGTTTGTGTCTGTTACTTTCATTATTGAGGCAAATGTGGTGAGATAGCGATCATAATTCTCAACCGTCTTAATTGACCGCCCCAACCCAAGCTCAACATGTTCCAGAAATTGCCGCTTTGCTTTGGAAAATTCCATATATATATTGTAGTATGCATTCTGCACATCAGTGTGATGCACAGGTTTTGTGTTATTGCATATTCCTTACCACCCATATATACTGGCATTGTGCTTACGAAAGAGGAAAAACAAGCAAGTGCAGCAGCGGTACGGACTCGTGATACAGACACGGGCTCTTCCGCTGTGCAGATTTCAATACTGACGGCGCGTATCAAAAAATTGAGTGATCATCTCAAAAATAATCACAAAGACAGGCATTCCCGCAGAGGATTGGTCGGTTTGGTTGAGCGACGGCGTAAGCACCTTTCTTATTTGAAAAGAAAGAGTAACGGTATATACGAGAACACCATCAAAACACTCGGTCTGCGAAGGTAATCATATTGTTTTTTAAGTATATTTCCACACCTATTGCGCACATTTTTTCAAAGGTGTGTGAGCGTATCAACCGCACTCTGCGCAGGTCAGTAATTGCACATTATTCATGTTACTTTTCTAAAATATATGACAGTTATTAAGCACCCAAACCAGCGGGTCGGTGTTTTTCTTGATGTTCAAAATTTATATCACAGCGCGAAAAATCTTTATGATTCGCGGGTTAATTTTGAGTCGGTTGTGAAAACAATCGTATCCGACCGCACCCTTATACGCGCTATCGCGTATGTTATCCGCACTGAGAGCGGGGAGGAAACCGGGTTTCTTGAGGCGTTAGTAAATATGGGTATTGAAACAAGAAGCAAAGATTTACAAATATTCAGTGATAATGCAAAGAAAGCCGATTGGGATGTCGGATTGGCGATTGACATGATTGGGCTGGCGCCCAAACTTGATGTGATTGCATTGGTTTCCGGTGATGGTGATTTTGTACCGGCGCTTGAGTATGTGAAAAAGTTCGGCTGTCAGGTGGAGGTGATCGCGTTCGGTAAAACCTGCTCGCAGCGACTACAGGAGACTGCTGACGATTTTGTTGATTTATGCGTTACTTCAAGAAAATTCCTTATCCGCCCCCGATAACGATTTATGCAGAAAAAACAAGAATTTACGACAACCGTGGGCGATACAACCATTACCGCATCATTCACTGACATGGCGGAACATGCGCATGGATCCGTATTGGTCAGCGCCGGTGATACTGTTGTGTTTGTTACTGCTGTTATGGAAGATCATGAGGCGTCTCAGGACTACTTTCCACTATCTGTTGAATTTGAGGAACGCTTCTATTCTGTCGGAGCTATTCTCGGCAGCCGTTTTATGCGCCGGGAAGGAAGACCGTCACAGGAAGCTACTTTGAACGCCAGAATCATTGACCGCACCATCCGACCACTGTTTCCGAAAGACCTGCGCAACGAGGTGCAGGTCATCGCAACCGTGCTGTCATTCGGTATGTATAATCCTGATGTCCTTGCCGTTATTGGGGCATCACTCGCGCTCGGCACTTCATCCATTCCGTGGAACGGTCCTGTTTCTGCTGTTCGCTATGTCAATACAAAAAATAACTGGAAGGTGTTCACACCGTTTGAGGAAGGGAGGGACTGCACAGACCATTTTCTTCTGTGCGGTAAGGATAACTGCATCACCATGGTTGAGATGGAGGGGAAAGAGGTTCCGGAAACAGACCTGAAGCAGGTGAGCAAGGATGCGCTGACCATCATCACACAATTACAGGAATTTCAAGATGGGATCATTAAAGAAATTGGCAAAGAGAAGACAGTTCTTACTAATCGGGAAATATCTGCCGACACCAGACGCCTGTTTAAGGAACACGCGCTGCCGACACTGAAAGAAAATTTATTTGACCCGGGAACGAATGTGCATACACTTGAGCGCGAATGGAGAGCGGTTGTCCGGGATCATATTGATGACATTTCCGAACGGCGGCTTGCCGAGGCGCACTTTGAAAAAACAATTGATGATCTTATTCACGCCGAAGCGGTAGAAAACAATCGGCGCGTTGACGGTCGCGCTCTTGATGAGGTTCGGCAGTTGTACGCGCAGGCAGGCGGCGTGTCTCCGCGCTTACACGGCACCGGTATTTTTTACCGCGGCGGAACGCACATATTCACCGCATTAACACTCGGCAGTCCCGGCGATGCGCTGGCACTGAACACTGTTGAAGATCCGGATGCGAACGAACGATTCATGCACCACTACAATTTTCCGCCATTCTCTACAGGTGAGACCGGACGGGTCGGCAATCCGAGGCGTCGAGAAATCGGACACGGTGCACTCGCGGAGAAGGCACTGCGCTACACACTACCGTCACAGGATGATTTTCCGTACACTATGCGGCTGGTTTCCGAATGCTTCTCCTCCAATGGATCCACTTCTATGGGATCTGTGTGCGCCTCAACTCTCGCGCTGATGGATGGCGGTGTGCCTATCACAGCACCTGTTGCCGGAATTGCTATCGGATTAATGCATCACGGTGACACCTACAAGGTGTTGACTGATATTCAGGGACCTGAAGACCACTATGGCGATATGGATTTCAAGGTTGCCGGCACTAAAAACGGCATTACCGCGATACAGATGGATGTGAAAGTTGAAGGCATTACGCCGGACATTCTTGATGAAGCACTTGAAAAAGGGCGTGCTGCACGCATGACTATACTGGAAACCATTGCCGAAGCGATTGCCGAACCGAGAAGTGAAATGTCTCCGTATGCGCCATACATACAAACTGTTACTATTGATCCCGACACGATTGGTTTGGTAATCGGTTCCGGCGGAAAAACTGTTAAAGCGCTGCGCGCTGACACCGGTGTTGATAGTATTGATATTGATGATGACGGCACCGTCACAGTGGGCGGTAAAAAGGACTGTGTCACTGCGGCTGTTACGCAGATAACAAATATGACCCGCTCGTTTGAGGTTGGAGATACATTAGAAGGAAAAATTAAAAGTATCATTGAATTCGGCGCGTTTGTTGAAATGACACCAAACAAGGACGGCATGGTGCATATTTCCGAGTTCTCTCCATCCCGGGTGAATACACTTGAGGATATTGTTGCGGTTGGAGACACTGTACCTGTGATAGTAAAAGAAATTCGTCCGGACGGACGCATTGCTCTGAGTATCAAGGATCGTGATCCTTCATTCTTTGACGCGCTTATCAAACAACAACCGAAAGAAAGTCAGCGCAAAGGGCGAAGCGGAAATGTACAGAGACAAACAAGACGGCCACGAGGCAGGCGGCGTTAACATACAACCCGAACAACTAATCACATGCGTCAATTATTTTATTTGTACCGTTCTTTCGCTCGGAATGAGGTATCATATTCACTGGTATGGAGGAAGAAGACAACAAAGAGATAGTAAAGCGTGAATTTGATATCCCGGGTTCTGCAAAACAAGCCGACGACTCCGCTGTGGAGAGATCAAATGAGTCCGCACAGACAAAAAACAATGCGTTGACCGCACAACATGCAGGTGCATCAAAGAAACCGCCTGAATCAGTGGCTGCTGAAACGCCATCAGAACAAGGTGGTGATACAAGTCAGATGAACGCGCCGATTGCGGATGAGGTGCCGCCCGACCATCGTACCGCTGATTCTCATGCGGTATCCGCATCCGATGGTCCGACAGTAGAAACTGAAAGTTCTTTAAAAAAAGTATCCGGTCCGAAAAGCTTTCCTGAACCCTCCCCAAGTACAGAGGGTGCTGCACCTGAAGAAAAAAAGAAAGTGATCCATATTCCGACACTCAGAACATATAGGGGCGACAGTCAGCAGGTTGCAAAAACGACCGGAGGTACTGAACTGCGAACTGTGCTTGCTCGCGAGATGGAAGAAAAAAAGAAAGCACAGGAAACATACCGGCAGAATGTGCGTGAACTTATGAAAGAATCCGCTGTTCTGAAAGATGAACAGCGAAACCTCATGAAAAAATGGTCGCGGAAGGAAAAAGAGACGGGAAAACCGGAACAGACGGAGCAAGATATACATAAAGAGCACATCACAAAATCCATTGCGGGAGCGGCTGACTACATGAAAGATGTTGAACCGTTTCCGGCAGCAGAGAAACAGAATATCGCAAGCGATGCAGTCGCGGATGGTTCAGATTCGGACAGCATACAAAAAAGCACAAAACCGAACACTGTGACTGTTGATGAGATAAGAGATCGATTGCCGGAAACAGCCGCCGAACAATCCGCACCGACACAACCTTCCATGAACGCGCAGCCGTTGGGTGCATCCATAGTTCAGACAAACAAAACATCAGCCCCTATTGAAACCGCTCCGCAGGAGACCGCCGGACAATTACCTAAAAAGCCGGGTATGTTCGCATGGCTGCGCAATGTCGGCAAACGCCGAGAATCATTTAGTGAAGCGGAACAGCTGATCATGCAGCAACAACAAGAGGAGGTGATTGAGAAAGAAAGTATGCGAAAGAAATGGCAGGAATTTTCTGAGAAAAAAGAGCGGTTACGCGAACAGGGATTTGAAACACGGGATGTGCGGTCATATGATGTACACCCGCCGAAAAATATCATTATACAGAAACAAAGTGTTGTCGCGATACTGATTGTATTACTTATTCTGGTCGGACTGGTTGTGGTCATTATTTCTATAGCGACCCGTCCGAATGAAACTTCCGGTATTATTGCCCCGGAAGAAATACAACCATCTTCCGATGTTATCATCAGTGAGCGGCAGGTTGCTGTCGATATCACCACAGCAATTGAAGATTGGAACGGTATCACACGGAATGCCGGTCAGCAATACACTATCAGCAAATTTATTCCTTATGCAATTCGTGAAGACCAGAATGTTCTGCTCTCATTGGAGGAGTTCTCAAGATTGTTTACCATGAATCTGCCGAACGGTTTGCTTGAAACATTGCGCGGTTGGTATTTCACCGGCAATTACACCACAAATACGAGCGCGAACGGTGTATTTATTGTTGGTGTGGAACGATATGGAGACGCGCTTGTTTGGATGCTCAACTGGGAAAAGAACGCGCTGAACGCGTTCAGCAATGTATTTCCGAACACAATCCAATCCGCGAATACGGAAAACACCTCTGTTGAAACGAGATTAATAGATAATAAAGAGGTGCGTATTCTAAAGAACCCGAAAAGCGAGTATCGTTTGATGTACTACTTCTTCAACCGTTCAATCCTTGTGTTTATTGTCGGCAATGAGGAGGCAATTGTGGAGATAAATAACCGCATTCGTTCAGCGAACGCACAATAATACTCTATGCAGACCGACCGGAAAAAACTTCACGCGTACACATACAGCGCGCAACGCGTTTCTCTTACCGCGCGCACTGTCCGAGTTGAAGCTGACATAACACCGGGTGTGTACGCATTTTCAATCATCGGTCTTCCGGACAAGGCGGTTGATGAAGCACGCGGGCGTGTTTCCGCCGCGATCAAGCATGCTGGATTCATACCGCCGGAACGGAATAATCAAAAAGTTATTGTTTCACTTTCGCCGGGCGAACTTCGCAAAACAGGAACATTGTTTGATGTGCCGATAGCACTCACCTATCTGCTTGCGAATAAAAATATTCATTTTAACCCTGAAGGCAAATTATTTGTTGGAGAACTGACATTGGATGGAAATCTGGAAAAGGCGGTCGGTATGCTGCCGCTGTTGCAGCATGCAAAACAAGAAGGGTTTCCGGAAATATACATTCCCGCAACAAATGCCGAAGAAGCGGCGCTTATAGACGGTATAACCATATTTCCCTGCATGTCTCTCGGCGATATCATCACTCACTTGAGCGGTGAAAAGTGTATTGAACCCGTTACACACATATATACACCACCTCCACTGCCAGAAAACAGTATCAACTTTACTTCAATTAAAGGACAGGAAAGTGTGAAACGGGCGCTTGCGGTTGCCGGTGCCGGCGGACATAATATTGCTCTGTACGGACCTCCCGGCACCGGAAAAACCCTGCTCGCGCGGTCCCTTGTCTCCATTCTTCCACCACTGACCAAAGATGAGTGTGTGGAAGTTACCGCATTGCACTCTATCACTAGAAATGTAACCGACCCGATCGGCACACCCCCTTTCAGAAATCCGCATCACACCTCATCCCACACTTCAGTTATCGGCGGTGGAACTGTGATACGACCCGGAGAAATATCCCTCGCGCATCGCGGAGTTTTATTTATGGATGAATTTCCCGAATTTGACCGACGGGTTATAGAATCGCTCAGGGAACCGCTTGAGGAACACTCCATCACCATCACCAGATCCAGCGGTATCGCCACTTTTCCTGCATCCTGTATACTTGTCATCGCTTTCAACTTGTGTCCATGCGGCAACACCGGAACAGACAAGGTGTGCACCTGCTCGCCTGCGACAAAACAGTCCTACCGAAAAAAACTCACAGGTCCGATTGTAGACCGCATTGATGTGTGGGTCTCTGTTGAGGCAACCGGATTTGAGGAGCTTGGGTCGGCACAGAATACCGACGACTTGGCACGCTGTGATACTGTGAAACAAGCGGTTTGGGAGGCGCGGGAAGCGCAGCGACAGCGATATGATGGCACACCTATCAACCTAAATAACGAAATTGATGCTGATGGTATTGAACAATATATTTCAATCTCTTCAGAAGCGGCATCTGTGCTGCAGCAGGCCGCGGTAAAAATGTCGCTTTCTCCGCGCGGGTATCATCGCACCATGAAATGCGCGCGCACTATCGCCGATATGGAAAATAGTGAATCTATACTGCCGGACCATATTTTTGAAGCGGTCAGTTACCGAGTGCCGCCATCTTTGTAGTTGCCTACACCTGCATTACCTGTACTGTTTGTGAATTGAGAAATAAATCCTCACTTGGACGACGGTCGCTGCCGTATGTAATCATACTGCTCACACTCCATGCAATAAACAATAGTACTACTATCATGATCACAGAGACCTGCAGCATTGTCAGTTTTCGCCGTGACTTGGCTGTTCCTGATGAATTTTTCATAACGAATTATGTTGTTATTGTACCAATGTAACTTATTTCACGCAACAGCAGTAATCCACAATATGTATACTGTGTCTGTCTATGCAATCAGAACACAATACAGAGCAACAAAAGGCAATCGCAACAAATGACTCTTCATTGTTAATTGTTGCCGGTGCCGGTACCGGAAAAACATATGTATTGGTGGAAAAAATTATCCGCCTACTACAAAACGGCATACCGGGACATACCGTTCTCGCGTTGACATTCACCAACAAAGCGGCGGATGAGATGCGCGGCCGGGTTCATGCACGATTCACCGCGGGCAAAGTGCCGTTTGTCGGCACTTTTCATTCGTTCTGTGTGTCACTGTTGCGTGAATTTCCTGTTGAAGCGAAGGTGCCGAACAATTTTATTATTTTTGACCGGGATGCATGCCGACGGCTGATAAAGCGGTGTATGAAACAGGAAGGCATAACCGACTATACACCGCGCGCCATGCAGCATGCCATAGGTCGTCTCAAAACAGGACTTGCCGCAGAGGATGAAAGTGACACTATGAACACGGCAGAGCACCTGCTGCCGGTATACACGCTTGCCATGCAGAATGAACACGCGCTTGATTTTGATGATCTTATTATCAAAACAGTTACCCTGCTGCAAAAAGAAACGCGTGTGCGCGAACATGTCCGGAATCGTTACACCTACATTCTGGTTGACGAATTTCAGGACACCGACACCCTGCAGAATCAGTTGGTTGCGCTATTGAAAGGGGAGAAAACCCGTATTATCGCAGTCGGAGACACTGATCAAACTATCTACTCGTGGCGAGGAGCGAGCGTGCATAATATGCTCGGATTCACAGAACGATATGCACCCGCAACAACCGTCTTTCTGACACAAAATTACCGTTCAACCGGCAATATTCTTGCTGCCGCGAACGCCATTATTATGAAAAATGTCTTCAGGCAGGAGAAAAATCTTATGACCGCCCGCGCTGATGGCTCGCCTATCACCCTGCTGTCTGCCGAAGATGAAGAGCATGAAGGAGAATTGATCGCCAAGGAAATCATACGCCTGTGCAACGAAGGTGCCGCATATAGTGATATCGCCGTCTTATTTCGCGTAAATTTTCAGGCGCGCGCCCTTGAAACACACATGATCACCAATCGCATACCGTACACTGTGTTGGGGGCAAGATTCTTTGACCGCGCGGAAATAAAAGATTTACTGGCTTATCTTACTCTTGTGCAGAATCCCGCTTCACAGGAAGCGTTTGTACGCGCTTCAAACGCACCGAAACGCGGCATCGGCGCGCGAACACTGGAACGCATTTTTAACAAAGAGGAACACCTGCTGTCCGCCGGTATTTCAGCAAAAGTTGCCGCGTTACGATTTGATATCACTCGGGTTACTGAACTCGCGCAACATCATCCGGTCGCGCATGTACTGCGTGAACTCGTCTCTTTCTTGGATTATAAAACATATTTAACCAAAACATTTGATAATCCTGAAGACCGTATGTATGAAGTTCGCGAGTTTATCGTATTCGCCGAGCGTTTTTCACACCTGTCCGGCACGGACGGTATCGCGCAATTATTAGCAGAAGTCGCGCTTGTTAGCGATCAGGACACCCTGCGTACAACTAACAAGCAAACCGTGCGCCTCATGACCGTACACGCGGCGAAAGGTCTTGAGTTTCCCCATGTCTTCATCGCCGGCATGGAAGAAGGATTATTTCCGTTCCTGCGCGATGAATTCGCAACTCACGATCCGGAGGAAGAGCGACGGCTTTGCTATGTCGCCATGACCCGTGCGAAAGACACCTTGTCCTGTTCGTTCGCGCGACGGCGAGGTGTGTTCGGAGGGTATGAGAATAGGCACCCGTCCTCCTTCCTGAGCGACATTCCGGAACACTTACTCACAACAACACCTACCGCAAACAGTACTCATCATACGGAAACAGGCGAAAATAGCGCCGAAGATATACAATGGTAATGTGAGAAAGAAACTCGGACAACATTTTCTGCGATCCCGAACTGTGCTGCAGGCCGTCGCTCGCGCACTGCCGGTTCCGAATAATACTGTTATTGTTGAAATTGGGCCCGGCAAGGGGGCACTAACGGAATATTTGCTGATGAAGAAACGGACAGTTTTTGCGATTGAAAAAGATGGCGGACTCTGTTCTGTATTGAAAGAACGATTTGCTGATGCTGTGGCAAACGGAACATTTGTACTCCACCATGGCGATGTGCGGGATGAAGGATGGGTTGACTTTGTGCAGCACACACCCTATGTCGTTATCGCGAACATTCCATACTACCTTACCGGATTTCTTATCAGAGATCTGCTCACACATTCACATCCGCCGAACGCGATGGCACTGGTGGTGCAGAGGGAGATAGCAGAACGCATCACAAAAAGAGACGGCAAGGAATCCATTCTCTCGCTTTCTGTGCAATTTTTTGGTGTAGCACACTACGGCATGACTATACAACCGAACGCATTTTCACCCCCTCCTGCTGTAGATTCCGCGCTTGTGACTATAACGGATATATGTACGCGATCGCAAGAGGTTCAAGATGAATTTTTCAGAATTGTACATATTGCCTTCCATGAAAAACGGAAGAATGTGTTTAAAAAATTTGACAATGAACCGCAAATACAGCGTATTTTAACCGCACACAGCATTGACCGCACCGCCCGTGCTGAGAATGTGCCGTTTGCTGTGTGGCTGGATACCGCGCGCGAAAAAACAGGTTAATCTGTATGTAATATGTTACAAAGAGGAAGGCGCGATACCGTGTTGAACACTCATCATGCCGGTCAACACTGTATATCCTGCATAACAAACACCAGTCGGAAACGAATGCCCTAGTGTTTTAGTGCCAACAGTTGCTGGTAGAAACGACATTTTTGTAACAGCACCTGGAAGCCACGGATAAATTATTGTCTTTGGGATTGGTACACCGTGATACGAAAGTTTCACCGTCCAAAAAGCAGGACCGAAGAACGGACCGGAGGATATGCACGGAATGGATACCAAAATCGGCCCGCCTTCATTATCCAACACACCCTGCATCTGTACTGTCATTGGAGTCAGTGCTACACAAAAAAAACAAAAAAATGCAACGATAGTTTTTTTCGCAGACAATCTATTGAATATTGAGTATATCATTATGCATATTATGGTACCATGATTGCTGTACGGTATGCGATTACTTCCTAAAAACATACCCCTTGTTCGCAAACGAATCGCGTTGCTGTTTATCTTTTTTGCCGCAGTGTTCCTTATTATTTTTTTCTCGAAATCTACGCCAACATCCCAATTGGACGAACACGGTATTCGTCTTGAAACCCACACAACAGAATCAGACAGTGATGGTGATGGTGTTCCTGATTGGCTTGAAGATATCACCGAATCCGATCCGTTGAATGCCTCTTCTTTTCCGTATCACAAAGATATTGCCTTGACCAAGAATATAACCGTTAACGAATTGTTGTATGGCGGTCCGGGGGAGTTCACTGAGGATATTGTAATGAGGTTCTTGCTGGGTGATATTGACGGTTCTGAGGTTTCTCCGGAAGAAAAAGATCAATTTGTTGATATATCCACTGACTATTTTCTGAAACGGGTTGAGCGGCGCGGTTTGCCTCGTGTTCATTTGAATATTGACAACACAGTTTCCCGAGAGATGGTACTGAGTGAGTTTCTGCTTGCACTCCAATCTTTTTCTAAAGAAAAACAACCGATAGGCGATCTTGTATTTGAGATTTTCGCAAAAAATACCGCGGTGTCTCCCGACACAAAAAGAGTTCAAGCGGCATGTGATTTTACACTGAAAACTATACCGAGAAATGTGCCGAATGATGTATATGAATCGTATTATCTTATTTTGGAGAGAATAACCTATCTTTGTGAAGCTCTTGATGTCGCTGTTGCATCCAATACCGCGGAAAACTATTTTTATGCGATCAAGCTGCTTACTACAGGAAAAATGTTCCAACATATTCAAGATCCGACTACAGAGGGGGCTCGTAACGCATTTATCAATATCGCACTATCTGTTGTGAATTCACTGCAATCAGGTGTTTCGTCTGAAAATTGAGAGTATACTGTGTGTGTATGAACAAATATTTCTCTGACAATAGTGGTATTGCTTTGGTTTCTATTGTGCTGGGAGTTGTTGTTGTGCTCTCTTTAGCGCTTGGCGGTTGGCTTGTTTTCAATGTTGGTTTCAATGGCGGTGATGGAGGATCCGGTACGCCTTTTTCGGACCGTGTCGCCTCCGGCACACCGGACGGCGGTCTTTTAATAGGTATTCCTCGAGGTGGAATACAAGGGACTGTGGTACAGGGAACCGTGATACAAGGGACTGTGGTACAAAATATGGAAATTTGCATTGAAAGCGATGGGCGGGAATTCTGTACAACACGGCAATTGGTGTGTTTCACTGACGAAACTGACGAAGAGTGCCGGGAAAGGAATTTGGCCCGTCTTGAAGTACGAACCATTGACGGCAAACAATTTATGTGCTTTACAGATGAAACTGATGCGGAGTGTGTGGCGCGGCATACAGCACAATCAGAGTACAGAGCTATTGAAGTGTGTGTCGGTGAAGGTGAAGAACGGGTATGTACAACACAGCAACTTCTGTGCCATAAAGATGAAACTGATGCGGAATGTCTCGCGAGACATCGCTTGGAATCGCAGTTTGAAGTACGAACCATTGACGGCAAACAATATGTGTGTTTTGTGAATGAAACTGATGCGGAGTGTGTGGCGCGGCATACGGCACAGTCAGAGTACAGATCTATTGAGGTGTGCGTCGGTGAAGGTGAAGAACGGGTATGTACAACACAGCAACTTCTGTGCCATAAAGATGAAACTGATGCGGAGTGTCTCACGAGACATCGCTTTGAATCGCAGTTTGAAGTACGAACCATTGACGGCAAACAATATGTGTGTTTTGTGAATGAAACTGATGCAGAGTGTGTGGCGCGGCATGCACCGGACAGCACTCCTTCTGGTTCCGAAGGGGGTAGCAACCCCTTTGACCAAACCGCTGTTCCCGCTGATTTCCCGGGTATTGTGTTTCCGAGCGGTGACGGACAACCGCCTTTGGACTTTGGTGACCCACAATATAGCGCGGGAGATGGACCGAATTTTAATTTTGAGGAGGGTAGTTATGAAGAGGATGACTTTGTTAAGAATGCATTAAAAGGGTTGGCTTTTTCGACGATTGGTCCAATGGCCGCATGTGTCACAGCCGGGTTGGCTGCAAACCTCGTGGCAACAACTTCTGTTGCAAACCTTGATGGACCAAATATTTTTAAGGAATGCTTTAGTGATATTGATATCAATAATTGGGCTAAAGAAATAGCTGCTGATATTGCTAATGAATATATAAATTTTGCAATGGATGGTTTTAATGGTAGACCACTTTTCATATCACATCCGAATCAGTTCTGGAAAGATTTTACAGACAGAGCGATCGGCGATGCGTTGGAGCGGGAAGGTCTTGGTTTTCTCTGTGATATTGATGGCGTGGAGATTGACATATCCAATATTCTCTCTATCCAGTACACCCGACCGCAAATTCAAAGACCAAGGTGCACCCTGTCTGATTTTAAAAATAATTTAAGAGAATTTGCGGAAAATCCTTTTGATATCAATATTTCAGGTGCGGTGAATATATCTTCCGGATCTGTTCCGCGAACCAGACCGAGAGAAAGCATTAACAGAGAGGTGCAGAATTTGATTAATCAAACGACAAAGCTGTTCGGACATTATGTTGCAGAAACCGGAGGATCGCTGGGTATGCAGAGACACATACAACAGAGAAGAGTTGACGAGATCGCAAGAGAAATTGGCGAACAAACACCCGGCTCCACAAACCTTGCTGAAGATGACACACTCGCCGCTTTTGATTGCACGGATGAAGTGAAAGAGGTTGGTGAGACAGATAGTGCTGAGGCAAGAATAAATCTTCTTCGCTGTAGAATTAACCAAACAGCACAAAATATAAACAATCGAGCGGAAAAGTTTATAGATCTGCAGATTGAACCGGTTACCGAAGCTGATGAGATGGGTGAGGTGTTTCAAAAGGTGGTTGATGCGACAGTTGGCGGTCTTATCAAAAAATCAATAACAGAAGGACGTGGAAAAGCGTACGGAAGGGGGAGTGTGCTGGTCAGGTCTATTAGCGGTGATGAGTATAGACCGACTGGTACTCGAGACGAACAGCCGAGACCTTCTCGAACTAAATTCCAAGATGATAATCCTAACCAGAACCCGACACCAAACCAAACAGGTCAAGCAGCATTGTTTCTTGGTAGTTATAGAGAATCTAGAAACATACTTATGTCAGAGAAAGAAAAAATTGAACAAGAGCAAGAAAACATTCGCGCCCAGATTGAACAATCTCGAATAGATAGGAGGACGGAGGAAGATGAAGACATTCATGAGGAATATACTAATCGTATACAACGCCTTGAGCAGGAATTGAATAATCTCAACCTTGTGCATTCTCAGGTTGAAAATATCCTTTCTGATGTTTGCGCACAAATCAGAGAGGCGGGAGAAGAGTGTGCATCAGAATCATAAGTATGACGATATATGTAACAAAAATCACGCACCTTATCTTTCTTGCTTTCTTTCTGTTTTTTATTCTTGTTTCTTGTCAGTATAATGCTGTATCAGCTCAAACCATCCGCAAAAGTGAATTGAGTATTGATCAAATTGCTCAAAAAATCAAACAGCGACAGCAGCAGATTGACCGTATCAGAAGTTATATTGAACAAATTCCGAGGATATCATCGGAACAAACAGCAATAAACCGAAATGCAGGGATAGGGCAAGATGTCAATTTACTCAACGGCGTTTCTTTTAACAAAACATATATGGAACTAGTGGTCGCCGACATCCTTATTCGGGACGGAAGCACACTTTTTTCATATATATTAAAAAATATCAGAACTCCGTCCTTATTAATGCCGAACACTTTATTGTTTACGGCAGATTCTGCTATTAACTGCGCGACCTCTTCAATCGCCACAGTTACGAATCAAAACCCCTTGAATTCACAAAATGGCGTTGCTGAACCCCTGCTTGATTCTGCCGAACATCTTACTGTAACTACACCGGTGCTCCGACCGGAAAACAATCTTATCGGTGTGCATGACGGCGCGATCAAACAATACAGAGGAGGAGCGAAGCTTATTGACATGATCAAACGACCCTCTTCCTACCTACAGCGCGCTCCGTTTATTGATTCGTGGTGCGGATTGAAAACAGACCGGAGTCGACTGTCTATCATGAAGGGTGTGTATGAAACAACCGCAAAGGCATATATTGAACTTGTCGGTACTTATGAGGATTATGGGAACGGCGGTTCTCTCAACGGATATCAAACGCATATACAAAGGAGTGAAGATGGACAAAGATCTCTTTATCAGGGCATTTCATTGAGACAGGTGGTTGAAGAAACAACGCGGCGCGCCTTTGGATCAGGAACAGCGCGTGTTTTTGTACAAAACCGCAACGACCTTGATTTTCTTCCCGGATGTTTTGTTAACTATGTGCGAGTATGCGCGGAAAACGCAGAAACTGAAGTATGTACAACACAAGAGATGGGGTGCCATGAAGGAGAAGAGGAAGCGCAGTGTTCAGCACGACACTATTCCTCTTCGGAAATTAGGAATATTACCACATTGGGTCAGACAGGGAGGTTTGTATGCCTTGAGAACGAGACTGATCGGACATGTTTGGGAAGGCACTATCCGCCGGTACCGCCGGTTGTCTCCGGTAAATACAAAACAAACTGCACATTGAATGATTTTGGGAATGCAGTTACATTGATGCTAAACACCGTGCCGCAAAAAACAGAAGAGGTTGCTTACCTCCTGTTTGCGCTCGGACATGCCGGACAGGTTACTCTTCCGACATCATCCGCACAGCAGGCGTTGACACCCCCATCAATCGATTTTGAGAATTATGATTTCGCCGCGGCTCAGCGGCGTTCGGAGGCATATAGTTCACTCGGAAGAGTGTTTGTCGGAGAAAACGATCTGAGTGCCTTGACGAGAACTTGGAAGGATTTGAGTGCATCAGATGCCCGCGCACTCTATCGGAATGCCGGTGTGTTCCGAGGTAAAATAGAAAAGGAGATGACCGATTCAATTACCAGAATTCAAAAATCTCTTCCTCCGGAGTACATTCTGTTGTTTTTTGAGTAATATAGAGTATGCGCACATCTTTTCAAAAAAACATACCAATATTGAGAGTGCTTCTCTTTTTTGTGCTGCTGTTAATATTATTCCCGATAGAGGTATATGCTATTTTTAATGCAATCGGTAATATGTTGGGTTCAGCATTATTGGATGCTGCCAATGGATTTTTCGCCTTGTGCATAAAACTTTTTTTGTTTGTTATTCAGTACACAATTCTTGATTTTGCCGATTTTTGGACCACAGATTTGGGATTGCAGCCCGTTTGGCAGACGGTGCGGGATATCGTCAATTTACTCATTGTGGTGTTCTTTATATTGACCGCCATAACCACGCTTTTCGGAAATTGGGAGAGAAACAAGAAAATTTTACTTGGTCTGCTTGCGGTGGCGCTGCTTGTAAACTTCAGTGCTTTTTTTGTGTTAGCGTTATTTGACATTTCAAACGCTCTGTTTATTGCTGTTCTCTCTGTGGTGGAGATTGAGCATCTTATGCAAACAGGTCTTTTTACTACTCAAGAGGGGTTGGATGGCGTATTTGAGTCAGGATTATGGAGATTTCTTTATCAAACAATCGGTGCTATTACAACCTTTTTTGTTTCATTTGGTTTTGTGTGGTTTGCCATTCTGCTTATTGAACGATTTATACTCGCCATCTTATTGGTCATCTCATCACCCCTTGCATTTTTAGGGTTTTTTACCAAAGAGGTGCGTGAGGCGCCGGGTGTTAAGATGATCGCGCAGTTCTTTGAGACATGGCAGGACATGTTCAGAAGGGCATTGCTGACCCCGGTCATGCTTATTTTTGGCTTTTTGATTATATTTAACATATTCGCTACAGCGAACAACAAGATACTCAAGGACAATGCATCGAATACTGAAGCATTTCTTGTTGAATTGTGTATTGTGAGTATTGTGTTTATCTTCGGCATTTTCTATGTGGGTCGCATTGTCAGTAGTATAAAGATTGGCAAGTTTGAGATTGGTAAACACTTGCGCAAGTTTGTTTCGCCCCGAGGCGCAGGTATTGTTGGTCGCGCATCCTTCGGTATCGCCCGCAATGTTGCGGGAATGTTGCCGGCAGGTCGCGTGAGCAATACTCTTGGTAAGATTGCTCAAAAGACCGGAGTGGGGGTTGGAGCGGGAGCTTTTTTGGGGCGAACATTCCGAAACCTCAATAGAACCGGAAAAGCGTACACCGCTGTCGCCAAGGATGTGCTCGGGGGGAAGAAAATCACTCCAGAGGCGAAAAAAGGTATACAGGAACTACGCGCTACGCGAAACGAGCAGAGAGAAAGGTGGTCTGATGTTGTTGACGGCACATATGATGAGAAGATGAAACTTGCCAAATCATCGGGACTTTTGGATAGAGAGGTAAGACATCTGAAAGAGAACGGCTTCGGATCCACTCTTGCCGCCAACGACACCTTGAGTGCGGCTCAACTAAATATACTTAAACAAGGTCTCAAAAAAGGTAATGAAAAGGGTGCCAAAAAAGATGAGGCGACTTGGAAGGCGATTGCAAATAATAAAAATACTTCGACCAGAACTTTGAAAAAAATAACAGATGACGGGAAACTTGACATCGCTATCCGAAATGCGGCGAGGGAAAATATTCAAAAACAATCGGTATATGAGCCGGCAAAACTTGATGAGAAAGAGCAGATCAAATCCATTAACGGGACCATATCATACCTTAAAGAAAATGATAAGGAGAGAAACAAAGAGAATGAGGAACTCAGTGGAGTTCAAGAAAATATAAGACAAGCGGAGGAAATGATCAGGAATCTTAACACGCGAAACATCACAGAACCTGAAAAAGCAAGCAGAAGGGCAAATATTGAAAAAGATATCAGGAGAATGAAAACAGAGGAAGCGAAGATTGAGAAAAATATTGAAGATATGAATGATAACGAAGGGTCATATGTTGATGTTCTGAATAGTTACGCAGGGGATAAAAATATGAAATTGCGATCTGAGATTGTTAAAAAAGTGCCCGGTGATATTGCCGCACCTCAATATGATGAAATGTTTGAAAAACTTGTTAAAAAAGCAAGTGGTGCTGTTATCAATGATATTCTCAATCAAAGTCAGACGATGAAGGACGGTGGAGAAAAAGGGGAAGAGAAATTTAAACAAATGATTAAGGGTGCAATGGATGGGGATACAAATAATACTGGTGTTATGAACACTGTTCTTAACCGTCCGACAGTACCGCGTTATCAAGCAGAAATTATTGAAAAACACCCTAATGTAAAACCAAATATGAAGAGGAGGGCAGAAAAAATATTAGCAGGTGGTGGTGGGTCACCAACACCACCACCGACAACGCCGCCACCGACAACACCACCACCGACAACAACACCAACATCTCCTGCACAACCGCCAGGAGGTGGGCAACCGGTAATAACAGATATCGGCAACTTTGGGCAGGAAGTAAATGCTGCAAGAAAAGGAACACCACGACCCGGCGGCAGGGAGTGATGGCAGACCTCGGACGGACGAAGGTGGTAATACATGATTTGATCGTGAGTTTGGTCTTGCGCTGTTGATATGTTGTATACTGTGTGCGTATGCGCTTTCAAGTTCCGCAAAGTTTGGATGTTTCCGATACTATCATCTTCGGGCTCAGTTTTAAACAGTTGTTGTATCTCGGCGGTGCGGGTGGTTTTATGATATTTCTTTTCTTTTTTGCCGGTGGTTTCTTGCCCGCCTTGTTTTTGGGGTCCCCTGTCGCGCTCCTCGCGGGATTGCTTGCGTTTTTCAATTTTAACAATCAGCCGTTCTCAGTTGTACTGCAGTCAATAATCCGTTTTTTTACCGGCAAAAAAATGTATGTGTGGAAAAAGGAAGGAAATGAAAAATATGTGGAACGGAAAATGCGGCAAAGCACCTCGGAAGATGTGTCAAGCGCGGCCACTCATGATTCAAATAAAGTGAATGATCTGAATACTAACCTTATGTTTGACGATGCTCCTGATGATGATATTGAAGTAACTATATGACAAACAGCACCACACAATCATTCGTACCTGTCAGAGAGATACAGGATGGTATTATTGTCCGTGAGGATGGTGTATTGTGCGCAATTGTGCTTGTATCCGCTCTTAATTTTAACTTAAAATCTGAAACGGAGCGGGAGGCAATTCTGTATCAATTTCAGTCACTGCTTAATTCTCTTGAGGTTGGTATTCAAGTGCTTATACAGTCCAGACGGTTGAATATAAAGCCGTACCTTCAGTTTCTGCAGGATCTTCATGACAAACAAGGGAATGAATTGCTTCGCCTGCAAACAAAGGAATACATTAATTTTATAAAAGATTTCACCGACCAGAATGAAATAATGACCAAACAATTCTTTGTGATTGTTACTTACTCTCCGGTGCAGTCAAAAGGGAAAGGTGGATTGCAAATCTTCAAAAAAACTGAAACACAAAAAGAGAAGCAGTTTGAGGAACAGCAAGGACAACTGCTGCAGCGGGTCGGTTTCATACAGAACAATATTCGCTCTCTCGGTCTGCGTGCTGTGCAGCTGGGCACCGAAGAGGTGACCGAATTGTTGTATCAAACATTTAACCCTGGGGACACGCAAGCACCGCCTGCGGTATACTAACATCGTATGGGTCTATTGAGTAATTTAAAAAAAGGAAGGGAAGAAGAAAATGACCTTGATCATTTCATTCCGCATGAATCTTTTGATCAGGCAAGCATCGGATTGCGTGATGTTATCGCTCCGGCAGCGATACAGGTTACGCCAAAAAATATCTCTCTCGGCAATAAGGTGGTTCGCTCTTTCGCTATCGTGTCATACCCGCGTTTTCTCAATGAGGGCTGGTTTTCTCCGATTATCAATATGAATAAGGAGTTTGATATCGCTATTTACATACACCCTATGGAATCAAAGGATGTGCTGAGAAAATTCAGAAGAAAGGTTGCGCAGGTTGAAAGCCAGATTATTGAGCGGGAACGGAAAGGAATGGTGCGTGACCCGAAGCTAGATACCGCTCATCAGGACCTTGAGACCTTGCGGTCAAATATACAGCAAGCGACAGAACGCCTGTTTGAGGTTGGTGTTTATATCACTATTTATGGTGAAAACCTTGAGGAAATTGATGAGGTGGAGAAAGATGTCCGCTCCATTCTTGAGGGGCGGCTTATTTTCGTCAAGCCGACCGTCTTTCAGCAGGAACAAGGATTCCGGAGTACCAGTCCTTTCGGGACTGATTTGCTCGCCATACACACAAAATTAAATTCGGAACCATTAGCGAGCTTGTTCCCGTTTGTATCGTTTGATTTATCGTCTGAGAAAGGTATCTTGTACGGCATTAACGAACACAATGCATCTCTCATTCTGTTTGACCGTTTCTCACTGCCGAACTACAACTCCGTCACATTCGCCACATCTGGAGCGGGAAAATCATACGCGATGAAACTTGAAGTGCTGCGATCACTCATGGTGGGCACTAATGTTATTATTATAGATCCGGAAAAAGAGTTTGAACGGCTTGCGCAGGCAACCGGAGGCAGGTATTTTAATGTCTCACTTAATTCACACCACCATATCAATCCGTTTGATTTGCCGTCTGTCGGTGAGGATGAGAACCCCGCCGATGTACTGCGGAGTGCGATTATCAATCTTATAGGTCTTTTCCGGGTTCTGCTCGGCAGCTTAACTCAGGAAGAAGAATCAATTGTTGACCGCGCCATCAGAGAAACATACGCGTTGAAAGACATCACTCCGTCCGGCGAGTTCGGCAATATGGAGCCGCCTCTCTTGTCTGATTTTGCGCTTGTGCTTGCCGGCATTGACGGCGGAGAAGAACTTGCGGAGCGATTGGACAGGTATACCAGCGGCTCGTGGGCCGGTTTTATCAACCAGCCGACCAATGTTGATATGGACAAGCAGTTTGTCGTCTTCTCAATTCGTGATATGGAAGACGAATTGAAAACCGCGGCGATGTATATTATTACCCGATTTATATGGAATAATGTCCGAAAAAATCTGAAGAAACGACTGCTTGTTGTTGATGAAGCGTGGATTATGATGCAATCGGATGATACCGCGGCATTTTTGTTCGGTCTTGTGAAGCGGGGCAGAAAGTACTATCTCGGTGTCGGTACTATTACACAGGATGTGAGTGACTTTCTTCGGTCAAAATATGGGAAACCAATATTGAACAATGCATCACTTGTGCTGCTTCTGCGCCAATCGGCGACTTCTATAGATTTAATACAGGAGATTTTTAACCTGACTGATAATGAAAAATATCTGCTTTTAGAGGCAGGTCTCGGCGAGGGTCTTTTTATTGCCGGACTTAAAAGGGTTGCTATAAAAATAATCGCATCGCTGACGGAAGATAAAATAATCACCTCCGATCCGTCACAGGTGTTGGCGCAACAGTCCGCGGCAAAGAAAGAAGAAATTGGAGGTGCGCCTGAAAGCCAAACCTCTGACTCGCCTGTTGTCCATGAACAGGAAACGGTATGAAGAAACCTCTTTCCATGTCGCTGCTCTTTTTTACCGGCATTGCTGCAATTGCTGATTCAATAGGTGTTGTTTTTTTAAATCTTCAGGTTGTGGCGGCAGTGCCTGCAACAATCGGTGCTGCTGGAGGTATCATTGTTGAGGGTGTAGGCAAGCTTGTGAGCAAGCTTGGCGAGGTTGTGAACAATGCTCTGAACTGGCTTTTTAATTTTAAGATTGAGAGTATAGAGCAAGTTGGTGAGCATATAGAGCGAGCCGGTGAGGTTATTATAAGTGCATCTCTTGGTGTGTATACCTTGCATTTTGTCATTTCTCTCATCGTGCTGTGTATATTTCTCAGTATTGTACTCGCCACACCAAAAGGCAGTTACACACTGCTTGATTGTATTATCGGACTTCTTGTTTTTTTCGTGGAATCATTGCCGTTCGTCGGCGGCTTTACATTTTGGACATTTTTTGTGTGGTTTCTGCGGGTACGGGAAATATCGAAGATGTTGCTGAAAAATTAGCGTTGAGGATCGCCGTATTCACGAAGAAACAAGTAACTTCCCTGTAGTGATGTATACTACTGTGTATGCATGTAAAAAATATCACCTGCGTTACCTATATTACCCTCCTTTTCCTGTTTTTTGTCGGAGCGACAGTTTCACTCGCGCAGCAGGGAGAGCATGGCGCATACAGCATTTCTTTGGATGAAGAGTACCCATCTCCCGGCAGTTTTGTGACAGCATCTCTCAGATCCGGCGGTTCTTCGGTGGCAAATATACGATCGGTTCGGTGGTACATCAACGGCGATGAGCAGGAACAATATGCAAACAAACTGCAGCTGGACATGCCGACTGACAGTTCCCCAAAACACATTGTCGCGAATATTGTTTATTTTAACGCATTTGACCAAAGGCGGTCCTTGCAGGTTACAAAATGGGTCAGACCGATTGTTTTTGATTTGCTGTGGGAGGGTGATGCGGTGACCACACCGCAGTATAGGGGTCACCGTCTTGTCAGCCCGGAAACCCCGATAAAGATTTCCGCAAAAATACATTTTATTGATCAAAACGGCACAA
Source organism: Minisyncoccota bacterium (assembly GCA_958295675.1). Lineage (GTDB taxonomy): Bacteria > Patescibacteriota > Minisyncoccia > Phycocordibacterales > JABAAK01 > JAPPJI01. Next base: position 62,150 of record OY282360.1, on the reverse strand, counting down.
CATATACAGAAGACGATTTCTCGTTTCGCTGGGAAGTTAAATCTGAATTTCTTGAAGACCGCGGACCGGGGGTCAGTAGTGTGGTGTACGGGAAGGGTGCACGACATGTTGGTGAATCCGTCTTTGTGCGAGTTGAAGCAACGCTGATAAACAGGAACGATGTGTTGCTTGAAAGAGTGTTGTTTGTCCCTATAACAGAACCGAGGGTTTTGGTTTATCCTTCAACGCTCCTACATGGTCTTTCAGATAATGCCGCTGCCTCAAAAAATGTTACTTTATCCGACGATAAACCGGCAACTTTCTCTGTGTACCCGTTTTATTTCAGTAAGGGTGATTTTGAAAAAAATGCGATACAATATAAGTGGTTTGTGAACAACAACCAAAACCATCTCAAAGAAGGTAGAAAAATTGATATTTCCGCGGATGGGCAGGAGGATGTTACTATACCCCTGCGAATACAGGCAGAAAATGAAAATAGGAAGAATCAAAAAGCACACTATACATTTGCTGTTGTTTTATAGCATTTTTACTCTCGCCTTTCTGTTTCATCCGGTTATCGCAGAGGAAGAAGAAATAGATGCTAAAAAAGCAGCAGCAGATCTCGAAACGGAAAACATAAGAGCTATACCACTACCAGGAGGGGAAGAAAGTTTTAAAAAATTAAAACTGGTCACAGATATTTTTGGTTTAGTACCAAACGGAACGAAGACAATCGCGGTTGAGAAGGATGGGGATACGTTGCGTGATATAATCAACGGACTACTCAAAATACTAATCACATTTGCCGGCACAATCGCGGTTATTATGCTTGCGGTACATGGCACCGGCATGATTTACGGAAAATTGAGCGGCAATGTGGGCAAGGTGCTTGATATGCGAACAAAGCTGACTGGTGTTGTTATCGCTATTGTTTTGCTCTTGCTTTCCTATCTTATTTTACAATTTATAAACCCAAGGCTATTAGATTCAAAACTCCTTTCTGGACTCTCACAAACCAGTTTACAAACCCAGAAAGGTGATAAGGGTGACGATGTCGCAGAGCCGCCGGACGACGATGGGTGTTGGCATATCTGGTGGTGTAATTAAGTATAATAGTTATTGTATACTGCATGCATGAAATTAACAGGGAAAAAAATCACGATTGCTATTATTTTTTTACTGTCAGTTATTGCTCTTGTTCTGCTTTTTTTTCTTATTTTCAACAACGAACCGAATATAAGTACCACTGAGCGGAGCAACGGAGATGCTGTAACAACAGCGGAAAGACAGCTCGGTGCTGACAATATAACAGTGCTGCCCGAACAGCAATTTCCTTCTGATAATACTGTGACCGATATTGATGATCAAGGTCCGCGAGATGATCGTGTGTTTTTTATTCCTGACGAAGAAGAAAGAGTGGAAAATGAACCGGAAAGCGCGCCGAGATTAGTTCGATTGTTTGCCGGACCGACCGCCGGATACCGCATTGATAAGAATGCTGACGGACGGTGGATTGTGCGAGTTGTTGAAGGCGGAAGAGGTGATAGGTATCGTATTCAAACATTCCCATACTCACTTAATTTCGTTTCTCCGGGCGAGTTTGTCAGGGTGCGGGAGAGCCATATATTTTCAAACGGAAAAACACTGATGCTATACGAGAACCCGGAAGATGAAACAGTTATTAAATCAGCATTTGTTTCTTTTACGCCATCCGAATCTGACAATATTCAAATGTTTGAGAACAATATCCGCGTGGCAACAAACAATACAAACCATCTTTTCTTTGTCAGGTCGTTTAATGATAAAACTGTCGGTATGGTGATTAATGTTGCCAACCCTGAAGAGACAAAAGTAATATGGGAATCAGATTTCACTAACTGGCTGCCGCAATGGGGAAGAAATGAGTACATCACCCTCGCCACGCCAATAAGCGACCTCACAAAAGGTCATGTGTACCTTCTTGATCCCAGGGATGAGATACCGATAAATAAATTAGTCAATGTGCCGTCCGGCGGTTCGGCATTTGTTGATACATCGTCCGGTTATTTTGTTTTGTATCGAGCCAATAAACGAGAATTGGTCGGAAGCACTGTTATCACTGAGCAATCAAGGGAAAAGGTGGTGAAGATGCCGATGACTCTGCCGGAAAAATGTGACGGCTTTAACGGAATATTCGTTTGCGCTGTTCCGAACACTGTTCCGGCGAGAACACGATCCGGATACGAAACACATTTTCCTGATTCGTGGTACCAGGGGGATATTACACTGAACGATTCAATAATACTGATCAATGCGGTTACCGGCGAGAAAAAACTTCTTATGGCACCCAATCAAAGCGACATTCAACGGCTATCAAATAACAGAACATTTGATGTTGTGAATCCGAGAATAAGCGAGGACGGAGCATTCTTCTTTTTTGTGAACAAAACTGATCTTTCTTTGTGGATGCTGAAAATATAGGTGTTGTGCAAAAAAATAAGGACACCCAAAAGGGTGTCCTTTGCGTTCAACAGGCGGTGGGGAACAATGTCACCAACCTGCTGTCAACAAATATTGAGAAGGTGTTGTGGTTTGTAACCCGAAACCTCCACTGCTGTGGATTATTGCTGTCACACCTAACACCCAATTGCCAGCCCTTTGTCGCTGCCACATCGGCGAACATCTCCGGATTGCCAATAATGAGGATGACTCGGTTTTCGGGCAATTTCTTGACAAGCCGCTGGACTTCTCCGACTGATCCGCGAGAAATGTCCAGAAGGCGCGCCGCCCCAATATCCCCACCCTCGGTACGGTAGCCGACTATGTCGTGTTTGATCATCTTTCCTCCTGTTTTATGGAGTGCAAAAGAAATGGCTCCCTGTCAAGAGCCAACCAATTTATTATTATAATGTGATTATTTATATTGTCAATAATCTGTTGCGTTTTGTACTGGAAATACTCTGTTTTAAACATTATCTGGCGGAGATACCGGGATGTCGTCCTGTGTCCTGTTCTCCTTTTGCCGTATAGTATGCAGCACAATACATTCCTGCAGTATTGAAACAAGGTTGATAAACAACCAGTAAACACCGACGGCAGCCACAAAGAAAAACGATATGAGTCCCGCAACGATGGGGAAAATGACTGTAAAAACAATTTTTTGTGCCTTTGATACTGTTGTTCCGAGGTGTTTTTGAGAAAAATGCATTAAAATGTATTGGGTTATACCGACCAACAATGCGATAAAAAGCCCGCCTTTATCTGCAAGATTGAGAAAGAGAAACTGCAGATCAATCGGCTGGTGGACAATGGAACTGTAGAGTGTGTCTGTGTACGAAAAATCTCCCTGTCCCAAATCTCGAACGACAAAGAAAACGCCGATGAATATCGGTATTTGTATAATCAGGAGAAGAAAAGGGGTAAAAGGATTGATGCCGGCCTTTTTATACAAAGCAAGCGTTTTTTCCGCCTGCTCTTTTTTATCTTTTATGGTATCCCGTATTTTTTTTAAATCGTCCGTGATGGCTTTCATTCGTATTTGAAACTTGGTGTTTTTTACTGACAACGGAAGCACGACGAGTTTGACGATAATGACAAGCAGCAGAATCCCAAACGCGAGATTATAATTGTTGAACACATCCATCACCCAGAAAAGAACATTTGCTATTGGCTGATAAAAGGTTGTGAAAAAAAATCCCATAGATTAGATATGATGACATTCAGTATACAGCATTATCTATTGCTTCTGCAAAGATTGCCTGACACTTTTATTTGTATATTTCTTAGCAGTACAGACAATGACAAACCTTGAAAACGGCAGCGGTGTCTCCCTCAATACCTCCCTCATGATTCGCCGCACTTTATTCCTTTCCGCGCTTGTTCTTACCTTCTTTTTTGATACGAGAATCGCATACTTGCAGGCATCGGACTTTTTGCCGCTATGAACTATAATCATATCATCGCGTATAATTCTCTTTCCTTTTTTTAGAATTTGCCCCACCTCGTCTCGGCACAATGATGTTTTCATGGTTTGTATTACGCGCGACCTTTTACACCTAATCTTGATCTGCCCTTTGTTCGACGCCGAGCAAGCACCCTCCGACCGGCGGGTGTTTTACTGCGCGCTAAAAATCCGTGTTTACGCATTCTTTTCTTCACTTTTGTTTTCATAATAGTTTGCACTCTATGTTTGTTGAGTATACAGCAAGCTGCCTGTCGGTGCAATAGGCGATACTGACGACTAATTAACAAGTTATGCACAAATCTCTCTTCTGTCTTTTCGGTTTTCTCGCTTTTTTGACTATTGTCATAATGGGTCGGATAGGGAACAATACAAGCATATGAATGTTGCACGCATCCTTGATATACAAACACTATGGATTGAAGTATCTGAGATTGTTAAAGAGTACATTTCAGCGAACAGTTTTAACACATGGCTTTCGGGTGTATTTCCGCTCAGGTTTGAAGAAGAGGGGCGAGTGCTTGTTTTGGGTGTGCCGAATGAATTAACCCGCGGGTGGATACAAAAAAACTATCAGAGTATCATTGCTTCTGAGGTTATGAAAGCAAGTCCCAATGTCCGCAGTGTAAAATTAACCATATCACGAAGGATAATCAAGAAAGCGGTGAAACCGAAGAGTAAAATAAAAAGTTTCCCGCTTGAATTGAATACTTTTGATAAAGAAACCAATCTTAATCCTGATCTTACCTTTGAAGATTTTGTTATTGCTCCTTACAACAGATTCGCATATACAGCGGCTCAGACAATTATAGAAAAATTCGGAACAATGTACAACCCGTTTTATGTATACGGACCGACCGGTGTCGGTAAAACACATCTTCTGCAGGCAATCGGCAACAAGATAAAAAAAATAAATCCTTCAATAAATGTGCATTACACAACCAGTGAAACATTTGTGGAAAACTATATCTCTGCGCTGAAAAAAGACCGCATGAAGGAATTCAGGAATATGTACCGAAGTTATCAGCTGTTTGTCATAGATGATGTGCATTTTTTACAGAAAAGCGAATCAACTCTCATGGAATTGTTTCACCTGTTCAATGCACTGGTAAACAAAAACGCGCAGATAGTTCTTTCATCAGACAAACCCCCGGCGGAACTGGACAAAATGGAAGACCGCATCAGAACGCGCCTGAACTCCGGTGTTGTTATTGATATTGAACAGCCAAAATATGAGGATATGCGTATTGTTTGCACCGAAAAAGCAGGAAAGATGGGCTTAAATATGACACCCGATGCGATTGATTATGTTGTGGAAAAGGTATCAAAAAATATACGGGAGGTGAGCGGGGCATTGAAAAGCATCCACCTTCACACCGCGGAATCATCTCAAAAACAGGTTGATCTTGTTACTGTTAAGAAGTATATACGGAATCATGTGCGCCCCAAAACCTCTGTACCGTACGAACATGTTGTTGAAATTGTCTGTGAATTTTATAAAATACAACCAGGTCTTCTTTCAACAAAGTTGCGCAAAAGGGAGGTGGTGCATGCGAGACAGGTGATAATGTACATCTTCAGAGAGCACTTAGGGCTTTCGTATTCCTTTATCGGCAAACAATTCGGAAACAGAGATCACACAACAGTCATGCACGCATGTGAAAAAATACAGAAAGAGATGCAAAGTAATTCCATTGTTCAGAAAGATTTTGACTCTTTGATGAAAACAATTGACATATAACACATGGAAAACTTTGTGTAAAAGTTTTAAAATTTTCTCTAAAACTTGTTAATTGTCTTTCTTGTACACATAAAATGATATTAAAAATATTTTTACCGACTTATTCCATGAATTACAAAAAATTACACACATATTTGTACATAAAACTTTTGCTGAAAAAACACGCTTGTTTCATTACATTTTTTGCTTTTACACTTTTACCCATATATAATACTAATAATATATTTTATATATGAAATTTACACTACAGACAGATATATTGAAAAACATCACAAACACCCTCGCAAGAGTTGTTGCGAAAGAGGTGCCGGGCTCATCATCCGGGGGTATTCTTGTTCAGGTTTCTTCACAAAAAGTTTCTTTCAAAACTCAGCAGTTTGATTTTAATATTATATACACCGTTGATGTTGACGAGGTTCGGGATGGAACAGCCTTTATTCCTATACATGCACTGGACGGCGTTGTCGGATCGTTAGTAGATACAATGACAACCATTGAACTTGAGGAAAAGAAGATTCTTGTCCGCACCAACACCAGCACCTCAGAAATATATATCCTAAGCGGTGACGATGTCGTTGTTGAAGGTGATAAGCCCGATGGAAAACCATCTTTTGTTATCAAACGAGAGGTGCTGGTACAAGGATTTAAGAATGTGCAGCATGCCGCATCAGAAAGCGCGATAAAACCTGAAATAGCAAGTGTGTATTTACACACAAAAAATGATTCAGTTTACTTTGTTTCAACTGATGCATTTCGTCTTGCCGAAGCAAGGTTTTTGCTGGAGGAAACACAAAGTGATGATATATCTGTTATCATTCCCATCAAGAGCGTGCTTAAAATATTGCGTGTTTTAGAGGGTATTGCAAGCCCTGATGTCAGTTTGTATGTTTATGATGGCACCATAACTGTGGTTACTGAAAATGTGCTGATAAAGATGAACAGCGTGAAAGGCAGTTTCCCCGATTATAGGAATATAATACCGGGTAATTTTGATCTTGAAATAACTGTTTTACGGAGTGATTTTTTGAATTTTTTGAAAAAGGCCCGTCTATTTTCAGATAAATTGAATAAACTTTCGTTTGATATTAAGGATGCGTCATCAATTCTCCTTGGTTTTGATAATGAAACAGTCGGATCAACCAGAAATATTGTCCCGGCAACCATGCGAGGCAAGGTTGATACATTACCGTCCTTTAATTATCGCTTTGTCAGTGATGCGCTGTCAGTCATATCTGACGACCGTATTGTTTTCAGTGTGGTGAATGATGCAACAAAACCGCTTATGATTCGCGGTGCTGATGACACAACACTTACCACAATTATTTCGCCGCTGCTTGAAAAATAGATGCCTGTTAGTTCTGAATTGTATAGGATTCCTCCGCGACAAATGTTCCGATCGGACTGTTTGCGACAACCCGTATAATCACATTCTCATCAGCTGATGATACCGCCGGATTAAATCCAAACAGGGGGATATGTGATGAGCCAATAAGACGATCATTCACATAGAATTCATATTGTGTGTTTTCAGCGAGTACCTGTGTCGTTATGATGGTCACTGTGCGGTCTCTCGGTATTGCGGATCCCGGCTCCGGTGATTGAATTTGGAAACTGCGCGCGCGTTCCTGCTGATTGTTATTTTGTTGTATTTCTTTTTCACCGTTATTTTGTAGCCAATGTTGCACGGCATACTCCCAATGTGTATATTGCGCATCATTTTCAGGGTTTTCTTGTTCCTGCGCGATGTCATCTTTTTGGATGTAGTGAAGAATGCTGTGCTGATCATCAGTGTTTATTTTTCCGAAAAGAATGTTCGGACCGCCATGAGATGCGTTTGTATTTGTCGGGAAGTACGCCCCTTTATTTCCGTACTTTGCTGATGCGGTGAGCATAATGTTCTTGAATGTTTTTGAGAATGCGAGACCGGATGCTCCGATTTCAAGAGGTGTTCCGTCTGAATTCCCTCCCCATACAAGTACAACCAGATCGGGTGAATAGCCGACAACCCACAGGTCCACCGAGTTGTTCGTCGTTCCTGTTTTTACCGCGACACGAGGGTTGGTGATGTGCAGAGGAGACCCTCTTCCGAATAGCGGCGCTCGTGCGCTGTCATCGGTGAGTATGCTGGTGATATCCCGTGCGGCATCTTTTGAAAGAACTCTTCTTTTTCCATTCCTATCTTGATTTGGAAGCCACATGTACGGTATAAATATCCCGTCATTCGCAAAAACACTATATGCTTGCGCCAGCTCTAATGGTGTGATTTCCGCGCTGCCAAGCCCCAAACTGAGGCCGTGGAACCGATTTTTATCTTTTATGGAGTTAATTCCCATATCTTCCGCCAAATCTACAACTTCATTGATTCCTGCTATATACAGTACCTTGATAGCAGGGATGTTAATTGATTGAGCGAGTGCTTCACGAAGCGATACCGGACCGGCAAACTTTCCGGTGTAGTTGATCGGTGAGTAACATCCGTCAGTTTTTGTTGTCTCAAACTTATCCGTATCACAGGAACTGTTGAACTGGGTCGGAACATCGTAAACAATCGTTTCCGGACGGAGACCTTTTTCCATTGCTTTCGCGTATGATATGGGTTTGAAGGTGGATCCTGGCTGCCTGTACGATGTTATGATATTCACCCTGCCGTCAATTTCGTTGTTAAAGAAGTTTCTGGATCCGACCATTGCCAGTATCTCACCAGTTTTCGCTGCAAGCACTACAGATGCTATATTTTTTCCGCCATATCGCTCTTCAAATGTTGGTCCGAATTCGGTGATGATTTTTTCTATGTCGTTCTGCAGTTTCACATCAATGGTGGTGCGTATTCTTGTTCCCTCAAGCGGTTTTAGAGTTGCACCGTGCTCCCGCTCGAGATGCTCTTTCACAAAGAACACAAAGTGTGGTGCCTGTATTGAAAACGCGGCCTGTTCCTGGAAGTAAACATGTTCTTTCCTCGCTTCGGCGTATTCTTTTCTGGTGATAAGTTCGTACTCAAGCATGCGCGCTAAAACTAGATTTTTCCTCGCCTCCAGTGCAGATTTGTGAGATCCGTAAGGTGAGAAATAGGTTGGTGCGTTCGGTATTGCCGCAAGATATGCCGCTTCGGCTATGGTTATTTCGCTCGGCTTTTTCCCAAAAAATGAATTGCTCGCTTCACCGATGCCGTAGATTATGCCGCCGTACGGTATGGTGTTGAGATATAATTCCAGGATATCTTCCTTGCCGAGCCGTTCTTCAAGTTTTTTTGCGAGAAGAAATTCTTTCATTTTTCTCTCTATGTTTTTTTCTGTTGTAAGAAAAACATTTTTTATCACCTGCTGCGTTATGGTTGACCCTCCCTGACTGAAAGACATGGTTCGTATATTGTTCACCAGTGCCCGTAAGAACGCGCCGATTCGTATGCCTTTATGTTCAAAAAACAGATGGTCTTCTATCGCGATTGTCGCGTCTATAATATTTTCAGATATGTCTCCGAGGGGTGTATAAATCCTTTTCTCATTTTTGGAGAAATCAAAGAGGAATTCACCGTTCCTGTCTTCAAGGACAATTGATTGTTTGGTCGCGATATTTTCTATTTCCACATCCGGCAACGGTGTGAGAGCATAGAAAAGAACGATGCAGCCAATCAGTAAAAAACATCCCGATACACCGAGCAGGATTATATCTTTCGCATACCTGTATTTTTTATGTTTCATCATAAATCTGTGTGTCTTATGTACAGCATACCTTCTTATATCGCTTCGCCAACATGCACACCTCGTGCCGCGGCAAGATGGGTGATGCCGGCAGCTATCGCATCGTATTCGTCATCATGCTTTTTTTGCGTTCCGTTCATTGTTATTAGGAGAGGTATCATGCGGATAATATCTTTTTTGTTCGCATTGCTGTTTCCGGTCACCGCGTTTTTTATCTGATTCGGTGTGTATTCCGTGATATCTATGTTTAAGTTCTTTGCCTGATAGATACACATGCCGCGCACCTCGGCGATATGCATCGCTGTTTTTTTGTTTTTTGCGAAGAAAAGTTTTTCAATAGCCATATGGTTCGGCCCATATGTTTTTATTAGGTATTCCAGTCGTCTGCCGACAAATGTGAGCCGTTCTTCATATGGTGTGTTTTTTTCGGTCTCAAAGCACTCGGAGTGTACAAGAATTGGTTTTCTGTCTTTTTCTGACAGAATCGCGAACCCTGTTCGCCCGTATCCCGGATCTACGGATATAAGTTTCATATATTACACTTCATTGGTGTACACTTCCTGTGTGTCATTTTGATTTGTGAGATCTGATACCAATGATTTAATTTTTTCCTTATCTTCTTCTGATACCTGTACCGTGGTATTCGGGGAAACGGTATTATTTTCTCTTGTGAATATCCATGCCGCAGATCCCGGTGCGCTGATTGCCGTGTTGTGCAACGACAAAATGTGCCGGATCTCCGCCGCTGTTCTGTTACGGTTGTCGGTTAGGGTTTCAATGAGCAGGGCGCAGCCACCCGGTCCGTATGCCTCATAGGTGACAGATTCAAATGATGCCGCATCCGCATCCGTGCCGCGTTCTATCGCTCTGTCTATATTTTGTGATGGCATATTCACTGATTTTGCCTGTTCTATTGCTGATTTCAGTCCGGGACTGTTGCGATCTCCGTTGCTTTTCTTTGATTCTGCGGTCAGCAATTGTGCCATTTTGCCGAAAACTTTGCTTTTTTGTGCGTCTGTAGATGCCTTTTTGTGTTTAATTTTTGACCATTTGTTGTGTCCTGACATATGTGGTGAACAGTATACCACCCGAACCGCTACCCTAATCTTTTTTGTTTTTCAGGTATTCAATTCCTTTCTGGGTAATACTCCTGCCGCGAGGCGTCCTCTCAAGCAGTCCGATTTGTACCAGAAACGGCTCGTACACCTCTTCTACAGTTTGTGTATCCTCGGAGAGAGTTGTTGCCAGTGTTTGCACGCCGACCGGTCCGCCGTTAAATATTTCTTGTATCGTAGTCAGCACATTCCTGTCTTCAGCAGTCAGCCCGTACTCATCAATATCTCTGTCGGCAAGTGCCGCGCGAACCACCTCCGCTGTGATAGATGGCTTGTTATGTACCTGCGCATAGTCCCGAACCCTTTTTAGCAGGTAATTTGCCGTCCTGGGAGTGCTTCTGGATCGCTGTGCCAATGCTGTTGCGGCGGTGTTTTCTAAAACCACATCCAGCCTTTCTGCCGAGCGTATGAGAATATGTGCAATTTCTTCTTCGTTGTACGGCAGCAGGCGCATTATGCCGCCTGAAAAACGGGTTCGCAGCGGGGTTGATAGTTTTCCCACCTGTGTTGTTGCTGCGATAATAACTATCGGCGGAAGATTGATGTGCACTGATCTCGCGGTCGGTCCTTTGCCGACCATGATTGATATACCGCCGCTTTCCATGATTGGATAGAGTGTTTCCTCAATATTTTTGTTGAGCCGGTGTATCTCGTCTATAAAAAGCACACCGCCGCTTTCCAATGTTGATGCCAATGACACAATATCGCCCGCGCGTTCTATCATCGGTCCCGATGCCGTTTGTACCGGCACCCCAAGCACTGACCCTATGATATAGACAAGAGTTGTTTTGCCGAGACCTGCCGGTCCGTATAGCAGTACATGCTCCGGCATCTGCCCCCGCTCTCTTGCCGCTTCTATAAGGATGTTCAGATTCTTTTTTATGTTTTCTTGTCCGATATACTCATCCCACACCTTTGGTCGCAACAAACTGTCCAGTGAATGTTCCAGCGGCTGGTGGTTTTCCCGTTCTGTGTCCATATGCTATATACTCACTCCGATCACTCGTTCAAGTTCTTCAAGTGATGTTTGTCCTGACAGAACTTTCCACAACCCATCGTCTTTCATGAAAGGAAGGCCTTGTTTTTTTACCACCTCCTGCAGCGCGCCGATTCCTTCTCCTTCCCGGTATGTTTTTTCCACCGCATCATTAACCTCAAAGACCTCAAATATGCCGATACGCCCTTTGTAGCCTCCACTGCAATGTTCACAGTTTTTTGATGCCTCACCTATTCGTTTTATGTTGTCCGTATTCATTTTTTCCTGCCGGTATCCCTCCGGAAACTCCTCTATCATCTGTGCAATCTTTTCTTTTTGTTCTTGGGTCAGTTGGTGTGTTTCTGAGCAGTGAGGACACAGCACCCGCGCCAGTCGTTGCGCTATAACTATATTTATTGCCCGGGAGAACGCCTGCGGATCAACGCCTAACTGAGCAAGACGCGGGAGTGCGCCGAGCGCGTCGTTTGTGTGCAGTGTGGAAAACACCAAGTGTCCTGTGAGCGCCGCCTGCACGCCGATTTCTGCAACTTCGTTATCTCTTATCTCACCGACAAGAATGATGTCCGGATCCTGCCTGAGAATGGCGCGCAATCCGGATCCGAATGTATATTTTTTTGTGATTTGCGTCTGTACGATACCTTCAAGTCGGTACTCAATCGGGTCTTCCAGCGTGATGATTTTTACCTCCGGTGTTTTTATCGCATTGAGAAACGAATACAGTGTGGTGGTCTTTCCTGACCCTGTCGGACCGGTGGTGAGTATTAGACCGTTCGGCCGTTTGATGTTTTTTTGAAACACATCCAGGATAACCGGGTGCAGACCGATTGATTCTATTTCATGTATGACATTTTTTGGATCCAAAAGACGGAGCACAAAGGATCCTCCTTCCTCCTCGGGTATGATTGATGCTCGGACACTTATAGTTCTATCTGACAGGCGGACTACAAAACCGCCGTCTTGCGCTCCTTTCGCGGTTATCTTCATTCGTGCCACCAGTTTCATGCGCGTGATAAGTCTTTTAAATTCATCTCTTGGGAGTGTGATAATGTCTGTAAGAACACCGTCTACGCGAAACCGAACTATTCCTCCGTCCCGCGACGGTTCGAGGTGTATGTCAGAAGTATTGACCGCCAGTGCCGCAGCGGCAATGTACTCCACATTTTTTGATATTCGCCTCGCCTTACTCATGGAACCGAGTTTGTTCAACATTTCTATTACTGCCTCCACCGAGTTTACATTTTTCACGGCTTCCTCAAGATTTTCATTTGTGATTGATACAGTGCCGGGTGTTGTTGCACTTGTTGCGACGATGTCCCTGTAAAATTCCCACATCTGTTCAAGTGTCTTTGTTGTTGTGAGTGTGAGTTTGTGTGAGTATCCCTTACCTTCAAGTACGCGCAGCACCTCTTTCATTTTCGGATTGTTCGGTTCATTTGCCGCAATTGTCAGTTTCCCTCTTGATCGCTCATATATCGCCATTTTTGCTTCACGCGCATCTTCTTCACTGATTAACTGCAGGGCATTAGTGTTTACCTGTATGTCCCCAAGCCTTACAACCGGTATTTTGTATTTTTCAGAAAGATACTCAATTAACCGTTCTTCTTCCTGTGTCCTGTGTTCCTGCAGTTGATGCTGTATCGTGTCTGTCATGCTGTTCTGCATACATGTGTACTGTACCACACCATGCCTACTTATTTTTCTTCTGGATTGGGAAAATGGTACTCTGTGAGTATGCAGACAATCACACACACATTGGAAGATACCCGTCAATTTGCGCAGCATGTTGTCAATCTATTGAAGCAATCGGCGGACATAAACAGGCGAGCTGTTGTTCTTGCGCTGTCCGGTCCGCTCGGAGCCGGAAAGACCGCGCTGACAAAATGTATCGCCGAAATACTTGGTGTCAGTGATACCGTCACCAGCCCAACTTTTGTACTGCGTTCCGATTATGTTACCGACGACTCTGTTTTTGCGCGACTTATCCATATTGATGCGTATCGTCTTGAAGTGTCTGAGATTCAGACTATTGGATGGGATGATGTGATCACTTCACCGAATACCCTTGTTGTTGTTGAATGGTCGGAGCGTGTGGTGGAGCATCTGCCACCGGATACACATACCATTGCCATTGATATGAAAGATGGTGTGCATACCTTTGCGTTGGAGAATATTGCCCGCACAGCACACATACCCACCCCACTTATATGATTGTATATATAGACACACTCGCGCTTTTGTATCGGGCATACTATGCCATTCCTGATTTGCGGGCACAGGACGGAACATCAACCGGCGCACTGTTCGGACTTACCAATACTCTTTTTCGAATCATTGCCCAGATGGAGCCGGATCATGTCGTCGCATGTTTTGACCGACCGGAACAAACCTTCCGGCAGGAGTCACACGAATCGTATAAGGCGAATAGAGAAATGCCGGAGGAAGACATGATTGCACAGATAGAAGCCGCGCGCGGCGTACTCATGTCATACGGTGTTCATGTGGTGGAAAAAGCAGGACATGAAGCGGACGACCTGCTCGGCACACTTGCGCTTGCGGATGCCCGAAACGGCGAAGATGTGGTGATTGTTTCCTGTGATGGCGATTTGTTGCAACTCACCGTGCATGACGGCATTCGTGTTTACTTTTTGAAAAAAGGGATGAACGATTTTGTGCTTTACGATGAAAAAGAGGTTGAGAAGAAGAACGGTTATCCGTCAAAATATATTATTGATTATAAAGGTCTTGCTGGAGATGCGTCTGATAACATAACGGGCGTTCCGGGTATAGGTGACACATTCGCAAAACGGCTCATTGCCGCATTCGGCGGTCTTGACGCAATTTACAAAGCACTGGATGATGGGAAACTGCAGGAAGCTGGTTTCACAAAGCGAATCGAGACACTTTTAACCGACGGAAAGGAGCATGCCTTTACCTCCCGTGATTTGGCAACCATCCACACCGATGTTCCTGTTCGTGTTCCTCACAATGATGTAAAACCATGGAAAGAAATGATTGTATATGCGGATGCGCGGGAAACACTTGAACGGTATTCATTTGAATCATTGTTTGCGCGTTTGGATGCTATAACAGGGCGGTCCGGAGACGAAAAAGGGGCAGACACCGCGCAACCAGAAGACAAAATGGTGAAAGATGCGGAATCGCCGATCGCAAAAGAGGCGGCAATAATGCTGTGGGTGCTTGACGCATCGCAGACAAACGCAGGGTCGGACGATGTCCGTACACACACCAGGACCGAGGATTACAATGACGCGACAAAAATATTACTGGACAATCTTCGGAAGGCCGGCAGGTTATCTGTGTGGGAGAATATTGAAAAACCGCTTATACCTATTATTGAGAACATGGAAAACACCGGCATTTGTTTTGATACCGCTGCCGCAGAAAAACTGAGTAAGACATATCGGAAGAATATCACCTCTCTCACAAAAAAGATACATACTCTTGCCGGTAAGGAATTTAACATTAATTCGCCCAAACAGTTGGGAGAGGTGCTGTATACCGACCTTAATCTGAATCCAAAGCGTCCGTCTAAAACTGCATCCGGCGGTCGGACCACCAAAGAATCCGTGCTGCTTGAGATGACCGATGACCACTCTATTATTCCGCTTATACTTGAGTACAGACACTATGAAAAACTTCGCTCAACCTATACCGACGCACTGCCTGATTTTGTCGGGGAAGATGGCAGAATCCACACTACTTTCCAGCAAAACGGCACCACGACCGGTCGTCTGTCTTCCCGCGATCCGAATCTGCAGAATATTCCTGTCGGCGGTCAGGACGGAGCGGCAATACGCAACTTGTTTGTCGCTCCGGACGGCTGGACGATGGTTTCCATTGACTATTCACAGATAGAATTGCGCCTCGCGGCAATTCTGTCACAAGACAAAGAGATGATTCAGATTTTCAGTGAAGGGGGTGATATACACACAGCAACCGCGGCAAGAATATTTTCTGTACCGTTGGATAAGGTAACATCTGACCAACGCTCCAGCGCTAAAGCTATAAATTTCGGCATCCTGTACGGCATGGGCGCGCAGGCACTGCGCAGATCAACAGGTTTTTCTTTTGCGGATGCGGGGAAATTTCTCGGTGAGTATAAAAAGGCATTTCCGGGACTGTTTGCGTATATTGACGGAGTGAAGCGGGATGCTGCGGAATCCGGTTCCGTCACCACAGTGTTCGGCAGGGTTCGTCCGATAGACGGCATCACCTCATCACTTTCATTTGTCCGCGCTCAGGCGGAGCGCATGGCAGTTAATAGTGTTGTGCAGGGAACCGCCGCCGACATAATAAAGTTGGCGATGATTAGTGTTGATTCGCTATTGAAGAAAAAGAAGAAAGGTTCCGATGTGCGCATGGTGCTGCAGATACATGACGAATTATTGTTTGAAATGCGTCCCGAAGATGTTGATGATGTGGTTGCTATTGTTACGGATGCTATGGAATCCGTCTATCCGCCGAATCGGAAACCGTTTCCACTTGTAGTGAATGTAAGAAAAGGGCGGGCGTGGGGCTCGCTGGAATAAGAAGGGTTTGGTATACTGCTCCTATGTTATATGTATTTTGCGGCAATCGGTTTTCTGCGCGGGAGCGGGCGAGAGAGTTTGTACATGCCTGCCGAAAGAAACGGGAACAGGCGGAGTATATTCACCTTTCTCCGGATGTATCACAGCAATCTCCGGAAGAGTTACTTTTAGGGCAAGGACTTTTTGAGAATAAATATATTGTTTTTTGTGATGAATTGATTTCTGATTCGGTGTCTGATCACTTGATGAACAATATCACCGCGTACCGCGAATCACCGCATGTGTTCATTGTTTTTGAGCCGTCGTTAAGTCCGGCACAGGAGAAACATTTTGCGAAGTGCGATGTGTCGGTGCAGCGGTTTGCGGATCAGGAGAAGAGGGAAGACACCCGGTCATTATTCGCATTTACTGATGTGTTTATGAAACACGATCGTGTGAAGACATTTACGGCACTACATCGGGCGCTGTTACGGGGTGAATCGCCGACATCGCTGTTAAATATTCTTTTGTGGCAATTACGAATGTTCGCCCTTGTTTCTGGAGCACAAAATGCAGCCGAAGCCGGTGTCAAGCCGTTTGTGTACACCAAGACAAAAGGCGCAATTTCCGCGTTCGGCAATCCTTTTAATGTGTTTCTTGATGCTGAGCGCATTGTTCGTCAGGGGCGTTTGCGCGGAGAAACTGACGAAGAAATCATTGAACATATTGTGCTTGTTGTGTAGAGAACTCGGTCATAGTATTTTATTTTTTGAAAGGCGGGGCGATAGCAAGCGTGTTTTGTCTTGTACTGGAAAATACTCCTTATTTTACTTTAGTTTCAAATAGGATCGGCAAGAATGTGCTTTCAGTGCAATGTATATTTTATGAGAACTAAAATCTCTTGAAAAATAAGCGTATTTCTATGGTTTTGAAAAAATTTACACACTTGCTTTATTTAATGTGTAAAAATTGTATATTTTTACACATATACATTGTTATATGTAGAAAAATATGCTATATTTATACATATGGAACAGACAAAGAAATCAAGAAAATTAGTGGGTCGCTTTATAAAACAACCAAAAGGATACGCATCTTTTATTCCGGAAAAATTTCCTTCAAAGGATATGTTGCAGTTTGATATGCGCATTCTCATGAAAAGTGAAGAGGCACGAGCAAAAATGAGTCATTTGAATGGAATTGCGCACCATATTCCTGATGTTGATTTTTTTATCTTTATGTATCTCAATAAGGATGCGACCGCTTCCAGTAAAATAGAGGGGACAAATGCAGAATTTGAAGATGTGTTGGAATCAAATGTACGATCATCATCATACCTTCCGGATGATGTTGAAGATATATTGTATTACATACGCGGACTTAATTCAGGGCTCAACGAATTAAAAAAATTACCTATTAGTGAGCGACTAATAAAATTGATGCATTTTACCCTGATGTCCGGGGCGAGAACGAGCAATCCAAGCAACACACCCGGCGAGTTTCGAACCTCTCAAAATTGGATAGGAGGGAGAAATATATCAGACGCACGCTTTATTCCTCCGCCACACACTGAGGTATCAAAAACAATTGGTGATTTGGAGAAATTCATCCACTCAAAAAATCTTTTACTTTCTCCTGTTATACAGGCGGCACTTGTTCATGCGCAATTTGAGACCATACATCCATTTCTTGACGGGAACGGTCGGACAGGAAGAATGCTTGTAACACTATTCTTTGCAGAAAAAAAGATTATGGAAAAACCATTGCTGTATCTTTCCCATTATTTCAGAAAATATAGAGATGTCTATTATGAGCGGCTGTTTCACTATTCAAAGGGGGAAGTTGATGCCTGGGTTGATTTTTTTCTTGATGCGGTTATAGAAATAGCAGATGATTCAATTAAGACCATAGAACAACTTTCTGATTTGAGAGATGTTGATAGAGAAAAAATTGTACAGATTGATAAACGATCTTCGGAGAATGTGCTCAAAATATTGAATTATCTTTATCGGGTTCCTATTACAACAAACTCGGATCTTCAAAAGGAGACAGGTCTTAGCAGGGTCAAAGTTCAAACTGCGATTAACAGAATGGTCGCATTGAATATTCTCAGTCCCAGAAAAAAGAAGAGTCGGTCACAGATGTATGAGTATAGGAGATATATAGAGATTTTTACTAATTAGTAATGAGATACAACATCAACTTCACACTAGTTCAGTCCTCTCACCAGATTGCGTTGGAACTAATGCGATACCTGAAATCCGGTGATTAAGTCGCTCCGCTTACTCCAGGGACTTGCTGCGCAAGACCCCTACGTTCGCTCCGCTCCCTCGCCCAACCGCCGAACATTTTCTTTTTCCTTTCAATTCGCGCACCATCCCTGCGTGCTCGTCGCGGTGCAGTAGAGGTGATGGGAAGTACCAGTAGAGTGATGTGCGGCGATGGGGTGTTTGTCTGGTTGGGGAACACCGCTCCGTGCACGAGGGAAGTGGTAAAAGAAAATGAGACGGCGGAAGGGCTTGGTATATAAGAAACGCACCACTCCACTCCGCAGATCCGCACCTCGCTTGTTCAAAAACAGCGAAGCAGTTGTATACACAAACACTTCGCCATTTTTTCACTCTTCCGCGAGGTGCGGAACGCTTTGTTCCGTTTTTCCCACTCCATCCTTTTGCTTCGCAAAAGTCTGGAGTCGGAAATGCTGTGTTCTCCGTTGACATTTCATGTGTATCGGGTTGGCATTTTCGGTGTTTCTGGGTATGAGGAAAAAGATTTTGTGTATTGCGTGTATAAAATTTGATATTTTAGATATTTTGATTTTGGAGAAATGTGCCTGTCTACCGCTTTTTAAACTGTTCTCTGTGTGGTGTGTCCAGTTCAATGATGTGGCTGATATACGCCTGGTAATCTTGAAGCGATTTTGTTTTTTCGTATCTCTTTCTCATTGCAATAATTTTACTATCTTTCAAGATACCTTGTCCACTATATGGATTGGAAAGCAAATAACCACACACCCAGAAAATACTGAACATATGTGGCCAGTGTGATATTGGATGTTCATCCATTTTTTTAAAAAAATCTGTATATTCACCTTCAGCATTCGCAAATATTAGATTATCCCAATTCTCCTTCAATTGTTTTTCTTCTGTTGTATTAATGAAATATAAATCGGGCTTAGCTGGACCATTATTTCTTTCTTTGAATGCCTCTTCCAATCGTCTCCTTGCTTCAGCATCTGTTTTAGGGCAACTATATCCGAAGATTGTCACTATATTTGCTCGACGCAACGATTCATCAAATTCTTTCCAATCAATCTTCAATAAATCGGTTTCTGCGTAGTCTTTATTCTCCACAGGATATAGTAATTTTTGTGTTTTAACCATGTTTCCACAGGTCGGACATCTAAGACTCTCAACCGGCTTGTTCTCTATGTTCTGCATTCTATTCATCGGATCGCAGTTATCACAATAACAAAACCCGACATTGCCGTGCAAAAATCTTATCCGAGGCGCACGATCATTTAGTGTTTTTTGGTTGCGTATCAGCGCTTGTATTAACAAAGGATCCCAGTTAAAACTAAATATCATATCACCACATCCTGGGTCCAATGAGCATATTAATTTATCATATACCGTCACTTCGTTGTCAGGTAATCGCATTGAACAGAAGTACTTAAAAATTTCATCTTCCAAATCTTTGATAAGGGCGTTATTACCTTCTTTCTGTAGTCGTGAGTACACCACCTCTATGTTTTCATTCGGCACTTGCTGTCCATATTTTTCAAACACACTTGCTAAACCCACCACATCAATAAAGTTGTCCATTGACGGCAGTTGTGGCAAGTCACTCTTATCTCTTATGTCCTCATAACAAGCAATACTTGCTCCGGCTCCAACAATAACGACATGCATATAAGTTATATTACCACCTCTTTTTGTTTTGTATATATAGAAGCAATTGTCCCAATAACACCAACCGCATTTTTGTTGTAGAATATAATTATGCCCCAACCAAGCAAAAAACAACAAACACAAGAAGAGATTTTTTCGCGTTGTTGTGGTGGTAAAGTACAAGAAGGAAGTGGCGGCGACAGCGCACAGTTTACAAGTGATTTAGTTTTTGATAATGAACTAGTCAAGAGTGTTTGCAGGAAAACGGGGTTTCAAAATCCATTTGATGTGTTTCATATAGATAATACAGAAAAACTCCCTCCGGTATTGCGAAATAATGATTACTTTGTTGTTCACCTTGGAAAGGGGAGACATAAATTTGTGAAGGGTGTGAAGTATGGCTATCATGTGTTTGAGGATATACAAAATGTGATAGAAAGAAATTATAGAGCAAGCATTCTTAATGAATTGAATACAAGTGAATCAAATATACTGTCGGTCGCCTATAACCAAAGGATAATGCATGATTTTTTGTATAGCGAAGTTGCTGCGACGCCAAAGATATATAACTCACATAGGACGAATTTGACCGCAACATATTACATAGGGGGTGAGAGGGTTTCTCTCAATAATCAACAGATCGAGATAGATATGACAGCAGAGGAGAATGGTATAGTGACTGTTTTTGAGGCAAAAAATGGTTTTCCAAAAGATTTTGCTGTTTCTCAAATATATTTACCCTTTCTGTATTATACAAAGCATAAAAAAGAGGGATTGGCAATATCTGATTTGAATGCTTGCTATTTGTTGCGCAGACAAACCAGCACAGGATCAATCATCCGTCTTTATAAATACACCTTTACTGAGCCGTACGATATGTCCTCTCTGTCTTTAATAAAGAATGCGGAATATAGGATTGTGAGAAATTAGTAACATCTTTTTCCATTTTTTAGTTTGTATTTGTTGGGCACTGATCCGTTCTTTAATCGTTCTTGTATCATTTTGTAATATTTTTTATGCATTTCAGCCGAGAGAAAATTTCTTTCAAGATTTTTACAAACCTCCAATTCCGCACCACTTCCAGCGAACAATATCAACACAGTATCATTTTTTTTGGTACATGATTTTATCAGGAGCTCCGATAGATCTTGTGGTATTTGACATGCGTGGAGCGTTTTTTCTTTGCTGACATTCTTTACCAGATTAAATTCAAACCATGAGTAAGGCATTCGTCCTTTTGATCCATTTTTTATGTTATTTTTTATTCTCCGATCTGTTGGATTTTTATATGGTTGAGCAACTTGGGTCTTAAAAAACTTATTATCTTTTGAAGGGCGTATGTGTAATATGCTTCTGTGTGCCGTCGTGAATCGTTTTGGTGTGTGTCCCACATTTGTGTTATATACCCATACATATTCTGTGGTTAATGGGTAATGAATATCCAAATATTTCACGCGTAGGTGTGCGTTTTGTTTTGGATAATTTATCATAAAAGCATTTCCTTGTTTTTTTAATACTCGCATACATTCATTTGTTAGGTTTATGTACCATTCAACGTATTCTTCAAAATTTTTTGTATACCTTTTTCCGTCATAGTTTATGCCAACATTATAATCAGGGTCACCAAAAACCATATCTACGCTGTTAGCTGGTAATTCTTTCAATAGATCCATAATATCGCCGTTATGGACTCTGTTTTTTTTCATACTTGAAGAAGCCATATATTTATATTTTAATTCATACACCTTATTTGATCAAGAGCGAGCTATCCACACTCTAATCAAGTACTACATCCATATTTTAGTATCTAAGGAGAATTTGATCAAGTCTGTTTTTAGCAAGTAAAATATAGGTAAAATTGTCATTAAAGGGAAATCCGCCCGTGAAAACCCTGTCGGGAGATTCACGGGCGGATTACTGTTGGTTCCTCCTCCTCGCCAACACCAAAATTTTCTTTTGCTGTTGGTTCGCGTGCTACTGGGTTAAATGAGAAACCCCAAACCCCCACCTTTTCAAGCAAAAAGAACAGAAACAGACGGCGGCGAGCACGCGGGGTTGGGCGGCGGAGGAATTTGAAAAAGAAAATGCCGGCGGTGATTGGCGCGGGAGCGGAGCGCACGGAGGGGTCTTGCGCAGCAAGTCCCCAAAGTAAGCGGAGCGACTTAATTGCCGGATTTCAGGTATAGCCTTAGTTCCAACGCAATCTGGTGAGAGGACTTTCCAGTACAACCTACGACACACTCCCTATCGGTCGT
This sequence comes from Minisyncoccota bacterium, assembly GCA_958295675.1. Classification (GTDB taxonomy): domain Bacteria; phylum Patescibacteriota; class Minisyncoccia; order Phycocordibacterales; family JABAAK01; genus JAPPJI01. Next base: position 40,006 of record OY282360.1, on the reverse strand, counting down.
GTGGCTGTTGTGTGCGGTGCGGCATGCTGCCGCACCGTAGAGGGCTTTCCATGCGCTACGCGGGGTGAAACGGACGGTGTGACCTGTAAGAGTGCGGTTCAAGCCAATCTCTTTGAAAAAATCCGACAAATCAGCAGGGTCGGTGCTTTTGTGTTGTTAGTGAGACGGGGTCGGTATGATATAATTCATTTACTATGACCGAATCCTTACAAAAACTTTTTATCTACGCTCGCAAAAGTACGGATGACAGAGATAAACAAGTGCAGAGTATACCAGATCAAGTGTCTGAACTTCACGCTTTTGCTCGCAAGAACGGTATTTACATTGTTGAAGTTTTAGTTGAAAAACAAAGCGCCAAGAAATCTGGGAGAAAAGTTTTTGAAGCGATGCTTGGTCGCATCGCCAAGGGTGAGGCGGCAGGTATTTTGGCGTGGCACCCGGATAGACTTGCCCGCAACATGACGGATGGTGCGAAGTTGGTTGAATTGGTGGAACAATGTGATACCATCCTGCGCTTTCCAACTTATACCTTTGAAAATACACCACATGGTATTTTCTGCCTCACCCTCGCATTCGGTCAGAGTAAACTCTATGTGGACAATCTTAGTGAGAATGTGCGCCGTGGCATGAGGAATAAGGCGCGACGAGGTGTCCATCCTTCACGAGCACCTTTTGGGTATATAAATAACCGCAATACAAATACTATAGACCCCGACCCCGAGTATGCACCCATCGTGGTTTCGCTTTTTGAAAAATATGCCACCGGTAAGTTCACCTTTCAATGTCTCAGATTTAAAAATAGACAGGGCAAGCTCACTCCCACAAGCAATGTTCATTGGATACTTAACAACCCAATATATTACGGGTTGGTGGTGTGGGGAGGCGAAACCTACGAAGGGGTGCATACACCACTCATCACCAAGAAACTTTTTGATAAGTGCCAAGCGGTTATGGAACAGCGAGGGCGAGAGGTGAGAAAACATGATTCAGCACAACACCCGTTTCGTCAGCTGCTTGTTTGTGCTTACTGTGGCTGTTCCATTACCTCGTCAATTCAAAAAGGACATACTTACTATCATTGCACCAAGAAAAAAGGAAAATGTTCAGGTAAGTATGTCCGCGGTGAAAGAATTGACGAGGAGGTTCGCTCGGCACTACAAAAAATTTCTCTCACTTCCGCCATGTCTGAGGAAATTGGAGGTAAACTTCGTGAATTGTACGAGACAGAAACACGGGCGGGAGTAAGTCGCACCGAGACACTCCGCAGGGATATGAAACACTGTGAGGAGTATCTTGATCGTCTTCTGGATATGTCTCTTTCTGGTGATATTACCCGTGATGAGTATATTGCCAAGAAAAACACCTTACTTGATGAAAAGGCGGAAATTAGGGAAAAGATGCGGAGTGTCTCAGGCGATGGTGATTCGTGGCTTGAACCGGCACTATCTGTGATAGAGCGAGCAACGGCGATACAAAACATCACTGCAAGCACCGACCCTGCTGATTTGTCGGATTTTTTCAAAGAGATTGGCTTGAACCGCACTCTTACAGGTCACACCGTCCGTTTCACCCCGCGTAGCGCATGGAAAGCCCTCTACGGTGCGGCAGCATGCCGCACCGCACACAACAGCCACACGACCGATAGGGAGTGTGTCGTAGGTTGTACTGGAAAGTCCGCCCACCAGGATTCGAACCTGGGACCGTCGGCTTAAAAGGCCGCCGCTCTACCAACTGAGCTATGGGCGGGAGGTTGGTGTGTGTTTTAAGAAAAGACACACGGCGAGTTTTTACTCACAGCGGCAGTGTAGCACTTTGACTATCTGTATACCAGTGTTGCTACCATTCTGTTTTCATCATCAAGGAGATACAAGATATTGTTTTCATTTTTCCAGAGATCTTTTCTTGATTCAAGAAACAGCCGCCATTCCCGTGTGAAGAAGTCGGGATCATTTCTGTGCAGCGAGACACATCCTCTTTCGGTCACCACATTTTCCAGAAAGTCGCGGCACTCATTTGTGACTATTGCCGGGATATGTGTGATAACCGTGCATCTTCTCATCCTGTCCACTGTTTTGTAACACTCGTTGTCGGTGTATGGGACTGTTCCATCCGCGATAAATTCTTCAAGCGGATCCGGACAGTTGGTTTTGACAGTCGGTACAAAGTTTTTGAACTGAGAACGATATCCTGAACATTTGTTGACATGAAATGAGAATCCGATTGGCGATCTTCCTGATGAAACAATAATCTTGTCTCCGGCTTCAATTTTGACCGGTATCTGTCTTTGTGTGCCCTCGGTTCCCGGAACCTTCACACCTTTCGGTAATTTATGTGATGTTTTTTTGTGCCGATCAAATACCTTCCAATCTGTTATGGTGATTGGTGCTGCAAGTGCGCTTGATACTACCAACACAAAATACTCCCTGTCTGATCGTGATTCTTTCACACCTGATGTCCGGTCAAGGAATGCTATAAAACCGGCATGCGGCGACGGGTCATATAACTGTGCGGCTTCCTCCAAAAAACCTCGAGCGTAGTAGTCGCTCACGCCGCCGGCAATGGTGTGGAGCACTGTTCCAGGCGTCACTTCTTTTCGGTCCCTCACATTTGAATCAACAATGCGTCCGTTGCCGAATCTGCCGCCATGACTACTGGAAAACGATGAAACAGCAACACTGCCAATCGGTTGTATTGGTTTTACGACCACCGGATTTCCCGCTCTATTCCCATCTCTTGTTGTCTCTCCTATCGCGACACCTGCAACCGGCGATGTTTGCAGGCGACCAAAAAATTCCATCTTCCGTATCTCTTCTTGATAGATGACAATAATGCCGGCAACGAGCGCGAAGAAGAGACATACCGTGATAATCGTTGATGTTTGGTTCATATATCGCCCAGTATAGCAGTAATTACTGGTTATATTGACTGCTTCGCATGGCTTTTAATGTTTCCTGTATTTGTTCTTCTATGGTTTCTGTTTTTGGCGGTGCGTGTTTCAATGTTTCTATAATTTCTTTCTTGTCATATCCGAGCGCAATCAGTGCCGCGATGATATCACTGGACATACCTGTTTCGCCGTCAGCGGTTTCTATTTTGCGCTGCAGTTCCAGTATTATTCGTTGCGCTTGCTTTTTTCCTATGCCGAACGAGATGAGTGTGTCAGTATCTTCGTTTTTGATTGTTTGCAGTAGTGTCGGTATCGGCATGGCTTCCAGTATGGTCAGAGCTTTTTTCGGACCGATGCCTGAGACAGTGATAAGCAATAGGAACGCTGAATATTCTTCCCGTTCAGGGAACCCGAATAACTCTATGGTGTCTTTGCGAATAACGGTGTGGGTGTGCAGTGTGCAGGTACCTTTTTTGAGCACAGTGTTTTTTGTCGCCGCTGACACACCGACTGTATACCCGACACCACCGTCGGTTTCAACGATAATTATACCTTTTCCGGCATCTTTTGCTTTGCCGGTCAGTGTGCCGATCATATATAGTTAGTATACTATCAGTCCTACACCGACTTGCGTATTTGTGCCTGTTTACTGTACTGTGATGGGTATGGCTATTACTGCATCAGCTAAAAAAGAAATTCGCGCGTCGGCGCGTCGGCGCGTTTTTAATCTTCGTCGTTTTCGTACCATGCGCTCTATGATTAAAAGTGTACGGACTCTGCATCGGGAAGGAGATGCTGTGAAAGCAAGAACTGAGTACCGTGCTGCGCAGAGAGCAATAGATAAGGCGGCGAAGCGTGGTGTTATCACAAAGCGAACCGCTTCACGCAGAAAATCAGTCTTATCTCGGGCAATTAAACCGAATGCGTAGCGGTTATGGACGGAGTGATTGATATTGAACAGTTTTCTGCCGTCCACCTCCTTGTCGGACGCATTGTATCTGTCACTGCTGTTGAGGGTTCAAACAAAATGCTCAATCTTTCTGTTGATGTTGGCGAAACGAATCCGCGCACCATTCTTTCCGGTATCGGTCGGCATTACAGTCCGGATGATCTTGTTGGGGTGAATTGTATTGTTGTCGCCAACCTCAGATCGCGCGAGATACTCGGGACAGAAAGCAACGGCATGTTAGTGTGTGCTTCATACACTGGAGAGTCGGGTGATGAGGTGGTGCGTGTTGTGGAGCCGCCACATGATGTGCCGATCGGGTCTCGTCTGACATAGCCGCATTCTCTTTTGCGGTACACTGTAGTTGTATGGGGAACGAGAACGGGAAACAGCACATTCTTATCGCATCGGCGTGGCCGTATGCGAACGGCTCTTTGCATCTCGGTCATATTGCCTCGCTGATAGGCGCTGATGTGCTCGCTCGATACCACCGCCTCAAAGGGGATAGGGTGCTTTTTGTTTCCGGTAGTGATTGTTACGGCACGCCGATTGTCATTGAATCTATCAAACAGAATGTGTCCCCGGCATCCATTGCCGATCGCTACCATAAGGAGTTCAAGAAAACACTTGTTGATGATATTGGCTTTACTTTTGATCTATATACAAAAACAACAACGCCCGAGCATGCTGAGGTGGTGCAGGAAATCTTCCTTGAACTTTATAATAAAAAGCATGTATACACCAAGGTTGGCAAGGCACTGTACTCGCCATTTTTGAACCGTTTTCTTCCTGATAGGTTTGTTGAGGGTGAATGTCCTCATTGTGGGTACGACAGCGCGCGCGGTGATCAATGTGATGAATGCGGCGCGCTTCTTGACCCACTTTCCTTGCGCGGTCCGCGCGTGAACGCAAACATGCTCAACACGGATGCTTCGGTATCTGATGCTGCGCTTGAAGTTCGCGAATCAGAGCATTTCTACCTCAAGCTCAGCGCATTTCAGGAAGATTTGGAGCGGTGGGTTGAAAGCGTAGGTGGCGCATGGAGTGTCAACGCCGCGCAGTTCACGAAGAGTTTTCTCAAGCAGGGAATGCAGGATCGGGCAATAACCAGAGATACCGATTGGGGTGTGTCGGTTCCGCTTGAAGGGTATGACAGCAAACGATTGTATGTTTGGTTTGATGCGGTACTCGGTTATTTGTCCGCGTCACGCCACTGGGCGCGAATGTCTGGTGATGCCGATGCATGGCGGGCATGGTGGCAGAGTTCGGATGCGAAGCATTATTATGTGCACGGTAAAGACAATGTGCCGTTTCATACTCTCGTACTTCCGGTAGTGTTTATGGCGCTTGGTAACCTGCACCTACCTGACCGAGTGTTCGCGTCTGAGTATCTTACCCTTGAGGGTAAACAGTTTTCAACAAGTAGATCGTGGGCAGTATGGATTCCTGATTTTTTGCAGCATTTTGATTCTGAACTGCTCCGCTATTTCTTCACAGCACAAGGGCCAGAAACATCAGATATTGATTTTCGGTGGTCTAAATTCGGTGAATTGGTCAATGGAGAACTAATCGGTACATTCGGCAACTTGGTGAACAGAATATGTGCTTTTGTTGAAAAGGAATTTCCAGATGGGGTTTCTACGCATACTGATCTTGATGCATCTTCAAAACAATTGCTCGCGGCTGCAGAGCAGACATTTGAATCCGTCGGGGTGTTTATTGAAAAAGGGAAGTTTCGTCAAGCGTTTCGGGACATTTTGCGGATTGCGGAGTTGAGTAATCAATTTGCGCATACCAAGGAGCCGTGGAAAACGGCGGAGCGTACACCGCAACAAGCACAGACAGACCTTCTGGTACTTCTTCATGTCATCCGCTCACTTTCTGTTCTCATACAGCCGTTTTTGCCAAAAACATCACAAAAAATACAATCATTTTTCACTGCCGAGTCCATTATTGCCAGTGAACACGGGGTTGGAGAGAGCAGTGCGTGGCGTTACCGCACCCCTCCATCACATTACAAGATTTCCGGTGTTCAGGTGCTTTTTAAGAAGGTGGAGGAAAGGGATACTGAGGAACAATATAAAAAATTAGCGATTTTGCCCTAAAAACCCCAAATTCCATAGGTTTATTGACTATAAGTAATAAATATGTTATTATTTATATAGTTTGTTCATTCCTGTTTCTAAGGAGGAGAAAGAATGAAGTCCATGATCATTATTCTCATACTGACATTTGTCGGTGGTGTGGCGTATTTCGCCAATACCTCGGAACACAGGACCACCATGGATTCCTGTGTCCCGGCCTCTCAGTCAGATATGGCGCAGGCAGTCCTGTTTGCGTCGTCCAGAACCGGCGTACCAGCCGAATGGTTGGCAGCCCTGCTGCTCGTAGAAAGTAGCTATGGCAGAAATACCGGGGTGCCAGGAGCATTGGTCCACCATGCGCGACTGTCTAGGGACGGCATACCTGCCATCGCAATAGCGGATTTGTTGGGGTACAACCCATATACCGCATGCGCATCCAAGGCAAACGGGCATTTTGGCGGAGCTATGGGGGTTGGGCAGATACTGCCGTCAACATGGCTGTCGCTTGGTGGTATTCGCATTAGGGGTTTCTATAGTGAGGTCTCTAGTGAGGGGAGGGTGAGAGATAGATTCTTTCATCAAAAGGGTGATGCAAGCCAAAACCGCTTTGATGTGCTGTTACTGCAGTATATTCTTGGCGTGTTCATGAAAGGTCACATCGAAGTTTCCCCTTCCGGCGTTTTTGACGAGGAGACCGCAGGCAGCATGATCCGGTTCAATCAAGGGTATACCCCTCAAATGTCCGGACTCTGTATGACTGCAGCACATCAGCGCCGATTCGGGGCGTGTACCAAAATGAATATTTTGTGGCACACCAGGGTCGCAGAACCTCGCAACAATTACTTTGAGTGGAATTATGTGTATGACCGCTCAAACGACAAGGTTGCGCAGGCACTTGGTATTCAAGGTCCTTCAGATCCATGGGTGCCGAGTCATTCTGTGATGGGGGTCGCGCTCTATCTGCTGGATCTTGGAGTTCTTCAGGAACCACGCCGAGCGATTAGCTCTTATTATGCCGGTAGCGGTAACTGGCAGAATGGGGTTGGCTACTATCAAAAGGTGGTGGCTAATGTTCCGCAAGCGCGAGCACTCTTATGAGGAGGACTATCGTCCTCCTCTACTTTTTATACGCTATATTTTGACTTAAATATTATATTATGTTATTGTAATGTTGGATTTCAACCTTGTTTCACAAAGGAGAAGGTGATATGAGTAGGTTTACATTTGCACTGTGTTTTTTTGCATCCTTGTTCTTCGTGCCATCTTTTGGTGCAACAGGAGCAAAGAGCACTTTGGATACATGCGTTCCAGTTCCGCGTGAGCGAATGGTTCGCTTTGTTCTGACAGCAGAACGAGCGACCGGTGTACCCTCGGATTACATCGGAGCAGTTCTGCTTGTTGAGACAAAATTCGGGACAGACATGGGACCTCCGGGGTCATTGGTTCTTGGGTCAAACATTGCGCGCGATGGCATTCCCGTACTCGCTCTTGCGCATCAGCATGGGTATAATCCGTATACCGCATGTGCATCGCAATCAAGCAGTGGTGGTGGTGGTGCAATCGGTCCCGGCAGGATACTTGCCTCAACATGGATGGTTTTTTCCGGCATGCGCATTGATGGTGTGTACAACAAATCTAATGCGATTTTTTCGTCGCGTGAAACCACCAACCGGGATGTTTTGTTACTGCAATCCTTCCTGAACCTATTCATGGGGGCGGGTTTGGATGTCAGTGGTACCATGAATCCTGAAACTGATTCGGCATTAGCAGATTTTCGGCTTGGATTCATGCCTACCATATCCGGTCCGTGTGCTCGTGAGACGAGTTTTGGTCCGTGCGCAAAAATAGCCATTCTTAACATGTTTCGTCTCGACAGAGCGTCGCCCAGAAATGGAAGTTTTGAGTGGCGGTACAGGTATGATCCTGCGAATGATCACATCAGTCGCGCACTCGGCATTTCTGAACCGTCGAACCCTTGGAATCCTGAACATTCAGTCATGGCAACCGCCTTGATTCTGCGTGAAATTGGGGTTCTGGATAACTTCCGGAAGATCGGCGGATACTACGCCGGTCCTGCGTACTGGAATTCTCCAAAGGGAATTGCATACCACAACAAGGTGATGGATCAGCTGCCAATCGCTCAACACATCTTTTTTGGTGTCGGGATATGAGCAAGTTGGCGCACATACTCAAAAGGAGACCGAACGGTCTCCTTTTCTTTTTGTGTTGTATTTATTTTACCTTTATTATACACCGTTTTCGGCCTCCCTAGCAGGAGTCGAACCTGCATTACAAGCTCCGCAAGCCTGCGTTCTATCCATTAAACTATAGGGAGCGATGCTTTTCAGTATACAGTACAAACTATTTTCTTGATACAGATTGTTTTCCATAGTATATTAATTGACCTAACTATTTTGTAGTACCATACAAGTATACTTTTTGCATGTTCCATTTTGTATGCAGTTCTTGAGCATTTCATTACATCACTCCGTATTAATTTCCACCATGGTTCTGTATCTGTTGTGCGTGCTTTGTGCGGTATTTTTTATTGCTGTGCCGCACTCCGCAGCCGCACAAAGCACGCCATGGAACCTGCATAGTTATATTTGGAATGAACGACTAGATGTGTGGGCGCGTACAACCTGTGATATGCCCATTAGTAATGTCAGTTCTTCCAGTACTCCAATACAGGGCTGTAGTAACACTGCCACTCTACCAGCCACCACCTGTAATATTGGTGTATGTGACGATTCAGTGGTTTGGAAAAATGCTGTTAAGTACTACCATGATGGATACGATGCTAATGCTGACGGAGATTTTGATGACTCTTCAGACATAAAGACAGGAGAGATACGAGGACATGCATGGTCGCCGGTCTATGGGGCGATTTATTTTGACCTTGATAAGTTTCCCGCTGACGATTCCACAACAACAGGAATTGATGAGGGAAGTTGTTATGGGCTTACCGGTGCTAACAGGCAGGCACGGATTGTTCGTGTCAATGCTGGTAGTAATGGTGTTGACAAAGACGATCATATTATTCCAAATGTTCCAGATGGGGGAACAACCGCCGGCACAACTGTTACCGTTGTCGGTTGTGCGTATGCTCCGCTTTTACGCGATTTTATCCTTCTCGGTCCCGCGAGTCCTTTCATTGTGGGAGGTGACGGCAGGACGGTGACATCATCGTCAGTTCCGTCCGGTTGGAAAGGTGTGCGTCCGTTTGTTCGAGAAATCCCGACCGATGTCAATAACCCTACTCCGGGTACTGGTTGTACAAATCAGTATTGTGCCGGTATTACATTCCCATACATGCAATTGTTCGGTTGCGGGTGGTCGCAAAAGAGTGGTGATTGGTCATTCGGTCCTAATTTCGGGAGCACGACTGATGTGAATAACTGTCTGCCTTCCGGACACAACACCGGTTTTTCAAATGCAGTAGACATCCCGTCACTCGGTTTCAAGAGCAATGTAGCCCCACAAGCGGCAATAGCACCATCATCCCGTACCGCCCGCATCGGGCAAAGAATCATACTTAATATTTTTTGTCCTTTGGGACGAAGTAAGGCGCAGTGGGTTTCTCTTGGTTCTCCTCCACCAAGAACAGTGAGTGCTAACAAGTTGTCGCCTGGGTCGGGAGGTAGTAATACTGTTGGGTACAGTTATTTTGAAACATTATTTTCTCCAATATCCCAATTTCGTCTTAGATGTACCGACAGACATGTTCATAAGATTTTTGGAGATATCAATGCAGAGGATAGTAGAGGTATTTCGGTCAAATCTCTTGTTCTACGATTGTTCAGAATATCTCCTGCTGTTCTTACTGAAGGAGGTTTGGTTGATTTTGAGGTAAGCATTGACAATTTCACCAGCCCCGATTCAAATAACGCTTTTTGTAAAATTGCCGAGCGACTCACTAATCGTGTCGCATCGTGTTTTAAAACAAACTTTTTGACAACGAGTACGGTAGGGTCCACCACTCATAATGATGCTGTTGTCCGTGACACAGAGTATGAGTTGCGCTGTTGGTATCAATCGCCACCAAGGCCGACCGCAACAGATCCGAATCCAACAAACACGAACAGAACTGAAGCCGATTTGTGTAATGGTGCAGTGGATACAAGTTCATGGAACGAGGTCGGCCCTATCAGTGCTGCGGTACGGGTGTTGCCGGAACGGGCGGTTGATAGGAATGTCGCGAAGACCATCCCTGTGCCGGACGTAAGTTTGAAACTTGATATGAGTACGTCACGGGATCCGACTAAGGATAAGATTGTGGTGGCAGTACCCAGCCATGCAAAATCGGGCACCAACGCTCCGTACTATTTTGAGGTGAATATTTATGCGGTGGACAGTAGTAATAATAATAAATTTATTACTCTCAGCAGTCCTAATCGCTTTTTTCACTTTATGGACACAGACACCTTCTTGAAGAGAAATGATATTACATGTGCCGGAGGCGGTACTACCTGTGCTGCTGCTGCAGAGAAAATTAATAACAAAGACAGTCATATCATTCTTGATAATTTGAAGACGGAGATTCTAAGAACCTCTTTCCAGAACAAGGTGCTTATAGTGCAGATGCGTACTGACGATGGTGTGCGGAGTCAGAAGGTTATCTTTGACCCTAATCCGAATGCGCCGTTTGGTGGATGTGGGGGAGAAACACTCAGAACACAATTGTATCATGATTGTGAAACATTGCTTGCCGCGAAAGATACTCTTGTTGGAACGGGAAGGACGGCGTTAAATAGTTGGAGCCGCACCGAATCAATTGCTTCCTGGAACGGTGTGAATGTCCGTTCGGGATCTCTTGTATGGATTCGAAAAAACGGAGGACTTAAGGGTCAGATTCCAGAATCGCTTGGTCGTCTGAAAACACTTACAGAAATAGACTTGAGTGGCAACACGCTGACCGGTGAGATTCCGGCATCATTAGGTAGGTTGCCGTCATTATTAACACTAAAACTTCAAAACAATAAGCTGGGCGGGTGTATACCGGTATCAATACAACAAAACACAGGAATAACAACAAAATCCATCAGTTCACAGAAAGATAGTGTAACTCTGTCGCCGTGCAGTTAGTGGTGGGCGATACAGGATTTGAACCTGTGACCTCTTCCACGTCAAGGAAGCGCTCTAGCCAACTGAGCTAATCGCCCGCTACGCCGTTTAGTATATCACTTTATTGCCTATTTTTGTGTTACTGCAGGGTGTGTTTTTAATGTCTGTGTGTTAGTATATGTTTATGCTATGCGGCCCTATCGTCTAGCGGCTAGGACGCAGCCCTCTCACGGCTGAAACCGGGGTTCGATTCCCCGTAGGGTCACTCGTCCTGTGAAGAATTTCTGTAGTTTTCAAAGATGATGTGAAGATACAGGAACATGTATACCGATAGGTGGCTGACTACCTGGAGACCGTATTCTCCGATACAGGCAAATAACCGTATCTGGTATTGGCGGAGGGGGAGGGATTCGAACCCTCGATACGGTTGCCCGTATGCCGGTTTTCAAGACCGGTGCCTTCAACCACTCAGCCACCCCTCCGAAAGTTACTATATCATAATCAGGTTTTTCACCTGTCGTTTTATATAAATTTAACAAGATGGTCCAGTATAGACGGCTCAAGTGTTTCGTCTTCTTTTATACCTAAATCTTTCAAAGTTGTTTTTATCTGCTCTATGTCAGTATCATATATTGGCACAATCTCATTTACATGAACCATCTTCTGTACCCCAAGCAGCAAACGCGCCCGCTCACCAGGATCGTCAATAATATTAAAATTGTGTACTTCTTCTAATTGCAGGAAGTCGTCGTCAAGGAACAGACCGATGTCTGTGATACTGAATGTCATCTTTTTCGGTTTCTGCCGTCCGATGTATGTGAATAGACATGTAGCCACCGCGAGCAGCACGGCAAATATGTAAGTTTCAACAAGGATTGCGAGTATTACAGCACCCGCACCGACAAGGATGACCAACAATTCTTTGTCTTTTGAATATGCCTTCTTTTCTTCTTCCAGCTGCCAAGAGACCAATGGTTTAACATCGTCCGGTAAATACCGCCGCTCATTTTTTTCTTCCTGTACGCTGTCTTTTTCGGTTTTCATATAATCAGTATACTTTATTTTTTGTGGTACTATACCTACACATGCGCATACTCTCTCACATTAATTTGTTTATCATTTCTTTTCTCCTGACCTATAGCGTGATTAACCTGCTCGCACACTTCTTTATTCTACTGTTTTACTGATCATTGATATTTTCTCCGCAGTGCGCAGCATATAGGTTTGACGATAGCAGGTGTCAGTCCGTTTGTCGCCGGCGATGTTGTGTTGCGCATCGGCATTCCCGCGCTTATAGAAGTAACCGTTCTTTTTATCGTGTCAAGCATGTCCAATCGTCTGTATATTTGGGAAGGGATTTTTTTCACTCTGCTTTATTTATTGATTGTCGGAAAAATGTTTGGTACAGTGTAGTATATGTTTGAAATCTACAATAATACCGCTCCAGATATCGCTATCGCCATCGTCGCATTTCTCGCTGTTATCGGTCTCGGTATTATTATCCGCACACTGCTTGTGCGTCATGTTGTCAGAAGGTCAAGAAAGACGGACACAAAAATTGATGATACGCTTGTTGTGGTTATCCGTTCATTCGGCTCAAAGTTCTACGCAATCCTCGCCTTTCTCATAGCTTTTCGCTTCTTCATCACTACTCCGTCCGTTGTTGAAAATGCACTCGGCCATGTATTGGTTATCTTTCTTGGTGTTGCGGTGGTTATCATCCTGTTCCGCCTCATTGATTTTTTCGGTAAAGAGTATGTAGAGAGTGTCGGAGGCACACGCAGAGCATTCACAACCGCGCTGCCGGCAATCAGCATGCTTTTGAAAATTGTTTCCGCGCTTTTTGTGTTCACATTCGTACTGTCAAACCTCGGCGTTAATATAACGGCGCTTGTTGCGGGTCTCGGTATCGGTGGTATCGCCATCGCGTTCGCGTTTCAGAAAATACTCGCGGATCTTTTCAGTTCCTTTGTGATTTTTTTCGATAAGCCGTTTTCGGAGGGAGACAGTATTGAGATAGGATCTATCAGCGGAACAGTTGAGCGCGTCGGCATTAAAACGACTCATGTTCGCGCCTTCTCCGGTGAAAAGATTGTCGTTCCGAATGAGCAATTGGTCGGCACCGAGCTTCGCAATATTACCGACCGCACCCAAAGAAAGGTGGTTCACACCATTCCTGTTGCATATAAAACCACCCCGGAAAAACTTCAGAGCATCCCGAAACTGATTGAAGATGTTGTTTCTTCACATAATAAAGTATTGTTCGGTTATGCGAAAATCCTTGAATTCGGCGAGCATGCCGTTATGTTTGAGGCGGTGTATAAAATAGAGGGCGCAACTTTTGATGAGTTTGTTGACACCAGACACACCGTTCATTTGGGTATTTTAGAAAAGCTGCACGATGAGAAAATAGATCTCGGCTACCCGGTTAAAACAGCGGTTTCGCGCGGCACCGGCTCTTAACAGGACAAATAGGCGTGTGGTATATTAGGCGGTAGGGCGATTAGCTCAGTTGGCTAGAGCGTCTGGTTTACACCCAGAAGGCCGCAGGTTCGAGCCCTGCATCGCCCACCAATGCAGGAACCAACCGTCATTTACGAGGACGAACACCTTTTAGCGATTGATAAGCCGTCCGGCTTGGTGGTGCACGCCGGTGTCAATACTGACCGCACCCTGTCGGATTGGCTGTGCGAGCAGTATCCGGCACTGCAAGAGGTTGGCGAGACCTACACCGATCAGCAGGGGAATACAATCCACAGACCCGGCATTGTGCACCGTTTAGACAGGGAGACATCCGGAGCCATGCTCATTGCGAAAGATCAGGAGACCTTCGCTGAGATAAAAAAACATTTTCAGAAAGGAAAGATTGAAAAAGAATACCATGCGTTTGTATACGGCAAGCCAAAAAACACACGCGGCACCGTGCGCTTGCCTATAGGGAAGAGCCGATCAGATTTTCGGAAGCAAACAACACGTAACATTCGCGGTATGAGCCGGGATGCGTGTACCGAGTATGCGGTCATTGCCGCGTGCAAAGAGAACACCTCACTCATATCGTTTTATCCTCAGACCGGTCGCACACACCAAATCCGCGTACATGCGCAGTCATTAGGAACACCCATTGTGTGTGATGCTCGGTATGCGCCGAAACACTCTCCATTACTCGGTTTCACCCGTCTCGCTCTGCATGCGCGCCGGCTGTCACTGCAATTACACTACCAGAGTGAAAGAGTTGATATAGTCGCGGAGTATCCAAAAGATTTTGCCGCTGCCAAAGCGTTGTGTGAGAGGGTGTAAAAGGTGCAAGATATGTTCGGTGGTGTATACAGCCGCTCTATTTCTCTCATCTCGTCTTTTTACTCTACTCCACTTCACAAAAATCCGAGACCAAAAATGCTGTGCTGATTTGTTCCGTTCACCATCATGTCCTCCTATACCTTGCAAAGTCGTCTGTTGTTGCTTACTCTGATTGCATTTTTGCTGTTCTTTGGTTGTTGGTCAGTGTATGATAGTACTCAGGGTCTATATTTCTGATCCATTCCAATACTCCACAGAGTTGTGGATCTATCTCACTCTGTTTGATAGGTATTCTTTTCTTGATGAAGTCGTGTTTTTCCTGATCAGGGTGATATTTTGTCATCATTTTACCGTTTTGTAGTATAACGCCGGTAATCTCACATGGTTCGCTTCGTGTATCAACCACCTTTGTTTTTTCGTTTGTTGTGAGACCCTCTTGCGTGATAATTTTTTTGATATTTCTCTGCGTTTCATCCGTTATTTTATTTTTACAGGATATCGTAATGTCATCAGCATATCTGGTGTATACCATACCCAATTCCTCGCACAGGTTTTCAATGCGTCTATCGCAGTTTTTCAGACAGATTGACGCGAGCATTGAGCTCGTCGGCACTCCTTGCGGTATGCAGTATTTGTAGGTACACAACCGCGTCAGTATTTCCGCTTTTTCATCGTTGCAGCCGAGTGCCTTGAAACCTGTCTTTACTTTTTCATAATTTACACTGTCAAAAAAATCCTTTATGTCAATCTTGAATATATGTCTGTTTTTTGCGTGTGGAAGCACATTTTCTTTCATGTTACTTTCACCTAGACCGAACACTCTCGGCGATATAGTGCACTTTTCCGCATTAATTTTTTTGATTTCTTCCAGTATCTTTATTTGAATCTGTTTCAGTTGCTCGGAGGGTTTATGCAGAACTCTAAAACCTCCACTTGCTTTTAATCTTTTCTCTTCACGGTAGTGACTGTCAATGTGTGAAACGATGTACTGTACCTGCGGATCCAATATCTTGTCTCTGCTGGTGTGCTTGTATAAGAAGTCAAAGTGTTCTTGTTCAGTTTGATGCATCATACTTAAACTTCTTATACAAGCACATCGCTATCATTTCAATAATAATTCTTACTACTCTTAATAGGAATAGTAAGTTTTTTATTTTTTCCATAACAATATAAGTAAATTCATAATCCCGAGTTATATCTCGGAGGGCAAAAGCCCGTCCTCGTTCAGCTCTGCCCGTTACTGATTACAAATTTACTTCTATATCAAGCAATGGCTTGCAAAGAAAAAGTCTGTTCTTGTGAATGTATTAATACACAGTATTAATGCATTCAGAAACAAACAATTTATTGTAATACTTTCGTGTCCCTATTTTTTGAGGAACAGGGAAACCGTGGTATTACCACCCTTGCGGGCGCATTCCCACTAATCGCGGGACACAAGATGTGCTGTTAATGTACAGACATCATGTGGATTGTAACGGGTATTTTTTATTGTACCACGGATTCTTTCTTCGGCACTGGTATTTTGTGCTCTCGGGTGCCCAGGAGAGGACTTGAACCTCCACAGGATTGCTCCCATACGCTCCTGAAGCGTACGCGTCTACCAATTTCGCCACCTGGGCATATTGAACAGTATACCTCGGCTATGCATCTTTTTTCGCTTCTGGTTCCGTCGGTGTTTCTTTTTGTGCCGATTCCTTGTCTTCCTGTTTTATTTCCGCCGCTGATTCTTCTTTTATTTCCGGCACCTGCTCCTCCTCTTCAGTTTTTTGTTCCTCTGCCTCTGTGTTTTGGTTTTCTGTGTCTGTCGCCGGTTTCTGTTCCGGCTGTTCCGCCGCTGTTTCTTCCTGTGTCACTTCTGTCGGCTCCGAAGAATCTGCATCGTTCGGTTCATTGGTCATCTCTTCAGACACTATTTTTGTTCTTCGGAGTTTTTCTCTGATTTGTTTCGGTGTCTTATCTCTGAGGAAATAGAGTTTTGCTCGTCTCGTCTTTGTGCGTTTGGTCACTTCTATCTTATCAATCATCGGAGAGTACAGAGGGAATATCTTCTCAACCGCGATGCCGTCCGATCCCACCCTCCTGACGGTGAATGTGGACCCCGCTTCCGATCCGTGTTTGCAGGCAATGACAATACCCTCAAACACCTGTGTACGGGTTTTCTCACCCTCCACTATCTTTTGGTGCACACGAATGGTGTCGCCTGGGGTGATTTGTATATCCCGGCGATTTTTCGCGTGTATCGGCGTTATTTGTGTGTCAGTCAGCATTGCACAGTATGGTATCGCACTTCATACGCTTTCGCAACAGATTTTGATTATATAACTATATGGTGTTCTGTAAAGTTTCCACAATTTTCACAGGGTTTTTCTTCCCATTTCCGATTTAATTTTTGTTTGTCAGGTATACTATCTTTGTTTGTCTTTACTTCTCATAAAGCATCATGGAAAACACTTCTATAAATATATCTGGTATATCCAAACCCGCCGGGCTGCAGCAGGATGCGCGTACCGAACCGCTGCTTGCCGCTGATGCGGAACGGTTTGTGCTGTTTCCCATAGTGCACAACGACATCTGGGAGTTCTATCGTCGTTCTGTCGCTAATTTTTGGGTTCCTGAGGAAATTGATTTTTCAGATGACCTCATTGATTGGCATGATCGGCTTACTGATGATGAGCGGTACTTCGTTAAGCATGTTCTCGCCTTCTTCGCCGCGTCAGACGGTATTGTTAACAAGAATCTCGCGGAGGATTTTATGAGCCAGGTGCAGTATATTGAGGCGAAGTTTTTTTACGGATTTCAGATTGCTATTGAAAATATACATTCCCATACCTATTCACTGTTGATTGATTCGTATATTCGTGACAAGGAGGAGCAGAATCATTTACTGAACGCCATTACCACCGTTCCGTCCGTGAAGAAAAAAGCGGACTGGGCGCTCCGATGGATTGAACAGGGAAGTTTTGTTGAACGACTTATCGCTTTCGCTGTTGTGGAAGGTATCTTTTTTTCCGGAAGTTTTTGTTCCATCTTTTGGCTCAAGCACCGCGGATTGATGCCCAGTTTATCATTCGCAAACCAACTGATTTCCAGGGATGAGGGAATGCATCGTGATTTCGCCTGCATGCTTTACCGTGATCATGTTGTGAACAAACTTTCCGAAGAGCGAATGTCGTCCATCATCACTGAAGCTGTTGCGCTTGAGAAGGAGTTCGTGACCGAATCACTGCCGGTGCGGCTCATCGGCATGAACGCGGACAGAATGTCGCAGTACATTGAATACGTTGCCGATCACCTGCTGACTGAGCTCGGTCTTAAGAAGATGTTTAACGCACAGAACCCGTTTGATTTCATGGAGATGATATCACTCGAGGGGAAAACTAACTTTTTTGAGCGTCGGGTGTCCGAATATCAGAAAGCCGGTGTCGCAACCAATCAGGATGTGCATCGGGATTTTAATTTGGGTTTGGACTTCTGACCCGTCATGTGTCAATAGGCATTTGGTCAGTTGTGCTCTCCAGCATCCATTGATTTAATTGACCCATATGTTCGGGTTTGTGGACACGCTTCCCCACACCATTCCAACAATTCTATGCTATTAGTATATGTATGTCATCAAACGGGATGGTCGGCGCGAGGAGGTTCGCTTTGACGCTATCCTTGAGCGTCTCACCAATCTTACCGAAGGGTTAGACACCAAGTTTATTGACCCTGCCGAAATTACTCAGCGGGTTGTTGACGGACTGCAGGATAATATAAAAACAACTGAACTTGATGACCTTGCCGCGCGCGTATGCGCCTCTATGGCAACCACACACTCTGACTTCTTAAAACTTGCGGCGCGTATAGCCATCTCTAATCTGCATAAAGACACAGATCCGTCATTTACTAAGACAATCAAAATGCTGCACGCGTATGTGGAGCCGAAGACAGGGCAACACGCACCATTCGTGTCAGATGAACTGCTTGATATCGTGACCAAACACGGAGAACGAATAGATGCGGAGATAGATCATGATAGGGATTATGAATCTTTTGACTTTTTTGGATTCAAGACATTGGAAAAGCAAAAGTACCTGATGCAGATGAATGGACGGGCAGTGGAACGCCCGCAGCATATGTTCATGCGGGTCGCGCTCGGCATACATGGCAATAATCTGGACGCCGCTTTTGAAACCTATCACCACACATCCCAGAAGGATTTCACACACGCAACACCGACACTCTTTAACGCAGGAACACCCATTCCGCAAATGAGCTCATGTTTTCTGCTTTCGATGTCCGCGGACAGTATACGCGGCATATTCAAAACAATGACGGATGCGGCACTGGTATCACAGTCAGGCGGAGGTCTCTCCATCAGTGTGCATAATATTCGCGCGAAAGGGAGTTTTATCACCAAATCACGGGGAACATCAAACGGGCTCGTTCCGATGCTGCGTACCTTTAACGAGACCGCGCGATATGTGGATCAGGGCGGTAAGCGCAAAGGAGCGTTCGCTATTTACCTTGAGCCGTGGCACGCCGACGTGTTTGATTTTCTGGACCTTAAGAAAAATCACGGCGCACCGGAACGGCGCACCCGCGATCTCTTTTTGGGACTATGGATTCCCGATGAATTCATGCGCCGCGTTGAGGCGGATGAAGAATGGACATTGATGTGTCCTAAAGAATGCCCGGGATTGTTTAAGGTGCACGGCAAGGAATTTGAAGAGCTGTACCGTCAGTATGAGAGTGAAGGACGGGGCAGAAGAACTGTCAAAGCGCGTGACCTGTGGTTTCACATTATTGACGCGCAGATTGAGACAGGGACACCGTACATGCTGTACAAAGATACCGCGAACCGCAAATCAAATCAAAAAAACCTCGGCACGATTCGCAGCAGCAATCTCTGCACTGAGATTATTGAGTATTCCGATGATAAGGAGACCGCAATCTGCAACCTCGCGTCCATCTGTGTGAACCGTTTTGTAAAAGAAGATAATTCCTATGACTTTAAGCGTCTGCATGATGTCGCGAAAATCATCTGCCGAAACCTCAACAAGGTGATTGATCGCAACCATTACGCACTGAATGAAACAAGGACTTCCAATATGCGCCATCGTCCGATGGGTATCGGCATTCAGGGACTCGCGGACACATTTGCAATGATGAAATTTAATTTTGACGAGCCGCGTGCAAGGGAATTGAATAAGAACATTTTCGAGACCATTTATCACGGCGCGATTGAGGCATCTATTGAGATCGCCAAAAAGGAAGGTGTCTACGAGACCTTCGCCGGTTCGCCCGCGTCTGAAGGGAAGTTCCAGTTTGACCTATGGGGTGTTGTGCCTGATTCCGGACTGTGGGATTGGGAAAAGCTGCGTGCTGACATGGTGCAGCACGGTCTGCGCAATTCACTCTTCATGGCACCCATGCCGACAGCGACCACCGCGCAGATATTCGGTAATAATGAGTCCATAGAACCGTTTACCTCCAACCTCTATGTCCGACGGGTTCTTTCCGGTGAATTTATTTTAATTAACAAACACCTTCTGCGCGATCTTCAGGAAGTCGGCGTGTGGAGCGAGGAACTTCGGCTCAAACTTGTCGCCGCCCGCGGTTCGGTGCAGAACATCAAAGAGATTCCGGAGGATATTCGTATGCGCTACCGCACCGTCTGGGAAATACCACAGCGTTCCATTGTTGATATGGCGGCGGATCGCGGTCCGTACATCTGTCAGAGCATGAGCATGAATATTCACATGCGCGGCGCAACGGCGGGCAAGGTAACCGCACTTCACTTTCATGCGTGGAAGCGGGGTCTCAAAGCTGGTATGTACTACCTGCGCAACACACCGGCGGTAGAGGCGGTGCAATTTTCTGTTGATAAGACAAAGTTTGTTGAACCCGATTCGGAGGTGGTGCCTCAAAAAGAAGAGGTGCCGGTTCCCGCACAACAGGTAAACGACGACGACGATCCGAATGTCTGCATTGCGTGTGGGAGTTAAGGTAATTAGGAACATGGAGCCAAATCAGCAAGTTCAGGATGTACAAGCGTTACCGCAGAGACAGGTATCTGGGAACAATGTTTTTATAAGTTTTTTTGGAGATATAAGTCTCCCTAATGTTCAAAATCTTATGAACACATTTTTACAGATTAGTGGTCAAAACCCTTCTTCGATTTCCTTTCTTTTTTCTTCTCCAGGTGGTGATGTTTCCGCAGGGATAACCTTTTATAATTTTTTAAAATCTTTATCTACAAAAATCATTGTTTATAATATGGGAAATATTGATTCTGTTGCAACCGTTATTTTTCTTGCCGGAAATGAAAGGTTTGCATGTCCTCACTCCACCTTTCTTTTCCATGGTACAAAATGTCGTATTTTCGCTGACCAAGCACTTGATTTAAGTAATGTTAGGGAGATGGAAAGCAGGATAGAAAAAGACGAAGAAAAAATAGCAGGTATTATTGCAAGTAATACTAATATTACAGAAGATGAAATAAAAGAACTTTTTAGACAAGGTTCGTCCAAAGATTTATCTTTTGCGAAGGATAAGAATATTATTAAAGATATAAAGGTTCCAGAGATAGGTGATTCGCTATGTGTTAATGTTAGTGCCTATGTCCGTGGGTAATATTGATCGGTTTGTATCTGTGTAAATGTAATCCTCTTTTTCTAACGGGATTCCTGAAAAAAATTCATACGGAGGATTCTCTTCAATTGTCCCTGTTGTCTCTGAGTACCTCTCTTCTACACATTCAGAATAAAATTTGTTTTGGCTGTTGTTTTTCATGTGTATTTATTATACATTTATATTTTATTATTGTCCACAATATATCTTAATTTCTGCCTTGAAAATGCCAAAAATAAAAGATATATGACTTATTCATTGAAATTGTGCAAAATATTCGTCATCAATACCCACAGTATTCTTGATTTCTTCAACCTCAACACCCATCATAAGGAAAAATAATAACTGCGAGCCTCCGTGAAAGGTAAATTTGACTAATGGTAGTAAATATATACTGTTATTTGAACCTAATCTTGATATGTTCTGTGATGGGAAAAAAGTATGGAACAATAGTAGATAAGAAGTAAGTATGAAATATGCGCAAAAAAATAGATTTTCTCAATACCGTTTTTTATAAAGATGCGAAGAGTATGGCGGAGGTACCGTCCAATAGTGTGCACCTCATTGTCACCAGTCCACCGTACTATAATGTGAAAAACTACGCTTTAGACGGACACCAAAAAAAACAGGTACACACCAAAGCGAAAGCACAGATTGGTGATATTAAAAGTTATGATGCATACATCAAGGAGGTGTTGTCAGTGTGGAGAGAATGTTATCGGGTACTTACTCCGAATGGAAAACTTGTCATTAATACACCACTAATGCCGGTTCCGAAAAAGGACTACAGCGAGCACTATACCCGGCATATTTTTAATATCTCTTCCGACATTGAAAATTCAATAGTGAAAAAAATCCGCCACATGCATTTGTATGACCTGTATATTTGGAATAGGACAAATCCGAGGAAGAGTTTAATGTTCGGCAGTTATCCATATCCGAGGAATTTCTACGCGCAAAACACTACCGAATTTGTCAGTGTTTTTGTGAAGGATGGTAAACCCGTCAATGATTTGCCGGAAGAAATAAAAAAGAAAAGTAAGTTAACTCAGAAAGATTGGGTGCGCTTCACAAAACAAGTGTGGGATATACCAGTACCAAACAAAAAGGATTTGGCATTCGGAAGCCATTGTGCCCTCATGCCTGAGGAAATAGTGGAGCGGTGCGTGCGATTATTTACCTTTGTTGGCGAAACGGTTTTGGATCCGTTTGCCGGCTCTGGCACCACGCTTAAGGTTGCGAAGGAGTGGGGTAGAAACTATATCGGATATGAAGTTGTGAAAAGTTATGCGAAAATTATAAATAAAAAATTAGAAGAGGCAAGGAAACATGAGAAATTTAAATAAAATTATCGTGTCTGATTGCTTTGATTTCATGAAAGCAACTGAGGATGAATGTGTTGATTTGGCTGTTTTGGATCCTCCATATTTCTTGAATAAAGGCGATTGGGATACTTTTTCAAGCGAACAAGCATTTTTTGAATTTACCTTTTTGTGGATAGATGCACTGTTACCGAAATTAAAAAGAGGTAGCAGTTTGTATATTTTCAACACGCCGTATAATTGCGCTAAGATTTTCAATTTCTTGATTCAAAAAGAATATTTGCTGTTTCAGAATTGGATTACTTGGGATAAGCGAGATGGTTTTTCACATACGAAAAACAGATTTATTCCGAATCAGGAGACAGTGTTGTTTTTTTCAAAAGGGTCTCCAAATGTTTTTAATGCTGACGATGTGCGTGTCGCATATGAATCAAAGGATAGAATTGCGCATGCGGCGAAAAAAGGTATTGTGAAGAACGGTAAGCGGTGGTTTCCGAATCCGAACGGCAAGTTGTGTGGGGATGTGTGGCATATTACGAGTGAACGGCATAAGAATAAGGTAAATGGTAAAGTTCAGAAAATGAGTCATGCAACACCGAAACCAACCGAGATGCTGGAGAGGATAATCAGAGCAAGCAGCAACGAAGGGGATGTTGTATTCGATTGTTTTGTTGGTAGCGGCACAACGGCACTGGTTTCTAAAGTGTTAGGTAGGAATTTTTTGTGTGCTGATAGTAGTGAAGAATTTGTTAGTTTGGCAAATGATAGTTTGCATGGTATAAATAGGAAAATGGTTGTTAAATCACCAAGCATGCAGAAAGCACTTTTTATTGCTGATAAAAAGAGGGGGTAAAGATGTATGGAAGAGATGTTGGAAAAAATTTTGAATATAGAACCCTGTAATGAGTTCTTGCAATACATTGTTGAAAGGGTTCAGCGGGATGATTA
This sequence comes from Minisyncoccota bacterium, assembly GCA_958295675.1. Lineage (GTDB taxonomy): Bacteria > Patescibacteriota > Minisyncoccia > Phycocordibacterales > JABAAK01 > JAPPJI01. The sequence continues at coordinate 16,843 of OY282360.1, read as the reverse complement.
TCGGGGTATACAAATCTCTCAACACAACAGATATGATATGGATATTGTTATAGCGATTTTGAAGAATGTGTACGATGTTGTTCAGGATGATTTTTTACCTGTTCCGTTGGGCGATATATCAACTGATGTAATCAGAGAAAGCGCGGAGGGCACGCATCCAGAATTTGCTGTTGTTGTTGAGAAAATCAATAGTGAAATTGGAAGGACTACAGAGAATTCTCTTAAGAAAAATTTCTTTGTTGACTTCAGTCGAGCGGGTTTCATAGACCGGTTTGGTAAGGATAAAAAAATGTTGGATCCAAATAATCGTTCTCATGTTCACTTTGTAAAATTAACTGAAGATGCGATTGCATTAATACAAGAAGAAACAATCGTTGGTCAATATTATATATTTTCAAGAAAGATAGATACATTGTTTGGTGATGCAATTTCTGATCTTGCAGAGATGATATATCATAGTACGTATAGTAATGACTCAATATCGTACACAGAGTTTCAATATATCTTGTCCGATACGCGGAAGACTGCCGAAGAAAAAATATATTTACTTAGTTCGTATCGGGATCTCAATGAACTCCAGAAGAAAAATGTTCATAGAATGCTAAAAGACTATTGCAATCCAGACAATTTTGACGGCAGTAAAACAGTAAAGAGAGATTTTCATAACTGGAGAAATGAAACTCAACAGATAATGCAGTTATTGAAGAATACAATTTATTTTGATGTTCGTGAGAAAAACTTTGCGCTAAACAGAGGTAAGTTTGGCATCTTTCCTGAAATATCAAGACAACAACGAAGACTCAGTGTTAAACAGGAGTACTTTTCCAATCATAAAGTAATCAAGCGCGATGGTTTTGATTTGCATCATGTGGTTCCTATAAAATTTGTGAGGAACAAAGAGGAATTTATCCTGATAGACAATTACAAAAATTTAATATACATGGAGCGGAGTGTACACAAAAATATTAAAGATTACCACATCGTGTTGCATGTTGATAGCGGGATTGTAAAATTTGAGGATATATACTCAAATTCAAATCCAATTGAAGCAACTAATAATCTTTCGGTAATGTATAATGAGGATTTATCTTCCATTATGGTAAGCCATAACAAGGATATTTTACGAGAGCGATTTGAGTGGCGGCAGTAAAGAGGGTGCGCCGGTTTTGCAAGGTAGGTAAGCGGAAGTTGGTCGTAGAGATCTGTTATCTCTTTATATTCACATATGACAGGACCGCCAGAGAAACCTAAGTTACTGTAGCAAATATGTAGGAAATCCATCCATGAAAACTTTATTGGGTGCCTAAAGGGATTCGAACCCTTTCTGCAGGTTCCACAAACCTGAGTGCTAACCATTACACCATAGGCACCATAGTTTGATTATATCACTTTCTTTCTTTTTCGCTATTTACTACTTCGTGTGTGATACACTGGGTGTAATTCATGAAAATTTTTTCATTCAAGTATTTTTTGTTCGTTATCGCCGTGCTCGGGGTCGCTTTTTTGGTGTATACTTTTCTTAGTAATCTATTGTACGATATGGCAGAATCTAACGGTAAAAATCGAGCGCAGGTTGTTCTTACTCAGCATCAGGATTTCGCTGTGGCGACCGGCACTATTGAGGCGCGGAATGATGTGACTTTGGCGTTTGAAGAGGGCGGTGCGGTGCGGCAGGTGCACTATGAGGCGGGTGATACTGTTGCCGCCGGGTCTGTTATCGCCACGCTTGATGCAGCGACGCTCCGAGCGGAAGCGGACGCGCAGCAGTCGCAGCTTGAGCGGGAAAAGGTTCGTTTGAACAGTTTTGTTGAGGGACCGGAGCAGAACGAGCGGGTTCGTGTGCAGGCAAATGCTGATGTTTCCGAACAAATTTTAGAGAACGAGGTGCGTCTCGCGCTTGTTACCGCACAGCAGACTGCTGTGAAAATTGAGAATATGGTGCATACCGAACTGGACTCCTTTTTCGGCGGCACATTGGATGATCCGTTGTTCGTCGGAGATGTATCCGTCCTGACGAAGCAGCGGATAAACAGGGTGCGGAAGGGTGCGGAGGACATCTTTAACCGTTGGCGCGCATGGTCAAATATTGATACGACAAACTATCAGCAGGTCGCGGTGATTTTGCGGCAGTTCTCCAAAGATTTGCGGGTGCTGTACGACGGCATCGTTGAAACCTATGATTTTCTGCTGCCGATTCGTTCATTCCAGGAGCAGAATCAGAATACCGTGCTGCTGTTGGCGAAAATGCGCAGTGTGCTGCTTGATGCGACGGTGTCCGTTACGAAGCATTTGAATGAGATGGCGGTCGCTCGGGCGAAATATAACCTCACGCTCGCTCAGTCGGATGAATCCCTTGCCGGCAGCACGGAAGCGGATCGGCTCGCGCAGAAAGCGCAGGTGGATGCCGAACAGGAACGACTGAACCGGCTTGAACTGCAATTGGCGAAGACGCAGGTGCGGGCACCGTTTTCCGGTATCATCGGCGAGGTCTTTGTGCGTGTCGGAGAATTTGTGCAGCCGGGAACGGAAGCGGTTCGGTTTGTTTCGCAGGACGGTTACGACCTTTCTGTGAATGTGACGGAAGTGGAGATACAGAACATCAGCCCGGATCAGAGTATGCGGGCGGTTGTTGAAGCGACCGGTGAGCGGATTGCTGTGCGGGTGCGCACCGTTGACGCGACAGAAAAGCGGATTAATGATGTGCCCGTGTATACGGTCGTGTTTGATGTGGAGGATTCTGATGTTACTCTTCGTTCCGGGATGACGGTTAATGTGCGTATTCCGGTCGGTGTCGCGGTTGCTGTGTTCGCTGTGCCGCGAAGCGCGGTGATGAAGCGCGATTCCGAAGAGTATGTGATTGTAGAGCGCGGCGGGGACAGGATGACTGTGCCGGTGAGCGTCGGCGCGCATCTTGAGGATGGCGCTGTGGTGGTGACGGGCGAGTTGACCACGGACGATGTCGTCATTCTTAAGGACGACCTTCATGAAGAAAAGTGATATCGCAGTCGGATTCTTTCTTACCGCGCGGTATGTCCGCGGGGCGAATCCATGGACAACAGTGCTGATTACTTTTGTGATGCTGCTCACTTTCCTGAACCTCACCGTTATCGGCGGTATTCTTGAGGGTATTGTGGTCGGTTCTTTTGACGGTTTGCGCGAGCGCGCTATCGGTGATGTGTATGTTTCGCCGAAAGAGGGGGAAACATTCGTGAATCGGACACAGCATATTCTGCCGGTTTTGCGTTCGGACCCTCGGGTTGAATCAATGTCGCCCCGTCTCGGTGTCAGCGCAGAGGTGATTACCGAGAGTGAGATTTTTAATGTTATAAACGCGAATGAGAAACGGCAGAGTGTCAGGACAACCGTGCTCGGCGTTGATCCGGCATCTGAATCAATGACAACCAATCTGCAGGATCATCTGCTTGAGGGTGAGTATTTCAGCGCGAACGGCAGCCGGCGCGATGTGCTTATCGGCAGCGCGCTGCTTGAGCGTTACTCGCCGTTCGGCGCGGGCGTACTCTCCGGTGTGTATCCCGGGGACTTTGTCTATATCCGGCTCGGCGATACCAAGAGCGGTGACTTTTTATCCGTCGGCGGCAGTGATGCTGAGCAGCCGGGATCGGTGCAGGTGCGGCGCGCGAACCCCGGCGGTGTGCTGCAGAAGTACCGGGTGCGGGGGGTGTACCGCACCAAGGCGGGTGAGCTGGATCTCAATATTATGATGCACATTGATGAGGCGCGCGGCCATGTCTCGAATCCCGCGAACGATGTCTCCGGCATTGCCGTGCGGCTGTTTGATTCGCAGGATGCTGTTGTGGTGAAAGAACGATTGCTTCGGGACGGTTTCGGGATGTATGCCACTATAGAGACGGTTGATGAAGCGATAGGATCATTTCTGGATGATGTACGGACCGTGTTCAGAATGCTCGGCATGGTCGTCGGCTCCATCGGTCTGGCGGTTTCATCCATCACTATTTTTATAATTATTTTTGTGACCGCCGTTTCTCGGCAGAAGTTTATAGGCATTCTGAAAGCGATAGGGATTACACCGACTGCAATCCGCATTTCGTATGTACTGTACGCATTGTTTTTCGCCTTTCTCGGTGTCTCTCTCGGGCTTGCCGTTCTGTACCTGCTGCTCGTGCCGTTTTTCGCCGCGAATCCGATACCGTTTCCGTTCAGTGACGGCGTGCTATATGTGACCACGCCGCGTACCACGCTGTATGTCGCCCTTCTGCTGTTCGCGACCGCTATCGCAGGGCTCATACCTGCTCACCGCATCATTCGGCGACCGGCAATTGATTCCGTACGCGGGCGATAATAATGAGGTATATGCAAGTATTACAGGCAAAACAATTACAGAAATCATTTCAGGACGGCGCGCAGGTGACCGCGGTACTCAAGGGTATTGATATGACCGTCTCTGAGGGCGAGTTTGTCGCTATTACCGGCGCGTCCGGGGCGGGGAAGAGCACCTTGGTGTATCAAATCGGTCTGTTGGATGTCCCGACTGCCGGCACTGTATTCGTCGGCGACACGGATGCCGCTTCCATGTCCATGCGTCAGAAAACATCCTATCGCCTGGAAACTTTCGGTTTTGTGTTTCAGGATTACGCGCTGCTGCCGGAGATGCGCGCGTGGGAGAATGTCGCGCTGCCTGTGCTGATGCGCGGCACACCGCTTCAGAGTGCTAAAAAACAGGCGGTTAAGGCACTCTCCCGCTTCGGTATGGCGGATCGCATAAACCACACGCCGAGTCAGCTTTCAGGTGGCGAGAGCCAGCGTGTCTCCATTGCCCGCGCTATTGTGCATCAGCCGTCGGTTCTTTTTGCCGATGAGCCGACCGCCAATCTTGACGGCGATCGGTCCCGGCAGGTGATAGACATCTTTCATGAACTGCACCGCGCGGGACAGACCATCGTTATGGTGACGCATGAATTGGAGTACGCGGAGGAAGCATCCCGTTTGATTGTTCTGAAGGACGGGGTAATAGAGAAGGACGGTCGGCCGAAACGATCAAAACAACATGCGCGGTGATACGGTATACTGTGCGTTGTATGACTTACCAAGGTTGGCTCCTATTTTTTGTCATTATTGTCGTTGTTATCTTTTTTCTTTTTCTGAACGGCGGATTTAAGGGTGGGTTGCAGCAGTTAAGAGATGTATTCCGTGATCCGCATGCCGGTGCGCTGCTCTTTGCCGGCATACTGCTCATCCTTCTTATCGTTTTCGGGGGCGGTGTTGTCCGTGACGGGCTGACGCTGAAGGACATTCTCTTTATCCCCTCCTGACGGTGCCGCCGGTGCCGGTGCGGGCATCTCAATGCTGTCGATTCGTATGGTCATCTGCTCATTGCGCATTGTGGTGCCGCCGCGCACTTTCACCGGTCGGTTGGGCGCGAGCAGCGGCTCCACCTTTTCGTCATTCGCCACATCCGGGAAACAGACCGCCTCTATTTTTTCGTTTGTGTCATCCTCCAAACTGATGAAGTACATCTTTTCGCCTGACTTGTTTCTGAACGGCCTCATCTGTCCGATGACGGCGGTGGTCAGCACCTTGCTGTTTTTCTCCTTGCGTTTGATGTCGCTTATGCGCAATCCTTCGCGGATAAATGAGTGGAGCGGGTGTCCCGAGACATACACGCCGAGCAGTTCTTTCTCCCAGTAGAGTTCCTGTATTTTATGCACCTGCTCAGTTGCCGGTTTGAGATTCAGTGACACGGTCGGCGCGGCATCAAAGAGCGCGCATTGATCTATATTCGTGTGCGCGTCCTTTACGCAGTGCAGGAGTAATTCTATGTTTCCTAAAAGCACATTCCGCTTTTTAAATGCGTCAAACACGCCAACCTTGATGAGCGCTTCTGCATTTCTGCGGTTGATAACCTTGTGCGGCGCGATGCGCATGAAAAAGTCCTCTAACGATGCGTACGGACCGCCATTTTTTCGCTCTTTCATAATCGCCTCGGCGGCTGCGTGACCGACCTGCTTGATAGTCGCGAGTCCGATACGAATGTCCTCATGCCGGTTTTCATTTTTTTCTGTGGTGAATAAATCTTCGGATTCATTCAGTCCCGGCGGCAGCACCTTCAATCCTATTCGTTTTGATTCATAGATGATGTCCGAGACATTTTCTGTTTCACCGGCGACCGCGTTGAGATGTGCGGTCATATACTGCGCGGGGAAGTGCGCTTTCATGTATGCCGTTTGGTACGCGACCTTTGCGTAACTCATGGCGTGCGCTTTGTTGAAGCCGTATCCCTTGAACGGGTCAAACAGGTTCCATAGTTTATCAACCTTAATGTTCGGCATTTTGGTGCGCTCCCGCACGCGCTCTTTAAAAATTTTTTCCTGTTGCGCCATCAGTTCCGGTATTTTCTTGCCGACCGCTTTTCTGAACACATCCACCTCTTTCCAGTTGTAGCCGGCTATCTCAATGGCGGTGTAGAGCAGGTCGTCCTGGTATACCAGCACGCCGTATGAATTTTTCAGATATTTTTCCATGTCCGGATGGAGGTAGGTCGCCGGTTTGCGCCCCTGTTTTCGTTCAATATACTCATCTATATTCCGCATCGGTCCCGGACGGTAGAGCGCGACAATTGCCGCGATGTCGTGTATGGTCGTCGGTTTCATCTTCTTCAGAACAGCGGTCATGCCGTCGCCGCCCAACTGGAAGACACCTGTTGTATATCCGCGGCTGATCATGGTGAATGTCTTCGGATCATCCATCGGAATTTTTTCAACATCTATATCTTCACCCCTGTCCTTTTTTACAAGTGCCACTGCGCCGGCAAGAATTGCGAGGTTGGTGAGGCCGAGTATATCAAACTTCAGCATGCCCGCATCCTCAACAGCGTGCATGTTGTACTGTGTGACCGGGCGGTTTGTTATACCCTTCGGGTCCTGCTCAAGCGGCGTGTATTCCACTATTGTGGTCGGCGATATCACCACGCCCGCGGCATGCACTGATATGTGCCGCGCGTTTCCCTCTATTTTCTTGGCGACCGTGATGATGTGCCGCGCGGTTTCATCTGATTCATAGAGTTCCTTGAGCTCACTTACCTCATCCATTGCCTTGTCAATATACATAGGGCTGCCTTGTACGCCCATGGGTATCAGTCGGGCGATACGATCGCCGTTCATGTATGAATACCCGAGCGCCCGCGCGGTGTCCCGTACCGCCGCCCGGGCCATCATGGTTCCTAGTGTGCCGATTTGCGCCACCTTCTCTTTCCCGAATCGTTCTGTAATGTAGTCAATCACCTCGTTCCGTCGATTATCAGCAATGTCTAAATCAACATCGGGCGGGGAAGGGCGGAACGGGTTCAGAAAACGCTCAAACGGCAACTGGTACTCAATCGGATTCACATTTGTGATACCTGCGAGGTATGACACCATTGAGCCGGCGGCGGATCCCCGTGTGGTGGTGAGAATGCCGTTCTTGTGCATATACCGAATGAGATCAATCACACTGAGGAAATAATCCGTATATCCGCGTCCGACAATTGTTCGCAGCTCTGTTTCAATCCGTTCTTCGGTCTCTTCTGTTTTTTGCAATCCGCGCTGTTCATAGCCGTTATCAATATATTCGCGCAACAGAGCGACACGGTCGGCACCTTCAGGTACCGGAGGTGTCGGAAACACCCATGTGCCGAGTTCAAGTTCCCAATCACATCGTTTGATGATAGTGTCAAGTGTTTCCAGTGATTCCGGACAGATCGTCTGCACCCACTCTTCAATATCCTTCCGTTGCGGGAGCAATAATGGGTCTTCAAATACTCCGTCTTCCTGTGGGGAGAGTTGAGTACTCTGAATGCGCAATAGCACTTCGCGCCCTTCCGTGTCATCCTCGTTCAGCAGGTACACCAGCGGCAGCGGAATGACACCGACACCGTTTTCCTTCGCCAGATTCACCATCGCTTCAGTCGCCGGTTTTATATGTGTACCGTCTTTCGGTGTCGGATTCTGCGGGGATATGCCGAGAAATACATTGTTGTTTGTAAATATGCTCGTGTAGTTCTTAAGATATTTTTTCGCACCGTCTATATTGTCCTGTGCCAATGCCTGCTGCACCGGGTTGTATAGCGCCGGCAACAGCGCGATGATGCCGTCTTTGTACTTCGCTATCTGTTCATATGTCAGAAACGGCGTGTTACCCTCAGCGAAGTGTGCCATGGTGATAAGCATCAGTATGTTGTGATATCCTTTCTTGTTTTCCGCAAGGAGCACAATCGGATGAAACTGCGGGCTTTCCGTTTCTCGAACAAATAATGTGACACCGAGAATGGGTCGCATATCCATATCTTTCGCTTTTTTGTAAAACTCAACCGCACCATACATGTTGTGCGTGTCAGTGAGTGCCACTGTGTCGCATCCCATCTCTTTCGCCTTTTCAAGTATCTTCGGCACCTTTGCTATACCCCGAAGTAGGGAATAGTGACTGTGAACATTGAGATAGCCGAATTTCATGTTATATTTCTGTTTTTAAGTTGTTAATCTTTAAAAAATTATCAAGACAAGATTTTATCAAATCTAAGATTTAGTGTTATCTACCCATACCTATCCACATCAATCATTAAAGATTTTATTAGAAATCCCTTATATTTTTTGTCATTCTAATCCTATTAGCCATATAATTGACAGCTATTATATTTAATTTTCTTAACTCGGTTAATTATAGTGAGTAAAAAATCATCTTAAAAAAATTAAATCCAAGATTCTTGCCTTTTTCCTTAATGCTCTCCTTAATTTAATCAAAATCAATTTTTCTCATTGTTGGGTCGTAAAAGAATAAAGAATCTAGTATATTTTGAACTTCCAAAGTTTTTCGTATCAAGCATATAAAGCGACCCTACTTTGTATTATATCATTATATCCTTACCCCTATCTATCCACACCTAAAAAACCTATCTTTTCCACCCTAATTCGGTTAATTATAGTGAGTAAAATATCACTTGCAAAAAATCATTACTAATGTTTTTTAGGAGTAAGATGGTGTTTGTTATTCTATTATCATCAAAATCAACAACAATATCATCAGGGACAATTATTTTCTTTTTCATTTTCAAAATTTAATTTAGTGAGAAAAAAATTTTCACTCTCATTTTTCCAATTTTTGGTTTTCAATATATCTATCATTGTGCGGTACACTGATCGCATGAAACATACAGTCGGTATTGATGAGGTTGGCAGGGGTCCGCTCGCTGGTCCTGTGACGGTATGCGCAGTGCAGTGGCTGTCTGATGATGATCCGGAGGACTTGCTTGCCGGTATACGGGACTCAAAACAACTTTCACCGGCGAAGCGGCAGGAATGGGCAGCGCACGCGTTAAGTTTGCGAGATACTCTGCGTTTTTGTGTGTATTCTGTCAGTGCCTCAACTATTGATAGTATCGGTATATCGCGAGCATTGCAACGCGCATCCGGAGAGGTATTGTCAGGAATGAACACTATATCGCATGTCTACTCTGATTACGGACTTCCATTGCCGGAACACCATGTCGCAACCCACATTGTGAAAGGCGATGAAAAGCATCCGCTTATTGCATTTGCGTCTATTATTGCCAAGGTGGATCGGGATGCCGCTATGGTTGATTTCGCTGACAAATTCGGTGTATACGGATTTGAACGTAACAAAGGGTACGGCACGCGTGAACATCGGGATGCGGTGCGGACGCACGGTCCGTGCTCCATACACCGTATGAGTTTTTTAGGAAATATCTTGGAATAGAGGGTTTATTGTTCTTTATAGAAAGGTGGATCCCACTTTCCCCTTTTGTCTGATGTCTGACCCTTTTATTTATTTTTCTAACAAATCTTGAAACCCTATTATTTTTCCTGCAATTTTTGAAAAAGAAAGCCAAGCACATCGGAGTTTAATCTATGAGGAAATACACAAAGGAAAAAAGGTATAAATTCAGGAAATCTTTTTATTGAATCTGGCAGAGTGCTACCATTAAAAGAATTTGATTCACCGACTAACTCTTTCCAACTTTTTTCTTTTTTTGGAACGATTGTTCTATTTTCCCCTTTTTTTGAACGCATTAAGTAATAATCAAATTTTTGATCAAATATAAATTCTTCAAAAAACATGAATGATATTTCTCTCCATTGTTTAGATATAAAATCTTTCTGATCTAATCGCGTCATTATTTCTAGAACTGGTTTTATATAATATGAATGATGTTTACCTTGATGGTCAAGCGGCTCTTCCAAATTACCAGAAATTTTATCGGCCAGAAAATTTAAATCAAAAAATGGAGGTAATAAACCTATAGAATTTTCCGCGTTTCTGCCATTATGTTTTAATATTTCATTAACGATAAACTCCATTAAAGTAATCCCATTTTCTTTATTTTTTTCAGTAGATACACACATCAACGCAAGGAACATGACTGGCAAAAAACTCGCCTCACCCCATGTGAGTGAAATGTTTTTATATTTATCAAACACCGCATTTTGCAAAACATCTTCTACATCAAAATCACCACTAATAATTTGAGACATTTTAAACGAAAAGATCATTGATGCGGTGACATGTTTGCGGAATAGCATTAAATTTACACCGGGGCAAAATGGTAAATCAATTTTATCAAAAGGATCAATAAGAGGTGCAGTAAATCCCTTACTTTCCACTTCGGACTCTAGTTTTTTTGCCGTATCTAAAATATCACCCCACACAAGATTATATGACTTTAACCAATATTTTTCTTGAAGATTATATCTATCAGTCAGGTAAAGAATTAATGACAGCAATAGAACCATAACCCTAATCATAGAGACATAGTTATCTTTCTCTCTATATGGTCCAATAATCATAGTTGTGTATAAAATTGCAGCAGATATATCCCTTTTCCTTTGTTCCATCGACCTTTTTTGATCATTGATATGAAGTATTTGACATAGAAAGGGATATATTTCTTTTAGGTCAACAAAACTAGTGCCGTCTACAAAAATTAGGTTGGTGAGGGTTCTATATGCCTGTGCGTCTTGAGGCAAAACTTCAGTGGCAATTTTTTGAAATCCTTGCAGTAAATCCCCTCTCAAAAAAATCTTAAGCGGTTTCTCTTTCCATATTCCACGATTTAAACTGTCTATCTCCACTCTTACACTGTCATCTATATTTCCATTTGTTACCAAATATGACACATGACCTTTAGAACTATCTACACCAGGATGAATAATGGGGGCTCCAATCAATACTTCAATTTCTGGTTTAACTTCTGTGCGCCAACGATGCAAGCTTATATTTCCACCTTTTAGTTGATATGCGTGAGGTATTCCTGCAGAATCAACTGCAACAACATCTTTTCCTTGTTCAAAGTTAGGATTCCTTATTTCATACTTGACAGCATATCCTTGAAATAAAAGCCATTCACAAAACAAGACTTGATAACCAAGTTCATTTACTGAATCTAACCAGTGCTCAATAACTCTTTGTAAAAAGGGATCGTTGTGCGGAGAAGTGATTATCTTGTCAACACTAGCACCGATCGTAATGGTGTTGCCACCTTTTGCGTGGAACAATTTTCTGAAAATCCGTTCACAAAACAATTTAAATTTGTTGATTTTTGTAGCATTTTCAGTCATGTAATTAATCAACCATTTTTCTTGATTCAAGATCTGACATATGTTCTTTGTATTTTTCATCAAGAATTTCCTCTCTTCTTCTTTCAAACTCTTCTTTTTCTTCTTGCGTCTGTTTTCCTTTAATCTTTTTTAATATCTCAAAAACAGCCGGATATTCTGTAATAATTGCCTGTTCTGATGGCTTGTTTCTATCATCATTATGAAAATAAATTTTTATACTCTTCATGCTTTCAAGTATAAGATTTTGATCAATTTTCGGTATGGCTATTTCATTTCCACCATCAGCAGCACCTTTTTCAATTGATTGCATTATACCTTTCTCAACCTGAGATGCCATATTAGTAGATATATCGGAGAAAATATTTTGCATATCTCCAGAAGATAATCCCTGCATCTGTTCAGCAGAAATTGACGCCTCAGATGAAACCTCATTGAAATGATTCACTTCATGTTTCCCATCTTCACGCAAAATACCCATTTTATCACCTTCATAAACCTGTCTGAGAGCCATCAAAGAAAGCAGTGGTGATTTTTTCACCATTTCTTGTTTCATTAAAATGTTAAGTGAAGATTTTAATTTCTCTTTTACTTTTGGAAAATCTGGTATCATGCATGTATTATATACTTTTAATAACTCATTAAAAAAGTAAAAATATCTAAAAAGAAGAAAAATCTTTCTAGAAGAAGAGAACAAGATTAATAATCAATTTAACATTTTACTAAAATGGTATACTAAAAGTACATAAAGGACTTGATACTTTATGAATGTAAGGTAAAAATTCAGAAGAAATTACTATGTCATATCCATCCGTAGATAAATTGCAAAAGACACTTGCTGAACATATCTTTCATTACACAAAAGATGCAAAAAAAGCATCTGGAAGAGCTCTGGGAACTTTGGTTGAGATAATCACATTTTATTTGATAAAAGATTGGGGTTTTGAAAGCAGTATGAGGATTGAAAAACATCTTGCAGAATATTCTAACGATAAAATTTCTCACAATGTTGAATATAGTATACACCCTGTTTGTAAGAAGGTTCAGATTTCAATTGAAAAGAAACTGCCGATTACAACAAAGAAGATTTTTGCAGCATTAGAAAAAGACGGTCTTATTAAAAAGAATGCTTGGGAAAAATATGAAGTAAAAAACTCATCACTTTTAACAACTCAAGAAGTGGTTAAAAATGCTTGTGTTCTTGCAAAAAATCAAGATAGGGTCCTTGTTGCTTTTATAAAGAAGGACAATCAAAAAGAGGTGGTGATTGAAATTATAGAACAAATGGAGAAACCATTCGCAATGTTAGAGTGCAAAAGAGTCGGTGTAGAAGAAGGAATGAAAAAAGGTCCGCAAACAATTGAAAAAGCAAAGCAGGGGGCATATGTTGCTAAATCAGTATCATCATTGCAAAAAATAAGAAATGAGAATGGTGTTTTGTGCGGTGCGTTACCTGTAAATGGTAAATTTATTTTCAAGGAGTTTAAAAAGTTGTTAAAGGAGGTTATTGACAGTGATGATAGGAAGATGTATGAAAATATTATTCTTACCATCGGTGTGGTAAGTAATCACGGCAACTGGTTTACCTCTGATAATCCAAATAAAGAATTATTGGTTTTGAGTTGTTCATATGACTGGCTGGTATTTTTAACCGATGGAGGATTGGCAATGTTCATTGATGAACTTCTTCTGAATCCTCTTAAAAAGTATAAACCTGTTCAAAAAGCTTTCTTGGACAGTTATGATATCGGAAAAGGTGGTAAAAAGAGACAGAATCAGTTCACGAAAGTGCAAATGAATCAGAAAGCAGATTTTCTATTGCAAGAATACTTCAGAGAAAATAGAAACAAGATTGAAAAATGGCTATATGTGATATCTCCAAAGGACTTGACAGTTAAAAGATTAAGAAAACAAATCACCATTCTCTCAAAAAAGAATTGGTAACAATATGACTGCAGGTAGAAACATAATTACAGATAAGAAAGATTGGTGTACACCACCAAAGTATGTCAATGCTGTAAGAAATTTTTTTGGCAAAATAGACCTAGATCCCTGTTCAAACGAACACTCTATTGTACATGCGAGGGTTGAATATACTCTTCCCCAACATAATGGTTTACTTGATACTTGGGATTTTAAAACCATCTATGTTAATCCGCCTTACGGAATCAGTAGGGGAAGCAATACATCAATCAAGGATTGGATTAGGAGGTGTTGCGATACAAATGAAAAAAACAATAGTGAAATTCTCGCCCTCATACCTGTCGCAGTGAATACAAGACATTGGAAAGAGTATATTTTTGGGAAAGCAAACAGCGTGTGTTTCTTGTCCGACACCAGGCTCAAATTCACAAACGGCGATAATGACAAGGGAGCACCCATGGCTTGTGCAATTGTGTACTGGGGTGATAAAGAATCTGAGTTCTACAAAAAATTTTCCGAGTTCGGGGCTGTTGTTTGCTTAACACACTTGAAAGAAAAAAAATGGGTTTCTCCAGATTTGAGAAAAAGTCAAGTGTTGTTAGATTTGTAAATATGAAAGATAGAGAGTGGGAAAACGCACTGTCCTTGTCTTCATACTCCTACGACGAGATGGGCGGAGTGGGTGAAGAGGTTTTACGCAGTATGTCCCTTCTATCCTGTTATGACCCTCCTCGGTCTGCGCAAAAAAGGGGGTGGTTTTAGAGTCGTAAACTATCTGAATTTTGTGATATACTATGGGGTATATATGGCGACAGCAAAGAAGAAGACAGTAAAAAAAACAGCGACAGGATCGTCAAAAAAGAAAAGTACCGGCAAGTATAGCGCGAGTGATATCACCGTGCTTGAGGGGCTTGAGGCGGTGCGTCGCCGCCCGGGTATGTATATCGGCACCACCGGTACCGACGGTCTCTACCACCTTGTTTGGGAGGTGTTTGATAACTCTCGTGATGAAGCGATGGGCGGTCATGCGGATGAGATAGAGATTGTATTATTGCCTGACGATACCGTGCGGGTTGCTGACAATGGACGCGGTATTCCGACTGACACGCATCCGAAAACAAAGGTGTCCGCGCTTGAAACTATCATGACCACACTGCACGCGGGAGGTAAGTTCGGTGAGGGCGGTTATTCCGTCTCCGGTGGATTGCACGGTGTCGGTGTTTCTGTTGTCAACGCGCTTTCCAAAGAGGTGTCGGCGACTGTGCATCGTGACGGATCAGTGTTCCATCAGGAGTACCATTTCGGCAAACCGGTCGTCAAGGTGAAGAATTTGGGCAAAACCGGCGAGCACGGCACTGTCATCACTTTTCGTCCCGATGAGACAACATTTACCACCACCACTTTTGACGGACATGTCTTTTCACCGGATCGTATTAAAGATCACCTGCGCAGCCAGTCCTATCTTGTTAAATCAATGCATGTGCGTATCGTGGATGCCCGTGATTGCGCTGTCGGCACCATTGATTCCGAATCACTATTTATACACCAACAGATTCCGACGGCACCGACTTATTCTTTCTTCTACGACAGCGGTCTCACTTCCTTTGTGCGGCACCATAACAATAGGCAGAAACCTGTTCATCAACACATCTTTTATACAGAAAAACAGGTTGGCGATGTCGGTGTGGAGGTGGCACTGCAATATGTGGATGATATATCGTCCCGTATTTTTGCGTTCGGGAACACTATTCCGAATCCTGAAGGCGGCACACATGTGACAGGATTCAAAACCGCGCTTACTCGCACCATTAACTCTTATGCCAAGAGTAAAAAGTTAAATAAAGAAGGAGACAGTTTTACCGGAGATGATGTGCTGGAAGGGCTTACTGCGGTTATTTCTGTTAAATTGCCGGAAATTCAGTTTGAAGGGCAGACCAAGGCGAAGTTGGGAAGTGTTGAGGCGCGTTCTGCCGTGGAGACCGCTTTCAGCGACGCATTCAGTGCTTTCTTGGAAGAACATCCTGCGGATGCCAAAAACATTGTTGCCAAAGCGACCCTTGCGCTGACAGCGCGAAAAGCTGCGCGCGCGGCGAAAGACAGCGTGCTGCGGAAAAGCGCGTTTGATGTCGGCACGCTTCCCGGCAAGCTTGGTGATTGCCAGTCAAAAAGCAGGGATGAATCTGAGCTCTTCATTGTGGAGGGGGAATCAGCGGGCGGCACCGCGAAACAGGGACGCGACCGCCGCACACAGGCGGTACTTCCGCTGCGCGGCAAGATACTGAATGTGGAGCGAGTGCGCATAGATAGAATGATGACCTCCGAAGAGATTAAATCGCTTGCTATCGTGCTCGGCACTTCCATCGGCGAGTCGTTTGATATAGAAAAATTGCGGTACGGCAAGGTTATTATTGCCACCGATGCCGATGTGGACGGCGCGCATATCCGCACCCTGTTGCTCACTCTGTTTTACCGGCACTTTAAACCTCTTATTGAAAATGGGAATATTTACTTTGCACAGCCGCCTTTGTATAAGGTGAAAAAAGGGAAGGAGGAGCGGTATGCGTTTTCGGATGAGGAGCGGGATGCATTCATACAGGATCTTTCAAAACGAAAAACAGCGAAAGCGGAAGCGAATGAGAATGCTGACACCGCGGAGAAAGCGGTCGGAGAGGGAGCGGCAAACCCATCCGGCATATTTGTACAGCGGTATAAAGGGCTCGGTGAGATGAATTACGAAGAACTCAGAGATACCACTATGAATCCGGAAAATAGAATTTTGAAGCGCGTAACCATTGAAGATGCCGAAGTCGCCGATAAAACATTTGATATGCTTATGGGCAGCGAGGTTGCTCCGAGAAAGACATTCATTCAGGAGAACGCCACCTATGCCACGCTGGATATATAGCGATAGATTGTAATCGGTGACATCATCACCGTGGTATAGTGGCGGTATGCAGATGTCCGGTACACTTGTTCGTTCAATCAGCGCGCTAGTTTTTTTAATCTTTTTTGCGGCAAGTGTGGCATCACTCGTTATTGATATTTTTGTGTATGATGTGTCGTTTGATCGTTTGTCCCATGATATCCAAACCACCTTACTTCAGGTGATATCCGGTTTTCTCGTTGCTATTCCGCTTATCTATGACACATTTCGCAGTGTGAAAGTGAAGTACTATGTGTGTGCCGTTGCTGTCGGTGCCGTCCTTCTGTATCTAATCGCCATCCCCGACAACCCCTATTTCTTTATTTTCTGTACGCTGCTTGCCGCACTTATGACACTGTTTTCAACACGATGGTTTCGTTTTGCCCGTATTTTTTACGGCATTTGCAGCACACTT